>NZ_JBTWBG010000009.1:0-41748 GCF_054850705.1 Haloarcula sp. H-GB5 | reverse complement strand
GCCGATTCGTGAACGGTATAAATGGCGGTTTCTCTGCCCCGTGGACACTGCTCGCGAGCAGTCAACACTTGCACGGTGGTCTCAGTGACCGACGTCCAGCCCGAGGCAACGGCTGAGTGCTGTCGGTTCTGTGGAGACAAGGCTGATATCTCCGGCGAAGCGTACACCTATGTCCGGTGGCCCGACGAGGTCGACCGAGAAGACGGCGTGTTCCGGTTCACCATTTGTCGGGAGTGTGCGCTTCAGGACCGAGACAACGTCGAGCAGGCCGCTTCGCTCTTCCACGAGGCAGATCGAGACCATCTGCTTACCTGCGATGTCTGTGGAGCTGTAGGGTGCCGGTCTGCCAGTTCTCGTCGTCCAGCAGCGGAGACGTATCGGCTCGCAAGTATCATCTCCTGGTCGGTGAGTATCAACGGCTTCGACGGGGCAACGCACTCTTGCAGTGAGTGTAGTCCTATCATCACGCTCGACTGTGTGAAACGCCCCGACCGGACATACGACGATGTACTGCCGTGTCTCGTCGAGCCTCCGTTTGACTCAGCTCCGAAGACAGCAGGCGATGCTCCGGCAGACAGTACACAGGTCGAGATTGGCGGGTGGATTGGGTAGCCGGCGGTAGTTCCACGAAACCGGCAGGTCTGGTCCGCTAATGAGCAGTACAGATGACTCACTGACTGACCCCGAGCGCCAACCTACCGACACGGCGTTAAAAATACGGTGCGAAATACAGAGAGTGTATCGTCACAGAGTTTCGGTTGGTTAGACCTGTTTCATGCTGATTTCACGGGTTCTGTGCGTGTCAATCGAAGCCGATAGAACCGAATTCCGTCTCTTGAGTTGTCGCTTATCAGGTATCAGCGCGTAGTCCATTGCATGTCGACGATAGCCAAGTTCACAGTTCAAGCAGACACGTTTCCGCTGGGTACACTCTTTCGAGGGTATCCAGAGGCAGACATTGAGCTTGAGCGCATCGTTCCCACTCAACCAGCACTCATTCCCTATATTTGGATCAGAGGGCTGAGTCAAAGCGACATTTCGTCAGTTCTCACTGGCGTGAACCAAGCATCTGCTGTCAAAAGCATCGAACAACTCGACGAGGTCAACGGAGCGTACTTGCTCCGTATTGAATGGGAGTCAGAGAAGTACGGGCTCCTCCGAGCCATCAGTGAGATGAACGGGACGCTTGTTTCGGGAACCGGGACAGCCGACTCGTGGACCTTTGAAGTCCGTGGTGAGACCCATGCCGCCATCACGAGACTCCAAGACTACTGCCGCGACCACGATATTCTAATTTCACTTACGTCTATTCAGACCCTCTCCTCGGCCACAGTTGGACAGGAATACGGCTTGACTGACGGGCAACAAGAGGCACTGGTCTTGGCCCACAATCGCGGCTATTTTCAGTCACCACGAGAGGTGTCACTGGCTGACCTTGCAAGCGAATTCGAGATTACTGGCCAAGCATTCGGGTCCCGCCTCCGCCGGGGCGTCAACCAGCTTATCAAAAGTACACTAATCAATACTGAGTGACCTCCCTGTTATCAATATGTTTCACATGAAAAACCAAGACTGATACAGTCACTTAATCTTCAGTATACTGAATGGACTCACCAACAAAACAGAGCGAGTCGCCGGGCGGAGAGCCGGTTGCGCACGGCCACATGACATTTAATAGGGAAACTGGAACCTGCTGGGCAGAGTTCGATGGTTGTGCGCTGCAACCCGCGGTAGCGGTGGTCTACGCCGTTGCAGAAGCAAGCCAGACAGATCCACTCAGCCTTCCTCCCCTCCAGTCTGTTTTGGATGCCGAGGCACTAAATGCGCTCGTCGAGACCAACACGAACAGTCAGTCTCAGACCGAGATAACCGTCTCCTTCGAGTATGCTGACCATCATGTAGTTCTCAAGGAAGACGGGAGAATCGTGATTACACCACCATCCGCCGAGAAGCGGTAGGCAGTCGTGTCAGACTCATCATCAGATGTAGTATTAGTTTTGTACCTCGACGATGACAGTGAATGGCTTTCACTTGTCGAGACTTATCTTGAACGCGAGCGAGACTGCCTCTCTGTGCGAGGAGTGACCAATCCCGAAGTCGCCCTTGATATTTTGAATACTAGGCCTATTGATATGGTTTTGAGTGATTTTGAGATGCCAGACATCAACGGTCTTGACTTCTTAGATCAGGTCCGGCTTGACCACCCTAATATCCCATTCATACTGTATACTGGACACGGGGGCGATGAGTTTGCGGGTGAGGCCAGATCCCGTGGGGCAACCGAATACTTTCAAAAAAGGTCGGATACAGACCATTTTTCCATTCTGGCTAATCGTATTCTTACAATCTGCAAAGAACGGAAGTAACCGAGTAAGTCCTGATCGCATCGCGGCACAAATTCTATCGATTTCTCGCGGAAAGATGGTAGATTCACGTCCCCAATTCAGCAGGCCCGTGTGAATAATACCGAAATCTGATAGCATCTACAGCGGTACATTGGCAGTTTTATTGAGCAGGTATTTCAGCCAACGCAGTAAGTAGAAAGCCTCACCCACAGCAACAACGAGCCCCAATTTTGTGTTCCCCTGGCGGGTGAGAGGATGTCTCGAAATATGTCCTGCCGTCGTTCGGAAGACCTGTCGCAGCCACCCACCTCGCAGTTCGTCGAGTCCATCACGGCGACTGTTCGAAGACAGCCCGACAGCACCGATGTTGAAGCAGTTGTCCTCCGTGCGGTGGCCCGGCGATCAGACAGCATCGACCTCCCGGACGTACTCGAACTTCGCTCGCTCCTGGACGTCGACGGCGAGCAGGTAGACACGCTAGAGGAACAAGTTGCGACCATCATCAGCGCCATCGAAGCCGAACTCGCTGGCTGGGACCGCCGGGAGGTCGCTGCATGAACGCAGCAGGAACGGCCACGTTGGGCGACTTCGGTGCTGGTGGCCCACGCTCGGATGCGCTGATTGACACACAGAGCGCGGCACAGGAGGCCGTTGCGGGCGAATGGGAATTTCTCGCCGCTGGCAACGACACGATCGGCTGGCACATCCCCGACACCGGAGCGACAGTCTTGCTGAAACGAAGCGGTGCTGGCTGGACGCTCGAACGGGCGACCAAACTAGTCGGGACGCGAAGCACACTCGATGCTGGGCTGGAGCTTGCCAGTTCGTACATGGCAGACAGACCGGAGGGAGCGTCGGCATGGCGATGATTGAGCGCGAGCAGTGGCGTCGTGAGGAACGCCAGCGAGTTGGGGCAGCACTGGCACGCGCCCGGTTCTGGCAGTCGGTTGCACCACACAAAATCGGCTTCTGGGAGGCCGTCGACGAGACGCTTCTGGCTCACTACCCGGGCTGTCGGTACAGGTGCAGGACGACACTCGATGACTTCCGAGAGGAGGATTCATGAGCGACACTCCTGACCCAATCCTCGACAAACTCCCGCCAGAGCGGTTGCTGGACGCCGACCATCTCCAGCCAATCGTCGCCGGCATCAACTGTATGCACTCAATGGAGACGGTCAAGCGGTATCTCGCATACGAGAACAAGCACGAGAACCGGACGCCAGTCCAGTCTCGCCTTCGAGAGCGGGCACGGGAGATCCGTCGCGATGAATCGGATTCCGAGAAGCAAGCCGTCGCATAATTTCTGTGCCCCAGCGGGGTGAGGCGCGTCCCACGGAGGGAGCTCTGCCTACCGACTATGTGTGAAAACAAGACAGACGAGACGGCTGTACAGCAGTGCGACGCCCTCGATATCGACCCTGATGCCGTGGATATCGGTGATGGACTGAAAACGACCGAGGGCACGTCTGCACTCGCCGTCGTCGGTGTTGACGCTGAAAAGGAGCGGGTGAAGGTGTATTCCCCGTCCGGTGAGCTGACGGTCAATCGCTGGGTGAGCATGGACCTGTTCAGTGTGCATCAGCCCAACGAGGACATCCAAACCGACGCCGACCGCGAAGCGTGGCTGAACGAGACGCTGCCGAAGAAGGCTACGCATATCGACGGGAACGTGTACCCACTCAGGTACGCCATCGACGAGAACGGGAACGTAATCGCGGAATAATCGAGGAGCCGTACCAGCCACTCTTTCACTCACTCTCATGCTCACGGTTCCCGAGCGCAAGCGCTCGGGGGACACGCTCCACCTTGGACCGGCAGGCCGGTCCGGCGGTCCCGCTTCTGGAGGCAGGTAAGGCTCATCGCGATGAATCGGATGGCCGGGAACGAGCCGCCGTGTATTTTCTGTGCCCCAGCGGGGTGAGGGGCGTTCCATAGAGGGCGCTCTGCTGACCGATCATGAGTAAGAACAAGACGGACAAGACGGCTGCACAGCAGTACGACAACTACCCCGATCCCGACGCCATCGTTCACTTTGGCGATGTCTCGGAGGAACTGGTTGAGTTGATCGAGGAAACGCTAGAAACGTCCAAGTTCCTGTCGACCTCTCGCGACGACCTGCCGGAAACGACGCTGCTCGTCGAGGCGGTCGAAAATGAGTGACGACCACCTGTTCATCGTCGTGGAGGGTGTCGGGCCAGCAGATTTTCCTGAGAACGAGGCGAGTTCCAACACGCAAGACGAGGCCGTTGCTCTCGCGAACGATATCCACGACCTGATTCGTGAGGAGTACGGCAAAGAGGATATCGAGGGCGTCATCCCGGTGGTCAATCCCGACGCCCACGAGCAGATGCAGGCGACCGAACTCTGACAGGCGGCGAGAAGGCAGTTTCTTTGGCCGTGGTGCTGGCTGCAACGCCCGCTCAGCAAGTGTGCAAACTGATCAATAAAGAAACCACCAGATGAGAATGGTATTTATACCTAGATGGAAGATACAGGTCGCATATCTTGTGCAGAGATTGTACAGCTTTGAGTAGACTATTGACTGGTGGTTTCTATTCCTGATGGAATTCAAGAAATAGAACATGTGATTTTAATACATGATTTTGTTGGCAGGTGATTTAAACCGCTCTATGACTATTGTTAGTCTATGAGTAGCAAGCGTGAATCGCCTGAAGAAAGTGTGCATCAGAGAACACTTGAGAGGGTATCCGACGCCATTATTTCTGTCGATACTGATTTCCAGTATACATATCTCAACCAGAAGGCTGAGGAGTTACTCGGCAAAACCCAATCTGAACTGCTCGGTGAAGTTATCTGGGACGCATTCCCCGAAACCCAGAATACTATTGCTCAGGACCGAATCGAGAAAGCGTTACACACTAACCAAAAGCTCCAATACGAGCGGTATAACGAATCTGTTGGTTGCTGGTTCGAAGTCCGTGTGTTTCCCGATACGGGTGGTCTTTCAATCTTTTTTAGCGATATTACTGAGAGAAAGGAACGCGAAATTGAGCTTGAGCGCTATGAACAAATCATCGAGACGCTACCTATCGCTGTTGGACAAAATGCACCCGGCAGTGAGGGCAAATTCGAATACGTGAACCAAGGTATGGTCAAGATGTTCGGCCTCGAATCGAAAGAGAAGGCTAAGCAGTACTCGCCGGCTGATCTCTATGCAGACCCTCAAGCACGGGAGATGTTCAATGAAAAAATACAGGCGAAGGGGGAAGTTCATGACTTCGAGCTTGAGTTTGAGAGCCCTTCTGGGGAGCGTTTCTGGGGTTCGGCAACTGCGTCTCTCGATACAATTGATGGGGAGGAGTATTTTGTTGGTGTTATTCAGGATGTCAGCGAGCGCAGGGAGTACAAGCACAAGCTCCGGGATTTACACAATGCCACTCGTGAGATGGTATCCGCATTAACGCCCGAGGATATTGCGGATATTGTTACCCGAACAGCTGACCAATCAATTGGGTACGAAATGAACGGCGTCCATTTTTATAATGAGTCGGTTGATGGGCTTGTTCCGGCCAGCGTTTCTGAAACGAGTCAAGACTTGATCGGAGATGCACCAGTACTTGATGCCGGAATCGCATGGACAGCGTTCCAGACTGGAGAAACACAGGTTTGTAACAACCTGGAAGAAGCAGACAATGTGTTCAACGAGGGGACAGTGCTCAGAAGTGAGTTAGCGATCCCGCTTGGCAACCACGGCGTTCTGCTGGCCTCAGATACTGAAATTGAGGCCTTCCGAGACGATGACCTGACTTTGATTAAAATACTGGCAAAGAACGCGGAAACGGCGCTGAATCAGCTCCAAACTGAAGAAAGCCTCCGGAACAGAGAACGGGAACTAGCCCGGCAGCGGGAATTTCTCACACAGACACAAGAGGTAGCAAATGTTGGTGGCTGGGAGGTTGACATGCGGACGGAGTCACTCCGATGGACAGATGAGGTGTATCGAATCCACGGTAAGTCATTCGAGTATCAACCGACGGTTGAGGATGGCCTCAGTTTCTACCACCCGGATGACCGAGATACCATTCGAGACGCATTTGAGAGGGTGACCGCTGATGGAGAACCGTATGATTTAGAACTACGTATTGTCAGGAATGATGGCGAGGTGCGGTGGGTACGGACACGTGGCGAACCGTGGTATCAGGATGGGGAGATAGTTGGGGTTCGGGGGACACTCCAAGATATAACCGAGCGCAAAGAGCGCGAAAAAGAACTCTCTCGACATAAGGAACTGCTCAATACGCTGTTTGAGTACTCTCCAATCCACCTATTTGTCAAAGACCGAAAATGTCGTCACCTATGGACGAGTTCTGCACTTGTTGATAACCCGGATGAGTACAAAGGTAAACACGAATTGGAAGTTGACGGGAGTGGTAAAGAAGCGTTCTGTATTGAATCGTTGCGGGAGGACAGGCGTGTAATCCACGGCGAACATCACATTATCGACAAAGAAGAGTACAACGAGGAACTCGACAAATGGCTACTGACCTCAAAGGTCCCTTGGTACGACAAAGACGGTACTATTGCTGGGCTCTTGGGCTACTCTGTCGATATAACGGATCGCAAAGCGTATCAGGAAAAACTTGAACAACAGAATGAACGCCTTGACGAATTTGCGAGTCTCATCTCACACGACCTGCGAAATCCCCTTACTGTTGCTCTTGGTCGGACCACATTTTTGCAGGAAATGTGTGACGGGAAGGTAGCTGAGCAATTGGCTGTGGTTGCAGACTCACTGGATCGTATAGAACAAATCATTGAAAATACACTCACACTTGCCCGGAAGGGAGACGCTGTCGGGGATATGGCGGCCGTTTCACTGGCTGAAGTAGCAGGTAATTGTTGGCAAGCCGTGGATACAGCAGAGGCGACGCTTGATTTCAAACAGGAACTAACGGTCAGCGGCGACGCTAATAGGCTTAAACACGTGTTTGAGAATCTGTTCCGCAATGCTGTCGAACATGGAACTGCTAATGTGACAATCACTATCGGCCGGAATGACGGGACAGGATTCTATGTTGAGGACGATGGCCCAGGAATTCCAGAGGACGACCGTGATACCGTGTTTGAAGCAGGCTATACTTCTGAACGCGACGGGACAGGGCTTGGCTTGGCGATTGTCAAGCGGATAGCTGAAGCACACGGCTGGGAAGTCACGGTTACTGATAGGGCCAATGGAGGTGCCCGTTTTGAATTCGAGAACGTAGAATTTGCTGACATCCAATAGACAACAACCGAATATACTCGCAGACCGACTCGCCAGCCGTTCCTCTGGCTTCAGCGTGAACGAAATGTGGCTGCTGTGCTGCATACATATTTTGTCCTCTGCATATTTCACCGACCTTCTGATTGGTTTTCATAGAAGTCACCACTCATCACGGTACGTGTGCTTCCTGAACTGACTACTCCTGTCCGGGAATAGAATTACGCTTGCACAGACTCTAGTCGCCGAATTTTCTGTGCCCCAGCGGGGTGAGGGGCGTCCCACAGAGGGCGTGCCGCCTGTCATTCATGGCTACCACAGAATCCCGTAGCGACGACGGCAGCATCGACGAGAATGAAATGGAGGAGGCTGGCCCGAACAGCCGTACCGTTCGGGCGCTGACCGAAGTCATGACCGTGTTGGACTCGGTTGGTCGCGCACGAAACGCCGACAACCTCTTCTTGGTCAACTCCGGGTCTGGCTCAGAGTACCTTGTCGACACTCGGACAGAGAGTTGTGAGTGCAAGTGGAAGCAGTTCAACCCCGGCAAGGAGTGCAAGCACCAGAAGCGAGTCGCCTTCGCGACCGGCGAGCGCCCCATCCCGCAGTGGGTTGACGACGACGCTCTCGATGACCAGTTCGGGTTGCACGTCGACGGCGAACCCAGCAAAGCAGTCGCTGACGGCGGAGTCATGCAGGTCCGGTTCGACGACGGCGGCGTCACGGACCCCAACGAGGACCCCTTGGCTGTCACCTCCGAGGACGAACCGCGCACGAAACGAGCGAAGCAGGAAGACATCGACGTTTCCTTCCTCGCAAAGCCTGGTCGCTACGAGGTTCATTCAGCGTCAGATAGCCGGTACGAGGTGGATGTTCTTGAGGAGACGTGCAGTTGTCCCGATGAGGCCGAGCGATGCAAGCACCGTCGCCGGGTCGAGATCGAGATCGAAGCCAAGCGAGTCCCTCGCCCGGATGGAAAACTGCCAGACGCCTAACCGGGCGCCACAGCGTGTTTTCTGCCCCTCGGGTCAGGTGAGAGGATGTCTCGAAATATGTCTTCACAAACTGTCCAGACGGCGTTGTCTGCAGCTACGCCGGGCTGTCCCGAGTGTGGCGGCGAACTCGACAGCACCGGGCGAGAAACGAACTGCGAGGACTGTGGCCTGGTGACCGACCAAAACCGGATCGACCGCAGGCCAGCGTGGCGGACGTACGACAAGGAGGAACAGAAACGGACGGGCGCACCCCGAACAGCCACTCGGCATGACCAAGGCCTGTCGACGAACATCGGGAGCGTCGAGAGTGCAGACATCTCTCCGAGACGGCGTCGACGGCTTGCTCGCCAGCGACGACTCCACGGCCGGTCGAAGTTCACCAGCAAGCGCGACCGGAATCTCGCTCACGGGCTTGGTGAAATCCGACGCATCGCGAGTGCGCTGTCTGAGAGCAAGGCGGTGAAAGAGCAGGCAGCCACGTTCTTCCGGGAGGCACAGGAAAAAGACCTCCTGATCGGACGGTCGATTGAGGGCGGTGCAGCGGCCGCTGTATACGCTGCCTGCCGATGCAACGGCCTCGTGACGATGGAGACGGTTGCCGATGTTGCCCGGTGTTCTGCATCGCATATCTGGAACTGCTACCGGACGTTCCTGACAGAACTTGACCTCCCGATTCCGGTGTCGCTCCCGGTGGACTGGGTGGCGCGGATTTGTTCGGACCTTCCATTCGACGTTGCCCCGGACATTCGCCAGCGGGCGCTCGAACTCGCAGAACAGGCAACCGAGTCAACAGCGGTCAACGGACGACCGGATGGAGTCGCAGCCGGCGCTCTATATCTCGCTGGTCAGGAGTCAGACATCCGGCTCACACAAGCGACGATCTGCGAGCCACTGGATGTGCATATTACGACGGCCCGGCAGTGGTTCCAAGAGATCGAGGAGCATATCGTTGCGTGACCGCTCGCGACCGTTGTTTTGCGTGCCCCGGCGAGGGTGCAGGGCGAGCCAGCAAGCACGTCCTGAGTGAGACATATGTCAGTTACTGATACTCCAGAATCGGCGGCACAGCACGACTCTTCGAGTGTTTTTGCGTCGGTCCCAGCGCCACGGTCGCCAACGAAAGTCGCATCGTTTGTCGAACGAGTCCTCGTCGAACTTCGTCACGAAGCGGTGGCTGCTCGGTACGTGACTGATCTATACCGGGCTGGAGCGACGACAATATGGTGCCGGGTCGAGCACACGCCGTTGGACGTCGACGCAGAGTACGTTCAGATTCGAGACGACCCACGATTGGGTGTTGATATCGAGCCGTGTTCGCAGGCGACGGTTCGAGAACGACTGTGCCAGTGTCTTGACCACGACCGGGCTGGGCGCGTCGACGTTCGACCGCTGGCCGGCATCTCGATGGGCGACGACTGAGCTGTGCTTCAGGTCTGGTCTCGCATCGGCAGGTCGAAATCGCCGAGGGCAGCGTGCTGGCGGAGAACACAGAGATGCGGGCAGACGGTCGTCGCCTGGAAGACTTCGCAACTGCACCAGCCGGCGTGGGTCCCGTTGGGATGCTCGGCCAGCGAGCAGTTCACAGGACAGTCGTCGTCGACGGAGACGAGAAACAGGTCCGGGCGACCGCCCTTCGTTACGTCGACACTGGCATCGAGGGCGGCGTTCCACGTTGCTGACCGACGCTGTCGGATCTGCTGGAAGTCAAGATCGCGGGTGCCGCCGGGCTGGCGGGATATCCACTGGTCTGGGGGCGAACACTCGCTAGTCGTAGTGGGGGACTCGGCTGTTTTCATGATGAGTCCTCGTACTAATACATATATTCTCAAACAGCAAAAGAGTTGCTATAGAGGCGATACAGAGCGGATTTTGTGTTTCTCTAGTGGCTGAGAGAATCCAACAATGAGTAGTGGATACCGACGAGGGACTACCGGGCCGAAAAAGTTGAAGTGGCGCTGGAAAGATGAAACTGAGAATCGGTCGTTGCCCCAGTCGTGGGCCGACAACGGTCGCACAGAATCTCCCGAAGAAGATGAGGTGCAACTGTACGCAATCCAGTGTCGGGCTGGGCTCTTGCTTGAGTGGCTGGTCAATACACGAACGGGGAAGCTACTCAGAGGCCCGCTGAGCGAGAAGCCGGGGATTCGCGTTCTGTACGTTACCGCCGACGGTGAGTATGCGGTCATGAGGCAGTTGGAGGCCCGCGAAATTGATGACAGTTGGAAGCCGCCCAAGCAGTTTACCAGCATCATCGCGAAGCATCTGGAGGAGGCTGATCCAGTTCCAGACTCCAGCCAGGACTACTACCGACGGGGGGTTGAGGACCTGTACGACGTGGAGTGAAAACGGCGCTCTCATACCAATATGCTCATATATGTAATATTGTAACCGCGAATATGCACGACCTGACAGCATTTCAACGAGACTTATTGTTCGTAGTTGCTGGGAAATCCAAACCCGCTGGTGTCGCAATCAAAGACGAAATTGAAGAATATTACGAGAAGAAGATTCATTACGGCCGACTTTATCCAAATCTGGATACGCTCATCGACAAAGGTCTCGTCGAGAAAGGGAAGAAAGACGGACGGACGAATGGCTACATAATCACCAATCGTGGGCGTCGAGAGATTCAAGCCCGGTGCGACTGGGAGAATAAGTACTACAACTGACCAGATTCACGACTGTCGGCAGGCCAGATTTTGTGCCTCTCTGGTGGCTGAGAGAGCATGGCTTCGCCACAGATCGACGTCGACGAGATTGTTGAAACGCTTGAGGAAATCCGCCAGCGCGGGCACAGCGCGCACACGGTCTTCCGAGACTGGGTCAACCTCATGCTGTTCGCACTGCAGGACCGAGACGACCCGTATCTGGAGATCGTCGACAACTATCGCGAGCGCGGTGATATGGACCACCCACGCGGGCAGCGGTCGGTCGACCTCTTCGCCAAGGCGTTCGGCCAGCTCCAAGAACGGATGGCGGCCACTGACGCTGACGTTCTGGGTGCTGTTTACGAGGAGTACGGACTGTCCAGCGATGCGTTCGGCCAACACTTCACGCCCCACTCTGTTTGCGAGACGATGGCTGAGATCGCCGGCGTCGGAGACGAGAGCGATACCGAGGACCGGCAGACGGTCCTTGACCCGGCCTGTGGGAGCGGTCGAACACTGCTGGTCGCCGGTCGAAAGCAGCCAGACGCACTGTTTGTCGGGCAAGACAGGGACCCACTGTGTGCCCGAATGACGGCGCTGAACTGCTGTTTCCTGAATCTGGATGCCTACGTTATTCAGGGCGACTCGCTGACTGTCGAGTTCCAGCGAGCGTGGCAGACGTCGTACTCTTCGCTGGGTGGGAGTGTTCGCGAACTCGACGACGAGGAAGTTGAGGAGCTTCACGAGTGGGTGACCGACGCCTTCGAGAATACGGTCGAGGCGGAGAACGAGTCCAGCCCAACTCAGGGGACAGACACGGGCTCGGAAGATCGAACACCACCGGCTACGGTGTCCGTTCCGAGTGAGCAGGCCAGTCTGGGTGCGTTCGGGGGCAGCGATTGACGGCTGTTTTGTGTGCCCCAGTCGGGTGCGGGGCGTTCCAGTGAGAGCGTCCCGAGGAAACCATGTCAGAAGAATCAGACACAGAGCCAGACACGGCTCCAGACTCGGTTGAAAAGGTCGAACGAACGGACTTTGGATGCAGTATGGAAGCACGGTTGGATCGAGGCACTGACACTCGCGATCAAGACAGAGTGACCATCAAGTCGAAGGGTGAGACTGCTGCGGAGACGATTGCAGAGTTCTACAAGCTCTTGGAAGAGTACGAGCAGGAGATCGGTGGCCGGCTTCGGGATGTTCAGCCAGGGGAAGACGAGGCAGGCGAGGAAGACGGCGAGTAGGACTCTCCATTATACTGCCCAGCGGTTGGGTGGGTGTGACCGTGACGACGGAGCACACGGTTCTGTTAATTAGCGCGAGGCAGTGGCTAAACGCTTATATCCGAAGATAGGCAATTTTTGCGTGGAAGGAACACTGTCACACGCTCCTTCCATCCCCTTTCCATGTCTGATGACACCCAGCGTCTCGGTCGGTGCCCAGACTGCGACGAGCGTATCACATCTCCGTGGCTGCTGGTTGAATACGAGAAAGACGATGGTACGGAGGGTATCTGGGCGGAGTGTCCGACGTGTGAAGATGTCGTTGCGCTGGAGTAACGCAACATTCTCTCTGCGTATTCCACAGAGTGTGCGGGCTGACAGTACGGTGTTCTAGCCATCCGCATTGAGAGTTTCATACAACGGCTCTCACACCGGATTTTCGCGTCTTCGACTTGATCAGTACAGACAAAGAATTGACTACTCAGAGGTGACCGATATAACAAATGGACGTTTCTATGTATAAGCTGGTATATGGAGTGAAATGATACTACCCGTGGGTTCAGCATCGTTGAATTGGATATCGCCATCCAATCGAGACATGACTCGTTTGACTAACCACAGCCCCATCCCACTGCTGTGTGTCAACGAATCGATGTTGTCTTCCCCTGAAATCACGCTTCGTTCTTCCGGTGGGATTCCCGGCCCGTTATCTATAATCTGGAGTTCAACCATCGTCGCGTGTTTTGTTGCCGCTATCCTCACCTGTGCTGGCGCGTCGCCAGTATGTACAATCGCGTTCTCGACGAGTTCTTCGATGCCCCGTTGTAACTCAGGGATCAATAGTAGCTGTACGTCCGCCGGGACTTCGACTGTAATCTCTACGTCTGGATACTCCGTCATCACTCGTTTGACAGCGGTATCCACAACATCGGCGAGGTTGAGGTAGGTTGGATCCGATGGGTTTAACAGAATTTCAACGATTTCGCGCTGCTTGTCAGTTTGTTCAAGGATGCGATCGGCTACTTTTTCAATCGTCATAGCTAATTTCGCTACCTGATCTGAGCCCTGATCTTGAATCACCTCCGCGTGACCCAGGATCACGTTCAACTCGTTGTGAAGGGTGTGCCGTAGCATCCGATCAAGGGACGCAATATGTTGTTCCCGCTCGATCTGTTCAGTCAGATCATGCATCGTCGCAACGACTCCTTCGATGTGACCAGTGTCGTCTTTGAGCGGGTAATATCGGATGTCAAACGTGCGGTCTGCTCGTGCCGGCCGTGTTCGCGTCATCCGGTATTGGACTCTCTCGCCGTCGAACGCTTGCTGCAAGTAGGGTTCGACCGTCTCGTAGATATCTGAGCCAATGCCATCGCTGAGCACCAGCTCGGTCAGCGACTCGGTATCGAGGCCGTGGAACTCGCAGTATGCCTCATTAGCAAAGAGATAGTGCTTTTCTTCATCGATTGCGGCGATCAACTCCTCGGCACCTTCAACCGCAGATTCGTACTGTCGAAGCTTGAACTCCCGCTCTTTACGATCGGAGATATCCTGCTGAATGGCGACGTACGCCTCGATTTCACCATTGTCGTCAGTTAATGGTGCAATCGTCTGGTGCGCATAGTACACATCACCTGACTTCCGTTGGTCCTGAATCTCTTCCTCCCAGACGTCTCCACTGGAGATTGTCGACCACAATCGCTCGTAGTACTCGTCGGACATCTCGCCAGATTTGAGTATACGCGGAGTCTGGCCAACGACCTCCTCGCTTTCGTAACCTGTGGCCCGCTCGAAGGCTGGATTTACGTACGTGATAGTGCCATCGGGATCGGTCATATAGATCGAGTGGCCAGCCGATTCGACCGCTCGCTGGAACCGACGAAGCATCTGGTGGGATTCGACGCGTTCGGTCATGTCCTCCTGGAACCCGATGTAGTTTGTGACCTCGCCCGTACCGTCGGTAACCGGCGCAATTGTCACGCGGTTCCAGAATTCCGTCCCATCTTTGCGGTAATTCTGCAGTTCCACAGTCACGGGTTCTTCAGCGTCGATGGCCTCACGCATCTCGGCGACTGGACTAGGATCGGTGTTCTCACCTTGGAGAAATCGAATGTTTTGTCCGACTACATTTTCTTCCTGATAGCCGGTCAATTCTGAGAACTTGTCGTTCGCGTAGACGAGCGGATTGTCCGGTTGGTTGGCATCAGCTATCGTAATGCCGATGGGCGCTTCGTCGATGGCCCGATTCGTGAGGCGCAGTTCTTTCTGTTGACTAACATCCCGAAGAATGAGAATGACTGCCGGTGTTTCGGACCACATCACTTTGGCTGCGGTAATCTCAACTGGAATATGTACTCCATTGGAAGCGATGAGTTTCCCGTTACGGTGGTCAAGAGTCCGAGAACCGGACTGTACTGCATCAAGGAGAGAACTGATAGAAGTGCCGTCGTCTGAGAGGAGCACATCCGCTACAGAGTCGTTCGATATCTGACCGCGGTCGCCGCCGTAGATGTCAGTTACTCCACTATCGTTGAGATACGCTATTTCACCGTCCCGAACGATGACAATGATATCGTGTGCAGCGTTGAGGAGTGTCTTGGCTCGTGCTTCTGTATCGACGATATCACGCTGGTTGCGGTAGTATCTGACTGCATTGGTGATGAGTGTCGCAAGGTGATCCCACGGATTCTCGTGGCGTTCTTTGACCATATAATCGGTGACACCAGCAGAAATGGCACGACTGGCAACCGCTTCGCTTCCCTCATTTGTGCATAGGATAAACGGGAGTGTTGGATCCTGCGCACGCACAGCTTCAAGAAACGCGACGCTATCCGTATCTGGCAGGTCGTGATCGCTGACAATGCAATCAACCTGTGTCTCCCTTCCCAATATATCAATAGCCTCTCTGACCGACATTGCAGATATGACCCGGATATCGCCGTGATCGGGAAGCACACATTCACAGGCGGTGGCAAATTCCTTGTCGGCTGTAACTATCAGGACGCGAATTAGATCCACGATTCTATACATTACCAAACCCCTGTCTCTCAATCAAGTTGGCTATTCTCTCTTTGGTATCTCTGAGCGTGTCATAGAAACATCCTCATGAGATTTGTTCCATCGATATTCGACTGAATCACCAGTTCGGTAAGCACACCTATTGAGCAGGTAGTTCCTCCCAGAAGTCATGAAATAAATCTCCTTGTTAACCGAGTTATCACAGTACAGCCCACGTTAGTTGGTCTCCTCACTGGATATGATATCGTTCGCTTCGTCACGCGTGCGTTTTGCGGCCTCCTGAGCGTACCCTTCATGGGTCGTTTCGATCGATTTGTGACGGAGTACATCTTGCGCCAGCTGTGGGCTCTCGCGATAGATTTCTCGCCCGAGGCCACGGCGAGCGCCGTGGGGTTTCAGCGGCTCATCGAAATCGTACTCAGACCACTCACAGAGTTTGGCGAGGATATCCCGAGCCGACTGGGTTGTGATCGACGGCGTCGGGTCAAGTGCTTTTGCCGCGTTGTCGAGTCTGGGAAACACAGCTGCATTCTCGTCGGGCTCTCGAAGCTGCTTCCACCGCCGGAGTGGACGGATAGCATCGTCAAGGATCGGCGCAGACTCGCGGGTGCGGTTCTTGCCGAACACCTGCATCGTACCGGCTTCGAGGTTGACGTGCCGCCACCGCAGGCCGTTCCGCTCTTCGTCATCAGAGACAGCAACCAGTTCTGCACTCCGGGCTCCTGAGTATGCAAGTAGGAAGACGAGTGCCTGGTCGCGGTATGCCGCCGTGCGGTCGACGTCGTCGCTTTCGCCGGCGTCGTCGACGCGGGCGGTCGCAGTAGCGCAGATAGCATCGCGGTCGCGTGCCGTCCAGTACTGTTGGTCTGTTTCAGTCTCGTCGGTGGGAAGTGGTCCTTCGGCGTGGTTGGTCTTGGCTGGGTTCGTCGGGATCAGGCCCTCGTAGACGGCCCATGTGAGAAACGAGCGGACGTAGGCGAAGTAGCGTCGGGCGGTCTCCGGCGAGATATTGTCTCTATCGTCGGCCCGGGCCAGGTCACGAGCGTACTGCCGACAAAGGTCGTCGTCGATATCCTCGGGACTGGAGATGGTATGCTGGTCCCGAGCCCACGTTGCGAACTTCCGTAGCACGCTCGCGACGTTTGTTCGGTAGCGCCCGGAGTCGATATCGACGAGTCGTTTCTCGATGGCGGCTTCGAGGGCGTCATCCCCGGGAGTAGCGTCGTATGCAGGCGGAAGCCGATCCATGCTTCCCGTACAGCGGCGGTCCGGGTAAAACTGGTGGTGCTTATTATTCTAATACAAACCTATCTACAAAACCAGAATTTCGGTGTTTCAGTACCCTCTATAGTGCAATTATTGGCTCTGTCGGTGTTGATAAAGGATATATTGCTATACGGAATTCTGAAACTGAAGTTGAGACTACACCGAGTTTAGCGGGGCTATAATGCGTGGTTTCGGGAGATTCGTCGAAAGACAATGCGGCGAATCGCCAGACTGCCAGTTGCTCGATAACGAAGTCACATATATACTCAGAACCCACCTCGCGCTCTGAACCGATTCGATAACTGTACGAAGATTCGAGGGTTGGACGCGAACGACTTACTAAGGCTGTCTCAACCCTCTATTTGCAATGGCAAAACGCAACGACCGACACGTCAAAGCTAGCGGTTCTAAACCGAGGGACAGCTAACCATGCGCGTTCCCGTCCCGAAAAACAAACTCGTCGCCTTCACGCTCGTAGGTGCGCTCCTTACGGCTGGTGTCGCCGGGGCCCTTACTCTGCCCGGTGGCGGCCTCGCGCAGGCTGGCGACCAAACTGACTCACCTGGTTCGACGGCGTCGGACGTATCACAACAGGTCGCTGCGGATGTGCCGACGCCGAATCAGGACTTCACGCCAGCAGTCCAGACCCAGTCCGGCTACGAGGACGAGGAACACGAGGAGTACGAAGAAAACGACGACCACGAAGAGGAGGAGGAATACGAAGAGGAACACGACGAACACGAAGAGGACGAGTGACCGAGATGACGAGATCGCTCGCATCAGTGTGCGAACGGTTCGGGGACACCCACCGCGAGTTCGAGTGTTGTGACACGACGTTTCGGATTCAGGCGACAGGCATTCGGGCCGAGACTGCGGCAACCGCGGCCCAAGAATCGGCTGAATCACTCGAAGCACAGCTGAACGCCTTCGATGAGATGAGTGCCGTCAGTCAACTCAACCGTGAAGGGGAAATCGCGAACGAACACATCGCGCGTATCGTCCGGCGTGGGCTCGAATACAACGACCGGACCGACGGGGTGTTCGATATTTATCAAGGCCGCCTCGAACACGAACTCAAAACATTCCTGCGTGGTGACAGCGAAACACCACCAGACGGATTCGATACCGGGACTGTCCGGACCAGCGGGTCCCATGTCACTACTGACATCAAACTCGATCTCAATGGCCTCGCCAAAGGGTACATTGTTGACCGGGCAAGCGAGGCACTCGGCGGTGTTGGTCGACGTGGGTTCGTTAGTGGTGGCGGGGATATGTCTCCACCGACAGGCCCGGTTGCCATCGAGAGTCCGTACGGCGACGACACACCGCTGAAGATCCTCGACACGGACTGGTACGTCGCAACGTCCGGCGGCTACCGACGATCGCGAAACGGGACTGACCACGTCTACGATCCAACCACTGAATCCCTCGGCTCTCGTCATGAATTGGTCACTGTCGTGGTGCGCCGGGACTGTATGGAAGCCGACGCCCTGGCGACAACCATCGCAGCACTCCCACTTGCTAAGGCACGCGAATTAGCATCAGAATGGGAGGGTCTGGAGGCACTCATCATCCACGACGGCGTCTTTCACCCAACAGAAGGGTTTGAGACACATGTCCTGGACACATAAGCAACGAATTACCGTCGTGGCGATGGTCGTCTTAGTGGTGGCTGTCCCTGCTCTTTGGCAGATCGGAGACGTGCGTGCCGCCCAAGCGACCGAACAAAAACAAAGCGACCTTGTCGACCAGACCGTTTCAACGAGACAGGCCCCAGCTGATTACGACGGCGATAGTATCAACGACTCCGCCGACAAGTGTCCAACACGACCGGAAACGAAAAACGGATTCCAAGACGCGGACGGCTGTCCTGATGTCGTCGAAACGACGGGGGCATCGTAATGTCACAACTCGTTTGGCTCCTCGACCGAGGTGCCGCACTCGTGACGTATCCGGCGTTGTATCTGGCTGTTCTCACGGGCATTCTCTACAACACGGAGTCATTTGGAATGCTCCACGAGGCCGCTCAACGAATCCATATTGAATTATCCGTGTTCGCGATGATCGTCACGTTGCTACACGCAGGACTCGGTGTGCTTGATGCGTGGTTCGTCGTCACCGGACAGGTTCCAGCGCCGGCATACTCGATGCCGTACTTTCTCGGCGGCGTCGCCGTGGGTGCGGGGGCACTGCTCATGCTTGTCGTCGCAGTTCTAGGCTTTACTGACGCGAAACGCTTCCAGCGACCGTGGGGGCCACGCGTCGTCCACTCATTCGCATATGCTGGGTTCGCGTTCGGGACAATCCATGCTGCAGCGATCGGGACTGACCTGACGGGACTCATCCGTCCTCTGCTGGGGCCCTCAGTGGCGTTTCTCGTGTACGTGCTCCTGTTGCGTCTGTTGGTGCTTCGAGGGATTTCATCGAACGCGATCCCGGATTAGTAGCTGTCCCAGAGGCCGAGGATACGGTCGACGACTTTGTCCGTGAACGAGCGCCGGTGAACCGTGTAGAGGTACTTGACGCGATCGGGATCGCTGACCTCGTAGACCACACTTCGGCCGTCGCGTTCTTTCGTGACGAGGTCGGCCTCGGCGAGCTTTGATAGATGCCACGAGACCGTCGATTGCGCCTTGTCGAGGCGTTCGCTCAGTTCAGTCGTCGAAAGCGGGCTGTCAGTGAGAAGATGTGCGAGGATCCGGCGACTGTATTCCCGGCGCAACGCGTTCATCACTGTCCGATCGGCTTCGTCGAACTCGGCGGCTGGATAGTACCGCGTGTACTTGCCGTCGTCCGAAACGTCGATTAGGTCCTCGTCGGCGAGCCACCTGAGCTGGTACTGGAGTGTCCCCTGTGCGTACTTGAGCTCGTCGAGGAGCGCACGAAAGTGAACGCCCGGCGTGTCGGCTATCCGCTGGTAGATTTCCCGCCGAGAGGCCAGTTCGAGATCCGGATCCGACATTGCTCAGTCCCGCGTCAAAGCGACGAAGAACGCCAGGAGGCCACCAAGGATCAGAATCGCACTCCCGTGTTCAAGCAGTTCGAGCGTCGCGTACGGGAAATACGGAAGCAACGGATACTCGAGAAACACGATGAGCCCGTAGACAGCGAACATCACGTACCCGAGCGTGACTATCCGCATACGACCATCGCGTTCCCGTCGCCATGCGAGGAAGCTGAGAATGCTGAGCCCTGCAGCGAGGACGAAGATACCGAGACTGACGTACTGTTCGAGGAGTTGAGCGAGGGGCATACGTTGTATCTGTATACACAGCCGGAGCGACGTACTCGGCAATCGATACAATTCAATCGAAGGGTAGCGGGGAAAACGATTGCCGTCCAACCGTCGAATCCAATCTTATGCATTGAGACGACCAGTCTCAACTTCTGTTGGAATCGGGGAGTTGAGACTACAGCGGGTTTAGAGGGTCTATGATGCGTGGTTTCGGTCGAACCGACGAGCGGAATCTGTTTCAGATCCCTTTCCAAACGGTGATTCTTGTTGAACTGGAAACTAATCCGAGACATTTCCGAGACTTCGGATAGTGTAGCCACTCAGACGAGGCGCTAACACGGAGAGAGCCCCTCACTATCCGATTCCCATTTCCTTCTTCAACAGCGTCAGCGTATTGTCGGCTGTTGCGATCGGCGAATGCTCGTATTCACCAGTCAACTCGACCTGCACGAGTAGATCCACTGCTCGCTATATCGAGAACAACAGGCAGGCAAATGCGAGGGAGAAGAACTGCAGCCCGAAATCCTTCGAGGTCTGGCAGCCAGGAACCACTTAGAACAGAGTATTCGAGTGCCGTGGCGGTCGTTTATGCTATTGGGAGGACGACGAACGAGAGATACGACAGGCCAGTCGCGACCGACGGGCCGATAATCCAAAACGAAACAAACCGCACCACTGCCGACGGGTCAAACAACTCGCCAGCATCCTGCAGGTCTTCTGCGCGTTCATCACCGATCCCTGGCACCTCCTCATCCGTTTCCACCGTTACAGCATTAACTGATACACCACCTTCGATTTCACCTCGGGCGAGGTCAGGCACAGTCGCGATACGTGTCGCTCGCCCCCATCCAAGACCGACAATAGTCATGACGGTCGAAAGCGCGAGGCTGATCGGAATACCGAGCCACGAGGCGACCGTCGTGATCGTCGCAGCGACGACCATCACAATCGTTGCAGCCATCAGTGGAAGATCGGTGAGCCCGTTCCCAACGGATTCCATCGTCCGCCGGGCAATCGTGAAGGCCCCGATACCGATAGCGACGGTTCCGAGACCAACCGCCCAGTCCGGACCGAGGAGACCGCCACCGACCAGCGGCGCAACAGCGTTCGCGATATTGCTTGCGCCTGCGCTGAACGACATATAACAGGCGATGATCAAGACGAGAGTCGTACTGACGAGTTCACGCGGTGTCGTTCCAGGGCCGAGTACCGGCCGTGGAACCGTTCCTGTCGAGTCATACGTGATGAGCGGCCCCTCAGTCTGCTGGATCGCAAAGAGGCGATCTAAGTGGGGGTAGAGGTAGCGCCCAATCACGGCACCACACCAAAACCCGATGATCGGAGCGATAATCCACCAAACAACGATTTCGCCCATCACGGCCCAATTCAACGAGTTCGTCGCGAGACCAAGTCCCGCAATCGCACCGACAGCCGTCATCGAGGTCGACACAGGGACGCCATAGATATTGGCAAACAACATCCCCAACCCGATGAATGAGAGCACAACGATACTCGCCTCGATGGAGAACGCGGTTTCAGGAACAATCTCACCTCCGAGTGTATTGATCACGTTGCGACCTACAGTCCACCCACCGAGAAAGACGAAAAAAGTCATCAGCGCCGCAGCAGCGGTCTTGTTGACGACTTTCGCGCCGACCGAAGGCCCCCACGCGACACCCGTCGACGACCCACCGATATTGAAGCCAACGAATATCGCTGCCAACAGACCAATGAGGAAAAGGATAGAGATCATATTGAAAAATATTCCTCAAATACACGTATAAGTTCCGAATCCAACGTCGAGTATTGAGATAAGTTATCTACTACATTTATCAGCTGACTGTCCGTGTGTCGAGCACGAATTCACATGTTCTCATTCCGGTAGCTGATTCAGAGATGGCTAAACAGGCGCTAAAGTACGCTTTAGAAGCTCACCCGAATGCTGAAATTACACGTGGTCGGCGAGCCGTCGAAGATGATGGCAACGCAGTGGGACTAACTCTGGAAGACGTTATCCAACAGGTAGCTAAGGTCACTGCAAAAAAGGTTTTCGCTGAGGCTCGTGAGATCTCCGATAAGTACGATGCCGAGATCGACACCGATGTCGGGTGGGGAAGCCCGAGAAAAGTGATATGTTCTATCAACCGATGAACTGTATTTTTATTTTATTCGCTGTCAAATCCTACAGTAGGGTCCCCGTGCCCTGGTACACAAATAGAACTGAACGATTTCGTCTCTCAGAACGCACCAGATGAGAGTCAAGGGCGGTTCGAACTGGAGAGCAGCAAACTGCTTGATATAGACGTTGACGGTACAGTACTAACCAAAGCCGGAGCAATGGTTGCCTACGAAGGAGACCTTACATTCACCGGCAAGTCCTCTGCCGAGGGTGGATTAACTGGGTTCATCAAGGACCAAGTCTCAAGCGAAGGGACGCCTGTCATGGAAGTCGAAGGCGATGGTCACGTGTACGTCGCTGATCAGGGGAAAAAGGTTCAAATTCTTTCTCTCGGCGAATCAGAGTCACTTTCAGTCAACGGCAACGATGTGCTTGCCTTCGAGGACAGTGTGGACTACGAAATCGGCACTATTGGCAGTCTCGGTGGAGCTTCAGCGGCTGGACTCACAAACGTATTCCTCTCGGGTCCCGGATTGATTGCGGTTACCACGCACGGCGATCCGTTAGTGCTTGAGCCACCAGTCAAGACCGACCCGGATGCGACTGTCGCGTGGTCAAATGACCTGTCGCCAAGCATCGATACGGACCGCAGCCTGAGCGACTCTATCGGGCAGTCATCTGGTGAGACGTATCAGATGTCTTTTGAGGGCGAGAGCGGTTTTGTCGTCGTGCAACCCTTCGAGGAAACCACCCAACGCGCTTGAGCGAGTAGATCCTGCAAGCGTCTATCATCAACTACCATTCTCAAGACAGCAAGAACGTACCGTGCTCACGGTGGTGGGTAGAGCCACTGACGCTCTCAGCAGTCGTGAACCATCTGTCGTTACTCACCTATTGGAGTGGCGACTGCGATTGTTCGGGACGCGCTACAAGTGAGAGCTCAACCATTCGCTCTTCCCCATCACGAAGGATTGTCACTTGGAGTGTATCACCGGGACGTGTTTGCAGTGCTAAGTAACTCGCCAAGTCCTCAAATGAACTCATCCTTTCGCCGTCAATTGCGAGAATAACGTCCCCGCCAACCGGTATCTGTACTCCGTCCACAAACTCGATATCGCTTGGTTGGAGCACACCGTCAGCTGGCCCGCCGCGAACTGTCTGTACGATCAGTAAGCCGCGAGGCTCACTCATATCGTTTGCCTCCGCAATCGTCGGTGTGACCTTTTGTAGTGATACGCCCATGTACGCGTGCTCGTAGCTGCCTGACTCGATAAGTTCTGGAACAACACGCTGGGTGAGCGCAGCCGAAATCCCGAACGCGATGTTATCGCCCTGTTTGGAATTGACGACACCGATGACGTTCCCGTCAAGCGACATCAACGGTCCACCACTGTTTCCGGGGTTCACCGCAGCGTCCGTTTGGATTGCATCCGGAATCCGGTATCCAGCAGGTGACGGAATCAATCGATCGAGACCGCTAATGATGCCTGACGTGACTGTCCCATTCAGATTGTATGGGTTACCGATTGCGACGACCTCCTGCCCGATAACGGGGAGATCCTGGACGAAGGCAAGTGGCTGTGCCGAATCAGGGGCATCGGTCACAGAAATAACAGCGAGGTCGCTGTGCGAATCGGTGCCCTGTACTATTCCGTCGCTCCACGTACCGTTGTGGAACTGGAGTTGTGCCTCTGTTGCGTTGCCAGCGACGTGTGCGTTCGTGACGACGTGTGTCTTGTTGTACAAAAACCCGGTACCCTGCTCCTGTCCTGTATCAACCAATACAACTGATGGGATCGTATCACGGTAGACCTGAGTGTACTCGGTCCCCTCGGTTTGTGGGGACGGATCATCCTGTGGGTCCCCCGCTTGTGATGACTGTGATGGCTCAGGGAATGACGACAATACGCTGCTACAGCCTGCAAGCCCTGCCGTGAGAGCGACACTCCCGAGTTTCAAAAACTGACGGCAGGTAGATGTCTCTCTAGACATCGCTAGCTGGCAATCTTGGTTTGAATGTTGTAGGCTTTCTGTCCCTGAAACCGACTCGGTAGATTCTCGTCCTGATTTACCAGCTATATCACCATAGCTCTGGAACGATACGTGCGGTATTCATTAGTTCCTCATTTTCACGAAGTCAGAAATAGTGGAAGAGTGCCTGTTGCGGTTATGTTTTGTAATCTCGAAGCGCGTATCTCACATTAGAGGTGACTGCTGATTTTGACTGTTCTGTCATTTATGCAGAAGTTGAGACTGGCCATCTCAATGCATACGGTTCTGAACCAGTTCGTAAGGAAGAACTCTCATCCTTCGTTGACCTCTCTCGGGATCGCCGCCCTCGGTATTTGCACTCGAGGACGCTCCGTCAGTCAACCGATGTGAGTTGATACATCAATAATGAGTCACTAAATCGGAGTGATTCGCTACAAGCAGGGTGAGACGGTTTCAGTCCTTGTTTACCATCACTTCGCTGGCTTTAATCACGGCATCTACTTCGTCTCCTTCAGCCAGCTCTAGTCGATCGGCTGATCCGCGCGTAATCGTGGAGGTAATGGTCTGTCCATCACCCAGCTCTATCACGACTTCCGCCATAATATCGCTCTTTTCAACGGACACGACGGTGCCGGTGAGCTTGTTGCGTGCACTAAGTGCCATAGTGTGTACACGTTCACGACAGAGAAATACCTACCGGGGACCAAGCAGTCGGAGGTCACAGCCTCAATTCGAGGGGCATCGGCAGAATCGGGAGACGAACACTTCCTCCGAACGACAGTCCGATGCATTGACGTGAGTGCCGTATAGTCCATCGGCTCAGCCGGTAGCGCACATGACCACGACACGACGGCAGTGGGTGCGACTCCCACTACTGTTCTCAATACATCGAACACGGATGCCGCTGGCATCACCCGGTCAAACTGGTTGAAACGAACGGCTGAACAGGCTACCGAGCCAAATGGGCGTGCCGCTAACAGGGATGGAGGCGATCGCGCGGGAACGACAGGGTGACTTCTGCGCCTACGACCGGTGGCGAGGTAGCGAACGCTTCAACAGTGACGTCGTCGAACGCGAGCGTCACGCGGTTCGTTGCATCCTCGCGAACGACGCGCTCGACGGTCGCAGACAGGTCCCCGTCAGCGTCGCCGAGTGTGATTGCCTCCGGTCTAATGGCGACCTGGGTCGCTGCGTCGGTATCGCTGTCGCGATCGACTGGCCCCCGACCGCTCCCGTCGGAGCGTGCCTGGGGGTCGATGCCCTCATCGAGAATGCGGCGTAGCGAGGGCGCTACTGAGAGGTCGATGACGTTCGCCCCGGTGAACCGGGCGACCATCGGCGAAGCGGGCCGTTCGAACACGTCCTCGGGCGTGCCACGCTGAACGACCCGCCCGTCCTGCATCACGACGATCCGGTCGGCGACAGCGCGGGCGGTCGTGCGGTTGTGCGTCACGTATACCGCAGTCACGTCGTCAAGTACATCGACGAGATCGTCTCGCAGGGCCTGTTGTGTCGGGACATCGAGTGCTGCCAGCGGTTCGTCAAGCAGCATCACAGAGGGGCGAATCGCGAGCGCTCGGGCGAGGGCGACCCGCTGTTTCTCTCCGCCCGACAGGGTCGGTGGGTTTCGCTCCGAGAGATGGGCCACACCGAGTTCAGCGAGCAGCTCGTCGGCATCACGCGACGATTCCCGGTACCGGGTGCCGTACTCGACGTTCTCTCGGACGGTCATATGCGGGAAGAGCGCGTAATCTTGGAACACGAAGCCGAATCCCCGCTCCTCCGGCGGTTGCCCCGTGATATCCGTTTCGTTCGCCGTCACTACCCCGGTGTGCTCGTGGAAGCCGGCGATCGTCTCTAACAGCAGCGTCTTGCCGCTCCCACTCGGACCAAGTATTACACAGGTCTCGTTGGACTCGACCTCGATTGCGGCATCGACGGTAAACGGTTCCGCACCGTCGGCGGTAAACGTCGAGCGGATGTCGGCAGTGAGCCGGGTCATGGCATCCCTCCTGTTGTGCCATCGTCGGTCAGGTAGCGGACGAGGAGGAAGATTGCTGCCGAGACGGCCAAGAGTAAGAACGCGACTGCTCCGCTCTCCTCGAGGCCACCTTGGAGGTACGTGTTGTACACGAAGACGGGTGCGTGTTGGGCGGTTACCTTCCCGCCTGCGAACGGATAAAAGAACTCCACAGAGTAGGCAACCACCGCGACGGCACCGAACTCGGAGACGGCACGGGCCCACGCGAGCACGCCGCCGGTGATCATGCCTCGGACAGCCAGCGGGCCGGTTACCCGTCGGAAGGTCTCCCACTTGTTGGCGCCGTGGATGCGAGAGGCGTACTCAAGACGGTCGTCGATGGCCTCAAACGCCTCGCGGCTGGCGTTGACCGCGTACGGGGCCGAGACGAACGCCATCGCCAACACCATTCCAACCATCGTTCCGAGGACCGAGAACTGCGGGAAAGCGCCGCCCTTCCCAAAGCCGAACAGGATAATAATACCTGCGACAGAGTGGGGAACGACAAGCGGGAGATCGACGAGACTCTCGACGAGTGGCTGACCTGAGAACCCTTTTGCCAGCAGGTGTGCCAGTGGGACACCAAACAGGAGGCTGAGCAGGGCCGCCAACAGTGGACCATACACACCGAGATAGAGTACGCGGTGGACGTCTGGATCCAGTGCCTTCTCGATGACGAGTGAGGGAGTCTGCCGTGCGACGAACATGAACAGGGGCAGCCCCAAAGCGACCATGAGGAGACTACCGGCGGTCGCCGTCGCGACCGTGAACGAGGTGCCGTCGAGCGCGTACGCGGTGACAGCCGTGCTGCCGACGATGAAGTAGGCGTACCAAGTCGGCTGGCCGACCGAATACGCAGCGGCGAATGCCAGTGCCTGGACGACGACGAATGCCACGACCAGTGGCGTCCGCCCGACTGCAGTAATCTCGAAGCGGCGTTCAGTCTCCGTTGCCATAGTCTGTGAAGCGGGGAACGTTGTGCATAAATATCGGTGAAATGGCGACAGACCCCGCTACAGCTCCAGTGGCCCGAGTGTGCTCTGTGCGCTGGCGACGTTCATCACGTTGTCGGGGACGGCGTCCTCCGAACTCGCGGGAACGACGATGGGGTCGACGGGGACGAGTCCCTGTTCTTCGAGGATCGCCCGACCCGGCTCGGTGGCGAAATACTCGACCCACTGGGCGCCGCGACCAGGGGCCTCGGCAACGCTCGGAACGGTCAGACCATAGGCGATCGGTGCACCGGTGAAGGTGCCGCTGTCGGTCTCGACCTCTGCCTTCGCGTAGTGCTGTGCGTACTCACTCGTCGCCTGCGAGAGGTCAACCTCCGGCTGGAGGTCGACGTACGGCAGCCCGGAGGTCGCCGAGATGGACTGGTAGTACAGCACGTAGTCGAGCTCACCAGACTCGAGTTGGCCCTCGAGGTTCGTCTCGGTGCCCGTTGGGACGGTCGTGTTGCTCATCAGGGCGTCGAGGGTCCCCTCGTCGTAGAGCCGCTCGCCCTGGAACTCCTCGGCGCCCAACTGTAGCGTCATCACCGCGCGATAGCCACCGGGGTCGACCGCAGGGTCCGAATGCCCGATGGTGACGCCGTCCCGCGAGAGCACGTCCCACCAGTTGTCGGCCGAGATGTCATCTGCCCCGGGGGAGTCCTCTCGGTACTGGATCGACATCGAATTCGTTGTGAAGATGGCGTACCAGTCGCCGTAGTCGGGGAGTACCCGGTTGCGGATGAGCCGGAAGTCGGAGGTACCGAGCACGTCGGCTGACCGACCCTGCTGGGTGATCTTCTGTGTCGAGGCCACGGATCCCTTAGCTTCTCGGTTCACGTCGACGTCGAACTCCTCCTCGAACTGCGGTTCGGCAGCCGAGAACGGCGGCGCGAGCGATCCGGCGTGGAAGATGGTCATGGAATCCGACATCGGCGTGTCTGTCGGGGTCCCGTCGTCGCCGCTGGTCTCCGTCGGATTATCAGTCGCCGTGCTGCCACCGCCGTTACTACCGTTACCAGAGCAGCCCGCAAGGCCAAGCGCCGCTGCTGTTGCACTACTCGCGAGGAACGCACGTCGTGTACGATGTTCTGTCATCGATACATCGGCGTTATTTCGATACCGGCATAATTGTTTTGCTCCCTGCCCATCTTGACCCGGTATGGACGCGAGCTTCGACGCACAGCTTCGGGCAGATAGTGTGGAATTCACACAGCAGGACGTGTCACTCCTCGAAGCTGTAGACGAGATCGGATCGATTCATAAGGCTGCTGACGAACTCGGCCGGTCTTACTCCCGCTCGCACCAGCGCATAACTGTACTGGAGGAAGCTTTCGGGACGCTGGTCGAACGACAGCGCGGAGGATCTGGTGGTGGCGGAAGCACTCTCACTGAAAATGCATACGAGTTACTCTCCCGATTTGAGCGGCTTTGTACGGGATACTCGTCGGTTGCGGAAACCACCGAAGCAGTATTAGACGGGACCGTCGTGACGCGGACTGGCGAACTCGGAACTGTAACGACCGCTGCTGGAAATGTACGGGCAATCGTCCCTGCAAATACTGACACGGTGCAGGTGAGTCTTCGTGCTGATACGGTAACGCTACACGATCCGGCTGAGACGCCGACGGAAAGCGCAACGAGTGCCCGAAACCGATTCGACGGGCACGTACGCAGTATCGACCGCGGTGACGCGATTTCGCTGGTTTCTGTCGATATAGGGCCCGAAGACCCTCTGTATGCTCTTGTAACTGAAGACAGTCGAGAGCGGCTCCAACTCGAGTCGGGTCGTCACATCATCGCGTCGTTCAAAGCGACAGCAACCCGTGCAACCCCCAAATAGAGGAACGATCGCTCTCAGCGGACTCTTCCACCCGGAGCTGTGGCAGGCAATTGAGGTAGTTGGTCGACACAAACCAGACGAGGCGCTCCGTGGAAACTATATCCGGGTCTCGTACAGAACGGTTACAGAGTCCTGTAGTCCGTACGTCGGCGTATCTAAAGATGTGGATGCGTTCTTGAGCGTGCCCTATCCAGCGTCTGTTGATGGCTCCGACTCTTGAGTCTCGACGAGCCGTTTTTCAATCTATCGCGCAACGACCGTACGCCAACTGGCCAGCCTACGATACGTCGCCGTCGTATGATCGGACGTCGCTTACCGGACTAGAATCGGATGTTCGGACGGTCTCGGAGACGTGGTTCGGTCACAAGAGTCACGACTCGGTTGAGCAGCTCGTCTGTTCACTTCCTATGGCGTACTTCCAATTCAATGTCCACGACCGCTACGAGGGCTCAACCCGCTACGAGATGGACACACTCTTTCGGATGTTTGTACTGAAGGAACTCCACGGCTGGGAGCACGAAACGGCCCTCGTTGATTATTTGGGAAACGCGCCAGCCGTATGCGATCAGTTGGGGTTAGAGACGGTTCCAGATCAATCGACGCTGTGGCGCAGTTGGAACACCCGGTTCACCGCCGACCTTCGTGAGACGGTGGAGACAACTGCCCGGACTCTTCTCATTAAAGCCCAGAATGCAGATGTCTCGGTTCCACGCGACCCTGAGCAGAAGCTCTGTTACCGGGACAGCGACGTCGAGGATTCGGCACCGAACGAGCAACGCATCTTGGGCCGGACAGAGACGATCATAGAACAGGTCAGCCGCGTTGTCTTCCCGGCGTTCTCGCTAGACCGTGGTAACGGGTGTGAGATTCACGAGAACGCCTTCTGGGGTTTACAAACCTATCTCGGACTGCGTGAGAACTTGGCCGCCAACGAGGGCGCTCGCAGCTTCATCTACGAGTCAACGCGAGAGCGGACACCACTCGGACATGCTCACCGCGACCACCTACGTGACCTCTCGATACCGGAGGTTCGAGCGATGTATCGACGGGCGATCCGGCAACTCATCGGCAAGGTCGCAGAGACGGAGGAGTTCTTTCGCGCAGGCATCGTCGCGATCGACATCACCGAAGCTGACCCCTTCACGGGCGACCGTACGGGCCACGAGGACGAGATCATCGGAACGAAGGAGAACACCGACGAGTACGCCTACCAGTGGGCTACAGTCCAGTTGGTCGGTAACGCTGTTCCACTCGTCATCGATGCTCGCCCCGTGCGGAAAGGCGAGTCACGCAAGGAAATCGTCGAGGACTTGCTGGAGTCGGCTGAAGAGCTCGTCCACGTCGATAACGTGCTGATGGGTCGGGAGTTCGATAGCCAGCATGTCCTGGAGATGATCAGCCAGCGCGGGCTCTCCTACGTCGTCCCGAAACGGATGCAGACCAGCGAGAAAGCCCAGGCCAAGCGGTTGCTCCAACGGAATCAGGACCGATACGAGACCGATCGCAAGCTCCATCTGGGCAAGAATGAGTGGCACGAGACGACGCTGATCTACCGCCGGAAAGAAGACTCCGAGCACGACGATCACCGGCAGTATTCGGTGTTCATGACGAATCGGGGGAGTGGGCACCTTACAGAGTATGGATACAGGTGGGAAATCGAGAGTGGCTACCGATCGATAAAGCGGTTCATGGCGGCGACAACGTCGAAGAATTTCGGGTTGCGGTTCTTCTACTTCGCGTTCGCATGTCTGCTCTACTCGATTTGGCGAGCGATCGATCTGCTTGTGCAGGTCGAACTGAACGGCGAGTACGAGCACGCGCCGGTCGTGACGGCCGATAACACACTGACGCTGCTGAAGAAGGAGACAGGTATCGGATAGTAGGGTCCTCGGTCTGGGTCAGCGCAGATTTCTGAGTGGCAACGCTATCGAGAGTCTCAGAAAACCACGATCTAGTCGATAGTTCGACAGGAAGACGCACACGAGAGGAGATTTGAAGCAGTTCCCGCTCCCTAATTCGTCGGAAACAACGCATCACAGCCGCGCTAAACCGCCTATAGTCTCAACTTCCACATTTATGTGGTTCCAGAGCGATATTTCCAGAAAGAGGCTCACCATATGAGTGACACTGTTGAGGGAGAGTGCATCGGCTGGATGGAGCTACGGGCTGATAACGAGATTCAATCCGTTGGTATTGCTGGAATCGCTACTGATGACGACGACACTATATCGCCGATACCGGGCCCTGCATTCGCTGAAGAGGCGAGATATGTTTTAGTCAGACAAGACTTACCAGAGGACAAATCCGTCGACGACTAATCCGCCACTTCAGCCTGCTCCGTATTGCTCCAAATCGCATCACGTGCCGTGGTGATGGTCCGTGAGACGAGAGACTCGACACTTCGGCGGCGCATGCCGAACAGTACGGCCCCGAGAAGAACGTAGACAGCGGTATAGGCATATAAAATGAACATACTGATTTCGGTCGCGGCAGGCTCCGAATATGTCTGAATGACGTAGAACTCCGCGAGTACCTGGGTGGTAAATAGTACGAGCAACGCGACGGCTTCACGAATGCTGATTTCGAAGTTCGTTAGAATAGCGATGGCAAAGAAGCTTTGAGCCGCTGTAATCCATATTTCAGCCGCCTGTTTTGAATCGAATGGCAGCGTGCCAACCTGTCCAGCGGAGATAGAGTAAACTACGGCGAGCGTCCCGATGAGAAGTGTCCACTGGTTGAGCTTCGACGAGATGAGAGCATTGAACCCTGCTGTCGTACGGGCCTTGTTTACAAGATAGGCGACAACGATGAGTTCTGGACTTTCAGAAGCCAGTGGGGCAAGCCATTGAATCATAAAGAATTCGGGAACCCCGTATTGCAATCCGAGTTGCTCAAGCCCCTCTGCGAACGGATGAACTGCGGTAAAAATGATTGCACCCGAGAACGCGAATCCAATCAGCACAGCAGCAATACGGGGGAGTTGTGATAACGACTGGAAGTACGCGGGGACGCCTACGTGTTGTTCAGTCTCATCAACGTCACCACGGATGATGATGAGGAGGTACAACAGGTATAGCCCGACAAGAATGAGCGTATCAACCGGGCCGATACCTCCGCTGAGTGGAATAAAGAACGCGAACACCGTCGCAGCGAGGAGGAACATGATTTCCAACGCAATACCTCGATCAAGCGTGACAACGTCGGCAAAGAACCCGTCGCGATCTTCAACGGCAGGGTCGGAACTGTGCGTTGCACGATAGATGCTGAATAAGGCAATCCCTGACCAGCCAAGGCCGATGAGGATGCGGTTCGCACCGGTCATATTTGCGACGGCTAGATTTGCCGCCTCACTAGAACCGGCACCCGCTTGCCATGCATACAGCGCGTCGACGGCGTACTCGGGTGCCACTGCAAGAACTGCGAGGACGGCAATAGCAAACGCCCGAGGCACGTCTTTTTCGGCGGTTTCGGCCGCCCAGGCCAAAAGGAACGCTGCCCCAAGAATGGCTGCACCACCGACAAGGACAGCCGTTCCGGCTGTGATGTTCTCACCCGGATGGACCGTTCCGTATCCACCATATGAGAGGAACACTCCAATCCAGGGAACGGTCAAAACCAAGGCCACGCCGACAGCAACTAGGGGGTGACGTAGTCGTGAACTCATCGTCGTTATAGGCGTGAAGTTGAGGATAGCATATAATTCACAGGACATAGCTCAGCCGGTCCAAATGCCCTGGATATATTCTAAGTCACAAGCGACGGTTTGATTCGCATTCGACAGTTCTGATGCCCAAAATCCGAAATAATTGATAACACAGAGCGCGTGTTGAAGACTCTCGTTCACCACGACTACACAGAGGTCAATCTATGAGCGTGGTACTGACCGTTCTCAGGTGTGTGCTTCGATCAAAGACTTGAGTTGATCGCGGATGGTTGCAACGTCGGTACTCTTGATCGTTGTACTTGTGGTTCGCTCGTCGGCATCGGTCATCTCTGATAACAATCCACCGTGACGGTCGATTTCGACATAGATGGTGAGAGCCTCAGCAGCGGGCTGAGCGATAAGCTCGATTTCATCTAGGACAGAGACGAACGGTCCGGACTGTGGGCGGAATTCGAACTCCTGAACGAATGTGTGGCCTGCGGTATAGCGGCCACGTTGGTCAAGTTCACAGTCGGCAGTTCGAAACGAAAAGCCCAGGTTGTCCATCGCGTCGAAGACTGCCTGAAGCCGTGGCGTCGGCTGGACATCGAGATAGTCGGTGTCCTCGGGGTCAACTGCGAGGTCTATGTCGAGTTCCGTCTCAATCCATACCTGCGTGTTGCCGAGTGTTACCGGAGTTTCATACGGGATATCGAACTCAACAATGCGAGTTTCTTCCGTGTCGGGCTCAATAGTGAGTGAATCGGTCAGTGCGAATCGATCAATATCGACATCCGTATGCCCCTCGTCAGTTTTCGCACGGGTTTCTAGTTCGAAACGGATGGCTCCAACATCTTGTGGAGCGTTGCCGCCGGTGATATGCACCTCAGCATTGACGGTTTCGCCAGGTGTGACAGTCGTGGAGGGCAGGATGGTATCAACGGTTGCATTACCGATACCGACGCTTGCGAGGATTTTCTTCATGGGTTTGCATCTGAGGTATGTAACTGATTACAACTGAAACTTTTCATCGAATTAACGCAACTCCGATATCTCCAATCGAAGTCAGACTTGTTGGTAGGTTAGCCTATCAAGCCGGTTTGTCAGTGACTTCTGAAACCTGGTTTAGGTAGATATGGGGCAATATCGAGACTGACCGGTTCAATCACAGTAAATACAAACAAAAGACTATACAGCAGTGCAATGGCTCAGTTCTTGGAAATGTGTCTCTGCACCAACTGTTATTTACTTGGATAAGAATGGCTACGTGTGCACCGACGCAAATTTCTTGCCACCTCATCTGCTGTCACAACCGGGATGCTTGCTGGCTGTGGTCTCCCTGGTGAAGGCGATGAAGAGAACGAAGACGACGGAGAAGGCGGTGATGGTGGTGGGGAAGAGGGAGAAGAAAATGAGGAAAGTCTCGCCAGACCGAATTAGACCCGTATCTATCAGACTAGTTTTGATCAGGGGCCTCTCAGACTGACCAACACGATCATTCACTGATACCTAGCTTGCGATGTCATCTGTACCGTGTGACTATCAAAAATCTCGGAGCTTCAGCTCCCGTTTGCAGCGGCGCTTGAGGCTCTCGGTTCTTGTGAGGTCAGCAATTCTATTGGTACAGGATGTCAGCCTTCGGACCGAGTTGTATCGTCGCTGAGCGTCCCAAGTATTCGCAATCCTGCAATCACAGAGACGAGCCCACCTGCACCACCTGCCACAGCAAAGAGTAGTCCATTTTGATAATCGGTGGTAATAAAACCGGTGTTGGCAAGCGTGAGTACACCGATGCCAAGTGTAAACACTGCAGCCATTATCCAGCGTCGGATTGACCGGAGGAGTACGTCTGTGTCGGAGGGCACATGCTGAAACTACCGAATCACGACATTAGTTCCAGCGATATGGACTCGTTTTACTCGCTCTTTGGATCGATGTTTCACAACTTTCACTACCATGTTCCACGGATTTACAACAAGGGTTATTCTGGTGCTGCTGGTGTGTACCGACCGGTGTTTTCCGTAGTGATGACTGCTAGTTCAATGCGACCCGAGTCTCTGAGGAGTGCGTGGAGGTAGTTCACGTAGGTTCTTTCTGGCGGAGCTGGATGGAATAGTGCCTGAGCCATGACCTCTCTATCTGCTGTCTGGCGGTGATCGACAGTACATTCGATCTCATACCAAACCGGGTCGGTGAACACGTCAGTGTACTCCGTTGAGGTCTCGGGTGATAACTGCTCCGTAGCAGTCAGGTTGCGTTGTGGAGCCGGGACAGTTACCGTCCCAGTCAGTGTTCCAGTGTCAGTATTTAGTTCGCTACCGACATCTGTTACGGCCAGTTGTATCGTGTGTGGCAGGGAATCTTGGTTCGTAAACCGGAGGCTTCCAGCGGGGGGTGCCTCCTCTGTGATAGTCCGACAACCAGCGAGACTTCCGCTGACGGTCGTTCCAAGTGTCGCCAGCAACGTACGTCGATTCATCGGTGAAGGGCGATAGAAGTTGCTTGTCGGTGGGTGAAATCATTTGTGCAACCCTGATGGGGACAGATAGTGCATCCAGGGTAGTTTTAGACCCTGCCCAAATTTATTCAGGTACCTCGAAAGCTGTAAACACCGCAAAAATGATCGCTAATGGGGTCCCGTAGACGAATGAGATAAGAATAGGAATAGAAATAAAAATCATGATTCCGACAAACAAGATTTCTGCGAATACACCTATTGTTAGGATAGATTTCAACACACCCATCGTTTCGCTATGCTCTTCGTCAGTGTGATTCATCCATAGCCGCTTCTAGAAGCTAGATTAAATACTTTCATATCTAATATGCTTACAAGATAGCAAAAAATAAATTAATCTATCTGAGGGGTAATCAACCAGTTGTATCAGATAACTCTTGAGTCATAAACGATGAGTAGAAGGGTGACCTGCTGCCGTCGTCCACCAAAGACAAACCACTGGTAGACTGGCTGGAGGCTAACGCTGCCGGCTGGCGGCGATGCACGTCTCAGGGTATATTTGATAGATATGAATTTATATACCTATCAGCAGGGTCCGTATCTGTCAACCTATGTGCGTCGGAACACCTACTCGAAAACAATGCTCTTCTCAAATTCAGTTCGCATTCGGATCACAACTCCAAAACTCCGCAGAGTCGCTGGTTCGGAACGAGATCGAGAGGCCCTCGTCTTTGGGACTCCGTATCAACAGTCGGATGCGAGCACAGGAAGAGTCGTGTTCTCTGGCTGCAGTGGCAACATCGTAGGTTACAGGATCCACTCCCGGAACATCGACTAACCGAGCGGCAGCGACGTATTCGCCTGGAGTCTCCGGGATACCCTGAAGTGTTACTCCACCTGCCTGTAAACCAGGCGAATTTCCCTCTACCTGAACGATCTTCCAATAGGCAGTTTCGTCGCCATCAAGGAGATGTACGGCAACATCGAAGTCTTCATCAACGCTATTGATAATATGCGCTCGCACAAGTCGTACTCCATCCGATGACGGCGTTCGAAATGAGCTACACCCAGCCACAGAACTTCCCAGAGCTAGTACACCGAATTTTAATAATTTTCTCCGGTTGTATGGAGTGGACATATTATAGAGAGACACTCAATCTCCTTGAACTTGCAGAACTTTCTTGCACTGAGAACTCTCCTTATTACCATCGTAGTGAGTTCACTTACGCATCAAATATCGTATCGAGTTAGGACCATCGCGCTTATCCACAACTCTCGAAACGCTATGGATAATGACTGATCTTAAGCGCCGCCTGAATGTCCTCATTATACTCTGCTCAGCACTCCTTGGTTTGGCGGGAACATTTCTCATATTTTCCGAGTGTACTTCATTATGATTCCTTGTGTATACGCTCGTTCCAACTGGAATGGTTGTATTAGTAGCATCCAGAAACTTGTCAGACTAATCGGAGACATCCGTTAGTAAAGTTCGGAACGTCAACTATCCATTCGACATCGGCGCTCTATGAGCCGATTCATGTCCCACTTGTCGCGGTCCAAGTTGCACTTGCCTCAACAGCTGTCTCGAAAGTAAGGTGAGCTACTTCTGGCGGAGTATCTTCACCACTGCCTGCGGGGAGAAACTGGAATCTGATTGTTTCACCAGTCTTTCCAAGCAGAGCTTCAAGCGTCACGATATCACCCGATTCAGCGGTAACAAATTCACGACGAACAACCGTTTCACCTCCTGTGACCACTGTGTCAAGTGTGGCATCAAACAACTCTAATTTTGTGTTTACCGAGACTTTCACAGGGCTGTCACCGGTATTCTCCACGACCAGTGTCCCACCCGGATATTCCGAGCCCCCATTCCCACCCGGAAGCATTTCCACACACCCTGTGAGTGACAGCATTGCAGAACAGGCTCCAATCGTCTGTAAATATCGCCTACGCTGCATACCTATACAATTATATTATAACCGATATATCCTTTTATAGGGCACTGTCTAGTTGAGCGAGTTTGAGAAGCGAGGAGGTCGTAGCGAGAAGTGCCTATGCAACTCGCAGACCTCCTCAGAGAAACGTTGGATGAGGATAGTCAAGACGTTTGGGAGAATGAGCGCACCCCGACACCCGTCCGGCGGTTTGGGGTGCGTCTCCATACTGCGGGGCTGTCGATTAGGGAGACGGTTGCTGTCCTAGACCTGCTGGGTGTCGATCGCCCTCACGGAGCAGTCTGGAATTGGGTGCATACACTGTCTGAAGCCCAGAGCGACCCGCCGACTGCGGAGCCGTCGCGGGTCGCGGTCGATGAGAAACAAATCGAGATTGACGGAGAAAAGAAGTGGTTGTACGCCGCTGTCGATACCGAATCAAAATTGCTGCTCGAAGTGGACGTGTTCAGCCGCCGCGGGACTGACCCCGCGGCGGCGTTCCTGCATCGACTCACTCAGAAACACGATGTCGATGATACAGTGTTTCTCGTCGATGCTGGCGGCTATCTGACTGCCCTCTCACGTCATGATTTGAGCGGTCGGCTCGACTATCGAATCCGGAACCACATCGAAAAGTGGTTCCAGACTGTGACCATGCGCATCGACCGCTTTCACTCTTACTGGCGGGGCAGTCAATCCAGCGCGAAACAGTGGTTACGACGCTTCAGACACCACTACAACCACGAACGACCGAACCAAGCATTCAACGGACGAACGCCAGCTGAGGAGATTCAGAACTAGACAATGCCTTTTATAGAGAAGTACCTGATACAGTTCCTACGTTTGAATCGTCCTTGCAGTATGTTGAAACAAATACACCGATTATAAATCTTGGTGCCGTCATCTGTGCGCATGGTCCCTGAATGGTCACGACGCAAAATCCTCCACCTCTCTAGTGCAGTAGCTCTTACCGGTCTTGCTGGTTGTAGTGCTGGTAGCGACGCCCAGCCACAAGTCGATTCATCGCTCGGAACGACTGCCTCGGATGCAATTATTGATCAGCAACCAACACCTTCAGAGGGTGTCCCCGCAGTCTGGGGGACGATATTCGCGCATCCAGATGCCGCGCGCAAACTCATCGACTGGGGAGCACTCACGCCAACAGAAGGCGACAACGGCCCCAGAACGGATTTCAGAACGTTTGACCCGGATAGGCAGTTTATTTCGGTCATTGTCGGCGTCCTTCCAACAGGTGAGGGCCTTATGGACTATAGCAAAGAGAACGAATATCTCGTTGAAGATGTCGTTGATGACTTCACCGACGAATCCGTCTATCAAGACGGGCAACTCCGATATGATGTTACCTCATATCAAGCCTTCCCGCCAGATCCAGACACCACTGAGTATCATTACGACTATTCGTTCACTCTCTGGCATCTGAACGGTGCCGACCGGCCGACTGAGATCACCATCAATTATCACGACGCCTGAAACGATCCAGTAGTTCCGATGACCGCCGTAGAGTTTCGATGTTCAATACTCAAAAGAGCGTGCTCAAGTTCGGGATTGATAACAGATTCTTAGCATTCTTGATACCGCCGGTGAAATCGCCATTTATGCGCCGTCGTACATTTCTCGCGTCCGCCCTGACCGCTGCCTCCACCACCGCTGCGGGGTGTAGTGCTGTTGACTCGCGAACCGAACACGCGGACCCGACAATAAAAACCGACGACAATCCTCGGGATGATGGGAAATATCTCGAATTTCGCGAGGACGGTACTGATTTCGCTACCGTGGGCGTTGATCCCAGGTTTGCCCCCTTGCCGGACCATTTCCACACGTCGATTTCGCACCCTGAGGATACCGAACTGCAGTCGCTCACACAGCGGTTTGTGGCACTGGGAGGTGACGGCACCCCGCCACAGCTCTCGCTCCAAGGACCGTTTATGGGCGACCACGAACCCCATCCGTCCGTCTCACTGTTCCGAGAGGGGACGGCTGCAGTCGTCGAAGTCCACCGGTTCGGCGAGATCACCAATGAGACCGTATTCATCGACCTCCCGGTCACCCGATGGCCGGAGTCGGCCGGTCGGTTCGTCGTTGAAAACACCGTCAAACTCGTCAAGCCGGGGCTACCCGACCGAACACACGTCCTCGATGGACAACTCGAATTCGAGGTCCCCGCTGAAACTGAAGCCGGCGAATGAACCGCTCAACACGGGTGATATACATAGCACTTCTCATATTCAGACTGAATTACTACCAGTTCACATAGCCCTCACAAAGCACTTATATACTCATTTCCACACGACAGTATGAATCGTCGACAACTTCTTTCAGTCTCAGCGCTTTCCATGTCTCTTACCGGTTGTATGGGGGTGAGTTTTGATGAAGATACTGAACATAACCCTCCAACCTCGACCGCGACAGAAACCGAAAGGGAGACATCGACCCTCAACTCCGAGACAAAATCCCCCGCACCGTCACAGACGCCGGAACAGCCACACGATCTCTACGTCGTAAACTACACCACCACAACAGAAATCGCAACCGTTCGTGTCCTCGGTGAGACCGGGAACGCCGTCGTAGAGGGCCAGTACGAACTCCCATCTGAACGCGGTATTGAGTTCGAGGATATCGGTGCTTGGGAGACAGAGTACACAGTCGAACTAACGATAGACGGTACCGAGTTGACACCGCTAACGTGGTTTACAGCCAGTTGCGCCTCAGTCGACGAAGCTCCACAGGGCTCTCGGGACGGGTATGTTCAGCTCCATCGAGACGGTTCCGACAGGCTCCAAGCGACCCTCGCCGTGGACAACTGTGACGCGATAATCGGCCCGGAATATCCTACCGGGCCCGCAAAGGGATTTCGCGTCGAAGAATGAGATCAGCAACGACATGTTCGGATAGTCCCTGCCGTGGTCAATACGCATCCAGATTGAACAGTTATCCCAGCCAAGATTTCCCTGAATCTCATTTCGTATGCATTGAGACTGCCAGTCTCAACTACTGCGCTCAAATTCTGTCCTTTGACAAACAACATAATTCTAGGACTCTAAGATAGGCCGGCTAGTTCGTGGGAATTCAGAGGTCTCAGCGGTTACGATAGCTCGGAGACGATTCCATGTCTGACTATATTTTATATAGCATGAACCTATAGGATATACCTATATGGTACAGTTACAGGGTGGTAATGATGTCTGAGACACGCCGTGCAGCACTATACCTCGATAAAGGAGGTACCGGAAAAACAACAAGTGCGGTTCATTTGGGCGCTGCACTCAATGACCTCGGTTATAGTGTGCTTGTAGTAGACTTAGCCGGGAAGCAGGGGGATTGCGCTGATGCACTCGGCATTCTCGGAGAGGTCCAGACTGACATTGAGAATGAGGACGACTTCCCAAATGTTGCGACAACGATGGGAAGTCGGTGGAGCGACGTAGCAGATATGGTCGGAGACGAGGAGGCTGTTGACCGACTGGTCTACCAGACTAACGCCGGCATCGATCTTATTCCGGCACACCCGGATCTTGATGGACTGGATGCAGACCTAGGCAACATTGATAACGTTGACGAACGGTATAATCGACTCCAAACATTCTTAGACGAGTTTGTGGAGCCAGTCAACCGGTGGGACGTAGTCCTACTGGATATGCCAGGACTCGCTAACAATATCACTTATAATGGCCTTTGGGCCGCTCAGAACGTTGTGACACCAGTCAGTATGGGTAGTTTCGAGCTTAAGCAAGCGCGCTCGCTTGAAGATGATCTTGAACAGATCCGCTCGAACTACGGGCAAGAAGTACGACTAAGAATGCTCATTCCGAATCTGTTTGACAGGCGGACTACGCTTCATGCTGACCTCTTGGAACGCTTCGAGAACGAGTTCGCGGATCTCGTGGCTCCAGAATTTGTCGTTGACTCACAGCAAATTCGGACCGTCACTGAAGCGGGTCAAACGTTGTTTGATCTCAATGAAGATAACCTTCTAAAGACTGGCAAAGATGCGCGTGATGCATTCCTTGCAAACGCTGAAGAACTGTACTACCGACTTGGAGAGAGCCAATGACAGATAACGATATTGATGAGAGATTGGATGAACTGCGAGAAGAGGAATCAACCGGAAACCGCTTAGATCGCGATGATCCCCAAAATCAGGCCTCTTTCGTTGATGTCCTTGTTGACGCGCTTGACTCAGCCGAAGCTGGGGACCTCTCTGAGACAGTTACTGCATATGACCCGACACTTGCAGCTGTCCTTCAGGCACTTGAGGAGGATGATCGAATGGACGATATATTTAATCAATTACGTGAGGCGTACGACGGAGAGTCAGGCCTCACAGACGAAAGCCGAAGCGCTATTATTCGACTAGCCGTCCGTGTAGGGCTTCAAGAGGGTACTGACGATGTCATGGATGACCTCAAGCAAGCCGTTGAAGATCGCCGGACAACCACCATCTAGTCCCTGTTAGTACAGCTGTAGCCAATGGAATTGTCCTATACCTAAACCCTATAGCAAAAACCTATAGTTTTAGCCTATAGCTTGAGACTCAGGGTTGAAGTCGTGTAACCGCTTCTTGAAAACTATCACTAACCTCGGTCACGTAACCAATTCTCTGGAAAATTCCGATCTACACTCTTTCAAGATCACTACACAGAAAGCTCGTCAATCGGAGCCAGATACTGATTTTCCCACTCTCGATGGCCTTGGAGGTCTCGCACGCCACGCCTTGTCAGTCGATACTTGTTTCCTCGTCCGTTCTTATCCATTTTCTTGATAAGCCCTTTCTCAGCCATTTCGTCT
>NZ_JBTWBG010000008.1:0-54210 GCF_054850705.1 Haloarcula sp. H-GB5 | reverse complement strand
TAGCCCACTCAGGAGAGATATCTCTCCCGAGTGGGCTTTCCGTATTTATGCAGCGCCAGCCTGACGAGTGAGTACGCAGACGACAGCGGCAGTACCGCCCAGTGCGGACGGATATGAACTATTAATACTGCAACGGCGTCGAGTTAATACATGGGCGTTGTAAGTATCTCGATGCCGGACGAACTGGAGGAGCGAATCGACACGTTCGCCGACGAACACGGATACACAGGTCGCAGCGAGGTCGTTCGGGAAGCGGTGCGGAATCTGATGGGGGAGTTCGAAGACAAGCGACTGGAGGATCGTGAGTTGATGGCGATCGTCACCGTGCTGTTCGATTACGAGACGACGACGGTTGAGGAGAAGATGATGCATCTCCGCCACGACCACGAGTCCATCGTTGCGTCGAACTTCCACAGCCACGTCGGTGACCGGTACTGTATGGAGCTGTTCGTGCTGGAGGGCCAGCTAGAGGACATCTCCGCGTTCGTCGGCAAAGTCCGAGCCACTAAGGATACCCTGTCAGTCGATTACTCGGTGCTGCCGGTCGACGATATTAATATGTTCTCGTGAATCGTCGCCGACGCCAGAAAGTGCTGCCGCATCTTCGAAGTCTACGAATCGTTTGGGGCCTTCAGTAGGCGTTTAAGTCGGGCCCGCGTAGGCGGCGGCGATGAAAGACTCTATTCTCGATACAATCGGGTCCCCACTGGTCTCGGTTCGCGCACCGGAGGGGGCGACCGTTGCGGCGAAGGTCGAGTCGTTCAACCCTGGCGGGTCCGCGAAAGACCGGCCAGCGAAGTATATGATCGACGAGGCTGAGCAAAACGGGACGCTCGAACCGGGTGATACGCTCGTCGAACCGACGAGTGGGAACACCGGCATCGGGATGGCGATGGTCGGGGCGACGAAGGGGTACGACGTAGTGCTGGTGATGCCGTCCTCGAAGTCGCCGGAGCGCCGACAGATAATGAAGGCGTACGGCGCGGAGATCGACCTTGTCGAGGGAGACATCTCCGACGCGAAGGATCGCGCGGACGAGCTGTGCGAGCGCGATGACTACGTTCAACTCCGACAGTTCGAGAACCCAGCGAACCCGACAGCGCACTACGAGACGACGGGAAAGGAAATACTCGAACAGGTGGGCGACCGGACTGTCGACGCGCTGGTCGCGGGCGTCGGTACTGGTGGGACGCTCACCGGCACCGGCCGTCGACTGCGTGAAGCGTTCCCCGAGATGGATATCGTCGCGGTCGAGCCGGCGGACAACGCCGTCCTCTCGGGGATGGAACCGGGTACCGGCGAGGATAGCTTCCAGGGAATGGGACCGGGATTCGTCAGCGACAACTTGGACACCGATCTGCTGGACGACGTGGTGACGGTCGAACTCTCGGATGCGGAGGACGAGTGCCGGCGGCTTGCCCACGAGGAGGGTATCCTCGTCGGGCAGTCATCGGGCGCATCGAATCTCGCCGCGCGGAAGGTGGCTGAGCAACTCGTCGCGGACGGCGTCGACGATCCGCTCGTGGTCACGGTCTACTGGGACAGCGGCGAGCGGTATATGTCGACCGGAATGTTCGACTGAGAACTGTCCGTTCTATGCGCGCGGCGTGATCCGAGTTAGGCTCCGAACTCCGATTCGGTCACTCTGACGATGAGCGTGTCATCCACGTCCTGAAGATCGTATTCGGGAATCGTGTCACCGGTCCGTGTCAGGAGCATCGGCTCGACAAGTTCAGGCGGGCGCTCGGTCTCTTTCGCCTGTGTGCCAGTCGTTGCTTCCGACTCTCCCTCCGACGAGGCTTCGTCAGTAGATTCGTCGGGTACGTCCGACTCGACAATACCGTACACTTTGAGAAAGCGACCGGTATCCTCTGGCGCAACGTCATCGTCCCGGATCGCCGCGGCGAGGTCCCGGGAGAGCCACTCCGTTTCACTGATCGACGGGTCACGCACGAACGCAGCGTCGGCGAAACGAACGAGATACCAGTTCAGGTCGTTGAGCAACGCAACCGCCGCGCCGAGGCTCACGGTGTCGACGGCGACGGTATTCGCGAACGGCTCCTGCAGGTCGTAGGTGGCGAGTGCGTTTCGCGCAGTCTCGCGCGAGAGGAGTTCGTACCGGAGATTCACGTCCTCGCTCCCGACGAGACAGACCTGCGTCATGGCTCAACCCTGGCCCGCCCCGGAAATTTAGCTTTCGATGGGGATGACAGCGCGGTCCTGCGCACAGACTTTGGCACGCTCGAACAGGTCGTCGGGTTCGGCTGCCCGAACCGCTTCCAGCGAGGCATTGGTTTCCGGATGCGATGGCGCGACACGGTTGCAACCGGTGTCGATTGTCGAGTCATCGAAGGTCCCGATAGTCCGCGCGTGGTTGGTTATCTCGGACTTGTCGACGGTGAGGTTCGGTCGGTACACCGGGAGCGTGGTCGCAGCATCGGTGACTGCGATGTTCGCGCTTGTCTGGCTGGACTTCTGCCCGATAGCTTCGCCGGTGACGATGCCGACAGCGTCGCATTCGTACGCGATAGCCTCGGCGACTGCGAGCATGAACCGGCGAAGAACGAGCATTCGGAGCGACCCGAGGTTTTGAGAGAGGTCGGTGACGACGTCACCGGCGTCGATTACGGACAGCGACAGGTCGTGTCCGGGTGCGTACGAGGCGAGTGTTTCGACGGTCGAAACGGCTCGCGCCCGGTGGTCGGGGCCACCGTAATCACCGAGGTCGACGTAGACAGGAAGCACGGGTGTGCCGCGTTTCATCAGTTTCCAGGCGGCGACGGGCGAGTCGATGCCGCCGCTGACGAGAGCGACGACGGGTCGCTGGGTCCCGAGCGGGAGGCCACCGGGTCCCGGACGTTTCTCACAAAAGACGTAGGCCTCGTCGGCACGACACTCGACGAACAGTTCGAAATCGGGGTTGTCGAGGTCGACAGCGGGCTCACCGCCCAGTTCCTCGATTGCCTCCCAGACGGCGGTACCACCGTCGGACTCGATGTCCGTGCTCGAAAAGGGATGTGCCTCCGCTGGTCCCGCCCGCCGGGCGCTAACAGCGAAAGTACCGCCGTCGTACTGCTCCCGTGCGGTCACGGCCAGTGCATCTTTGATTGCGGACAGCGTCGAGTCGACGGTCGTGACCGCCGAGGCGGAGGTGACGCCGAACGTATCGGCCGCGGCCGCGGTCACGTCCTCGGGCTGGTCGGTGTGGACGAACAGCCGGTTCCGTCGTTGTTCGATATCCCCTGAGAGGGCGCGCGCGTCGAGCATCGCACGGATGTTGTCCGCCAGCTGGTCCTCCATCTTCCGGCGGACCTGGTCGCTCTTGACGCCGAGTTCTCCGTGGCGAACGAGCACGCTGTCGGCGTCTGGTGGATGCATGCCCGCGAGTTGACTACCGGCGAGTAAAGGGGTGTCGCCTCGCCGTCTCAGAACGTCGAGAGGTTGCCCTCGATGACCTGCCGCGTGATGTCGGTCACGTCGGCGAGTTCGTCGTCGATTGTGGCCTGGATATCTGCTTCGACGTCGCCGACTGCGACACCGTCTTCAGTGATAACCGTCGCGTCAGCGACGTGGGGTTCGTCGATCGGCGACCCGATCTGTGAGAGCAGACGCATCTGGACCTGTCGGATGCCGTCCACCTCGCTCGCAACGGACTGGGCGATCTCTGTCGAGAGGAGGTTGTATATCTTCCCGATGTGGTTGACGGGGTTCTTTCCGGACGTTGCCTCCATGCTCATCGGCCGGTTGGGCGTGATGAGGCCGTTCGCACGGTTTCCGCGGCCGACGGAACCGTCGTCGCCCTGCTCGGCACTGGTCCCGGTGGTGGTGAGATAGATGGACTCGGCGTCGTAGTCGTCGGCCGTGTTGACGTGGACCGTCACGTCCCGGTCAGTGTACTCCTCGGCGAGGTCGGTGACGAACGCTTGGACGTCCGAAACGGCGGATTTGTACGTTTCGAGGTCCGGAACGTGTTCGTCGACCATCGCAACGGCCACGGTCACGTCGATGTGGTCGCCCTCCCGCTTGCCCATCACTTTCACGTCCTGCCCGACGACCGGGTTCGACTCGGCGTACTCGCCGGTCAATTTCTGCTCGGTGTTGCGGACGATCTGCTCGGTTTCCGTTAGCGGGGCGTGGCCGACACCGTAGCTGGTATCGTTCGCCATCGGCACTGTCGCCTCTTCGCCGAACACGGTCTGGAGGTCGCCCGACCCTTCGCCGAACTGGACGTCGACGATGACGTCGGACCCGAGGTCGAGATGCGGGAACTGCTCGTCGAGGTAATCACGTGCGGCCCGGAGAGCGATGCTTTCGGCGGGGATGCGCTCGCCGTCGAACTTCTTCGTCGCTCGGCCGACGACCAGGATGTAGATCGGCTCAAGCACTTCGCCGCCGCCGTACGCGGGGGCGGCAGTGCCGGCGACGAGCTGTGTCTCGTCTGTGTTGTAGTGCAAAACTGTGCCGAACCGGTCGATGTACGTCTGTGCCAGCGCACGCGACACTGTCTCCGCGATGCCGTCACAGATAGAGTCCGGATGGCCGATACCCTTGCGCTCTACGACTTCAATGTCCTGATCTTCGACGGCGAGCCCGCTTGCAGGTTGGACGTGGATGTTCCGCTCGGTCATTGTCGCAACTTCGTCTGGCCGGGTTCTATAACTTACGGGAACAGATAATAGCGGAATGATTACTCGTTCGCATCGCTAAGTAGCATACCGAGATAGGAGGTTCGCTGCTGGTCGCTGGGGTCCAGATTGAGGTCATGAAGCACCTCGTAGGCCCCCTCTCGCACGGGTTCGATGTCCCCGTCGGTCTCCCGTTCCACTTCGACGAACTCGCCGACATCGTCGACAGCGTCGAGCGTGACGTCGTATTCCCGAACTTCGTACACCCGACGGTTCTTGCGTACGGTCGCCGCGGGCTCGAAGCCGAGGTGCTGGACGATCGCGTCGATGTCGTCGCCGTCCTCGACGCCTGTTTCGAACTCCTCTCGGCTCTTCGACTCCGCTTCGAGGAGCGGCCCCTTGTAGGTAACTTTCGCGTTCGTCTCCCCCTTTCTGGTCTCGCGGCGGACCCGGAACGCCTCGTCTGTCTCGGCGAAATCCCGATGGGGGGCGTCGTAGTACGTGTCCGTCTGGATCACCGTGTCGACTTGTTCGGCTTCGAGTTCGTCGAGTCGCTCCGCGACACCCTCGATGTCCGCTGGCACTTTCACCTCGACTTCGTACATACTGTGGGGCTGGACCGGGTCGCTGAAAAACGCTCCCGTCGACCGCGCCATTTACTGTGTCCGCTCTCTCGGGTAGTAGTATGGCCGGTCGCTATGAACCGATCGATTCCCCGGACGAGACGACCCTCTTTCCGTACCACGACCTGACGCCGCCGACAGTTGCAACGGTCGCGCGCGCCCGGCAACGCATCCGACAGCACCTCCCGGAAACGCCGCTGGTCCGCAGCGAAGCCCTCTCCGAAGCTCTCGATGCGGATGTCTTGCTCAAGCGGGAGGATACCCTCCCAACTGGCGCGTTCAAAGTCCGTGGCGGTGTAAACCTTGTCGCGTCCCTCGACGAGGAGTTCAGGGACGCTGGGCTGCTCGCTGCGAGCACGGGCAACCACGGCCAGTCTATCGCCTGGGCCGGCCGCGAGTTCGACGTGCCGGTCACCATCGGTGTCCCGGCGGACGCGAACGCCGGAAAGGTCAACGCACTGGAACAACTCGGTGCGGAAGTCATCCAGTACGGCGAGGACTACGACGAGGCCCGCGAGCACATCGAGGACTTGGCGACTCAGCGTGCGGCGCGCTACGTCCACTCGGGTAACGAACCGAAACTACTCGCCGGTGTTGGCACAGCAGGTCTCGAAATCCTCGACGAACGACCCGACGTTGACCGCGTGTTCTGTCCTGTCGGTGGTGGTACCGCCGCGGCCGGGTACTGCACGACACTCGGAGCGATGACGGACGCCGCTGTCGTCGGCGTGCAGGCTGCGGGTGCGCCCGCAGTGTACCGTGCCTGGCACGAGGAGACGCTGGAGGCCCTCGACAGCGTCGACACCATTGCCGAGGGCGTCGCGACCCGGGTGCCGTTCGCGCTCCCGACCGAAATACTGCAGGCGGAACTCGCTGATTTCCGGCTCGTGTCAGAGGACGCAATTGCGGACGCCGTTGCCCGCCTGTTCGAGACAGACCGCATCGTCATGGAAGGGGCCTGTGCGACGGCTGTCGCCGCAGCGCTTCAGGCTGGAGACGAATTACGGGGCGAGACAGTCGTTCTCCCCATCTCAGGGCGGAACATCGACCGCGAGAAGTTCGACCGGTTGTTGGCTGAAAGCGAGTACTGACTGGCTACTGCCACAGTTGCTCGACCGCTGCTGACCGGGAAACGTTGTCCTTAAGAGTGCCACGACTGACGAACAGGGTATGAGCAACGAGTCTGAGACTGACGTAGACGAGGAGACTGCAGACGAAGAAGAACAGGCTGAGGGACTCCAGAAAGGCGATGTTGTCAAGCTCGCTTACACCGCCCGCACCGTCGACGGCGGCCAGCTTGTCGACACGACCGACGAGGAAGTCGCCGAGGACGACGGTATCGACACCGAAGAGCAGGAGTTCGGCCCGCGCACCATCGTGCTGGGCGAGAACCACATCTTCCCGGACGTCGAGCAGGACATCTACGGCAAAGAGGTCGGCGACGAGGGCGATGTGACCGTTGCGGCCGCCGACGCCTTCGGCGAGTACGACGAGGAAGAGGTCCGGACGGTCTCGAAGGACAAGATCCCTGAAGACGACCGCTATCCCGGCGCGCACGTCGACATTGAAGGCGAGCACGGCCACATCGAGACCATCATCGGCGGGCGCGCGCGAGTGGACTTCAACCACCCGCTGGCCGGTGAGGATGTCGAGTACGACTACGAAATCCTCGAAGAGGTCACGGACCGCGAGGAGAAGGCCCAGGGCATCATCCAGATGATGCTCGACATGGAACTCGACGTGTGGTTCGAGACTGACACTGTCGAGGAAGAACAGCTCGTCGAGAGCGACGACGAAGACGAGGACGAAGAGTCCGAGCCCGAGTACGAAACCGTCGAAGTCGAGAAGGAGACGCTCTACATCGAGGCGACGCCGCAGCTGACGATGAACCAGCAGTGGATGATGGGCAAACAGCAGATCGCCCAGCAGCTGACCCAGCTCCTCGACATCGACCGCATCATCGTGCAGGAAGAGATCGGTGGCGGCGGTATGGGCATGCCCGGCATGATGGGCGGTATGGGCGGTGCCGGTGGCGCTGACATCGAAGACGCGCTGGAAGACGCCGACGTTGACGCCGAGGAGATCGTCGAAGAGATCGAAGGCGCTGAAGAGTAACTGCACCGCGAGCACGCGAGCGGTTCTGCAGTGTTGAGCGTCAGCGACTAGTTCCGCGACACCGCAGCTCCGAGCGATAGCGACTGCTACTTTCTGAGGGCATAAACGGGAGAACCGTTATACGCACGACACGTCATCACTACCCATGCGAGTATCGCTGGTGTACCCGTCACTGCTCGCGCTCCCGCCGGGAATTGCGTTTGGCGTCGGAACAGTCGTGCTAACAGGCAGCACCGGAATCGGACTGGCAGCGGGTATCGGCGTCGGTCTCGGACTGTTCCTGTTGATACTCGTCGGCACTGAGCTCGGCTCAACGGACAGGGAGCCACGGCCCGGCGGCGAATAGATCAGGCGATGTCGCGGCTCGTGTCGATGCTGACCTCTTCGACGAGATTGAGCTTGATGATGTCGGTGGGCGCTCGCCCGCCGCGGAACTTCGGAATCGCGAGGCGGTTTTCCACCTCGTCACCGGCCGTCGTGGTGTTGAGCTGGAACACCACGTCAGCGAAGTGCTCGGTCGTATCCCGAAGCGGTGGCACGTCACGGCCATCGAGGCAGTGGACGATAGCGAGGCTTCCGGTGTTGACGATGTGGTTCTGCAAGTCGTTCATGAACGCGCGAAAGCGCGAATGTGGCTCTTGGGCTTCCAGCACATCGAGCGGATCGACGATGAGGTTCGAGGTCTCCGGCAGCGCCGAGACGAGCTTGCCGGCGTTGTCAAGCGGCGCTTCGCCGGAGATGTGTCGGACCGTCGGGTCGCCGGTGTTGGCCGGCGTCTGTTCGATGCTCGCGATGACGGATTCGGCGGTCCGATCGAGTGACAGCCATAGCGTCCCGCGCGTGGCGGTGAGTTCGTAGAGGAACAGCTCCGCCTGGCTAGCCGGCTGGGCAGAGAGCACGACGATACTCCCGGCAGGGATGCCACCATCGAGCTTTCTGTCGAGGACGTCGATCCCCGTTCGCAACCGGTTGGCCATACCACTGAGGACTTATTTTCCCACGAGATTAAGTATTCCGCTTGGCGAGAACGTTCGCTATCGCGACGTATTTTGCCGCCGCCCGGTCCGACTCCAGCGGTTTCGACACCGACGGAACGTGTACCGTCTCTGGGCAGGACAGCAGTGGCGATGGGTTTACCGACCCGTCACTGCCGACGAGGACCGCGAGCGCGGGCGGGGCATCGAGCACACGGGCCATCGCCGCAGTCTTGGCTGCGTCGGTAAGGCTTTGGCGGGTTGGTGCGCTCACGAGCACTGTCCTGTCAGCCGCCCGCAGCGGCCGGGCGGCGTCCGGGCCAGCCCCGGCCGGACAGTCGAGTATCACCGGGCGATTACGTCGGGGCAGTGTGTCGATGGCAGTGTCGACAGCGGCTTCGGTTACATCCTGACAGGGGAGTACGTCGACGTTCTCGACGGCCATGGCGCGCTGCGCAACTGTGGTCGGCTCAGCCGAGACTGTGATATCAGCGATTCCGGGTGCCGGGTCGACCCCAGCGCGACGGTGGAGGTTCGGCATATCGCGATCGGTGTCCACGACCAGCGACCGTCTGGTCGGCGTCCCCAGTGCCTGACCCACGCCGAGGGCGATGGTCGTTTTGCCACAGCCACCCTTGCCGCCAGCGATTGCGAGCATACTGGGGATGGACCGTCTATCGGGTTTGAAGCCTTGTACTGGAGTCGAGAACTTGACAACCGAACTGGGGCGAAAGGACTGGCTTACGTCGGTTGGCCGTTGCCTACTCTTATACGGTCGTTATACGCTGTACGCCCCCTGTCCACAGCGGGCCTGTGTTTTCAACGGCGACGGTTCCGACAGCCGAACCGTTCGAGTCCGTTCTCAATGGGCCTTGATAGCGTGTGTGTAACAATATTGGTGACACCGTAACTGTGGGTATGGGTAGTGGACCGAACACGGCTCTTCAGTTATACAGTATCCGCACCCTGTCCGAACCGCTCCCCGAAATCGTCCGTCGTGTCGGCACTGCAGGCTACGATGGGGTCGAATTCGCTCACCGGTTCCACGAGGAAACGCCCAAAGATATCGCAGCAGCACTTGATGACGTGGATCTCGAACCGGTCGCCGTCCACGCGGACCTCCCGGAGATCGAGGCTGCGCTGGACGGAGAGTCAGACCTGCTGGTCCGGTGTCGAACTGTGGGGTGTGATACACTCGTTATCCCGCATTTGTCGGCGTCCGAGTTTCGAACTCGAAGCGACATCCGCTCGCTCTCCCATCGGCTTTGCGACGTAGCAGCCGGCCTCGAAGCGTGTGATATGCAGCTCGGGTATCATACGGGACGACGGACGTTCCGACCCTTCCTTCCGGACGCGGCGGGTAAACTCATCGACGAAACGCCGATACCCGCAGCCGTCGGAGAATACACACACCAGTTGCTGACTAACATTCGGGCAACCGATCAGACGACGATACCGAGCGAGACGCCCGCGTGGAACCTCCTTGCTCGAACCATGCCGGCGGAACTCACGTTCGAACCGGAGGTCGCTGAGATCCGTGAGGCCGGCTACGACCCAGCCGAGTTCTTTTCACTCGGTGGTGAGCGTATCGAGATGGTACACCTCCGGGATGTCGCTCCAATCGGGCCGTTCCGGGGCTACACGAACGTCCCACACGGAGAGGGCGTTGTAGATATGGAGGCAGTTCTGGACGCCGCCAGCGACGCTGGCGTCGACTGGGTGATCTACGAAAACGAACTCGACAGCGACCCGATGGCGAAGATCGATCACGGGAGGGAAACGCTAGAATGTCTCCTTGACGGGAGTAAGCCGTCGCGAAGTTCCACACGGCTGTCAGCCACGAGTTCGTGACCGCCGTCGGTCGGTGTTAGCCCGGCTATAACAATACCGATGCACCCGAACGGCTGGGACATGAACCTCCATCACGAGCGCATCGAAGCCTCGCCACCGGCGAGCACGATGAGCTTCTGTCTCACGACCGACCTCACGGGGAACGGTCGGCCAGATGTTATCGTCGGGGCGCTCGGCGACGAACACGAAGTCCAGTTCCCGCTCGTCGACAAGTCAGTCGACTTGCTGTCCGTGTTCGGCATGGGGCCGCTGGCCCGCTGGCTCCAGACGAACGTGTTCTGGTACGAAAACCCCGGCTGGGAGCGACACGACGTTGCCAGCGCACCGGAACTCTCCGTCGGCGGCTCGCTGGGCGATATAACGGGGAACGGTCGTCCGGATATGGTCGCCGGCCAGAACATCCACCAGCACAAACTGTGGTGGTTCGAGATACCGAACGACCCGCGAGAGCAGTGGACACGGCGGCTCATCACTGACGACTTCGAGAAATATCACGACACTGCTGTGGCGGACGTGGACGGCGATGGCCAGAACGAGGTCGTCGGACTGTCTCAGGAGTCCAAGAAGGTGTTCTACTACGATATTCCCGACGACCCGACCCGGGAGCCGTGGCCGGTGGCGAACCGCCACATCGTCGCCGAAGACCTCGATGTCGAAGGTGTCGCTGTCGAAGATGTCGACGGCGACGGCGAGGTCGAGATCGTCGCCGGCCCCAACGTCTTCCACCGGACGGCCGATGGGTGGGACCGGGAGCCGATCGCCGAGGGCTGGCAGTGTACCCGCGTCGCTATCGAGGACATCGACGGCGACGGCGATCTGGAAATAATCCTTGTCGAGGGTGACGAACCGTATCTCGACGACCGCCCGGCCAGGCTGGGCGTGTTCGACCCGCCCGAGTGGAACCTGACTTTGTTGCACGACGACCTCTCGAACCCACACAGCCTCGACGTGGCGGACCTCGACGGCGACGGGAGCCCCGACATCTTCGTCGCGGAAATGGGGCTTGAGGACGGACACGAACCGCGACAGCTCGTGTTCCACAACGACGGCGCGGGGAATTTCGAGCAGAAAGAACTGAATACCGGTATCCCTACCCACGAGGCGAAGGTCGTCGACCTCGACGGTGACGGCATCCCAGACATCGTCGGTAAGGCGTACACCGAGCCCCGCGTCGATGTCTGGCAGAGCAATCCCTGACCCGTATTGCTATTTCGGCCGCTATTTCTTTCTGACCTGATGATGTAAGCGACCGTTCAATTCCCGTGTCGGGGGATTCAAGACCGTCCGGAGCGCGGTACCGAGTGAAATGCGGCACGACCACATCATCAGCGCGAAACAACTCTCGCGGGGCGACATCGAGACGGTGCTCGACCGCGCGGCTGACATCGCGGCTGACCCGGGGGCGTTTGCGGACCGGCACAGCGACACGCTGCTTGGGCTCCTCTTTTTCGAGCCGAGTACCCGGACGAAGATGAGCTTCACAACGGCGATGAAACGCCTCGGCGGCGACATCGTCGACATGGGTTCTGTCGAGTCCTCAAGCGTGAAAAAAGGCGAGTCACTGGCCGATACCGTCCGCGTCGTTGAGGGGTACACCGACGCGCTCGTGCTCCGGCATCCCATGGAGGGGTCCGCAAAGATGGCGAGCGAGTTCGTCGACGTGCCGCTCGTCAACGCCGGCGACGGGGCCGGCCAACACCCGACACAGACGCTGCTCGACCTCTACACGATCCGTGAGAACGCGGGCTTCGACGACCTGACCATCGGTATCATGGGTGACCTGAAGTACGGACGGACGGTCCACTCGCTGGCCCACGCACTCACGACCGTCGACGCCAGCCAGCACTTCATCAGTCCGGAGTCGCTTCAGCTTCCTCGTTCGGTCCGCTACGACCTCCACGAGGCCGGTGCGGGCGTCCGCGAGCACACCGAACTCGACGAGATACTCCCGGAACTGGACGTGCTCTACGTGACGCGCATTCAGGCCGAGCGGTTCCCGGACGAGAGCGAGTATCGCGAAGTCGCCGGCCAGTACCAGATCGACGCTGCCACGCTTGAGGCGGCCAAGGACGATCTGACCGTGATGCACCCGCTTCCGCGGGTCGACGAGATCGCCCACGATGTCGACGAAACCACCCATGCACAGTACTTCCAGCAGGCCCACAACGGCGTCCCGGTACGGATGGCGCTGCTCGACCTGATGCTCGGAGGCGACCAATGAGCGACAACGACCAGCAACTCCGCGTCTCGAAGATCCGGAACGGCACCGTTCTTGACCACATTGCGGGCGGACAGGCGCTGAACGTCCTGGCGATTCTCGGCATCGACGGTACCAGCGGCGACTCCGTCTCCGTCGCGATGAACATGCCCTCGGACCGTCTGGGGCACAAAGATGTCGTCAAGGTCGAGGGCCGCGAACTCTCACAGGACGAGGTCGACGTGCTCTCGCTCATCGCTCCCGCGGCGACGATCAACATCATCCGCGACTACGACGTTGTGGAAAAACGCCGCGTCGAGCGGCCGTCGGTCGTTGAGGGCGTCCTCGAATGCCCGAACCACAACTGCATCACGACCGAAGACGAACCAGTCGACTCGCGTTTTGCTGTCGGCGACGACGGCGTTCGCTGTGAGTACTGCGATACGATCATCCGTGACGACCTGCCGGCACACATCCTCGCAGAGTAGGCTGTTCTTGCTGTCGTTTGGCTACCGCAGCCAGATGCTTGCAAACGAGTCGAAGTAGTCTTCTCCGGTATCGACAAGTACGTGATCCGCGCCGAGTGCCGTGATGCGGTTGGACACCGAGTCGATATGGGCGTCGAGCCGCGACTGGTACGTCTCGGCCAGCGAGCCGCTGAAATACGACCGGCGTGTCTCGTCACTTTCCGGGTCGGCAAACAGCACGTCACCGACGACCCCGGGGTCTCGTTCCCCCGGGGCGACCACGCGGACCAACAGTACGTCGGCGTCGTTACGTGCGAGCGCGGCGACACCGGATTCGAGTGCCTCTGGCTCGGCCAGGCAGTCGCTGAACACGACGACGAGTGAGCGCGAGCGAATGCGTTTGGCGTATGCCTCTAGGGCGGATTCGAAGTCCGCTTTCTCCGCCGGCGAAACCTCGTTCAGTTGGTCGATGAGCGAGAGGAGTTCGCCCCGGTTCGACTGGCCTGTATCGATACGGTCCACCCGGTCGCGGAACGTACAGAACCGGAAGTCATTGTTCTCTTCGGCGGTGAGATAGGCGAAGCCGAGCCCGAGCTTGGCGGCGTACTCGAACTTGTGGCTCGCCGCGTCGCCGTAGTCCATCGATGCACTCGTGTCGACGAGCAGGTGGACGGTCAGGCTCCGTTCTTCCTCGTACTGCTTGATAAAGTATTCCTCGGTGCGGGCGAACAGCTTCCAGTCGATACGCCGCGTGTCGTCCCCCGGCGAGTAGCGCCGGTAGTCGCTGAATGTGAGTCCTTCCCCGACCCGCGGGGATTGCTGATCGCCCTGCCGAATCGAAGTCGTCTGGCGGTTCAGCGCCGCGGTGAATCGGCCGAGTTCGTCCAGAAAGTCCGGCTCGATAGTCACGGCTGTCCCTCCCACTCTTGCTGGGCCGCCCGCTGAACCGTGGGCACTAGGTAGCTCATTCCAGCAGGGCCGCGATGAGGTCGTCCGCCGTCCGTCCCTCCCGCTCGGCCCGGAAATCCACGATAATCCGGTGCCGGAGCACAGGGGCGGCCAGCGCCTCAATGTCCTCGCCGGTGACGTGCGAACGGCCGTGGAGGAACGCCCGTGCCTTCGCCGTCTGGACGAGCGCCATGCTCGCCCGCGGGCTGGCACCGAACTCGATGTCGTCGGCCTCGCGGGTCCGACGGACGAGCTGGACCGCCCGGTCACGCAGATCGTCGGCGATGGGCATTTCGCGGACAAGTTGCTGAATCTCCTGAATCTCCGTGCGGGTCAGCGAGCGCTCGACGGGGACCTGTTCCGCGCCGGCGGTGTACATGTCGACGATGGTCCGCTCCTCGTCGTAGTCGGGGTAGTCGACCAGCAGCTTCAGCATGAAGCGGTCGGTCTGGGCCTCCGGGAGCGCGTAGGTCCCCGACTGGTCGATGGGGTTCTGGGTGGCCAGGATGAAGAAGGGGCGCGGCAGTTCGTATGTCTCGCCCGCGGCAGTCACCTGTTTCTCCTGCATCGCTTCCAGCAGGGCGGCCTGTGTCTTCGGCGTCGCCCGGTTGATCTCGTCGGCCAGCACGACGTTGGCGAACACCGGTCCCTTCTCGAAGACGAACTCACGCCCGCTGTCGGTTTCGCGGATGATCTCGGTCCCGGTGATGTCGGAGGGCATCAGGTCGGGGGTGTTCTGAATCCGGGAGAACTGGAGGTCGGTCACCTCCGCGACGGTCCGGACCATCGTTGTCTTCCCCAGTCCCGGGTTCGATTCGAGCAGGGCGTTGCCGTCAGCCAGGATACAGATGAGCAGTTGCTCCAGTACCTCCTCCTGGCCAACGATCCGTGTGGCGATCTGTTCACGTGCGTTCGCGATCTTCTGCTGTAGTTCGTCGATGTCTTGCTCTGGGCTCATGGGTCGGTGTCCTCGTCGTCTGTGTCTCGGTCTCGAATCCTGAGATTGTACTCGCGGATGAGGTCCGCATCTTCGACTTCTTCCTGGCTGGCGAACCCGGCCTGCTGACTGTCGACCGTGCCGCCACCGCTCCCCGGCTCCCCGGCGTCCGGCGACGATGGGAACGACTGGTCCCGGTCGATTTCCTCCTCACCGCCAGTCGAATCGATCTCGGCGGTGAGGTTCTCGTCGCCGGCCTGCACGTCCTCGCTGTCGCCGAGTATCGCGTCGCCGTCTTCGAGCCCCTCGTACTCGCTGGGCCGGTCGTTCGGCGACTCCGTCTCGACCGGGTCGCGGTCGAGTAGGCCGATGTCGACGACAGCCACCTGCACTGTCGCCAGGCTCAGCAGGATAACGACGATAAGCGTGCCGAGCAGCCGCCGGCTATCGACGAGTGCGATGCTCGAACTCTGTTTCAACCCATCGAGAACATCCTCGTAGAGCCGGGCCGCCATCCGCGTTTCGGCCCCGTCCTCGACCGCGTCCCGGGCCGTTCGGAGCGCGTCGGTGACGTTCGCGTTTGCGGCCTCGAACTGCTCGACGAGCGGCTGGCGGACCCGGTGCAGGTACTCGCCGATGAACCAGACCCCCCCAACGGCGAGGCCGACGACTGCACCCGTGGGGAAGGTCAGCTTCGGTATCGAGCGGCCGACAGCTGCCCCGACCGGGTCCGTCACCGCCGCCGGAACTGACAGCTGTGTCGGGAGTTCCGTCGGCGAGAGGACAGTCAGGAAGATGTTCACCAGAAGGAAGATCAACACCGCGTCGACGGTGGCGTAGATGAACGCCGCCTTCTTGCCCTCGCGTCTGACCTCGGCGATGGCGTCAGCCATGCGTTCGCGTGCCTGTGCCCGTCCGTTTTCAGGCGGCTCGTCGTCGCCGCTTTCTCCGGTATCTGTGTCGGGATCGTCCATCAGTAGTCCTCGCAGGTCGGGTCCGGTGTCTCCATCCTGTTACAGATGGTCTCGATATCGTCTCTCAGCTCTTCGTTCTGGTCTTCGAGGTCCTGGATGTCACTTTCGAGAGAGGAGATCCGTGATTCCAGACTGTCGATTTCGTCCTGCAGGTCCGACACTTTGTCCTCTAGTTCGTTGCGCTCGTCTTCTAACTCCTCGTTTTCGGCCTCTAGGTCGCCGATTGTCGACTCGAGGTCATCAACTTCATCTTGGAGATTGTCGCGCTCGTCCCGCAGGTCCTCGACTGACCCTTCCAGTTCTTCGACGCGGTTTTCGCTCTTGCGGAGCGATTGCCGGGTCTCCGCTAACTGGCTCTCTGTAGCGTTCAGTTGCTCTTCTGTCTGGTTCAGGTTGGTCGCGACTTGATCGACATCTTGCGACCGCGTCTCTAGTCGCTCTTCGAGTTCGTCGACGCGGGTCCGGGTAGATTCCAGGTTACTTCTGGTGTCGTCCAGATTCCCTCGAAGTTCGGCGTTTTCCTGTCTGAGATCCTGGTTCTGCGATCGTAGTTCGCTCGCGGAGTCCTGATACAGCACCGTTGTCCCGCCGGTGCCGACCATCGAGAGGAGGACGAACAATACGAGTCCGAGATTGATTCGGCGGCCGATTGCGCTCACGGGAGACCACTCTCCAGGGAGGTGCGACCGCGGTACACTTGAACACGCCGGGCGACCACCTCGCCGGTGAACAGCAGGAGTGCGCCGAGCAGGGCAACCCAGTCCCAGGTGTCCCGAACGGTCCGGACCCGGGTGGACTTCTGCCGTGCCTCTCTGGCTATCTGTTCGCCCTGGCTCGGGCTGAAGGTCTGCCCGCCCGTCGTTTCGACGAGCGCATCGAGGCTGTCACTCGGGCCGAAGGACGCGTACTCGACGGGGTAGTTCGCCGCGTACTCGGTGTCGAGTGCGGTCTGATATCCTGCCTCCCGAGGCGTGAACTCGCCGCGATACCGGCCGTCGCCGATCTGGCGGAAGGAGATGTTCGCCGCCTCCGGGCGGCTATCGCCTCGGTAGGTCAGCGTTGTCGGACGCCCCACACGGGCGTCACCGACCGCCGTGACGCCGGTCTGGGTACGCATTGGATCGCCGACCGCGTAATTGACCGATCTCGTGACGACCAGCGAGTCCGGCCGGTCGAGCAGGCCGCCCATCGTGTTGTCCGAATCGTAGGCGGTAATAGAGACCACGCGGCCCAGCCCGAACCGCCAGGAGGTGATGGCCGGCTTCCCGTCCGCGGTGGCGACCTGATAGTCGGCACCGGGCTTGACCTGGACGTTGTTCGCCTGACCGGGATTGGCCGTCAGCTCGACGCCGGAGGTGATGAACGTGTCCTCTGTGACGATGGTGAGGTTCTCCCCCTGGTAGCGCCGCGAGGAGCCGCCAAAGAGGAGCCGCAGCCGCTCGGTCTCGTCGGCCGCGAAGTACGAGCCGCCGGACTCGCTGGCGATCTGGCGCATCGTCGGGATGCCGACCCGCTTGCCGACGCCGACCGAGACGACGCGCGTCCCTTCGCGGCCCAGCTGGTTGGCGACGGCTGCCGGCGGGCCGAGCTGGTCCTGACCGTCACTGAGGAGGATGATCGTCCCTTCGCGGTCGCCCAGCAGTTCGTCGGCTCCCTGAAGCCCAACAGCGATATCGGTCGCGCCACCGCTTTCCAGCCGGCGTATCTTGTCGGCAGTCTCCGCCCGGTTCTGGCCGAGTGCTTGCATCTCCGAGACGCGATATGCGTCGTGGTTGAATGCGACGACGCCCACCCGGTTCTCGTCGCCGAGCTGGTCGAGTACATCCAGCGCGACGGCTTTCTGTATCGAGAGGCCGCCCTCGGCGCTACCGGACACGTCGACGAGAATGACGATGTTCGACTCGCCGCCGGTCGCGTTCCCCACGCGGACCGGGAGCATTGAGGCCACCGAGGACGTTTCATACCCACCGTTCTCGTAGGCATTGTCGCCGCCCGCGACGACCAGCCCGCCACCGTTGATGACGAAGTCCTGCAACGCGGTGGCGTTCCCGATATTGCCCGACGGCGTGTCTTGCATGACGACGGCGGCGTAGTCGTCGAGGTCCGCCGGAACCGACGAGGCCGTCGAGACGTTGTACAGCGAGCCGAGGTAGTTTCGCAGCGGGTACTTGCCCTGTGAGACGTACAGCACGTCGGGCTGTTCGACGACGCGGACGCTCTTATAAAATACGTCGTTTCGCGCGTACTCGTCGTCGCCGGACAGCGTCGCAGTCACGCGGTGTGACCCGATTTCCTCGAACGTATGGTCGACGGTGAGCGTCCCGTCCGGTCGGAGTTCGCCTTCAGTGACCGTCTCGCCGTCGATGGTCACCTCGACGGGCACCGATTCGATGACACTCACGCCCTCCATCGAGACGGTGTACTGGGACTGGACGCCGCGGCTCACCGTCGACGGCCCCGCTATCGCTACGGCACGCTCGGTGCGTGGCGACTGCGGGGTGACGCTATGGACAGTCGCGTTGAGCCCGGCGGCGTCCTCGGCGGCCGTCGCCAGGCTTCGACCCTCCGTGACGCGCCCGTCGGAGACGACGACGACCGTTCCGTTCTCTTGAAGATTTGCCGCCACGCCGTCACCGATCCGCGAGTTCGACCCGCTGCCGATCGTCGCTCGCGTCACCGGAACCCCCTCGCCTTCGATGTCCTGTACCAGTTCGTCGGTCGTGTTCGGGTAGATGCCCATGCTCGCGGATTCGTCTGTCAGCAGTGTCACGCCCGGTTCGCCCGGTGTCTCGCGGGTCTGGACGGTGTATGGTTCCATCGCGCCGAGCACGAGCAGGCAGACGATGAGTACGCGGCTGGCGAGCAGGAGCCGGCGGCTCCGGTTCGAGGCCGATCGCGGCCCGCCGTCGCCGCGCCGGACCAGATATACGAGGAGGCCGACGGCGACCGGCAAGACGAGTAGCGGCCACAGGTGCTCGACGCCGACAGTGAGCCCCTCCGCGAGGGTGTATGAAACGGCCATCAGAGATCACCCCGTCGGCGCAGATAGCCGACCTCGGCCAGTGCGAGCACCAGCCCGCCCAGCGCGAAGTATTCGGTCAGCGGCTGTGGCACCGACCGCTGTTCGGTCCGGGTGAGGTTCCCGGCCGTTCCGGAGCGCCGGTCGAGTGTTTCGACGTTGGTGTTGGATTCGCCCTCGTCCAGCAGCGACGCGCTCACCTGCCGGCTCTCACTCCGGTAGAGGCCGGCCCGCTGGAGCCGGACCGAGGTCCCGGAGATGGAACCGTCCGGCCCCTCGACGGTGGTGTTACCGAACCGGACGGTCTCACCGGTCTCGTGGTTCAGCGCCGGGAGCTGTTCCCTGTCCGCGAGATAGTACACCGCCCGCTTCCAGAACACGGGATACTGGTAGTTGAACTTGAAGCTGGACCGGTCCTCGATGTAGCCGTAGTACATGACACGGCCACCGCTCCGGTCCTCGGTCGCGATGAGCGGCGTCCCGTCGCCCAGTTGCACCTGAGCCGACCCGGAGCGTAGCGAGCCGGAGATGTACTCGTCCGGCGGCTGGAAGTCGATGCCGCGGGTGAGCTGTGTCTGTGCCGTCTGACCCACCGTCGCCCCCGTCCGTGTCTCGCCGGGCTCGATGAGGAGGAGGTCCCGATACCGCTGTGGGAGGTTGTCCTGTGCCAGCACCGCCACGCCGCCACCGTCTTTGACCAGCTCGCGTCCGGTTTCGACGTTCCCGGGGAGCAACGAACTCCGCTCAACGTTGCTGTACAGGATCACGTCGTAGTCGGCCTGAATCGTCGTCGGCGGCTGCCTGACCGTCACGTTCACCCGGTCGACGACCGACAGTGCGGTGGTCAGGTACCGGTTCCGGTCGTTTGTCAGCACCAGTACGTCGACAGCCGCGTCCGCCGGCGCGGCGACGTAGACGCTGTCGTCAGTCGTGAAACTGTCGCCCGGGCTGAGTTGCGCCTCACTCCCGCCAGTCGGGACCGGTAGCGTCACAGAACCCACGTCGTCTGGCCCGAGCTGTAGTTCTCGCTGGGTGTTACCGAGCCGGACGGTCCGGGTGACGGTCGAGTCGCCGTAGTTTTTCACCGACAGCGTCACCGCCGAGCCGGAGAACCGCCGGTCGATGAACCCGACGTTCGCGTCGCCCCCGCCGTCGAACTGCTGGAGATCGACGGAGAGGCCGCGCCCGCGCGCCGTCGTGACCGCCGTGGTCCACTCCTCACCAGCGAAGTCGCTCAGAACGACAATTCTGGCGTTTTCGCCGGCCAGCGAAGCCGCCTGCGAGATAGCGCCGCTGAGTTCCCCCGGCGTGTCCGTTGGCGTGAGTCCGTCTAGCGTTCCCTGTGCCGCTGTCGGCGTACCACGCTGGAGTACCACATCGCCACCGCTGGTCGTGGTGACGATAGATGTCGTCCCCGTCACCTCCTCCCGGGCGGCCGCGACGGCCCGCTGGAAGCGTGTCTGGCCGTCGGCGTCTGTCTGCATGGACGCGCTCGTGTCGACGACGATGACCGTCTCCTCAACCGTCGCCCGCTCGGAGACCGTAACATACGGTGTCGCCAGTCCGACCGCGAGCACCAGCACAACCAACACCTGTAACAGCAGGAGGAGGCTGCGTGAAATCCGTTCGAGAAACGGTGTCGCTGACTGCTGGCGCTCTCCGGCGACGAGAAACTGGAACGTCGGCAGCGTGAGTTCCTGTGGGTCCGGTCGAATGAGATACAGCACCACAATCGGCACCGCAAGGAGGAGGGCAGCCAGTCCCAGGGGGGCAAGCAAAACGTCCGAGAGGACCATTGTTGGTGTATCAGGCGGAGGCGGCATTTATCTTGTGAATCTGGTGACACCAACTTGTGGACATGACCACGACGCCGTCTCTCTGGGTCACGGTGGGGCACAGTTTCTATCTGGAACCGTCGTGACTGCTGGGAGATATTTATACATGAACGTTCGGGACGAACATGTCGCCGTCTGCCGATTACAGTGAGAATTGACAAAACGTATTTAAGTAAACGACGGAGAGGTGCAAACAGGATGGACCAAGCCGAGAGCGGGCGTACAGGGACGACAACGGGTACCGCAACCGAACGGCCCCTCAAGATCCTGTTCGAAATTGAGCTGCCCGATAACTGTTCGTGTCCACTCTCGGATCCGGACGCAGACATCGAGAGCGTTCACAACCAGATCGACGACGGAATCTGCCACGCAGAGATGACCGTCTCCGATGAAACCGGTACTGCGCGGGTCCTTCATTCGACAAATCAGGTCGGGGACGGCTGCCTCTGTCTCGCGTTTGGCGAGGTCGGGTGTGTGCCACGAACCCGACGCGTAGACGGTGACACCCTCTTCATCGAAACGTACGTCTCAGACCGGAGCGTCATCAGCGAGCTAGTCGAGCAGATGCAATCAGCGGCCGAAAGAGTCCGTCTGCGACGGCTGACATCCCGGCAGGACGACGAGACGGAGTCGGAGCCTGCGACTGTCGACCTCTCCTGTCTCACGACAAAACAACGGGAAGCGGCGATACTCGCGGTCGACGAAGGCTACTACCGGCAGCCCCGACAGACGACCCTCGACGAACTCGCATCGACGCTCGATATCTCGAAATCGGCGCTCTCTCAGCGCCTGAACGCCGTCGAATCGAAACTCGCGACGGCTGCTTTCGACCCGTAAGTTTGTTTCTTCCGCCGGAAACCGCGTTTCCCGACACAGCATCGGTCTGTCGGCGACACCGTGAGTGCGAACGGACTGGCGCGGTCCGCAGCCGTACTTAAACCGCTTCATAATACAGCGCGTTTCCTACCGAGTTCCGAGAGGAATCGACAACTAGAGCCATGAATAACCCACAGGAGCCGAGATTGACGCCGATTGATGAGTGGGAAGATGAAGCAACAGCGATGCTTGACGGCGTCGACTACGACACTGACTTGGGACTACGGATGGCTCGCGACGCGATTCGTGTCTCGAACGGGGAACTGAGCGACGCCGAATTCCACGAAAAGTACCACGAGGCGGTACTGGCGGAGTTCGGTGAAGACGAGCGGCCGACCAAACCCGAGGGATTCGACGATGACTGACAACGATGGCCTGTACCGACGCGATGTGCTGAAAGCCGGAGGCGCGGCTGCTGCACTCGGTCTCGGCGGCGGCGAGTTCCTCCAGGGACTGGCCGAACGCGGAGACGAAACGGCGGCGTCAAAACGCGACCCGGGTATCGAGAGCTACGTCGGACAAAACGACGTCATCCAGACCGTCTGCTCGCCGAACTGCCGCGGGAAGTGTCCCATCGATGTCCACGTCCGCGACGGACAGGTGAAGAAGGTCGAGCCACATCCGCCGGAAGACGAGCAGTACAAGCGGGCCTGTGTGCTCGGACTCTCGCACACCCAGCGCGTGTACGACCCGACGAGGCTGAAATACCCGATGAAGCGGACAGACTGGTCGCCCGACGAGCCAAATCCCGACGGACGCGGCCCGGATGCCGAGTTCGAGCGCGTCTCTTGGGACGAGGCGCTCGATCTGGTTGCCGACAAAATGCAGTCGCTGAAGGCAGCCCACGGCGCAGAGAGCGTTCTCTTCCACGAAGGGTCGGGGAACTACGGCCAGTCCGGCAAGGCGTTCAGCCGCCTGGCCTCTCTGTTCGGCTCAACCCAGTCTGCATGGGGAATCGACGCCAACGTCGGTCGCGGATTCAACCGGGTCACTGGGACCGGCTTCTTCCTGCCACCGACGAACGAAGCCGAGGACTGGGAGAACGCGAACACCATCATCGTCTGGGGGTCGGACATCTTCTCCAGTCAGTTCCAGATGGACGCCTCGAAGGTCCTCGATGCTGTCGAGAGCGGGGCGAAACTCGTCGTGGTGGACCCGGTATATACGACGACTGCGTCGAAAGCCGACCTGTGGCTCCCGGTCAGGCCCGGGAAAGACGTGCATCTCGCGCTTGCGATGATGCACACCGTCTTCGAAGACGGGACGTACGACGAACAGTTCCTTCGGAAGCGGACGACCGGTCCGGCGCTAATTCGGAAGGACACCGGCGACCTGCTCAAGTCGAGTACCGTCTTCGACGACGGCAGCGACGACCAGGTCGTCGCGGTCGAACGGGGCAGTAACACGCCGGTCGAACTCAAACCCGAGACCGACGGCCCGTACGCCCTCTTCGGGGAGTACACCGTCGACGGTATCGAATGTGAGACAGCACTGACCCGACTCCGTGACCACGTGGCCGACTACGCCCCATCGAAAGTCGCGGAGAAGACCGGTGTCGATGCGGAGAACATCCGCACTGCAGTCCGATGGCTGGCGACGCGCGGCCCCGGTGGCATCGCCCCGAGTTACGCGATCGGGCGGTACAAACACGGGCACGTCTTCGGCCAGACCTACGCGATGCTGATGGGGCTAACCGGCGACTACGGCCGGCACGGGAACATCCACGCGCACCATTCCGGCGGTGCGTCGCTCAGTACCGGTGGCTGGAGCGCTCCCGAGGACGCCGACCCCGGACCGTCGCTGTACTTCCCCGAATACCCGGACGCGATACTCGACGGTGACCCGCACAAGGTCAGGGCCGTCTACTCGATCGAGTCGAACATGATGGGGAACCAGTTCCCGGACCGCCAGCGGTTCAGAAAGGCCATCAAAAACCTCGAAATGTACGTGGTTGCGGATATGCACCACACGGACACGGTCCAGCACGCAGATATCATCCTCCCGGCCCCACACTGGTTCGAACAGGAGGACATCACGTCCAGCTGGGGGTCCCATCCACACATCAGTTATCGACACAAGGTTCAGGAACCGATGTGGGAGGCGAGAGACGACTACTACGCGATTCGCGGGCTTGCGGAGCGACTCGGGTTCGGCGACTACTTCCCGGAGGCGAAACGCGAGATGCTCCGGGAACTCGCCAGCCGGGACGATGCCATCGACTTCGAGACGCTGTTCGAGCAGGGGACCCAGAAGAAGCAGAACATTCCCATCGTCAAGTACACCGATGCATTCCCCACTGACACGGGGCGCATCAAGATGTACGACGATGACGCCCCGAGCGAGGAGGGCGTGACGTTCGACCTCCCGCGACCACTCGAAGACCGCACGGCCGACGACTACGAGAAGGCCGACGAGTACCCGCTGATGTTCATGCAGAAGCACAGTCGGTTCCGCATCCACTCACAGTACGAGATGCTGAACTGGGTGCGCGAGGTCAACCCCGAACCGCAGCTGGACATCCATCCGTCGGATGCGAAGGCTCGCGGTATCGAGGACGGCGAGTACGTCCGCGTGTACAACGACCGCGGCGAGATGATTGTGAAGGCGAAGTACAACGAGGCGTTCCAGCCTGGGCTGGTAAACACTGACCAGGGATGGTGGTCACGTGACTACCTCAAGGGTCACCACAACGACCTCACGCACAACGAGGTCAGTGAAATCGGCCAGACAATGTCGTTCTACGATGTCCGTGTCGCCGTCGAGCCGGCTCCCGACGACCTCGACACGGAGAAGTACGAAACGGACAACCCGCGTGGGACTGGCGCTGAAACATCACGTGCAGGAGGTGACTAACGATGACAAACTATGGCCTCGTAATCGATCAGGAGCGGTGTATCGGCTGTCAGGCATGCGCAGTGTCGTGTAAACAGGAGAACAACGTCCCGATGGGGCAGTTCTGGAACCGCGTCCTGACGGAGGGCGGCGACAAGATCGACACTCCGTCCGGTGGCTACCCAGAGGACGGCGGCAGTGGCTCGCTGGACATGCAGTACCAGCCGACGGCGTGCCAGCACTGCGAAAACGCGCCCTGTGTGAAGGTCTGTCCGGTCAACGCGACGTACACACGGGACGACGGAATCGTCGAAATCGACTACGACAAGTGTATCGGCTGTCGCTACTGCATGGCCGCCTGTCCGTACAACGCGCGGGTGTTCAACTGGGATGAACCCGAACACATGCCCGAGGAGGGAACGGGCGACGTTGCCGCCCGGCCACAGGGCGTCGTCGAGAAGTGTACGTTCTGTAGCCATCGCGTCGACGAGGGACTTGACCCGGCCTGTGTCGTCAACTGTCCCGCCGACGCACGCATCTTCGGCGACCTCGACGACGAGGGGAGTACTGTCTCGAAATACATCAACGAGTACGAGACGGACCAGCTCCTCGAAGACCGCGGGACGAACCCGAAGACGCACTACATCAGCGGCGAGATGAGCCCCGGTCGGCCACAGACGTCGGATAAAATGGAGAGCGAACTCGACGATGTCTCTCCGTGGTCCGATGGATCAGAGGACGTGCCAGCTGAGGCCGGTGAAAGCGACAGCAGTGGCTCGGGTGGAAGCCACCACTCCATCGAGGGTGATGCAGCTCCACACGTCCCAGCAGTGGGGTCCGGAGGTGATGACTGATGGCCGCTGACTCATCCCGGATCGCGATCCCGGCCTTCGGAACGAAAGGAAAGCTGTGGCTCGGGCTGCTCGCGACCGTCATAGTCGCTGGACTGGCAGCCTGGGGCTACCAGCTCACGACGGGTCTTGTGGCCACGGGGATGCGCAACGTCTTCTCGTGGGGGCTGTACATCATGATGTTCGTCCTGTTCGTCGGGCTGTCTGCCGGGGGGCTCATCATCTCCAGCGCACCGAAGTTCTTCCACTCACACCGCTACGAGGGGTTCGCACGACTCGGGGTGCTGGTCAGTCTCGCGTGCATCACCGTCGCAGGCCTGCTCATCCTCCCGGACATCGGGCGGCCCGAGCGGCTCTACCAGTTCTTCACCTCGCCGGATTTCCGATCGCCGATGGTGTGGGACTTCGGGATTGTCATTCTCTACGGCGTGCTAAACCTCTGGTATCTGTGGCTCCTGACGCGCCGTGACCTGGCTGCGCGGGGGTCGCCGCTCGCACTGGGTGTCGATGACACCGCCGACGGACGTGAGCGCGACCGCACGCTCATGTTCTGGACCGCAGCACTCGCACTCCCGACTGCGGTCGCCCTTCACTCCGTGACCGGGTGGATCTTCGCGACGCAGATCGGGCGTGGCGACTGGTTCAGCCCCCTCGTCGCACCGGTGTTCATCGCCAAGGCGCTCGTCTCCGGTCTCGGATTGTTGCTGGTCGTGTCGGTCCTCGCAGACCGGCTTACGAACTACGAGGTCGACCGCGAGGAACTCACGAGTGTCGGCAAGATACTCGGTGTCTTCCTCGCGCTGCACGTGGTGTATCTGCTCGCGGCGGAACGACTGCCCCACGCCTGGGCGAACCACTTCGAGTTCTGGGCCATCACCAGTGGCTTCCTCATCGGCGAGTCCGTCTACTTCTGGCTCTGGACCGTTGTCGGCGGCGCAGTCCCGCTTGTCATGCTGATGATCCCATCGCTCCGGAAGCGCGTGTCGGTCATCTTCACCGCGAGCCTTCTCGCGGTCTTCGGCACGATGTTCGAAGGGGTCCGACTGGTGTTTACAGGATACGAGGTCGCTAACATCGATCTCCCACCGGGCATCTCGCTCGGTGGCGAGTACGCCGGCATCACGACAGACATCTGGGCGACTGCGGGGGCCTACACCCCGACGCTGGTCGAGGTGGTTGTCACCCTCGGTATCGTCGCCTTCGGTGCGCTCATCGTCACGCTCGGCCTGAAGTACGTACCGATCCAGCGAGTCGACGGACAGTACGCGACTGATGGCGGCACAAAGGAACGACAATGACTGGACAGACTGATACCCCCACCACACGCGAGCAGTCACCCGAGCGCGACACTGGAAGCGATGGGTTTCGGTCGGACGCAGCGGCGACCTACGCCGTCCTCGCCGAATGCTGGCGAGAACCGACCGAGCAACTGACCGAAGCCATTGAGGCCGGTGAGTTGGCTCCGGTGGTCGGTGACATCGGCTCGGCCGACCGCCATCGTCTCAGGACCGAGTACACCCGACTGTTCGTCGGTCCAGCGGGACCGCCGTGTCCGCCCTACGAGAGCGTCTATCGTGACGGTGAGGACCCGGATGCACTCGGCCCGGTCAAGGGTCCAGCCACGACGGCCGTCGTGCGCTGGTACAGGGAGTTCGGCGTCCAGCCCGCGGCGGCCCATTCGGACCTCCCGGACCACATCGCCACGGAACTGGAGTTCGCCGCCTACCTCGCGGAAACGGGCTTCGACGAACACCTCGACCAGTTCTTCGAGGAACACCTCGCTGTCTGGGCTGACGAGTTCCTCAGGCAAGTCGAGACAGAGACACGGGAACCGTTCTACGCGTCGCTGGCAACGACGACCCGAGAGATACTCTTTCAGTAGCGGCTCACCGGGGCGTTCCCCGGGTTTGTCGCGGCGGTCGACTGTCTCTTCACCCCCAATACGCGCTCAAAAGCGTCTATACACCGACCACCATCGCGACGAGCACGGGATACCGCTCCCGCAGGCGGTCGCACAGTGGTCACAGCGATGAAGTCCAGCGGATGCAAGAATGGGGCATGACAGACGAGAAGCCGGAACTGCGGGCCGTCCTACTGTGCGTCGCGTCGCTCCCACGCCTGTACCGTCGGGAGCGACCACCCGCGGCCGATTCCCAGCCCCCGGGCCAACAGCACCGCGAGTGCGCACCCGGCCGATGCCACGCTGACGCTGACGCCAATCTGTGCCAGCGCCCAGAAGGCGAGGCCGCCGATAACAGCACAGGACGCGTAGAAGTCCTCGCGGAGAATAAAGGGCGTCCGGCCCAACAGCAGGTCCGATATCGCGCCGCCGCCGGCCGCGTTGACCGTCGCCAGCGCGACGACGGCAAACACCGGGAGGCCGGCCTGCTGACCTAACAGCGCTCCAGTAGTCGAGAAGGCCGCCAGCCCGATGGCATCGGCCGTCAGGACGACGGGGTGCTGGTGACCGTCGTCGAGGAAATGCACGAACAGCACAGCGGCGGTGACACCAAGCAGCGACAGGGCGACTTCGCCGGGCGACTGCAGGGAGTTCGGCACTCTGTTCAACAGCAGGTCCCGCGTCGTCCCGCCACCCAGCGCCGTCATCACGCCGACGACCGTGACACCGAACACATCGTAGCGCTCTTCGATGGCTTTCGCCGCGCCGACGAATGCGAACCCGACCAGCCCGATAGCGTTCATCACCGCAAACGCGTCGGTCACGCTGCCCCTCCACCCTGTCGGGATCTGCCACGTGACCGACCGCGCGCCAGTCGACCCGCTGCGACGAGTATAGCGGTCATTACCGTGTTACTACGGGTGCGGACAATTATGCCTTTAGACCTGCGCTGGCGGCGTGCTACTATTTGTCACTGCTTACTGCCAGCGACTATACCTACGGCTTGACTGTCTCCAGCACCCAGGCCTCGGGTGTTTCCCGGCGGACATCGAACGGGTCGAAGGCCTCGCGTGGGGCTTCCGCGAGCTGGCCCAGAAATTGTCCGACCGGCGTCGGATCGCGGTCGCTGACGAGGACGAACGGCTCGCCGCTGTCCAGCGCGATGAACTGGTCTCGAACCAGATCCTTGCGTTCCTGTGGCGGCAGGCCCCGGATATCGGCGGTCGGGGCGATCGACACCTCGTCTGCGGTGTCGAGGGCGGACTCGACGGCGTCCCCGAGGTCGCTGACAGTATCTGGCACGTCGCCGGGTGCTGGCGTCCCCTGCAGGTCGTGTGAGAACGGGAGTTCGGCCAGGACCTCCGCATCGAGGTCTCCTAGCGCGTCGCCGGTGAACAGGTCGTTCGGTTCGCCACAGCAGTCACAGACGTACTCGGCCATGTTGACGACGGTCCCCAGCACCGGCACGTCGTTGTCGCGGAACAGCTCGACGGTTCGGCTGGTGTCGCTGACGCTCGCGTGAAATGGCGTCGTCACGACGACCACACCGTCGACGGGGACCTCCTGCAGCGTCGTCAGCACCACGTCGCCCGTCCCTGGTGGCAGGTCGAGCACCAGTATCTCGTCGTTTCGCCAGGCGGTGTTCTCGAATAGGTCATCGAGCGCGTCGTGGGCCATCGCGCCGCGCCAGGCCAGCGGCGCGCCGCTTTCCATCAGGCCAACGCTCATCACATCCATGTCGCCAGCCCGGACCGGGAGCGGGTCGCCCTCTTCGCTGGAGTGGACCGGCCCGCTCACATCCAGCAGTTCGGGCACGTTGGGTCCGTGGATGTCGGCGTCGAACAGCGCCACGGCGTTGTCCGCGGCCAGCGCACAGGCCAGATGCGTGGCGACCGTCGACTTGCCGACGCCGCCTTTCGCGCTGGCGACGGCCACGACGTGGTCGAAGGACTCGACGCCGCTTTGCCCCTCGCTCGTCGGTGTCGTCCGCTCGACGTGGACGCTCTCGACGCCGTCCACGTCGTCGACTGCGTGGAGCATCGCCTGAACGACCTGCGTACTTGTCCCGCCGTCCAGTGCGGTCAGGTCGGCTTCGATTGTTACCTCGCCGTCGGCCGCGTCGATGTTCTCGACGAACCCTGCGTCGAACACGGAGAGGTCGGCGTTCGGGTCGCGCACGTCTCGCAGTGCGGCTTCGATACGGTCGGTCAGTGTGGTGGGCGTTCCGTCAGTCATCGTCAGAGGTCGGGCATCCGATTGAGTCTGTCTTCGCCGGGCAGCAGTCGGGCGTCGTTCTCCAGCGCGCCGCCGAACTGCCGTCGGAACCGTCCGGGGTCCACGTCGAGCGACCGTTCGGCGGTCTGTCGGACCACGGTGGCCGGGTCGTCGGTGAGTTCGTGCAGTCGCTCGCGGGCGCGGTCCTCGTCGACGCCGCCGAGCATGTGGGCGGCCCACTCGCGTACCCGCTCGCTGTCGTCGCGGCTCTGTTCTAACAGCAGGTCGGCCATTTCCTCACCGCGAAGCTTGAACAGCGAGATGGCCGCATTGCGCCGGACCGCGTGGTGGTCGTCGTCGATGGCGGCCGCGATATCGTCCTCGTGGGCCTCGCGGTCGACGTTGTCGAGCGTGACGACGGCTTCGGCCCGGACCCACGGGTCGGGGTCGTCGAGCAATTCCACCGCCACCGCCGCGGCCCGCTCTCCGCCGTGGGCCGTAAGTGCCTCGACGGCGAACTGGCGCACGTCGCTGTCGTCGTCGGTCGTCGCGGCGCGGGCCAGCGCCGCCACGATTTTGTCCGTCGTCCCGCGGTCCTTGAGTTCGAGAGCGGCGCGTCGGCGGTCGGTCTTCTCGCCGTGTTCGATGTCCGAGAGCAGCGACGCCACCGCGTCGTCCTCGACGGGTTCCGTGTCGCTGGCGGCCAGTTCCTCCGGCGTGGCCTCGCCGATTGTCACGTCCTCGCGGGATACCTCGATGTCTTCCAGCGCTTCGATGTCGGTGTGTAGGCCCGGGCTGCGCTCGGGGTCCAGTTGCGGGTCCGGGTCCTCTTCGAGGTGTTTCTCGAACTCGTCACCGTCGTGACACCCCGTCATTGTGCTCCCTCCTGTGCGGTGAGGACGGCGATGCCGAGCGCGAACGGGAGCGCACGAGGGAGCGAGCCCGGGACGCCCGCAAATGCGACCAGCGCGATGCCGGCGAGCAGCGGCCACCGCCGCGTTCGGCTGGCCGCGCTGGCCGTCGTCACCGCACCGGCAGCGGCCAGTGCGATGACCGGCAGACTCGTTCCGACGACGCCGGTTCCCGTGAGCGTGACCGCGCCCGTAACGAACGGGACGGCGCGACCGACGCTCAGAACGACGGCGAAGGCGGCGAGGCCGCCGATTACTGCGCCCCAGTCTGCCGCTGACAGCGAGGCCCAGTTCGTCGCGGCGAACGCCGGCGTTGACGCGATGCCGAGTAGCGCCACGGTGGAGGCCACCGATCGGAGGCCCGTCCAGCCGCCGACGCCGCTCGCTAGTCCGATGCTCAGCGCCGCGACGAGCAGGGCGGCCGTGGCGGTAGAGGTGAGGTCTAGCCGTCGGCCCGCGACGGCGGCGACGGTCGCCGTCCCGAGGACGATTGCGACAGCCGCCGGCAGCGCCGCGGCGCTACTGACCATCGACAGTAGACCGAACACGCCGACGAACAGTAGGCCGATGCCGGTGTGCGGGTCGGCGTCGGTGACGGCCACGGCGATCGCCGCGGCGGCGACGACGACCGTTGACACTCCTGTCGCCAGGCCGGGCGAAATCGGGACGCCGCCGTACCCCGGTGCGTTGACGAACAGGACGGCGAAGTACCGGGCGGCGACCGCGACGGCCGCAGCGCCGACCGCGAGGTCCGCGACCGAATGGTTTCCGCCGTGTAGCAGCGGTCTGACCCGTCGCTGTAGCGCCGCCGTCATCGCTCGCCCTCCAACTGTTCCGCGAGGTCGTTGCGGTCGGCCCGGACGAACGCCTCCAGTAGCTCGCCGAAGCCGCCGTAGATGTCGGTCCCTGGCTCGTCGGCCAGTCGGTCCGCGACGCCGGCCGCTGCGTGGCCGAGGTGCCGGTCGTGGAAGTCCAGCCGAGCGATCGCGGCGTCCTCGCCGACGGCGGCTTCACGGCGGGCCAGATAGCCCGCGAACTCCAGCTCGTAGGTCAGCGCGTCGTGGTTGTCCCGCTCGTTCTGGTCGATTTCCAGGCCGTAGTGACTGTAGGCACGCGACAGGTCGAGGTTCACGTCGTTCCAGGAATGGTCCGGCCGGTACTTGGACTCGTACAGCGGGACCGGCGGCCCCTCCGCTTCGAGCGAGCCGTCGGTCCGGTCCGTGTATTCGCTGTAGCCGAGTTCGAAGATGTCGTTGTAGCGGGCCGCGAGCGTCTCGTAGTCGTCCTCGGTGGTAAGCGATGGAACAGTCACGTCGAGGCCTGACCGGTCGAGACACGCTCTCAAATCGGCTTCCAGCGTCCCGTCGGCCGCCGCGCTGTGGAACGATTCCTTGGGGTACTCGAACGCTTTGGCGAGCGTCGCGTACACTGCACCGCGAGCAGCGGCGTCCTCGTCGATGTCGTCCATCGGGTCAGTTGGCGTGGTCGCCATTACTCGGCCCCCCGCGTGCGGTAGATGCCGAAGCTGGTGACGCCGACGACAGCGACGATGGCGATGCCGGCGAGGGTCCACAGTAGCGTCTCGTAGGGCGGACCTTGCGGGCCGCCGCTGAACGGGTAGTAATGCCACTCGCTGACTGCCTTCTGCCCGGACCGCTCGCCGTTGGAGCCGTTCCAGACGGCGAAGGCCACGTCGAGGTCGCCGTCGGTCCGCAGATCGGTCCGGTTCTCGCTCGGCGCGTCAAGCTGTCGCGAGTAGACTACCGTCCAGGTGGCGTTCCCACCCGTACCGCTGTGACTCGCGTTCGCCTGCACGGTCGGGTTCTGGAACGGCGTGGTCGAGCCAGCGCCGCCGGCCAGCAGTTCCTGCGTCCCGGTCGACCCGCTCCAGTACCAGACGTTGACGCGGTTGTCGGGGCCGCCCATCGCTATCGGCGGCCGAGAACTCGTGTTGACCGGGAACTGGACCGCGACCGCATCGGCGAACTGCCGGGGGGTGCTGGCGTTCGTGTCCCGGGTCGCGTCCTGCCACTCCAGGCGGACGTACAGCCGCTGGTCAGTGCGCGCCGCCTGCACGTCGACCGTCTCGACGGACGTGTCGTCAGCGTTCGGAACGCTACTCGGAGCGCTCGAAAGCGGCACGTCTGAGGCCGGGACCTCCTCCCAGCCGTCGGCGTCTGGCTCGGCGAGGTCAGCCGTCGATACCTCCGAAACCGGAATCTCGTGTGCTGGCCGGGCGCTCACCATCGGTGCAGCCACCGTCGAAACGACAATGAGCGCCGAAAGCACCGCTGTGAGTGTGAGTGTGCGTCGGTGGTCAGCCATCGTTGCCCACCCCCTGAGCACGCTCCGGCGCGGCCAACTGGGGCCGCTCGCGGGCATCGCCCGCTCGCGTTTCCGAGCCGCGTAGCGGCTCGCTACTCATCGTCGAACACCTCCAGCCGGTACTGTTTGGCCGGGTTCTTGTCCTGAAGCAGTTCCATTAGTTCGCTGTCACCACCCTGTCGAACGCGCTGCCGGTGGGCGTCGATAGTGTCCAGCGCTTCGTCGACGCCGTCGCCGAACAGTTCCCGGAGGTACTGCCGCGGGATACGGTCGATGTCGACAGTCTCTCCGTCCTCCGTGTGCTGGCCGGGGGCGAAGGGTGGGATGTAGTAGACGTTGGGTTGGGTGCGGAACTCCGGATGGAGCGGGAGGGCTACCTCGTACTCGTTGACGAGTTTGTGGATCGGGCCCTCCTCGTCGTCGAGGAAGCCGACCAATCGGAGCTGTGGCGGGCACTCCTCGGCACAGGCCGGGGCGAACGTCTCGCCCTCAGGACCCTCCCCTTCGATGCGGGGGTAACAGAAGATGCACTTCTCTGATTTCTTTGAGACGGTGTTGTAGTACACCTTCTTGTAGGGACACCCCTCGACGCAGTAGCGGTAGCCCCGGCAGCGGTCCTGATCGACGAGGACGATGCCGTCCTCCTGACGCTTGTACAACGCCGAGCGCGGGCAGGCCTCGACACAGGAGGGGTGGGTGCAGTGGTTGCAGATGCGCGGCAGGTAGAAGTAGTAGCTGTTGGGGTACTCGCCGGCCCCCTGGTCCTCGTCCCAGTTCGGCCCCCACTCCGCGCCGTCGCGGGGCCGCAGCGGCTCGTCGCTGCCCTCGTACATGATCTCCTCGTGGTTGAACTCCCAGGCGCGGCCGTAGTCCTCCTCGTCTGGAATCTCGCCGGGCGAGCGGTCCGAATGCTCGCTCGATTCCCAGCCGCCGCCGGAGTCCTCCCAGCCACGGGGGTAGCCCTCGCCGGGCTTGGTCTCGACGTTGTTCCAGTACATGTACTCGCTGCCGCCGTCCTCCGTCCAGAGGTTCTTGCAGGCGATCGTACACGTCTGGCAGCCGATGCACTTGTTCAGGTCCATTACCATCGCGACCTGGTGGTCGACGCCGTCGGCGACGTTGACCAGCGTGTCTTCCTCTCCCTGTTCGTCCTGTTGGTCGGTACTCATTCGGTGTCACCTCCGCTCGGTCGGACATCGACACGCACGTCGCTGTTGACCCCGGTGGGCCCCCAGTAGTTCGGGAAGAAGTGCAGGTGTTCCCCGGTGTCTTCCGGGTACTGGACCAGCTGGGTCGGCTTCATGTACATCGGGACGAGCGTGTTGAAGTTGTCCCGGTCGGGGTACTGGAACTTCTCCCAGGAGAAGAAGTGCCGGACGGTCCCCGGTTCGCTGGAGGGGTAGATCTTCGCCTGCACCTCGACGCTCCCGAGGTCGTTGTACACCTCCACGGTGTCGCCGTCCTCGATCCCCCGCTCCTCGGCGTCCTCGGGGTTGATGTACACCACGGGTTCACCGCGCTGGAGCCTGAGCATCTTGGTGTCGTCGCGCCACGTCGAGTGGATGGACCAGCGGCCGTGGGGCGTGTTGTACGACAGCGGGTAGTCCCCGCCGGTGTTCTCGGGTCCCTCCTTGTGGGTCGGGAGTTCCTCGCCGAGTTCAAGGTACCAGTCGTGGTCGATGTAGTACTGCTGGCGGCCGGTGAAGGTCGGCCAGGGGTTCTTGTCGTGGACGTAGTCCTGCCACGGGACGTACGCCTCGCCGTCTTTGATGTCGGAACTCCAGTGGTCGCCAGCTTCGAGGAACCGCTGTGGTTGCTCGTCGATGTCGTCGAAGGTTATCTGCTCGTCGCTGTCCTCGGGGTTGGTCTCCTCGGAGTGTTCGAGGATGAACTCCGCCGCGGCTTTGTCTTCGACGAGCCCTTCTTCTTCACCGGTCTCCCAGTCACGGACGTAGTCGTCGTGTATCGTCGTCAGGTCGATGGTCCGGTCGAACTTCCGGTCCTCGATGGGCTCGACACCGCGTTCCCGGGCGCGCTCCTGTATCTTCTCGGCGATCAGGCGGAATATCTCCCAGTCGGTCTTGGCCTCTCCGAGGGGTTCGACCGCGGGCGTGAACGGATGCACGTAGGTGTGCATGTCCGTCTCTGAGAGGTCGTACTTCTCGTAATGACTGGCGGCCGGCAGGACGATGTCGGAGTACATCGCCGTCGAGTCCATCCGGAAGTTGATGTCGACGACGAGGTCGAGCTTGGGCCAGAGCTGCTCTTCGACGGCGACGTTGCCCTTCGCCTGGTTGAAGTAGTTCCCCCGCCAGACGAACATCGTCGAGGGGTCCGGCCGGTTCCCGTCGTCCCGTTCCTCGGGGTAGACCGGCATCCACCCCTTGTCGATGGACTCTCGTATCTTCTCTGCCGTGTCCGGGTCCGTGTTGTCGAGGATACCCGCGTGGAAGTACGTCCACAGCGTCGTCGGGACGCCGCGGACGTTTCCAGTCGGGAACGAGAGCACCTTCCAACCGTGGAACGACCAGATTTTCTCCTGTCCAACGTAGTGGTCCAGCCCGGTACCGGGGTCGCCCAGATTCCCCGTTAGCGTCACGAGCAACTGGATTGCACGGTTGCCCAGATCGTTGTGGTACCAGTCGTTGACGCCCTTACCGTGAATGATTTTGGCGGCGTCGGCCTCGGCGAACTCACGTGCGACTCGCTGGTAGGTGTTCTCGCCGACGCCGGTTTCCTCGTGGACGACTTCGGGCGTGTACTGGCTGAGTTCGTCGGTGAGGTTCTCCCAGACCGAGCGGACCGCGATACTACCCTCGTCGGTGTCGACGCTCCGCTCGACCGATAACTGCGGGTCGAAGTCGAGTTCGATGCTCTTCGAGTGGTCGTGCTGGCCGTCCCGTTCGCCCAGCGAACCGGGCGCACGGCGGAGGTTCCCGTCGGCGTCGACCATGACGAACACCTTCTCGGGGTCGTCGGCGTCCTCAGCGAGACCAACCTCGCTAGCCCGGAGGAATTTCCCGGTGTCCTCCCGGACGAGCAGCGGCATGTCGGTCTGCTCTTTGAGATGTTCCTCGTCGTGCAGCCCCTCGTCGACGATGGTCCGGGCCATGCCAAGTGCGAGCGCGGTGTCGCTTCCGCCGTGTGGCGAGAGCCACTCGTCGGTGTGGATGGCCGTCTGGGAGTAGTCGGTGAAGATACCGACCCGCTTTGCGCCCTCGTAGCCGGCGTCGAGGAAGTACTTCGCGTCGGGGATGCGCGTGACGTTGATGTTCGACCCCCAGGCGATGATGTAATCGGCGTTGTGCCAGTCGGCGGACTCGGCGTTGTCCGTCTGGGTGCCCCACGTAATCGGTTGGCCCGGCGGCAGGTCCGAGTACCAGTCGTAGAAGCTGTGTGAGACGCCGCCGAGCAGATTGACGAGCCGGGAGCCGGAGGCGAACGAAACCGGACTCATCGCCGGAATCGGCGTGAATCCCGAGATCGCGTCGTACCGACCCGCCTGCACCTCGTCGATGACGTGGTCGGCGATCTCGGTGAGCGCCTCGTCCCAGCTAATCCGCTCCCACTGGCCCTCGCCGCGTTCGCCCGTGCGACGGAGCGGATGGAGCACGCGCTGGTCTGCGTTGACGTAGTCCGTGTAACAGGCCCCCTTCTGGCAGCCCCGCGGGTTCGGGTCCGGGAGGCTCTCGTCGAACGTCGGGTAGTCGCCGGCCTGTTCCTCACGCCAGACCTGCCCGTCCTTGACGTAGACGTTCCACGAACAGGAGCCGGTGCAGTTGACGCTGTGGGTCGAGCGGGCGACGGAGTCCCAGTCCCACTCGTCGCGGTACAGGTCCTCCCAGTCCCGATACGGATACGACCCGATGGGGTCGTCGACCGCTTCGAGGCCGTCCATGCCGTCGTCGGCGAAGGACAGCCCCGTCGCACCCAGTAGCGACGCGGCACCGAGACCGCGCACGAAGTCGCGGCGACTGATTCCCGCACTGTTCGTTTCGTCGTCGGTCAGGTCGTTTCTACTCATTGGTGATGAACACTGTCGCAGTCGCGCAGGCAGTGCCGGCCACGGCCAGCGCGATGCCGGCGAGCGTGCCGCCGCCGACTTCGAGGCCGGCGGCGACCAGCACGAGGCCGACCAGCTTGCTCGTCGTATCCAGCAGGCGATACTGTTTCTCAGTCAGTTGGACGCTTGCAGTCATCCGTCTCCCTCCGGTTCGGTGCTGTCCGGTTCGTCCCCGACGGAGCCGCCGTCCGCGGCCACGTCGCCCTCCTGTGACGGCGTGGGCTCGCCGTCGCGCAACAGCAGGTACGTGATGCCGCCGAAGATGGGTGGGACGATGAGCAACGCGGCTGTTAGGATGGGGTTGACCACGTTCGTCGTCGTTCCAAGCACTTGGTCCGCGAGGATGTTGTTCATCCCCGCAATTGAGGCGATCATAATGAACGCAACGGCGGCCACGCCCACACCGGTCTGCCAGGCCCGGTCCAGCGGGTCCGCGGTGAAATGTGTCGGCTCCGTCCGGTCGATAAACGGCCAGGCGGCGACGGCGGCAAACACCAGCCCCGGGAGGACGATGCCGCCGACGAACTCCCCGTTGATGTGGGCCGGGCCGATGCTGAAGCTGATCTGTGGCAGGAGCTTCAGGAAGCCGTACACCCACATCAGGAACCAGTCCGGCATGATGAGTTCCGGCGTGGCCGCGGGGTCGTTCGGCCCGTACTCGGCGACGTTGTGGACCGGCAGCAGGCCAGCAAGCGCCGATAGCGTCGCCGCCGTGACGAAGAACACCACCGCGGAGACGGCGGCCTGGTTCGGGAACGCGGGCAGGCCGATGATGATGTCGTCGTCGTCCTCGTCGACGGACTGGCGGCCGGCCGTCACGTCGCCGTCCCGCGGGGCCTCGGTGTGTTTCTGTCTGATGAGGATGGCCATGTGGACGGCCAGGCCCACGGCGATGGCCGCCGGTATCACGAGGATGTGCAGGAAGTACAGCCGCGGGATGGTGGCGCTTGAGGGGAACTCACCCCCGAACACCACTTGGCCGAGGAAATCACCTAACAGGGGGATGGATATCGTGAGGTTGTAGCCGATGCCTGTCGCTGTGGCAGCAAACTCGTCGAACGGTAAGGCGTACCCGGTGTACGCCGCGCCCATCGAGAGGGCCGCCAGGCCGGTGCCGACGATCCAGTTGGGCTCCCGCGGATTGCGGTATGCACCGGTGAAAAACACCCGTAACATGTGCAACCCTATCGAGGCGACAAAGAGGTGGGCCGCCCAGTGGTGGAGCCGGCGAATGAACATCCCGAAGGGCACGTCGTAGGTGATGTGCAACACCGAGACGAACGCTTCGGGCATCTCCTCGCCCTGGAACTTCTGGACGCTGCCGTCGTACTCTACGTCGGAGGTCGAGGGTTCGAAGAAGAACCCGAGGAAGATCCCCGACAGGATCAGGAGGAGGAAACAGAACAGCGCCACCTCGCCCAGCAGGAACGAGTCCTCGGCCGGGAACGCCTTGCCGAGGAACTTCTGGCCGTTCTCAAGATCGAGGCGCGTGTCGAACCAGTCGTAGACGGCTTTGGCGCGGGACATCACTCACCCCCCGGGCCGATTGGCCCCTCGAAGTCGCCGGTGGCGACGAGGAATCCGTCGCTGGTCATCGTAATCGGAAGCTGTGGGAGCGGTCGCCCCGGCGGGCCGCCGCTGACCGCCGCCCCCTCCAGCACGTTGAATTTCCCGAAGTGGCAGGGACAGACGACCAGATCCTCCTCCCGATCCGAGACCATACAGCCGGCGTGGGTACACACCTTCGAGAAGGCGGCGTAGCCGTTGACTGTGAACCCCTCCGAGACGTCGCCGCCGTAGTCAGACTCGGCGTAGCGCACCAGTAACGTCGGTGCGTCCTCAATGCCGGGACGAGGCTCCGGGAACACAGTCATGTGTTCGCCTTCGGAGAGCCGGCCCTCGGTGATACGCTCGCCTTCGCCGTCGACGAGGTGGATGCCGTCGGAGTACACAGGTCCCTTGTAGCCTCGCTCGAACACCTGCGTGGTGCTGGCGAGGGGCGCGGTGAGGCTGGCGACGGCAGTCAGGCCGCCGACGGTCGCGAGGAACTTCGCGAAGTCACGCCGGCGGAGTTCCGCACGGGCGTCCCCGTACAGCGTTGGAGATGTCCCGGTGGCCCCGTCACACGAGCAGTCGTCGCCCTGTTCCTCGTCGTCGTCGTCGGGTTTCGGATACTCTATCATTCGTGCCCCCTGAGTTCGGCGACTTCGACGTGTGGCATGAACCAGGCGTAGTACGCGACCGTCAAGAGCGCGAGCGAGAGGAACATCCCGGTCGCGTACAGCCCGAAGTACTGGGTGCGGGCGAGCGTGAGGTACTCGCCGGTGAACAGCGCCGCGAAGACGATAGAGAGGACCGTCAGTCCGCTCATGGCGACGAGTCCCTCTATGGCGTCCGAGGCGTCGTGGTACTCGACGACCCAGCGGTGCTCCGTGTTGAGCCACGGCAGCGAGACGGTCCCGCCGTCAGTGACCGGTTCGGCCTCGTCAGGCGGTCGGACCGCCCTGTTCATGAACTGGTGGGCGGCCGTCAGCACGCCAACCAGACCGAATAGGGCGACCCAGACGACGACACCGACCTGGCTCGGTGACAGTTTGTTCGGCGTCTCTACTGGGCTTTCGAGCGGCCGGATGTCGCTGACGCTCTCGTCGATAGCGATTTCCTCCGACGGTGGCTCGCCGTGCAGTGCGACGTACCACATCGGCAGCAACACCGCTGTTATCAACAGACCGATGAGTATCGTGTTGCGTCTCATAATCTTGTGTCATCTCGGTTCGCCAGCGATTCGAACGGCTATCTGCGTCGCTGTGTTCGGGGTTTGTTCCAGCACCCCGATGAACTGCCAGCCCGACATCTTAGGCCCATTATATGGCGGTTTTTTATACGAACATGTTCGCATGGACTTTCTTATGCCAGCCAGAGCATTTCCCAAATATGTCGGGCCGAATGCTTGCCGAGGTCGAAGTGTTCGGTCCTCGGTCGTGTCAGGTGCAACCGCACGCTGATGAGGAGTGGTCAGTGTCGTCAGTCTCGCGGAGCGCAACGAGTGGTGGTGCCGACCGCGTTGTCGAAGAATTCACACTCAAAGGCGGCGACGAGCCGCCGGCAGCGGTACAGAGCGTGAGTTCGAACGCAGACCATGTATTCGCCTACGACCAACGACACGTTTTCCAGCTGTCCCGAGCGGCCAGGCAGGGCTGCGTGTGTGAACGTATCGAAGCAGCCGGCTGCGTCGTTCAGGAGTTCTCGGCAGACACCGAATCCATCGTTGTCACATTTCTCGTCGACGACGTTCCAACCCTGCGCGAGATTGTCGACGACCTCCAGTCGGAAGGCGAGACCGTCAAACTCCGGCGGCTACTGGAAGACGCGTCCACGGAGACGGACCGACCGGTCGTGCTCGACCGCGCGAAACTGACCGGCCGCCAGCGCGAGGTGCTGACCCGGGCTCACGAGATGGGCTATTTCGAACATCCGCGCGATGCGACCGCCGGTGACGTGGCCGACGCGCTGGATATCTCCACTTCGACGTTTACTGAGCACCTCGCTGCGGCCCAGCGGAAACTCCTCGACGACCTGCTTGACTCCCGCTGATGCGGACTATTGCGCGACGCATTCATGTGTCAGCGAAGCTAGTACATTTCACAGCAGTTATTCCAGCCGGCACGTGAGATGCCCCTGCCGCCAATGACACAGGAACTGGGTCCCCTTGCTCGAACGTTGTCGCTGCCGTACTACGAAGACGCCCTTCCAGCACACGACAAGTATCACGCCAAGCGGGTCCGGGACATCGCGCTTCGGCTCGCGAACGACTGCGACGGCTCGGTCGACCGAGATATCCTCGCCGCGTCGGCGTGGCTCCACGACATTGGCCGGCCTCGGGAGCGGGCCGGTGAGGTCGAGGACCACGACGAATGGGCCACGGTGGAAGCCGCGCAGCTACTCGCGGCTGAGGGTGTGGAACCCGACCGAATTAGCCGTATCAAACACTGTATCCGGGCACACAGCATCCGCGCCACTTCTCCGGAGCCGAAAACGCTAGAAGCGAAACTCCTCTTCGATGCGGACAAACTAGACGCTGCCGGGGCGCGCGGCCTCGTCCGACTGGCCTGTATTGTCGGCGAACGGTCCGGACGGACCGGCGAGAAGTATGCCGTCATCGATGACACGTCAGCGGCCGACCTCGAAACGTCGGATTCTCCGGATATCGGACTTCTTCAGGGCTGGGCTCAGGAACGCTTAGATACGCTGTACACCCAGCCGGGCCGGCGTCTCGGCCGGACGCGTCAAGAATTCATGGATGAGTTTTTCACGCAATTCGCCGGTGAAGTCGGGGTTACGGGGGAGTGGTAAGCGGCGTCCACGGTGTCTCAGAACCCTTTACCCTCGCCCCGACGACGCTGCATCCATGACCGAGTTCGACGCCGAGAAGTTCGACGAAAAATACGTCCACTACTTCGAGGAGCTCGAAACGGCATACTCGAACGCGTATCAAGAGTTACACGGGCAGTACGACTCCGAGGTCCTTCGCGGTATCGATCGGCAGATTCTCAGCGAGAGCGAGCCGGTGTACGAGGGCGACGGGACGTTCAGCGTCCGGCTGCCTGACGACACTGCGGCGCGAGCGCAGTCTTTGCCGGGCGACGAAGAGACGTTCGACACAGTGCTGTCGGCGTTTACCGACGCTATCGAACGCGAACTCAGTCGGCTGTTCGAATTCGAGTAATCGCCGCACGCTGCCCGACGGCTCGCCCGATAGCAGGCGTGCACAGCCTGTTTGCCACTCTTCTAGCAGCGTTCGGCCCGGCGGATCGAAAACACCAGAATCAATGCAGTTCCGGTACTAGCCCAACCAATTATACTAATGGCGACCGATTCAGATCTTCACTGTCTCTTTACTGCACCCGTCGAGGAGCACCAGGACTCGTACGTGATCGAGATTCCGAAACAGGAGGTCGAACTGGGAACGCTGGCCCCCGAGACGCTGTACCGGATCGCACTGTTCCAGTCAGCGGCTGAGGCTCCTACGCCCCAGTCACAGTCCGGTTCCCAATCCGATCCGCAGTCCAGTTCCCACTCAAAGGCAGAGTCCCAGTCCAGTTCCCAATCCGGGCCACAGTCCGATTCGCGGTCCGGCGAGCCGAGCCGGGAACCGGAGTTCGGACCGTCGTCCCCGCCCGTTGCTGAGGGTGAGACGCGCGTGGTCGAAATCGAAAACATCGGCGACAAGGGCGACGGCGTCGCGCGTATCGACGGCGGGTACGTCGTCATCGTCTCCGACGCAGATGTCGGGGAGCGTCTCCGCGTCGAGATGGATCAGGTCCGCGAGAACGTGGCCTTCGCGGAGATCGTCGAGCGTCTCCCCTACTACGAGTAAGCCACCGGCTCTCTCGGCTGGTTCCTACTTTTGCACTCTGTCCGAGTCGGCCCGACCGTCGGCCACCCAGCCGAGGGTATATTTTTCCGCCGACTGTCATCCCCAGTATGGGACACGATCACGACGAAACGACCGGTCACGACGAGTCGGATCACGGCCACGCGGAGCATGAGCACGGAGAGCACGGCCACGGCCACGCGGAGCATGAACACGACAGTGACCACGACCACAGTCACGGGGAACACACCCACGACGACCATCACGCCCACGACGCCGAAGGGGTCGAAATAGGAGTTCTCACCGTTTCGTCCTCGCGAACGCTGGACGACGACCCGGCAGGCGACATCATCGCCGAGGCCTGCGAGGACGCGGGCCACGAAATCGCCGAACGACGCCTCGTCGCGGACGAGATGGATGCTATCGAGGACGCCGTCGCTGCCCTGCTGGATGACGGTGTCGACGTGGTTCTGACGACTGGCGGGACCGGCCTCACGCCCGACGACGTGACTGTCGACGCTATCGAACCGCTGTTCGACCGACCGGTTCCCGGCTTCGGCGAACTGTTCCGCTGGCTCTCCTACGAAGAAGTCGGGCCGATGGCGATGGCCTCGCGCGCGACGGCAGGCGTCGTCGACGACCGTCTGGTATTCTGTCTCCCCGGCAGCGAGAACGCCGCCCGAACGGGCGCGGAGAAACTCGTCGCGCCAGCCGTGGGCCACCTGCTGGGGCTCGTCCGCCGGTAGCACGGACCCGCACGGTTTTGGGCCGGCATCGGCTACAGGGAGGCATGTCCGAAGATTTCACGCACGTCGACGAGGACGGCGACGCACAGATGGTCGATGTGGGCGACAAGGCCGAGAGCCAGCGCCGCGCGGTCGCGCGCGGACAGATTCGGCTCACCGAGTCCACGCTGGCCGCCATCGACGCCGACGAGGTTGAGAAAGGCGACGTGCTGGCGACGGCCCGCATCGGCGCGATTCAGGCGGTGAAACACACCTGGGAGACGGTGCCGATGTGCCACCAGATTCCCATCACGAACGTCGACGTCGAGTTCAATGTCGACGACGATACCGTTGAAATCACGGTCGCCGTCGAGACGGTCGGCAAGACCGGTTGCGAGATGGAAGCGCTGGAGGGTGTGACGACCGGCCTCAACGTCGTCTGGGACATGGTGAAGGCCAACGAGAAAGACGACAACGGCGAGTACCCCACGACGGCAATCCAGAACGTCCGCGTCGTGGAGAAAACTGTCGACCGCTGAGACGGCGCGACTGACTATAGCCGGGCCGCTGCTATGAAAAAGGTCTATCTACGTCGCCCTGCTACTGGCGTGCATGCAAGTCCTCGGTATCGTCGGCCACTCCGAGTCGGGGAAGACTACGCTGGTCGAGCGGTTGACACAGCGGCTCTCCGGGACCGGGCGTGTCGCGACGGTGAAACACTGCACACATCCGCCGGACGTCGACACCGACGGGAAAGATACGGCTCGCCATCGCGACGCCGGGGCGGCCGAGACCGTCGCGCTCACTGACGACGGCGAGTGGTACGCGACGGGTGAATCCCGAACGCTCGATGAGACGCTGGACGCGCTTGCGCCCGATTACGACTACGCACTTGTCGAGGGGTATTCGGACGCGACCATCCCGAAAGTCGTCCTCGGCGACCGCGAGGTCGCTGACCCGGTCGTGCATCGCGCGCCCCACGGCGCAGACGCTGACCTTGATGACATCGTCACTGCGATGGAGGAGCGAGACCCGTACATCACGCTGGAAACACTCGTCGCCGACGTAAAGCGGGACCCGGACGAGGTCTACTCCGGCGCAATAGCGACGTTCACCGGGCGAGTCCGCGCACAGGAGGGTCCCGAGGACCCACCGACGGAACTGCTGGAGTTCGAGCGCTACGACGAAGTCGCCGCCGAGAAGATGGCCACGCTCCGGCGGGACCTCGAAGCACGGGATGGCGTCCACGCGGTCCGACTGCACCACAAGACTGGCGTGGTCGACGCTGGCGAGGATATCGTCTTCGTCGTCATCCTGGCCGGCCACCGGGGCGAGGCGTTCCGTGCTGTCGAAGACGGCATCAACCGTCTAAAGGAGGAGGTGCCGCTGTTCAAGAAGGAAGTCACCGTCGACGAGGAGTTCTGGGCACACGAGCGGTGAGTTGGCGGCGCTGTTTTCACGCACCGGCTATCGCCACGGCGTCGCCCGCAGGGCGTGGACTATCAGCAGCGTCCCGAGCGCGACGCCGAGCAGGACCACCGCCACGGGCAGCGCTGCGTCCAGCCCGTCCGAGATGAACGAGGCCCAAATCTGGACCGGCAGCGTCCGCGGGTAGTACGCCAGCATCATCGTCGCGCCGAACTCGCCCATCGCGCGGGCGAAGGTCAGCACGAGGCCGGCGAGCAGGCCGGGCTTTGCGAGCGGAACCGTCACCGAGCGCATCGTCCCGACCCAGTCGCGCCCGAGCGACCGCGAAGCCTCTTCGAGGTGGTCGTCGATGCCGTCAAAGGCGGCCTTGGCGGTGACGACGAAGAACGGCGACGCGACGAAGGTCTGGGCGGCGACGACCCCCAGCAGCGACCGCGTCAGCGCCAGATCGGTGAGACCGCCCAGCCCGTTCGGGCCGACGACGGTCAACAGCAACATCCCGCTGACGACCGGTGGGAGGACGAGCGGCAGGACGACGGCCCCCATCGCAGCGGTCGCCAGCGCGCCGTTGTTCTTGGACAGCCAGTAGGCCAGCGGCAGGCCGAACACGATAGCGATGGTGGTACTGCCGAGTGCGGCGACGAGGGACGTGATCGCGGCGTTGATGACGTACGTCTCGGTCAGACTCGTCAGTAGCGCTGTCGGGGAGTACGTGAGTACGAGTACCATCACCGGGACGACGAAATACAGGAGCAGCACCGCTCCCAGGACGGGAACGAGTTCGCGCACGCCGACCGTGTGGCCGGTCTGAGTCTCACTGCGTGACAGTACTCGGGACATCTCCCACTAGTCGAGGATACGCCTGGCGGACGGTAAATCCGTGTGGTGCGAGCCAGTCGCCGGACAGGACTGCCTCGAAGGCTGTACGCGTCGCTTCTTGTTCGTCACGGCGGACGGCCCCGTACTCGATTGGGTTGCCGGCGATTGCCGTGCCGTTTGGCAGTTCGTAGCTGGTGGTCTGATACTGCTCCGCGTATGTGGGGTCACCGAGGTGTATCTCCGGTGGGAATTCCCGGAACGGGTAGTCTCGCTCGACCGCCATACTCCGGTAGACGAACGCAGCGTTGACGGCTCCCGTCTCGAACTGCGCGAGCAGTTGCGTCTCCGGATAGGTCTGCTCCGGCGAGAGAACCGCAGCAGCCAGGCCGGGTTCGTCGTAGTAGTCGGCTGCGAGGGCCAGCACGAACAGCGTCCGGTAGCCAAGCGGGTCGAGCGTCGGATCGGTGCGACCCAGTGAGACGCTGTCCCCCCGGAGCGGGGCGTACCACGGGTCCGCGTCCGCGACGCGTGCCCCGCCGTCTGTCTCTGGGTTGTACGCCAGCACCATCTCGTTACTGGCAACCACAGCGTGCCAGGGAGTGTTCATGACCCGGTCGAACAGGGTCGGGTCCGCCAGCGCGACGATAGCCGGGTCGCGCTTCCCGTCGGCGACCAATCGCGCGGCCTGAACAGAGCCGCGGGCTTCGACAGCGATCTCAGCGTCTGTTTGCGCTTGCAGCGTCTCACTGGCCGCTTTCTGCAAACTCCCCGCGACCAGTACGTCCACCCGCTCCTGACCGAATGCCCCACAGCCTGCAGTTGCGGCGATACCACTCCCCAGCGCTGTGAGTACTGCACGGCGGGTCCGGCGGGCCATTGTTCGTCTATTTCACGTTCGCGTACATCGGTGTTGGGGTCAATCCCAGTATTGACAGGGTCTCTTTACCGCGACCGATCACCCCAAATTTATAACCGAGTAGTATTACCTAGTGATTATGACGCAGCTAGCAGCGGCCCGGAACGGGACCGTCACCGAGGAGATGGAGCGAATCGCAGAGCGCGAAGGTGTCGAACCGGTGTTCGTCCGGCAGCAAGTCGCCGACGGACAGGCGGTGATTCCCGCAAACGTCGGTCACGACTCACTGGACCCGATGATCATCGGCCGGGAGTTTGCGACGAAGGTCAACGCAAACATCGGCAACAGCGAGGAGACGAGCGATATCGAGGGCGAACTGGAGAAGCTCCACACTGCTGTCCACTACGGTGCGGACACGGTGATGGATCTCTCGACTGGGAGTAACCTCGACGAGATACGGTCGGCCAACGTCGAGCATTCGCCGGTCCCAATCGGGACGGTCCCCATCTACGAGGCGGTCAAGCGCGCTGGTGACGCGAGCGAGATTACCCACGAGCTGCTGCTCGACGTCATCGAGAAACAGGCGAAGCAGGGCGTCGACTACATGACCATTCACGCCGGCGTCCGGATGGAACACCTGCCGCTGACCGACGGCCGAAAAACGGGTATCGTCTCCCGTGGCGGATCGATCCTTGCCCAGTGGATCGAGGAGAACGGGATGGAGAACCCGCTGTACACGAAATTCGAGGACATCTGCGAGATATTCCGTGAGTACGACGTGACCTTCAGCCTCGGCGACGGCCTTCGACCAGGCTGTCTCGCCGACGCCGGCGACGACGCGCAGTTCGCAGAACTGGATACGCTCGGCGAACTCACGCGGACCGCCTGGGACCACGACGTACAGGTGATGGTCGAGGGGCCGGGTCACGTTCCAATGGACCAAGTCGCCGAGCAGGTCGAGCGCCAGCAGGAGGTCTGTGGCGGCGCGCCGTTCTACGTGCTTGGGCCGCTCGTGACCGACGTTGCACCGGGCTACGACCACATTACGAGCGCTATCGGTGCGACAGAGGCAGGCCGTGCTGGTGCGGCGATGCTCTGCTACGTGACTCCCAAAGAGCACCTCGGTCTCCCGGAGAAATCCGACGTGCGGGACGGACTTGCGGCCTATCGCATCGCTGCCCACGCCGCTGACGTGGCAAACGGCCGGGAGGGGGCACGGGACTGGGACGACGCCCTCTCGGAAGCCCGGTACGCCTTCGACTGGCGCGAGCAGTTCGACCTGGCGCTGGACCCCGACCGGGCCCGCGAGTACCACGACCAGACGCTCCCCGGTGACAACTACAAAGAGGCGCGCTTTTGCTCGATGTGTGGCGTGGAGTTCTGTTCGATGCGTATCGACCAGGACGCGCGGGAAGCCGGCGAGATGGAGACAATCGAGGCTGACGCTGACGACCGGACTGCCCTCGAAGACTCGTCAGCGGCGGAGGTAAACCGGCCACCCGTCGGAACCCACGACGAGGCCGATATTCCCGGCCCTGACGCCGATACCGCCTCTGATACAGGCGGGCGTGCTGACGATTAGCACGGCGGTAGTTCTTTATAATCGGTGTTCGTTTATTGAAACGATGTCAAAGAAAGTCATCGCCCTCGTCGCGGTCATGGCGCTTGCCCTCGTGTACGTCGTCAAGCGGTAAGGCTGCGCGAATCGGCTGTATCGCCCTCTGAATCTACTGTCGGCCGCCCTGCCCACTGGTCCTCTTCGGCGTCGTATGGGGTGGGGTACCCCGATGGCCGGCAGTATTCTCTTGGCTTCTGCACTGTCAGCGAGAGCGCCGTCGCTTTCCGAACCCTTACCCGGCGAACCGCCGTACCAGCGTGCATGTACGGCGTCGTCACCCGTAACGAGGAGGAGACGGAGTGGTCCGAGTTCGATCGGGCGTTCTACGAGGTCAAGGACGTGACCGGCCGCGCTGTCGAACCGATTGCCGGCGCGGTGAACATGGTGTCCTGTTTCGGCGACAACGCAGTCGAGAGCGAGGAGGACCTGCTCGCGTTCGACGACGAGGGAACGCCGGCGACCCGGAACCAGCCGTACTTCGACTGGACGTACGTCTGCCCGACCCACGACCGCTACCGCGAGGGCCTGCTCGACATCATCGAAGAGGCGGCAGCTGTCAACGAGGACGTCCGCCTCGACGACGTGGGTTTCCCCCGGGACGAGTACTGCCACTGTGACCGCTGCGAGCAGCGCTTCGCCGACAGCGAGTTCGAGGACTGGTCAGCCTGGCGCAGTAACGTCATCACGGAGTTCGTCGCCGAGGCCCGCGAGCGCGTACCCGGTGACATGTACCTCACGCTGTATCCGGACCCTTACCCCGGCCACCTCGAAGCCCGGTCCGGCGTCGCCATCGACGCCATCGCCGAGTACGTCGACGAGTTCGTCGTCCCCATCTACGACATGGCGTACTCAACGACCTACTGGCTTGAGATTCTCGCGAAAGGCTGGCAGGACCGACTCTCGACACCCTTCAGCATCGAACTGTATGCCGTCGACGTGGACGTCGACGATCTTTCGAAGGCTGTCGAAGTGGCCGATGAGTACGCCGAGACCGTGCTGTTCGGCTACGACGCCAGTAACGCCCGCGCGACCATCCGGCGGATGAACGCCGACGCTCGCGAGGGCCAGTCGTTCGGGCCGGAATAACGCACTCAATATCGGTGGATTACGCGCCGCCGAACCGCTGTCCGCGCCACTCTAAAATCTCCTCGCGGTCGCGCGTGTCGGCCGGCAGTTCGTCGAACCACCGGGCCTCACTGATTTCATCATCCGGGTCGTCGACGGCGATATCGACCGTCTCCGCCCGGGCCTCGTACACCGGCAGCACGCCCCAGGCCATATTGCCGTCGCAGTAGAACTCGATCCGTCCGAGCATTCCCAGTCCTTCGATAGTCGCCTCGATGCCGCTCTCCTCTCCTAATTCCCGTAGCGCGGCTTCCTGAAGGGATTCACCTTCGTCGATCTCACCGCCGGGTAGAACCCACATATCGACCCCCTCATGACGGACGAGCAGGAGTTCACCGGTAGATCGGTAGGCGAGCGTGTGCGCTCCGTACGGTGCCCCGTGATTCTGGGCCACGGTGGCTACGTCCCGGAATCGATTCCGCGGGACGTTGCGGTGGCGCGTGAATTCGACAAAACCCGTGTAGCGATTCCGGAGGTCGTGATACGTCTGCTCGGCGGTTTGACAGGCTCCGTCGGAGAGGAACCACAGGTCGTCGACGCTCGTCATCTGTGTCCTAGCTGTGTCTGACACCTCGACGAAACAACCGTCTCGATGGGGGAAAGCGGTGGGCTGATCATGTCGATTGTTAGTTTAGAGAGTCCCATAACAGTTGCTGTGACAGATCGGCTGTCGTGACGGATCTCATGGGTTTCGCCACCGAATCCGTTGTGCTGCTGACGCTGGCGGGGCAGTTGCAGACGCGGATACACGTCTGTCCTGGCCCATTTGTAGCGAAACACGGGAAGGGCCCGAACAAGGACAGCCACGCTCCCGTGTAGCAGGAACTCTTTGGCTGTTGTGACGACCTGACGGTTCGTCCTATTCACTCGATCTGTACGACTTCGCGTTCCGTGGGTGACGGAACGCACGTGGATGTGGAAGCCCCCGATACTTAATTCTATTTGTCTAACTAAATATTTAGACTAATCTAATACACGTCGTACCTTCCGTAACGGAAGCGATAGAGAACAATCGGAGCGGTCGTCTCTGGTCAGCACACTGCCCGGTCTACTCTGATCGAGGTTTATATCCGTCCCGAATGGTCCAGACAGGATGTGTCACAGGTGCACGTTCTGACCGCTCCCGCGGTTGGGCTGAGCAAACCTGAATCAGTCCCTTTTTGACGAGCCACCGAGTACCGCACGGTATGGCATTTGAAGAGGACGACAGCGTTATTCTCCACGACGAGCACAGCGACTACGACGGCGAGGAAGGCACCATCACGCAGGTCGTCGAAACGATGTTCGGCGACGCCAACTACACGGTTTCCTTCGAGGACGGACAGGAGCAGGGCGTCCCCGAGGACAACCTCGAAGCCGCCGAGGACGAGTAGGGCCTCGATGTCGTCGGTTCCGTTCCACTACGTCGACCTCCGGACCTTCTGCTACGCGACAGAGGACGACAAGCGCGTCGAGGGAGCGCTCCGGACGTTTCTCCCGGAGGACTACCCTATCGAGCGCGCACAGAGCGAAGGGCACTACGGCGACCGCATCGTTGTCCTCTCGGCTCGCGTCGAGAACGCCGACGACATCCGGCACGTTCTCACACAGGTCGCATCAGCGCCGGATATCGACGCGGTGCGTGCGGAACTGGACGACCGGGTCGACGACAACTGCTCGTTTTTCCTCACCTTCGACAAACAGGCCGCGTTCGGCGGCGATGTCGAACGCGGCGACGGCATCACGCTCCGGGCGAAAGTCGAGGCCTACCCCGCGAAGCGGGAGAAGGCCGTCGAGAACGCCCGCGAACTCCTAGAGGAGTTGTGATGTACGAGGCCGTCTACGCTCACCCTGACGGCGGCAGCACCGTCGCCCGGCACGCGCTGACGGCCGCCGACTCGGACTACAACGGCATCGTCGTCAGGAACCACGGCGACGAGCCGGCCGAATACGACGCTGACGCTATCAGCGACGCGTACGACATCGACGTTGCCGCCGGCGTCGAGGTCCGGGCCGACGACCCGTCGCGGGCGAGCGGCTTTGTCGGGAACTACCGAAGTGAGCGGACAGTCGTCGTCGTCCACGGCGGCGACCGCCGCATCAATCGGTTCGCGGTCGAGCAACCGACCGTCGACGTACTCGCCCACCCGATGCGCGAGGACGGCGATTTCAACCACGTGCTAGCGAACGCGGCGGCCGACAACGGCGTCCGCGTCGAGTTCGACTTCGGCCCGGTGCTCCGATCCTCCGGCGGCAGTCGCGTCCGGGCCATCAAGGAACTCCGGAAGCTCCGGGAACTCGTCGAAGACGCCGGCGCACCGTTCGTCGTCTCGGCGTCGCCGAGCACCCATCTCCAGATTCGGGCACCGCGAGATATCATCGCAGTCGGTGAGACCATCGGTTTCGACGCCGACACCGTCCGCGAGGGCCTGACAGAGTGGGGCCGCGTCGTGGAGCGCAACCGCGAGCGCCAGAGCGATGCCGTCATCGAACCCGGCGTCCGACTCGAACGCGATGCGGATGACATCGAGTAACCGGCGCTGATACCACTCTCACTGGATGGTATCGGTTCTGTGCAGGGATGTAGCGAGTACCGCTCGCTTCCGCTTTTTGCCACGGTACGTCAGCCGACTGACTTGACCCGAATGCGTTTGCATCCGACCGGAGTACACGAGACGTATGAAAGAACGGCAAAAGCACAAACTCGCGGACACGGCCCAACAGATCGTCGGCGGATTCCTGTTGTCCGGCCCGTTCGTCGTGACCCAAGAGGTGTGGGCGCTCGCGCTGAACATGACCGTCTTCCACAACGTATTCCTCGTCTGTATTGTCGCCGCCATCGGATACGGCGGGCTGTACGGCGCTGACAACGACCGTGACCCCAGACGCGAAGCCGCGGTCGCCGGCGTCCCGGTCCGGTTCATCTCTGTCCTGCTTGTCGCGTTCGGCTCCGTCGGAACGCTTGCAATCGCGGTCACCGCTCCCGACCAGTTCCTTGGTGAGCTTCCTCTGGCCGACCAGATGGTCGTTACGTTCCGCGCCATCAGCGTCGGGGCTGTGTTCAGCGTCGTCGGCGCGGTGACGACCGACAGCCTGTTCTGACGCGACGCCGGACCGACTCGCTTCTTGGGGTACTGTGCTGTGTGATCGAGGCCGACTCTCACACCGCACTGCTCATTGTCCTCCGCGCCAACGCTGGCGTATGAAACACCTCCCGAAACACCTCCGGCCGCGGTGGCGATACCTCGCCGTCGGCATCGAGACGTGGCCGACAGCGTCGCTTGACCGCCGGGCGTTCCAGCGCGAGGTGTGGTACGCCGCCCAGAACCTGCTTGGCGACACCGGTAGCGCCGAGACAGACATGACTGTCCTCCAGTTCCACGACTACGACGGTACGGCCGAGGCTATCGTCCGGACCAGACGCGGCCAGATGGACCCGGCGCGGGCCGCATTGACCTGTCTGGACAGCGTCGATGACGACGAGGTTCGGGTCCGTGTCCGGGGGATTAGCGGCACCGTGCGTGCCTGTGAAGAAAAGTATATACGCGGGCCGCCGGAATCCACTGAACAGAGACACGTCGTGTTCGAGAACGCAGATCGGAGCGCTACTGTTCGGCCTCCGCGCTACGATGTCGAAACGGCCTCCGGCGGTGCGTTCGTCGGCGCGACAGCACTCGATTTCCGATAACTATGCAGGGACAAAACCAACAGCAGGCCTACGACCGCGGGATCACTATTTTCTCGCCGGACGGACGCCTCTACCAGGTCGAGTACGCCCGCGAAGCGGTCAAACGCGGCACAGCAAGCATCGGCGTCAGAACGAGCGACGGCGTCGTTCTCGCCGTGGACAAGCGCATCCGGTCGCCGCTGATGGAGCGCTCCTCGGTTGAGAAGATCCACAAGGCCGACGATCACATCGGCATTGCCTCGGCCGGCCACGTCGCCGACGCCCGACAGCTCATCGACTTCGCCCGCCGACAGGCGCAGGTGAACCAGCTCCGCTACGGCGAGCCGGTCGGCGTCGAGACCCTCACCAAGGAAATCACCGACTACATCCAGCAGTACACGCAGGTCGGCGGCGCGCGCCCGTTCGGTGTCGCGCTCATCATCGGCGGTATCGTCAACGGCGAGCCGCGCCTGTTCGAGACCGACCCCTCCGGGACGCCCTACGAGTGGAAGGCCCTCGCTGTCGGGGCCGACCGCGGCGACATCCGGGATTACCTCGAAGAACACTACGACGAGGGGATGGACATCGACGAGGGCGTCGACCTCGCGCTGGCCGCCCTCGCGTCGGTCAACGACGACGAACTCTCCCCAGAAGGCATCGGCGTCGCCACAGTCGACGTCGAAACGGAGACGTTCGGCCAGCTGACCGACGAGGAGAAGGAGACCCACCTTGCGGAGGCCGACCTCCTCGACACCGGCGACGACGAGGACGACGAAGCCGAAGACGCCACCGAAGAGTAACCCTTCCGACAGCCCTCGCGGGCGACTGGACTTTTTACCGTCCGACCACGCAGTAAGGCCTTTAACTGGCCCACTGCTACCGACGGGTATGATATCGCTTGACGAGGCGGTGACGGCGCGCCTCGAATCCCACGGCCAGCGGTTCGAGGTACTGGTGGATCCAGACGCTGCACTAGCGATAAAACGTGATGACTTCGACGGCGAGCTCGAGGACGTTATCGCCGCGGAGGACGTGTTCGAGGACGCCTCGCGAGGGGATCGACCGCCCGAGAACATGCTCGAAGAGGTGTTTGACACCACCGATCCGATGGCCATCATTCCCGAGGTCATCAAGCGGGGGGAGATTCAGATCACGGCCGACCAGCGCCGCGAGATGCAGGAACAAAAACACAAACAGCTCATCCAGCGGATCACGCGCAACGCGGTCAACCCGCAGATGGACGACGCGCCACACCCGCCAGAGCGCATCGAATCCGCCCTCGAAGAAACGGATTTCCGGGTCGACCCGATGGAGCCCGTCGAAGCACAGGTCGACGACGCCCTCGATGCGCTCCGGCCGGTCATCCCGATCCGGTTCGACGAGGTCACCGTCGCTGTGCAGGTCCCTGCGGACTACGCCGGAAGCGCACAGGCGCAGATCAGACAGTTCGGCGACCTCGAACGCGAAGAGTGGCAGTCCGATGGCTCGTGGGTTGGCGTCATGACGTTCCCGGCCGGCCTGCAGAACGACTTCTACGACGTGGTGAACGAACACACGAGCGGCGAGGCGGAAACCCAGATAATCAAAGACGAAGACGACATCAGTACGCGCGGCTGACGCCGCGGCGTCGCGTTACCCCTTCTTGAATCCGACGAGAAAGCCGGCGGTGAAACCGGCACTGACCGGCAGGGCCGAAAGTAGTGACGTGATCCAGGACGGCGGTTGCGTCGCCGCCGTATCTCCGGCGGTGCCGGTCGCGTTCTGTGCGGCTCCGCCAATTGCGTCCCAGTTTACTTCGAGAATACCGCGCGTCTCGAGGAACTTGAACAGTGCCAGCTCGATGCCGATGATGACGGCGATGAGCTTTGCGATCTTCTTTGCGGCGAACCCGATGATTCCGCCAATAAGGCCACCGCCACCGAATTCGAGGCCCATCTGCTGGAGACCCAATCCATCTAGTTGGAGTACGAACTCACCCATACCGCGTACCTGACTTCCCGTTTTTAAATCCTTTGTGCTCCTTCTGACGCTTTCCCTGTTCCACTCGATTATGTACGAGATTATAGTTTAGCTACTGCCCGG
>NZ_JBTWBG010000007.1:0-59151 GCF_054850705.1 Haloarcula sp. H-GB5 | reverse complement strand
GCTTCCTCTACCCTCACAAATAAGTACCGTGAAAAGAAGGCCCGAATCCTGACCCATCTCGCTGTATTAGATGACCTTGATACTGCAACGGAAATATTTACTACTCGTGATGATAAGCGAAATGCTGCATATCCAAAACCAAACGGAGCCAGCACAAAGACGAAGAAGTTCCTTCGGGCACTTTTTGAGGCGGCGGTGAGTCTCGTCAAGAGTACCGCCACAAAAGTAGTCTCGGCAGCTCTTATGATCGCAGACTTGTTTGATGCAGTCTCCAGTTATTATGCCCGATCTAGGGAACGGATCGAATTCTTGTGGAGATATAACACTGAGAAATCAGACGTGGCACACCAAATCGCATGGACGGCTGAACATCCACCGAACGAGACCGCTAGAATGCAGATAGATGACTGGGTCGGTTCCTCAGTTCTGAATGGTTTCCGCGTCTCATTCAATAAAACCAAGGCAACGGCTTCATCAATTGGGAATACTGGTGCTGGATCCCGTCTTAGCCTTCCTTCACAATCGAAGAACGACCAGCAATATTCTCTAAAGGTAAATGAAGAAGGATCGGAGGATTCGGAACCATCTGCACTGAAACGGCCTTCTAAACTCACAGATGACCAGCTAGATAAGTTCGGATTTAAAAAGGTTTCTACTGGAACATTTCGAGATAGCTTTCCAGTCCGCGGAGAACAAGTTGATGAGGATAGCCAACAATGGATTGCTGACGAGTATCCAGTTAGTATAGGTGATCCTGATCAAAAGGTTGACTCTCTTTTATTATTACGACAACGGCTGAACCGTTTCTATGGTATGAGTAATTATTAACCGAAGGGGTACTTAATGGATTCACTGTACCCCTACGCACAATTTTAATCATGATTCACTCAAGACGCACTTTTATGTCACTCGCTGCAACAATTGGTGTAACTGGTATTTCAGGTTGTCTCGGAGACGACGACTTACGGGTCGTGGATTCATCAATCCAACCCCGTCAGGGGTCATGTAGCGGAGAAAATCAGGCCTCTGTGGAGATCGTTGACCAGACTGAGGTGACAATACAGGGAATTACACCTGCTACTTCCGCATGTAATAATATTAATACAATTGTTTATACATCGAGTAGCGGTGAGAGTGCTGGTGAAGTACACATTGAAATAAATAGTCAGGGGCAGTCAGGACAAGATTGTGATTCATGCGACGAGTTAACGTATATTCCGTACACAGCTTCGATCACGTTTTCGAGCGAAATCAGTTACCTCAAGATATTTCATGTTTGGCAAGAGCAGGAAGGAGGTCTCGAACTTATGATTAGTCGTACTGTGTGATGGTCTACACCCAATAGTCATTCATTTATCATTTTGTCCCACTGTGATGATCTTGGCTGAATTAACCGTTCAATCTGGGTGCGTATTGATGGGTGTGGACTGTTACCTTTTGACCTCAATACCTGTGTACAGTAGCCAGAGGAGAATCGGCCCGAATACGGGAATACCGAGGGCCAACAGGAACATTCCAACAGTCCACGCGGACGGGTGGTTGTCGTGCTGGTTCGCTTCCCGATACATCCCAACTGTCGGGACTCCTATGAGGAGAGTGCCCACTATGAGGAGGAGTACTAGCATTTCAATTCTCGCCTCATCGCGGAGCACTCCACTTAGTAAAAGTACCAATCTCATACTAACCAACGCTTCTTCAGTACGTCAAATCCTTCCGCATCTGAAAAATGTACATACTGTACTGACTACTGCCACTCATACTACTTGACGACATTGAGCGGCATATATGTTTTCTCTATTACCAGTTAGACGAATTTTTGGGCGTATCGTGACCAGCATTTTGCAGTGGTTGCGAGTTGTGATTCTCAACGCACTGTCTTTCGACGAGTCGCCCAGCAATCAATTGTTGAATGGCCAGCATATGATTCGACGCCACTCTACGACCAGAGTTCTCTCGCCGCCCTAGAGGAAGACATCCGGGCAGTTTCCTCCACATGGTTCGACCACGAGGCCCACGATTCCGTCGACGAGTTCGTGTCTCACTACCCAGTAGCGTATGTCCAGTTTCGGCCACACGACCGGTATTCTGGAGCAACCCGATACGAGATGGCGCAATTGTTCCGACTGTTTCTGCTCAAAGAAATTCACGGCTGGACTCATGAGACAGCACTCGTTACGTACCTCACCCACCATCCTGAACTCTGTGAGCAGTTGGGCTTGGAGACGGTCCCGGACCAGTCGACGCTATGGCGTACATGGAACGAACGGTTCACTGCAGAGCTTCGCGAGACAATTGAGGCAACTGCGCGGACGGTTCTGATCAAAGCCCAGAATGCGGGTGTTGCCGTTCCACGCGAACCAGAACGGACCTTCCCGTCAGAGGACGACGAAGCGGACAAATCAAACCCAGACGATCAAACCATCCTCAACGAAGCGGCATCGGTCACGAACCACATCAGCCGTATCGTCTTCCCATCTTTTTCACTGAATCGTGACGAGGGCTGTGAGATCCATGAGAACGCCTACTGGGACTTACAAACGTATCTCGGACTTCGGGAACGGTTGGCTGCTAACGAAGGAGCCCGCAGTTTCGTCTACGAATCAACCCGTGACCGGACACCGCTAGGTCACGCCCATCGCGAGCACATCCGCGACTTGTCGATTGAACAGATCCGGGAGATGTACCGGCAGGCTATGAATCGATTACTGGATGAAGTCGCAGAGACGGAGGAGTTCTTCCGGGCTGGGATCATCGCTATCGATATCACTGAGGCGGACCCATTCACAGGCGACAGAACCGGGCATGAAGACGAGATTATTGGGACAAAAGAAAAGACCGACCAGTACGCCTACCAGTGGGCGACAGTCCAACTGGTCGGGAACGCTGTCCCTATCGTACTGGATGCGCGACCAGTTCGGAAGGGCGAGAGTCGGAAAGAAATCGTCGAGGATCTGCTCAACTCTGCTGAGGAGTTGGTCCACATTGATAACGTGTTGATGGATCGTGAGTTCGACAGCCAGCACATTCTGGAGATGCTCAGCCAGCGAGGGCTGTCGTACGTCGTCCCAAAACGAATGCAGACCAGCGAGAAAGCCCAGGCAAAGCGATTACTTCACCGAGGTCAGGATCGGTACGAGACCGACCGAAATCTCCACCTCGGGAAGAACGAGTGGCACGAGACGACGCTGATCTACCGACGGAAAGAAGATGCTGAACACGACGATCACCGGCAGTACTCGGTGTTCATGACAAATACCAGCAGTGCCTATCTCACCGAGTATGGGTATCGCTGGGAAATCGAGAGTGGATACAAATCGATCAAGCGATTCATGGCTGCCACTACGTCGAAAGATTTCGGGCTGCGATTCTTTTATTTCGCGTTTGCGTGTCTCCTGTACTCGATTTGGCGTGCGGTGGATCTACTCGTGCAGGTGGAGTTGACCGGAGAGTACGAGCATCAACCGATTGTGACGGCAGATAACACGCTAACGTTGGTGAAGAAGGAAACCGGAATCGGGTAGAGAAGGACTCAATCAGGGGGTAACGCGGTATCTGAGTGGCTACACTCTTGAGAGTCTTCGAAATTCGGCAATATAGTTAGAAGTACAACAGGAATCAGTGAATGAGAGCTAATCTGGATCGGTTTTCGCTCGGCGATTCGTCCAAATACACGCATCACAGCCTCGCTAAACCCGCTGTAGTCTCAACTTCCCAATATATAAATTTGATATATCATTATATGATTTATAGATATCGTCTTATCCAATCGAAGCGCTACAGAGCCACTGAAACGGTGATATTCGTGTTTTGGAATTAGGTTTGTATTACAGCAGTAAGCACCACCAGTTTAACCCGGACCGCCGCTGTATGGGAGCATGGATCGGCTTCCGCCTGAGTACGACGCTACTCCCGAGGATGACACCCCTGAAGCAGCAATCGAGAAACGGCTGGTCGACATCGACTCCGGACGCTACCGGACAAGCGTCGCCAGCGTGCTACGGAAGTTCGCCGCGTTGGCATGGGTTCAGCATGGCATCACTGACCGAGGCGGTCGTCGACGATCTCTGGGCAGTACGCCCATGAACTGTCCCAGGCTGCCGATCAAGGCGATACCTCGGCGGAGATAGCGCGTCGGCACTTCCGTACGTCCAATCTTCCACACCTGGGCCGCCTACGAAGGGCTGATACCACGAACCCAGGAGTGACAAGCGAACCCATACTCATGCCTCAGTAGTCGAGAGAACTTCCTTGATTCGGCTCCTAGCGTCGTCAGTGTCGACGCCGGTGAGACCAGCGATGGCGTCTTTGAATGAGACATTGAAACTCGCTGGTCCATGGACCGTACCGAAGTCGCCGTTTGCGGCGGCTTCCCCAGCCAAACTGAATGCGGCGGTTCCGGCCAGTGCGGCGTGTGCGGTGTCGTCAATAGCCCCTGCAAACGTTGCGACTGTCGCTCCGAGCATACACCCTGTGCCGACGATAGTTCCCATCTTGGAGTGGCCGGCGCTGACTTCGTAGGCGACGTCCTCAGTCGCGACGATGTCTGTCTCGCCGGAGGCGACGACAACAGTGTTGAACGTTTGTGCAACGGCGACGGCCGTCGTCGCGATATCGGAGTATTCGCCGATGGACTCAACGCCCCGGACCTCAGCCTCATCGCCGACTAAGGCTGTGATCTCGCCGTAGTTGCCCTTGACTACCGCGGCATCGAGTTCTGTGACGAGACGCTCAGCGACTCGGTTCCGTGTCGGCGTCGCACCGACACCGACAGGATCGACGACAACCGGGACGCCATGATCGTTGGCAGACTCGCCGGCTTCAAGCATTGTCGCCTCGCCTGTCTCGCTGACAGTACCCATGTTCAGCAAGCAGGCCTGAGCACCAGCAACCATGTCCCCGACCTCTCGCTCGTCGTCCGACATCACTGGCAGGCCACCCCAGTGAAGGATAGTCTGTGCCACGTCGTTGACGGTGACATCGTTCGTGACGGCGTTGACCAACGGCGATTCTTCAGCGACCGTTTCCAGATCAGCGTCAAGTTCGACTGGCATACATTCGTAGAAACAGATGGTGCTACCTCATTCTTCGGTTGTACCGCAAGGTAATTGCCAGCCAACCACAGTATGGAGAACTCCTTGTGCTACTTTAGCTACACAGGTTCGCGTACGCGCACACCGATCCGACGGCTGTTTCATTGAGAAAATAGTCAAGACTAGGATTTCAACAGAACAAGATGGGTGACGATTCGTTCGGCTGTTGATGTTAATGGACAGAAATGAGATGATCAGGTTACTGTCTCGTCGCAATCCGCAGGGAGTAGGCAATACACAGCAACCCACTGAGCTGGACGACTCTGACAAGTAAACGGATAATATTCTGGAAGCGGATCGGAAAAATACGGAAGGCAAGCAGTCCCTGACCAACAACAGCAAGCGTGTACGCTAGCCCAAAGAGCAATATCATGCCGGTTGAGAGCCAGCGCATCGACCGTTCCTCGTTACGCTGGAGCCCACGATACGCCTGATAGCCGATGTACAATCCAAGTAGCGCTGTGGCCGCCGCCACGATGCCAGTAACCAGAGCGATTGGAGAGCCAAGTCCAACAATAGACATCAGAATTTTCCCCACATACGTGTTAGCTGGTCCGAAATGTCGTCACTACGGCGAGTGATGCCCCAGTTGAGCTCGCCATTGTGGATCGTGAGCTCGAATCGATCAAGTCGAGAGGCGTATACAGTTTCGTGGTGGCCGTCAGAACGTGGACGTGTCTGCTCACTTATGAGACCAGCGTCGGTCAGCCGATCAAGTCGCCGATAGATAGACGATGTGGAGACACCACACTTCTCACCGAGTTCGGTAGCCGACAGCGGTGTCTCGCTAGTCGCAGTCAGGATTGAACGGATATGTTCATCATCTAGCAGTCCGACAACGGTTGCGAGGTCTACATCGCTCGTTTCTGTGTTAGATGTCATCCAAGTTGTGTAGGCATCCAGCAGTCGAAGTGCAGTCAGTTTAGAATAAAGGCACTGTCGAACTCCGACCAGTGACCGCACAGTGACATCAGTCATCGTGCTCTCCATGCAAATCGACGTAGGTGAGCATGACAAAATGGACCCCACCCGTGGAATACACAAGCGAAATCCCTTGCGCGCGAGGATGTTTGCTTAGGTCAATATCAACTTCTGAGCCGGGTGAAACGGTTTCTGTATCCTTCCACAGCGGCCGTTTTTCTACTTCACCGGAGTCCGAACCGTTAACATCATAGTAGAGCCTGCTCGCAGGAACAGACTCCCCTGCCTCGTGACGGAAGCTAACAGTCTCTGTATCTGGGTCATGCGTCCCGCTCCACGTTACTTGCGGAAGCTCATATTCAGGGGCAAGCTCTGCTGTCGAATCGAGCGGGCTTTTCGCTTCGAGTGTCGCAAGGTTCTCGTCTATCTGGACATCGATTGTCGTGGGATTCTCAGTGAACAGTGTTCTTTCCTCAAGTGCCCCCTTGAGCTCCCGCTCCGTCGGTACGAAGTCTGATTTATACTGGTAGTGGATTACGTGATAGGCTGTATTGGCGTCGAATCTGTACGCATCTGCGACCATGGCCTTTTCATCTGTCGGGTCGCGGCTATCTGTGGCAATCCCAAGAAACGGATTCCCACCGGCCGCCGTCGTAAGCTGATTGAGTCCGGGATTTTCCTCGTGGTATCGAGGTCGTTTACCCGCATTAGCGTCGATAAGTGCCTCTATATGTGGTCTCTCGTGTCTCTGTCTGCTCGTCCAGACGATGGCACCGTCGCCGATAGCAACACGGCGTGGGATATCCATCCGGTCAAACACCCTGTAGTCTCGATACTCACCGGCGCGCTCGTAGCCGCTGTCGATGACAGTTTGTATAACGCTCTTTCGGTCAAACGCTGCCTCAATCACGGTTCCGAAAGCGGAATCAATGATTCGATCGTAATTCTTGAATCCGATTCCGAAGTAGTCTACATGACACTTTTGTCTCGCTTGTGCTGAAATAAACGTCTCCTGGGCGTCGGGTCGGGGGCTGGCTGGTTGCATGGCGCTAAACGAGTACTGATCTGCTGGTGGATCGAGGCTCTCCGGTGCGGGAAGCCATGTTCGGTATGTTGGATCTCCTGCAGAGGGGACGTCGACGCGACCATATGACCGAGCATCTCCCAAAGGTGGAAGGCTGGACAAACACCCAGAGGTCAGCGCGGACAGTGACGTTACGACTGCTGTACCGCCCATGGAAAGCACCTGACGGCGTGTTCTCTCGTTGGAGGACCGATGTCGGTTGGGGGACATACTGCAGTTGGACTTTCTCCCTCAGAACTATATAGGTCAACTCTGGGTCACGCGCAAGTGCAGATCACCACTGGGTTTTATATTTGATGAGACAAGCGCGGCGATCCACTCAACGCCTCAACCCCCCAAGCTAAGCAGGACTGTTCGTCCAGCGAGTATGTCCGTCTTTCTTGCCCAGTAAGCACCACCAATTTGACCAGCACCGCCGCTGTATGGGAAACATGGATCGGCTTCCGCCTGAGTACGACGCTACTCCCGGGGATGACGCCCTCGAAACAGCCATCGAAAAGCGACTGGTCGATATCGACTCCGGACGCTACCGAACAAACGTCGCGAGCGTCCTGCGAAAGTTCGCCGCGTGGGCACGGGACCATCACGCCATCACCAACCCAAAGGACATTGACGATGATCTCTGCAGGCAGTACGCTCGTGAGCTAGCCAGAGCCGACGACCGGGACAATATCTCGCCGGAAACAGCACGGCGGTACTTCGCATACGTCCGCTCGTTTCTCACCTGGGCCGTCTACGAGGGCCTGATTCCGGCGAACCCAGCCAAGACCAACCACGCCGAAGGCCCGCTTCCGACCGACGAGACCGAAACTGACCAGCAATACTGGACCACACGCGACCGCGAAGCAATTTGCGCGACTGCCACTGCTCGCGTCGACGAAGCCGGTGAACACGACGACGTTGATCGGGAAGCAGCCTACCGGGACCAAGCGCTCATCTTTCTACTCGCGTACTCCGGAGCCCGCAGCGCAGAACTCGTCGCTGTCTCTGATGATGAAGAACGGAACGGCCTGCGGTGGCGACACGTCAATCTTGATGCTGGCACGATGCAGGTGTTCGGCAAGAATCGAACCCGCGAGTCTGCGCCGATCCTCGACGATGCGCTTCGCCCACTTCGACGCTGGAAGCAACTGCGAGAACCCGACGAGAATGAAGCCGTGTTCCCCAGACTCGATAACGCGGCGAAACCAATGGACCCAACACCGTCGATCACAACCCAGTCTGCCCGAAACATCCTCGCTGACCTCTGTGAGTGGTCCGATTACGAGTTTGAGGAACCGCTGAAGCCACACGGCGCTCGCCGGGGGCTTGGACGGGAAATCTATCGCGAGAACCCGCAACTGGCTCAAGACGTACTCCGACACAAGTCCATCGAGACGACCCACGAAGGGTACGCTCAGGAGGCTGCAAAGCGAACGCGTGACGAAGCGAACGATATCATCGGCGGTGAGTAGGTTGCTGCTATCTCTTCAAAAGGGGTAGACAGTTGACACCTCAACTGAGCCAGCCAGCGAGGTGAGAACGTATCGTGTGTTCTGGAACCGCTTCTACAGCCGCCGGTAGATGATCTAACGTTACACTGCGTACAACGAGACGGGGCTCAAAATGAGAGTCAGGACCTCGCCGTGTTCACGTACGATCCTGAGGCGGGGATTTTCGTCCCGCTGAACTCCACTGTCGACGCTGCTAACAACACAGCAACTGCAGAAACAAGCCACTTCTCTACGTTCTCGGTCTTTGACATCAGCAACTGGGCGGCGACGTACAACGCAACCGAGCCAGTGCGACAAACGGACGACGATGGTGTCCAGCCCGTCGATGTCGTCATGCTGTTGGACGCGTCCGGGTCGATGAAAGGCGAAGACCCTGACCGACTGGCGAAGGATGCTGCACAGCGGTTCACGGGCAGTCTGTTAGAGACCGACCGTGCGGCGGTCATTGAATTTGACAACTTTGGTCGTGTCAAACAGCCGCTGACGAGTAACCACACAGCGGTCAACCGCTCGATACGGGATGTCGATTACGAGGGTGGTAACGGCGGGACGGACTTCGCATCGATTAGCGCAGCGAACGAACACTTTGCCGAACAGAGTAGTCCGGACCGCAGCAAGATTATAATCTTCCTGACGGACGGGAAATCAAAGTACTCCGATGGTGTGACCGAAGCCAAGCAAGCGGCCGAACAGAATATTACAATCTACCCGATCGGATTCGGCGGTGCGACGCGGGACCAACTCTCAGCCATCGCAAACGAGACCGGTGGTGAGGTCAACTTCGTCGATGATGCAGAAGGGCTCCCGACGGTGTTCTCGCGTGTTGCGAACACTACGACCAAGATCAACGATACCGACGGCGACGGCCTGAGTGACGAGATGGAACGCGAGGGGTTCATACTGGGTGGACCTGACGGGGCTCGCGTCACAACAGATCCAGGGACCACTGACACCGACGGCGACGGGCTCTCAGACAGTCGAGAAATCGGCCAGTACGCCGAAGTCAAGCATCGCGGCGAGACTGCCTCCTATTACAACCACGTTTCTAATCCGAGGCAGATCGACACCGACGGCGACAACCTGACCGATGCCGAAGAAGTCACAGGCTGGGAAGTTCAGCGGACACAGAGCGCAAACGCGTCAAAGGGATATTTGAACGTTTCTCGGCCCGATCCATCGAAACGATTGCTTAGGTCATACCTCCGTTCGTTGTACCGCGGTGAGGCTGCCTCATATCAAGATCCACTCACTCGTGGAACAGGTAGCGATTCTTCAAAAGCTCTCGCAATAGCGATCGCAGAAGAAACAGATATCGACGTTTCAACGCTCAATGAAACTGGCCATGGACCTTCACCGGATCGGTCGTACCTCACGAATACAACGGTCACATCTGATCCGTTACGGTCTGACACCGATCGTGATGGGCTTACAGACAACGTTGAGCACCTTCGAGGGACAGACCCCGACCGTGCTGACACTGATGGCGACGGCATCTCTGACCAAGCCGAGTTCACGAATGGAACGGCTCCAGTTCTGTTTGATCACCGTGCTCCAACAGTAACGATCGAAAGTATTCGGACAAGACGTGTAAAAGATACGACAAAAGTGGTCGTGAGACGACAGGGTACTACAAAAACAGTAAGCCTTGACAACTTCGAGGTAACTACTTCAAGGACTTCCGGGTCCATTATCGTTCCAAAATACCGGTACAGTGTCCGCTTACGTGCGCACGATCCGAGCGGTGTCTCCAAATTGGTAGTGGAACCGGATTGTCAGTATCTTGCTCGCCGCGCAGGCTCGAGTCTGAGCTCTCTCCCTCAGTCGGCGTGTCAGGTTGACGGAGAGACAATCCGGTTCGACAACGAGACAACGACTTCATACAGACGAGTCGAATTCACTGTTCGAACACCTGTTGACAAAGCTGGAGTGTTTGCCTTTCAGGAACTCGGTCAGTCGTTTGAATCCACGCCAGTAGCTGTGACAGCAGTTGATAGCAACGGGAACAGTCGATCTAGTGACTACACTTCTCCGGGAGCAATTCCCGAGTTAGCCGAGACAGTTGCTGACAATCCAGCTACTGGCGAGTTTACGGAAGATAAAGTGATCGAGGAGATAGCATATCGTAGTGGGGGAGTCTGGGGTGTCCGACAATCAGCCCTTGATATGTCATACTTCCTCTCACATCCATGGACGGCTGTCACTGGGCTCAAGGATATTGAGCGACTCCCTGACGCGGCTCTGAGAGCGCCCGAAACCCTCCCCTCTGCAGCCAGGAATCTTCAAGACCGGCAGAACCCGTTCGACCGGCAGACCGAGACAGAGAATTACAAGCTCTATGGTCAGAGCTGGTTAGTGGGATACGGCACTGGCATCGCTGGCTCTGAGCTCACTATTGGCCTTGCAACCGGTGGTGGCTCAACGGTCTCGAAAGCCGCAAAATTGCGAAAGGTAACTGATACACTTGGTGATGCTGGAAGGGCAGCGAGAGGCTGGACATTCCATCGATCAGTCAAGATGGCCTCGACTATTTCGAAAGGCTCTGATATCGGACCAACAGGAGCGCGGCGAGCACTCGGACGGGTGGTGATACCCGAGCGAGTCCGCCACGCACAGCGGCTGAATTCACCACGGTGGACACGGGTAATCGAATCGCTGCCAGAGCGCACTTCGGGCCTATCACGAACCGAACGAGTCAGTCGCACCATGCGCCGGACTGGCGACGACGGTCGCCAACTGATGCTAGACTTGCACAACTCGGGCAACCAGCAGGCTCTAGAGACGTTCATCGACATGGACGATACGCCGGGGTCACAGCGGGCACTGGTCCGGGCGTATCGCGAGAACCCCGACGTTTCGAAACAGGATGTCGGCGAAGCGTTGGGGCGGTACCACGAATTAGATGCCGATAGCCAAGCTGACTTCAAAGAGGTAGTTGACCGTACCGGGAGCGACGCGGTTGAATTCGCGGCCCGGTCGGACTCAGATACGTTCGACGCTGTCTTTGGAGCGTGTGGACGGCGGTCGCTATCCCTCGGCAGCGCCGGAGGGCTCCGGTCTGATCGGTATCACTCGGTTGCAGGACCGTCGACAGCCCTCATCCAGAGTGGTGACGGCTGTCTGCCTGACGATGTCGAAAATGAGTTCCAGGCCGCAGTCGTCGACATCGACAGGGACGATGTCAACGTCGGGGCGGCTCGGGAGGCCATCAGCGACCTTGACCGCAATGCACAGGACGCGGCGACCGATCTGATTGATAGAGAGGGTGCAGACGGTGTGAGGCTCATCAACGACGCTGACTCCTTAGTCGATGACTTAGGACTGGACAACAGTGATGCGGGCAACCTCGTTGAGGCATATAAGGTTTCGTCACAAGTATCTGAGGGCCCAATCACTGATGCCCGCGAGCTTCAGGGTGTGCTTGACGAGTTGGAAAGTCGTGACGGCTTCGATGACCTCGATGATGTCGTCAAAAGTGCCTCACGTCAAGAATCCGGATTCAAAGGCCCAGCGGGCGAAGGGTATGTAGGCAAAGCCCTTGATGACCGGGACGGCATCGATGCGGGTAACGGTGATATCGAATTCGAACAAGAGATTACCTCAGCCGATATCGAAAAAGAGCATACAGCACGCATTGCTAGCCTAGTCGAGCGTAACAGGAAATTCAAGGACGTCAGCAGTTCGGGTAGTGACGTTGATATAGACTCGAATACTGATGTTGAAGTGAACGGCCAGACCCTTGACGGTCCGGCAATCGAATCAAAGAACTTGGCTCCAAGTAATGACAAGTTTGTTCGAGAAATCGAGTGGACCAAACTACAAAAGAAACTACGAACGCACGCCGTTGCAGGGGAAGACGAAATCATCGTGATGATGGATCAAGATTATATAAATGTCGAAGCCAATCGGATCGGCGGTAGCGGCTCCTCACGTGAAATCCTGGGTGATGCTCTCGAAAGCGACATCGAAAACACGCTCTCTAACGAACTAGGGATCGAGAAAGACGTGACCGTTGAAGTAACTAGCTACAGTGATCTCTAAACATGGTAAGTAGCCTCTTGACCGTCCATACATCAGATAAAGAAGAAGATATAATTCAAACTGGTCTCGACGCCGCGGAGCGTGTCGGGATCGACGTGTCCAGAACGAGGCAATCGGGCAGCGAAGAGTGGCCCAGTTTCGCTGGGAAGTACGGCGCAGAGGATATAAGCTTCAAGTTCGATATCTCAGCGGACCATGAGCCATATGAGCGGGTATTATGTGCCTCTCTAGGGGAAGTTCTTCCGTCACGAAAGTGGTCTGACGGGGATGCCTACGCGGAGTTCGTCGATGTGGTTATACACCTCGCCTGTGAACTGGCTGCTGCCTACGATGCGGAGTACGTTCCGCTATGCACGTCGAACACGTACACTGACATCGCACCGACGGGTATGCCGTTCGCTGACTACATAGATCAAGTACCACAACTGGCCGTTTACTCCGAGTCGTTACTCTCGGAGCTAGGCGGCTTCGACGCATTGTACGATGGAAAGCCGTGGCGGTACGCGGAACTCGACAGTGGACACGTCTTCGCGATGACTGCAGACGGTCCCTGGGAGAACTCCGAGTTCACTGACTCGGAGCGGCGAGACTTACAGCGTGGAGACACTGAAACTGATAGCGGTTTCGCGGACCCGTTTACCGCCCTTGACGCGGGCGAGTACGGGACCGATGCAGTCATCGCCAAAGACGATATCGCCCCGGAGTTCACCAACGAGGCGCTGACACTGGAGCGGGTGTATCGGGACGAGTCGGACAACCTCCGTCGTGTCGAGGATGATTCGTTCGTCCGGCGGCTCATCGACGACGGCAACGTGCTGGGCGAGCTACCGGACGGTGTCGACCCGGACGACGAGCGGCTTTCGGCGCTCATCGAGGGGTCGATTCCACCAGCGTTCGTCTGGCTGGACGACCCTGAGAGCGAGACGGTCGTCTCGAAGACGCTGGCGCTGGATATCGAGACCAGCAAGTTCGAACTGCTGGTGAGCCTGGCACAGACCGCCCATTCGGCGGATTTCTCCGATGACTTGATGACAACTATCGAGGGGATACTGGACAAACTGGCCGAAATGGATGATCAAGACGGAATCGACCAGTACATTCAGGTGAAGCTTCTGTGACAGCAGTGTCCTTTCAGCTCACTCGTAACAAATACTGAGCGACCGGGACGTTCGCCCCGACGCCGACGTCCCGGCCGAGCAGATGCGTGCGAAACTCGACGACATGTCTGGCTCACGTCGTCAGCGCACCACCGAGCAATTCGGCCGACAACCGTGGTGGCGACACGGTATCGACGGATAGCGCTAAGTTCCCGCAAGATCCGAATACATACATGAATGAACTGTTCACGCAGGTCCGTTACCTGAAGCTTGGTGATGGTGGTGGGAGCTAACCAATGGTAACACAGAACAAACTCCGGGACCGAAGTGATGAAAAAAAGAGCGACGTTGAGAACTCATACTGGGCGATAGACAACAACCGGGAGCACGGAAAGCCCTACACCACAGCACTGAGGGCCCTCTCTCACGAGGCGAGAGAGATCGTGTCCTGCGAGTTGCTGCTGGGGAACGTGACCGAAGCGCGCGAGTGGGCGGCCCGCCTTGCACTGGCGAACCGCTCGTTCATCCACCAGATAGAGACACGGACTGACGAGATTTCCAAGTCAACACTGGGTACCGGAGGTTCGCGAGCAATGTGGGGAATCTTCGGGGCCGTGTTAGCTGGTGACGAGCGGTTGATTGCGACGCTGGCTGCTCAAATGCACTCGTTTGAGTTTATCGATCGCTACACCGATCCAGAGGAATTCTACTGGTGTGGGAGCTTTCTGGCAGCGCTGCTGGCTGACGAACCAGCGGACGCCAAGCACGCTCGCAACGAATTTGAGCAGGTGCTGGATGACCCAGGTGACCACTGGCGTGGCACACGGGATGTCCAGATCGGACTCATCGAGCGTGACTCGGACCGAGTTACCAACGGTATCGAACGGATACTCAAGCACCACAGGGAGCATGTCGAAGATATGCCACGCTGGCGGGAACTGCTTTCACTCTCAGCATCTGTGTACGTGCTTGTGGCGCGAGACTACGGGCTCGAAATCGATATTGAGAGCGAGTACCTGCCTGACGCTATCCGAGAGTACAGTCTCGATGAGCGGATCTCGCTTCCCCAACCAGACTATCTGAAAGACCTCCTTCGGGTCCCGGCTGGGTCCCCCTCAGCGGAGTAGTATACATGCGCGAACTTTTGAACGAAAAATCATGCTTGGAAACTTTCGAGAGTGGTTCTCCAACTGACAATTTAGTACGTCGCCGTTCGTCACGCCAAACCGGATGATACAGACAGAGTTGGCAGGCACCATGACTGCGGAGAAGGAAGAGGACGAGGGCTATCTAGACCTTACTGGTGGCGCACAGTGCCTTGTTCTTGCCAAAGAGGTATTGCCGACACGCGGTCAGTATGAAGGGGCTTGGTTTCGTGTTACGCTGACGGTAACTGACGAGCGACAAGGCATTGAATCGCAACTCAACCCGACCATATCCATGCACGAGTTTCGTGGTCGAGCAGATGCTGACTTGAAGGCGATTAGATTTTTTGACGGGGATAGTATCCAAGGATACATCGGCTTCCATCAATTCTCTGACGAGTCGGCAGCTCTATCCTCAGACTGGGACCCAACGGACTGCTACGTTACAATCCAGATTGCGTACGACCCTGGACTTACCTGTAAGCGGACCTCATTGTTGAAGTCAGGTCGCTCACCAGACCCTGCCCTCGGATACATTACTGAATTGCCCCAGCTTGATCTTCAAGTAGACTACCGTGGTCAGATTGTCGGCACAGAGACTGAGCAACGTTTCCACAAGGCCATCGAGTGTTGTTTGCCAGTTTCAAACTCCGCTCTCATTATCCTTGACCCGGATTCAGAGGGGACGCCGAACCCAAGTTACGAGTATGAGTCGGGGCGCAATCTATTGGCTGTTAAGCCGACTGGGGAAGTAGATTGGACAGTCGGTCAAGTGACTGATTCACACGACAACGTCTACATTCATACAGATCTCTGGCGGGTTTCCAACAGGGTGTTCAGTAAGCTCCACTCGACAGGTGACGAGCCCAATATAATCGCTGAACTTGATCCTGAAACCGGCGAAGTCATCACGGCCGGTATTTGAGTCGATTGGCACGCGGTTCCGGCCGACAACCAGTAGTGTCCGACCGCTCCCACAGGCCGGGTCAAGAACCGTCTGCCGATCATCAGTATCATCTTCAGCTATAACGCCGGCAATTTCAGCCATCGTCTCGCAGACCTGTGCTAATTTCTATCAAATCAAAGTGAGGAGGCCCCTCTCCCAATTGGGTGGATAGCTGTTTGAGGAATTCAATGGACGGAAGAAAAACTACTTTTACCGGGTAAACTCAGGCTCGCAGGACTCAGAGCTGAAAGCTGCCGACCTTTTCGAGAACACCGGCCTGAAAAGCCGTCGGGCGCTGAACGATCTCGCTGAGACCGATCAAGACGCCGCCGACTGCTGTTGCGTATGGACGACGCCGCCACCCATCGGCGGTTTGCGCGGGCCTACGACAGCGGCGAGGTCGACAGTGGCGAACTGGCGACAGCACTCAATCGGTACGATGGTCTCGACAACGGCGGCAAGGACTACCTAAGCAACAATAAGACGGTGATATCGAAGTTGAGACAGGGCAGGATGCACCGACGGACCCCCCATTGGGCATCAAAAAATTCAGAACAGAGCAAAATCACGCTCGTAGATTCACGTCGTGTGACGCCATAAGGAACACGCTCAGTATCGCTATTTCCGGAATGCTGTCTAACGTAGTATTTAACCAGACTATTTAATATCAATCGAGTTGATTAATGAAATATGCGCGAGCTCCTCAATGAAGAAACATATATTGTGCGGTTCGAAGGGATATCTGACGGGTACCGGGCAGAATTCAAACATCCGGAAATGTTAGAGAAAAAGAGCGAGGATGTCGCCCCATACGAGTTTTGCGACGTTCACTACACATTGTTACCGATGAAGGGGCGCCATCACAGCTCTCTGTATTCGATCCGGCTCAGGCTGAGTGCAGAGCCGACTGACACACCAGACGAAATCGGCGATACCGTCTCCAGTGCTGTGCTTAATCTTGAAACTCTTGACGAGGACAAGCATATACTTGTTCGCGGCTGGGACGACGAAGAGAACCTCCTCGTCAGGGACCTCCATTTTTCCTCATGGTGGGACGGCCACGACGCCTCCGAATACGAGTATCTGACCATCGAACTCGAATATCTCCACCAGACACGGAGCGAACCCGATCCAGACCCGGAATATATCGAGGACTGCCGACAGTCGTTCCAGAAACAGATCGACCGCTTCGACGGGATTGCTGTCGACGATACTGCGTTCTAGCAACGGCCGTTCCACGTCGCGACAATACTCAGTGCCATTGGCACTAATAACAGCGAGTTCCTCGGTCCAAGAGGAGATCTAGATACGCCTATTCACTCAGATGACCATGGAGGTTCTATCCACCGCACATGACTGGTATTGATAAAACGGAAGACGATAGCGACAATGTTAGTAGTCAGTTGTCTTCAGCCTATGGAGAGTACAGCCGAGTCGCACGTCAATCCCGAGAATTAGACGCGCTTGAAACAGCTGGCTCTTTTTATGTGGCAGCGGCGCGGATTGGAATGGCAGAGTCGCTTCGGTTGCCCGATGAAAATCGCCAACCGGATGCGTCGACTGCAAATAAATTATTTTTTGCACAGGCAGTGAGAGAATTCCTTCTTGGTAGCCTCTGTTTCCGGTTAGCTGAGTGTGACGACCGATGCCGGCGTCACTGTGAACAAGGAGTTGCTATCATGGCCGATGCCAGAGATGCTCTTTATAACGATCCCGCTGAGATTGGATTGAGCCACGAGATTATCGGTGACTTCCGACTCGTGGCTGGTTTTGACAACTATCAAGAATCTTATTCCCTCGCCGCCGACCAATATGCGACTATCGACAACGATCTTGGATGGCAGATGGAGGACGGATTCGATGACTTTTCACTCATCGCCATCGAGTTGGCTGATTCCGCTGGATTAGCTCCCAAGGACGATGACCGGCAGCGTATTAGACGGACATCGCTTGATGCACGAATTAAATTCAAACAGGAGCAATACCCTGAGATAATTGATGCTATTATTGATTTGGGAAATTGGCAGTCTGACATAATTTAATAGCAGTTTGACGCTTGCTGGCCAACGAAACGTGAATATCAACTGAAATTGACCTTCGGTAAATATAGGCGACCAGCCACACCCTCCGATCCAATGCCCGATCCGCCCACATGATACACTGTAATTGCACTGCGGTTAGTTACGATTGGTCAGATGTTTCGAATCCTGACGACATTGTCCTACTGATTGAACTGGATCGGACGACGCATGAACTGTATCCGTCTCTCCGAGAACTTGTCTTATTGTATGATGTCGTTGCAACCGGCCGTGAAACTGGTTTTACAATCGGGACGGCAGATTATGTGTCTATATCCATACCGGAGCCAGATCTGGTCACTGTAGAGCTACCTCCGATTCAGTTTACAACGAAACAGCCTGAGTTCAAGTCTGAACTGAGAGGGGTTCTTGAGACCGCATTTACCATTAAAGATGAGCGCAGCACTGCAGAAGAGCGCAAGCATGGGCTGGCGACTATTCAGAGCTATGTAGATGCCCACAACGGTTCAACCGTTGTTGCAGACCTCTATCAGGTAGTTCAAAGCGAATCATAGCATATTTGTTTTTACTGTATTGAGCAGCTGGACGAATACTTGACTGTGTCCTCGCTACCATTCTTCCGTGGCTCCGACACCTGAGTCTCGCCGCACTCGTCTTCTTGCTCGCCTACTCCGAGCCCCTAGTGCGGAACTCGTCGCCGTCTCTGACGATGAGGAACGGAGCGGCCTGCGGTGGCGTCACGTTAACCTCGATGCTGGCACGATGCAGGTGCTCGGAAAGAATCGCACTCGTGAGTCTGCGCCGATCCTTGACGATGCACTTCGCCCACTCCGGCGCTAGAAGCAACTCCGAGAGCCTGACGAGGATGAGGCAGTGTTCCCCAGACTCGATAACGCGGCCAAAGCTATGGACCCGACGCCATCGATCACAACCCAGTCAGCCCGTAACATCCCTGCCGATCTCTGTGAGTGGTCTAAGTATGACTTCGAGGAACCGCTGAAACCACACGGGGGTTCGCCGTGGCCTCGGGCGAGAAATCTATCGCGAGAATCCACAGCTGGCTCAAGACATACTGCGGCACAAGTCTATCGAGACAACACACGAAGGCTACACACAAGAGGCTGCAAAGCGAACCCGTGACGAAGCGAACGACATCATCTCCGGCGAGTAGACTAGCCAACTCAGATATCTAAAATCGCCATGCTATTAGGTATCACAATCAGGAGGATACGCAGGACGAACATCAGGACTACTCCGGCGCAACGACGTCTCCGCACATGGGACACTCTGCCCAGATACCATCTGTACCGTCGGCCTCGATGGATGCGACCACGTCCTCCCCTCTATCGTCGTCGATATCAGAGACCACGACGTTCGCACCTTCGCTGGCGAGGCGCTCGGCTTTGCACGTCCAATTCCTGATCCGCCTCCGGTGATGAGCGCTGTCTCGTCGGTAAATCGGTCCATAGGTGAACCTCCGCCAGACCTAAGCAGTCAATATAAATATAGGTATGTTCTGATATTCTGATTCCGCTGAATTTGCACGCTTACCGAGTAGTTGTTTCGGGCGAACAACTCATTCACTGGAATGGCCCCGTCACGGTCTGAAGCGCCAGTGTCGACGTCCTTGGGTCGCCCTCAGGGAGAGTAGGGTCTACTCGACGACGATGGCGCCTTTCATTCCGACTCCTTCGTGGGGAACACAAACGTATAGGACCATCTCGGGTTCCTCGAGGGTCTGTGTGTACGTTTCGCCAGTCGACGACTTCTGCTCGCTCTCAAAGTCGGCACCGTGCCGTGTCTCGACGTTGTGCACGCCACCCTGACCGGTCCACTCCCATGTGACCGTCGTGCCGGAGTCGATACGGATTGCTGCTGGGTTGAAGCCGTAGTACGCTCCATTTGCCTCGACACCGACGTCGACCGTGACGGACCCGGTGCCAGTCTCATCGGTGATCCCGTCGTAGTTGTCAGTCTGAGAGAGGAACTCATCGATGGACGGAGCATCGTTCGACTCAGCGTGCGTATCGGCGGATGTTGGCTCCGGCGACGCTGTATCATCACTGGCTTCGTCCGTGTTGCTACTCGTCGAGCTATCGCCCCTACAACCGGCAATAGTACCAGCAACTGTGATCCCCACGGTCCGAAGCAGTGTTCGTCGGTTGTATGGACCTGTCATTGTCAACAGTGTGCACAAACGAGAGTATCCCAATATAGGTTATGGTAAGTGAATTATACTCTGAGAAGATATTGGCCCTCTGTATTAGAGTGTGAACTTGATTTTTCGAGATTTTTGCCACTATGTAGCGTACTTGTCGACAAAATCTAGTTTCAGACAGTCGTATCTTCGCCCGAGTAGCGAGATCACCCTCTGAAACTGAGGCCGCATGCCAAGATTAGGGATACTGGCGGCAAAAAGAGCCGTAAGATCCTGTCTGTCTGGTCAACACTAGCATGAGAGCGGAGGTATTAGTATCACCCCAATATATAAGTGACAGCTAATACCATAATGTGCTAGACTATGACAGGCGAAGAACTCCATGATAAAATTAGACAGGCGAGCCGCCGGAAATTTATTTCCGCGATGAGTGTCGTAACGGGTGTCTCACTCGCTGGGTGTAGCTTGAGCGATGACGGTAACGACGGCACGCCCACGGAGGCATCGGTATCAAGCCAGACCACGGACGATACCGATGATGAACCCTCCAAGCCGCCTGAACCAGATGATCGGATCAGGTCCGCGCGGCGAATCGGTCCCCGCGACGTGAGTGACTTCGGGTTCGAGGACTTGTGGGCATACCGGAAGCGCCAGGCTGTCGAGGCGCTCGTCTCCGACCCACGGGTCAACGACGTTGCCAGCGACTGGGTCGCGTCCTTCGAGGCGTACGATCCCTTGACCAACCGGCTAGATGCCGTTAGCGTGCAAGGAACCACGGGGATGACCGTCAACGGGGGTCCCGACGACACGCCGTTTGAGGTAACTGCAAAGAACCGACAGGTTGCTTACGGACTCGTCCATCGGGTAACCGACGAACTTGTCGCCCTGAAAATCAACGAACCGACCGATGTGACCTGGACCAGAGGCGACTGGGACGAGACCCAGCGGTCGCGCCACGAGAAGATGCTGGAGAAAGAGGAAATCTGGCAACATCTCGAAGGGAAGGAGTGGTACCCGATGGTCAAGGCCGCCGAAATAATCACCAGCTACGGCGACTACGCCCACGGTGAAGTCTCCAACCTTGCGTACTTCGTGATGGACGAGGGTGAGCTCAAGGTTGTCAGCGGCTTCATGGACGTAACTGGCGAGGAAGCCGAGTTGCTTGACGTTCACATAGTAAACGACTTCGCTGAGCACCCGGCATACAGGATAGCCCAGAACACCGGGACCGTAGGCGAATCTGTGTTGGGCGAAGTTCCGGAACCGCCGATGATGCAACGGCCACAGATTACGGCCCCCAACGGTTACCACCGCATCGAAGAGCCGCCGAACGAGTTCGAACAGAACGGCTGGTCGATCAACTGGAGCGGACCTCGGACGGTAGGTGCGGAGGTGAGCGCGGACTTTAACGGCAAGCCGGTTTTCTCGTTGACCGCGCCGTTCAGTACCTCAACCTGTTATGACATGCCCAAGCGCAACGGTCGAAATACCCGTGAGTGGATGTTCCCGGACAATGAACCGACCATCAGCGGTGAACTCCTCTACTGGGACATCCACAGCCTCAGCCTTGGGGGCCCCGGAATCCTCGGAAAGACCGAGTATCCCTCGACGCAGAGCCGTCCGGGTGGATTCAACATTCGCACCCACTATCACACTGGAGCCGTCCAGAACGCTCGTGACTTCCACTCCGGCCACCGCTTCGCACCATACAACTACTACATCAACTACCAGTTCTACGAGGACGGCGTCTTCATGCCGGTGTTCCAACGGCATGGCCCTGGCTACGTTAACGAGTTCTACGAGTACCGGGAGCGCGAAAACGACGGCCCGGCGCAGTACTATCTAGAAAACTGGTTGACCAAACCGACGCCCGGAACCACAGACGGTGTCGAAACGAAACTCTTCGACGGCAATGAGTGGCAGATCCCCGAAAGCGAGTTCTACCTCGACAGTAACGATGTAAGTGAAGAGCACTTACTCCGGTTTACGAACCCAGACGGACCGGAGACTATTGACATCCCGCTGGATAACCTGAAGGAAGTCGTGGTTGTCCAGCCTAAAGAGGATGAAATCGGGGAGGCGTTGCGCGTTATCGACGACGTGCAGGCAGAACTTGGCTTCTACCACCCCGCGCAGTACGTCGACGACGAACCGATCCAAGATGAGGAAGTCCTCTTCTGGCTTCTGATGGAGGCCCCAACTGACGAAGTTCCACACGCCTCGGGTATTACGACCTACACGCAGATGGGCGAATTCAACCTCAGCGGCTACTGATTTTCGCCCAGATCCATCGTTATCGATTTCGTCTGGGTGTACTCCCAGAGTGTCTCCATCGCACCTTCTCGGCCGATGCCAGATTGTTTGTAGCCACCGAATGGCTGGCCGGCAGGCAGACGATTGAACGTGTTGACCCAGATGTTGCCGGCCTTGATGTCCGCTGCGATGCGGTGAGCAAAGGAAAGGTCATCAGTCACCACACCGGCAGCCAGGCCATAATCGACGTTGTTCGCGCGTGCGACCATCTCGTCGTAGTCGTCCCATTCGAGCAGAACCTCGACGGGTCCGAAAATCTCCTGTGTCGCGACTGTGTTGTCGGCATCGATGTCAGCGATGACGGTCGGTTCGACGAAACACCCCTCGGCTAGGATTCCCTCTTCAGCGGTTCCGCCGCCCCGAAGAATGTCCGCATCGGAATCTCTTGCCAGGCCGATGTAATGGAGTGTCTTCTCGACTTCCGTACGGCTGACCTGTGGACCGATATCGGTGGCCTCGTTGAGCGGGTCACCCATCCGGAGCTGTCCGATGGCATCGAGAAACGCGTCAACGAACTCGTCCGCGCTGCTTTCATGGACGAACAGCCGAGTCCCAGCACTACAGCACTCGCCACTGTTGAAGAACATCGCATCGACAGCTATCTCCGCTGCGTCAGTCGGGGCTGCGTCTGGTGCGACGATGAGCGGACTCTTGCCGCCCAGTTCGAGTGTGATATCACTAATCGTGTTCGCGGCGGCTTTCATCACGCCTTGTCCCACTTCGGTCGATCCGGTGAAGGCTACCTTCGGGACCCGTTCGTGAGATACCAGGGGCGCACCGGTCGCCGGGCCGGACCCCGTGACAACGTTGACCACGCCATCGGGTAATATGTCATCGACTTCGCGCATGTACGTCAGCAGGGAGGCAGGGGTCTGCTCGGCTGGTTTAAGTACAACCGTATTGCCGGCGGCAAGTGCCGGCGCGAGTTTCCAGATGGCCAGTAACAGCGGGAAGTTCCACGGCACGATCTGTCCAACGACACCGTACGGTTCTCGGCGTGTCTGAACGTGCAACTCACCGTTCGGGACGGTTTTGCCTTCGATATTTCGGGCAGCGCCGGCGAAATATCGGAGATGATCGACGGCGAGTTCGATATCTTCACGGGCCTCTGTAATCGGCTTTCCGTTGTCTAGAACCTCGAGACGTGCAAAGTCCTCTGCACGCGCCTCGAGTCGGTCGGCCAGCATATGTAGTACCTGCTGTCGCTCCGCCGGCGTGGCCCCTGCCCACCGCTGTTCGTAAGCCTCCCAAGCAGCGTTGACCGCCCGGTCAATGTTCTCTTTGGTTCCCTCGTAGACCCGCACGAGCGCTTCACCCGTGGTCGGATTGATCGATTCAAACGTGTTGTCGCCGCTTCCAGTAATCCACTCGCCACCGACAAAGTGTTTGAGCGGCCCCGACGGGAGCAACGAATCAGCAAGTGCTGCGTGCCGGTCTTTAATTCGCGCGGAATCTGTCTCTGTATGTGATGCCATTCTAATCCCGCTGACACATGAGATACAGTGGTGTCCTTACACACACTCGGTAAGCAACCAGAATAAGCGTTTCACTGGTTTACCGAGACTCGGTCAGTCTCTTCCTGCTCGCTAGGGTCCTGCTCTACATCCCCAAGATACTCCTCACCTCCCATGTCACGTAGCAAGTCATTAAAGATGGCTGCCGCCGTTTCGAATTTGTGGACTGCCGGGAGCGCCGTCTTGTCGATCTGCGCGATGAAGTCACCGAATTCCTTAACGAAGTCGTGACGCCACGCCTCACTCTGCTCTGGTGAGGCAAACTGTGCGACGAACTGCCACTCGTGGTAGTCGTCAGCGCTGGCGAAGAATATTACGTGTGGGTCGTCAAGCAACCGCTTGTAGCACCTCTCCCAGTTCTCATCAAAATTCGAATAATGAAAAGCAACCTGAAAAAGGTAGTACTCGAAGATGTTCTGGTTCGGGATTGCACGCATCGAAAACACATCCTCGTCGCGCATCTCATTTAGAATTTCGTTCACTCGATTGTGTGAAAGTGAGATATCAAACTCCTCTTCTAAGATATCTCGAAGTTTACTGGCAGACTTCTCGGGATATTTAACCCTCGCCTTAAGTATAGCCACATCGCGGGGTGAAAGATCGAACTCGAAATCGTTCCCGTTGATCATTGTATTATGTTATCTCTTTTTACGGTCGGCAATCGCAATAAATGTTCTCCAACTATGCTATATGCAGAATTATCCGAATATTAAACCATCTGATTCCCGCCAAATATCGGTGAGAAGTCATTTAACGACGTTTTCCGACTTTCAATGTAAACTAAAATACCATATGTCGTCATGGGCGCGATAATTATACAATACACCCAGTGAGATCATAATATGATAGTCTCATTTCTATGCTATTTTGATGTTGAAGTATAATGTTCTCACAGTTAACTATTTACTGTCGCATGTTAAATTGTGACACTGGTCCATCATGAGTACCGCCAGTGACGATTCCGCAGAGACGACTCGTGAAATCAAACAACGTCACCGGGAGGCCGCTTCAGACGCGGTCCCGGACGACCTCGACCATTACATCGGTGGTGAGTTCATCAGTGGCGACAGCCATGACAGAATCGAGACTAGGGACCCGACAACGGGTGAAGTGCTCGGTGAGGTACCAGCAGGCAACCCCACCGACATTGACACCGCTGTTGAGGCGGCACAGAAAGCGTTCGACGAAGGTTGGAAGGACGCATCACCGGGTGAGCGCCAGCGAGTCCTCTCAGATATGGCACGAGCTGTTGAAGAGAACCAGGAGATGCTCGCGACGCTTGAAGTACTCGACACTGGGAAGACGATTACCGAAGCGATGGGTGACATGGGGCTGGTCATCGACCACCTCACTTATTACGCTGCCGCGGCCCGCAACGTCAATGGCGAGACGCGCCAGACGAACGACCTGTTCAATCGTGAGAAACAAGTTCTCACGGTCAAGGAACCGTACGGCGTTGTCGGCGCAATCGTCCCATGGAACTTCCCGCTGCTCATTGCGGTCTGGAAACTTGGCCCTGCCATCGCCGCCGGTAACACGGTGGTCCTCAAACCGTCCGAGGAGACGCCGCTGTCGATTCTGAAGCTAATGGAACTCGTCGACGATACGGTTCCTGACGGTGTCATCAACGTTGTCACTGGCTACGGTGAAGATGCCGGCGAACCGCTCTCAACACATGAGGACGTGCCCAAAATTTCTTTTACGGGGTCGACGGAAGTCGGCAAAGAGATTATCCGAAGCTCCGCGGAGGACATCAAGAAGACAACGCTCGAACTGGGCGGGAAAAGCCCCATCATCGTCTATCCGGACGCCAACCTCGAAGAGGCGATCGAGGCAGCGATGATGGCCATCTTCTTCAACAAAGGTGAGTGCTGTGCTGCCGGTTCCCGATTGTTCGTCCACGAGGACATCGAAGAGCAATTCCTCGAGGCGTTCACTAACGCCGCAGCGAGCATGGCTGTCGGTGACCCGCTACTCGAAGAGACAGATATGGGACCGAAAGTCTCCGATGAGCAGGTCGAACGAACAAACGAGTTCGTCGAAGCCGCCCGCAAAAGCGGTGCGACCATCCGAACAGGCGGCCACAAGCCCGACGACGAGTCGCTCGCCGACGGTGCGTTCTACGAACCAACCGTCATCGACGACATCGACCACGACCACCCATCGGTTCAGGAGGAAATCTTTGGCCCCGTCATGGAGACGTTCTCTTGGAGTGATGAGGACGACGTGGTTGCACAGGCCAACGACGTCGACTACGGACTGGCCGCCGGTGTCATTGCAAATGATATCACGAAGGCGCTCCGAACCGCGCGACGCCTCGAAGCGGGCGTCGTTTGGGTAAACCACTACAACGACGTTTCTGCCGGCCAGCCCTTTGGCGGCTACAAGCAGTCCGGTTCCGGCCGCGAGAACGCCATGGAAGCTATCGACGAGTTTACCCAAACCAAGGCAATCAACGTCAACCTCGGTTGATTCTCTACCTTGATTCAATACACGACAGAGTGAGTATGAGTAACCAATCAGACGAGTTGGCCCATTCTGGGGTACCTGCGACCACGGAAACCTGACAAGTGCTTATTTGTCGACAAACGCAAAAATGTAGTATTGCAGGACGTTACTCGTCTCGTTTGGGCTGAATATCCCGAAGTCGGCCACTGATATCCTGCTCATGCTCTTCTAGGAGCGTGTGGAACTCTGCAATCGTCTCCTCAGCAGTCTCACCCTTCGCCTTGATCGTCACAGTGTCTTCGTCTCGTGTCCCAGTTTCTCGTTTCAGCCGAGCCTCCATGCTACAGCCGACATCTGTTCGTTCTACTTTCTCAACGGAGTCTGGATCTTCGTCTGTTACGTTTGACATGGTTCTTCTCAGGACGCTCTCGCTGGAACGTCCCTCACCCGACTGGGGGGCACAAAACAGCCGCTAATCGCTGCTCTCGAACACACCCAGACTGGCCTGTTCACTCGGGACGGACGTCGTAACTGGAGGTGTTCGATCCTCCGAGCGCGTATCTGTTTGCTGCCCCGGACTGAGCTGGGTGCCGTCCTCAACCGTATTCTCGAAGGCGTTGGTCATCCACTCACGAAGTTCAGAGACTTCCGCGTCGTCTAGCTCGCGAACGCTGCCACCCAACGCAGAGTACGAGGTTTGCCACGCTCGCTGGAACTCAACAGTCAGTGAGTCGCCTTGGATAACGTAGGCGTCCAGATTCAGGAAACAGCAGTTCAGGGCAGATTCGTGACGACCGGTCAGCAACGTGGAACGCTGCGCTCGATGCCGATGTCGATGTAACGGAGGGCGGTCGTCCGGACTGTTCCTTGTCTCCGTCGACGACGACTGTCCCGTGAATTGCTCACTGGCAGAACATCCCAACGGGATCCACGCTGGCTGGTGCAGCTGCGCGGTCTTCCAGGCGACAACCATCTGTCCACATCTCTGTGTCCTTCGCCAGTACGCTGCTCTCGGCGATCTCGACTTGCCAATGCGGGAACAGGCCTGAACTACGATCAGTCCTCACTCATTTGTATGCCGGCCAGTGGCCGGACATCAACACGTCCAGACCGGTCGTGGTCAAGACACGGGCACAGTCGCTCCCGAACCGTCGCTTGCGAACACGGTTCGACGCCAACACCTACTCGTGGATCGTCCCGAATCTGAACATACTCCGCGTCGACATCCAGTTGCGTGTGCTTGACCCGACACCAAATTGTCTTTCCCCTTCCTGCCCTATGTCGGTCACATATCGAGCAGCCAGCGCTTCGTGGTGAAGCTCAACGAGAACTTGTTCGACAAACGATACGACCTTCGTTGGCGACCGCAGCGCCGGGGCCGACCCAAGGGCAGTCTCAGAGTCGTGCTGTGCCGCCGATTCGGGAGTGTCAGTAACGGACATGTCTGTTGTGCTGGGCTGTTTGTGGTCGCGGTCGCTGTTGAGGCGGGTGGACTGAAAGGGGGCGGTCGCCTCGCGTGCGGTCGGTGCGGGCGTCCGCTGCGCGACCCCTATCGAGGGAGCGCAGCGACCGATGATATGTCGCGCAGGGACCGCGAGCGACCGCGGGCTTTCGAGGGGTACATCTCCGGTCTGTCCCCCGCGGTCGTAGTAGGGGTGTCGAGGTGAGTTGCCATGCCTGCCCTGAAGGCGTCCTTCCAAGGCCGATCTCCCCACCAGCCAACCGTCGATGTCGTCGTCATATAGCCGCGGCCAGACCCAGTGTTAGAATCCAGATACATTCGCGTCCCTGAGTAACCTCCCTGCTGTACTGTTCCCGCCGTCTGTCCCCCCACTGTGCCTGCTGTCGCTGCGCGTCCCTTCATTGTTTCCGGAGCTGTCCCAACCCACCGTCTACTGTGATCCACTCTGTTGCCCATCCACTTCGGTGCGGTCTGTCCCCCACTGTTGCCTAGGCGGATCTCCCCACTGGCTGTCTTTGTATCGAGGTCCATCCCACCGCGGCATCCTCGCTGGTCTATCCCTTGCTACACTCGCCGTTGCTTTGTCGTGTCACCACGACCCGCTCTCCCGACACAGGCGTCTCGTCTATCTAGCCATTCTGACAATAGCCCGCCTGGGTTGTCCACGGCTGGCTGCCGTCTGAAGCCCGCTGCCAAGTGCCTCTTGGCTTCACCTCCCCTGCACCCGCTACACCCCCCTCTCTCTTTGGACAAAATCGGAGGGTGTATATTGGCTGCAACTGCCTAAGAACAAATTAAATGGCTGCATCTCTACTCTAAACCTCTAATTATGGTTGAAGCTTTTTCCGACCCTCCTACCGCACTCCTCAAAAGCCGCCAAATGGCTGCACTCGTCTGATTTCAGCAGGTAGAAGCGATATTGGTAGTTCAAGAAGGGTATGATGAACGAAAACCGGCCACAAATGGCTGCACACGTCGGATTTCAGCGGATAAGCCGAAATTCTGCGAAAAGACACTCCATTTCGTGACTGAAACGTACACAGCTGACTGCACTCGTCTGAATTTGGAGGATTAGGAAGATACTATAGCCAGTTCACGCAGTCAGATTAGAAAATCGTACTTAAACGACTGGATTCGGATAAATTCGGCAGTTTCGGTCTGTATGGCTCGTCCTTGATCCAGTCTATAACACAATTCTGGTGTTAGCTGACTGCAACCCCCGAATTTCCGAAGATACAGTCACTAGAGTCATAGTTTGGATAAACTATTTTATTCTTGATAGTATTCTACTGTCCTAGTCCAACAGGCACGAAGACTTTCACCAAAATCTGCTAAATGGGTGCGACTATTTCGAGTATTCCTTTGTAGAAATGGATGCTGATAGAGGGAGGGTGGAGACTACTGAACTGTCACTACCAATTGGACTCGAAAGAGAAATCTAGGCTCTATATTTCAGCTTCGCCTTGCAGGTCATCAAGCAGGTCGTACATCTCCTGGGGGAATGGAAGACTCTAGTATATCGAATAGGGGCAATTTTCTTTGCTGATACAGTGCCGTTTCATAACGTCGTTATCGCACCCCATCGGGAGGGCATCTCCACCGTCGATAGTCCCGTGGTCGATTTCATAAGCAACCTGATAGCTGGTCTCGTCTGGGTCGTACCAATCCCACTTCTTTTCGAAGAGATTTGCGATGTCATCAACGACTGCTCGTTTCATATTTTCATGAGATATTTGGTGGTAATCTTGTAGCCACATAACCATCGCCACAAAGTTGTAGAGGTCCTTCCTGACTGGCCCACCATTTTCGACTCGAAGGTCCTCGACCATGTTCCGGAAGCAGGGGAGTTCAAAGATATCTTCCAGCGTGTTGACGTTGATCTCTTTGCCACCGGACCCCCCGCCTCCCAGTTTGAATAGTTCGTGGTCTGCTTGAGCTCTCCTTTCGATCCCTCGAATGTCGTCCCGGTCTGTGTAACTTGTCAGTTTCGAAGAAAGGGATTTCACCCCCTTCAGTTTCGTCTTTGCGCTTTCCTCACTGAACCCATCAGCGTCGTATTTTGTAATCGCAGCATAATATTCGCTTGCTTCGTTGAACTCGGCAAGGTCTAGACCATCAACTTCATGGGCTGCATTCCGGACCAATCGAAGGAGATCCTGGTCGGGGTCCCAATTCGACCAGATTTCGTCTTTTTGTCCGTAATCTAGTAGTTCATTCACCTCTTGTTCGAAGACATTGCATTCACTGTATATCCCGGCGAAATACTCATCAGCAGTTTTCTCCCAGTTGGTGTCCAGAAGGGCCTTGAAGCTCTTTTTTTGCTGCTCCCAGAGTTGGCTGAGCCGTGCTGAACCGGGACGTACACATTGCTATCACGAATGTGGTAATTCGTTTCTCCAACGGCCTCGTTTTCCTCCGGATCGTAGCCGCCTTACCACTCTCCATTAGTGAATCTGGCTTTACAAGAATCGGATGCTGCGACCAGTGGAATCTCGAAAAATTTCTCGAATTCAGGGTGGGCATCTAGGTGGTGAACGATGGCGGTTGATACCGACCGTATGAATACCGCGAAGAGGGGGCTGCCTCTGACAACAAATGTTCTCTCGCTTGAGGCCGATATACTAATTGGTCGGAAGAGTATGGTTTACTTGCTGTACTTGTCTTCTAATGCCGCTTCTTCGCGTGCCAGTATCCTGACCCCCTCCCGGATACCTTCAGTGAGCACCACCCGCCCCATGTCCGTAAGCTCGTAGTAGGAGTATGTCTCTTTTGTCCCCGTGTTGGGGTTTCGTCTGTTCTTAATCAGTCCAACTTCTTTCAGCGTTCGAAGCGGATAGTGGAGATCATTGCCCTCTTCACCCAGAACCATCGATAGTTCACTGGTGCTGAGTTCGTTGTCCTCGGCTAATGCGTTCATGATCCGGAATTGCTTCGGTTTAGAGGCGACCTCGTACATCTTGAGGTAGTCCTCAAGGTCGAAGATACTGTCTTCGGGGAAGTCAACGTCCAACTCGAATTCGTCATCATCTCCCCCATCATCCTCTTCCCTGTCAGGTTCTAACACGCCACCATCTGGTATTCCAGTGCGCTCAGGATTGCTCATGTATCTTATTGTTGTATCCGAGCCACATTAAATATTTTTACTCCGGTGCTCAGCCAAGCCTGACGGCTCCTAATACCGAAAAACGCTACAGGTGCCAGAGAGACAATCACGCGACAGTCCGAATGTGGGCTTTGACTGCTTGGTAGAGTCCGTCGAAATTCTCGAACTCGTCGGCAGTCACATGCCATCTATCCGAGACGGCGTCGATCATGGAACTTTCAACGTTTTCCTCACCTATGAAAAGAACTCTCTCCATTAGTTCCTGTTCGGGCAAATGTTCACAGACAGACCCGATCTCAATACCTACACCGAGGTTGTCACCCATTGCAGGGGCAATGAAAATCGTCACGACTGACGCTTTTGTGTATTCGATACTTTGAGTAGCAGCGTCCATCTCGTGCAGTGGGATTTCCGGGTCTGTCGCAAGAAATGCGTTGACACCGCGTTCTGAGCGGAGTTTCCGCCTGAGTTCAATCAGCAGCCAAAGCGCTTCGTCAGCATTAAACTCACTTTCCTGTAGTCCTTCGAGTGCCTCGTCAAGCGTCTCTCGCGAAGTGGCAGCGTCACGCTCCGGATGGGCCGACTCATATGGGGGGTGAGACTTGTAGGGTCCCATCAGGTAGACCAGTAGCCGTGGTTTAGAAACTTGGTCTTTCTCAATGTATGAGCTACTCTCTAGGGCTTCGATTAGGCGTTCTTGCATTGTTTTAGTTTGTGTCGTTAGTTCGGGCTCTAACCAGTGTGGATAGTCTGTTGATGAGTCCTCCTACCAATCGTCCATCGTCTGTTGGCCTCCACGGAACCGAACTACTTCATCGGGATGGTAGCTCATCGTGAGTTTTTCTGTGACCTGTTCATCTCCTCCGATCTGGTGTATAACGTCTGTCTCAACAGTCGGGTAGCACTGAATTGAAAGAGGGCTGATACCGACGAGATCATCTATTGGGCGGAGTAGATATCTTCGCTCTCACCCAGTTTCACACACCAATTGTTGAACCGCTCTGGGTCGAAATCCACCCAGTCGTACCGTTCGGTTCCACGCTTATACGGCGGGTCCATGTAGATGAGTGTGTCTGCCCCATCACCGTACTGGTCGATAATCTTTGTGTAGTCTTTGTTGTGGAGGATGACTCCCTCCAGGCGCTCTGAAAACGAATCGAGGCGGTCCAGCGAGTTGTAGAATTGCTTCGAACTGTCTTTCCGCCCGAAGGCGACAGAGCGAAACCCCGTTGATCGCCGCCGAAAGATGCTCTTTGAGATATTCGACGAATTCAAACGAGTTCTGCTCCTCTGTGGTCTGTTCCGAGCCCGATCCGGTCTCCGTGAGTGCTGACTGCCCCATAATTCGCTGAGGCAGGGCCTCCAGAATACCACTGCGTCAGCTCTGAAACTGGATTCCCGCCTGACAAAATCCTCTGTCGGCCACTTTTAAAGAAGCGGCTCGTGTTGGTCGAAGAACGTCATCAAGGAGGGAAGGCATACACAGCACGGAGGACACAGGTGCTCGATTGTGAGACCCTTTCCATCACCACCTCTCCGTATGATTAATCAAACGCTGCCTCAAACCTACGTCCGGTTCAATCTCATGGCAGCGCTAAACGAATGGGCGCCAGAATGGTGGCCGTTAGGGGTGCTTGGGGGTGTTGTAGTGTTATCGGTGCTTGCGGCCTACTGGCTGAGTCCTGATTGGGCAGTTAACCCATTAGATGGAATTCACACTGTAGAGTTGTTTTGATGTCAGTTTTTTGATATATTTACCAGCGGCAGAACGATATTTTAGAGAACCAACAGAAGATCATGGAAAGGGAAGAAAAGATCCAAGAGATTTCACGGATTTCCCCACAACTCCATGTTGAATGGGGATTGAACACCGATGACGACCTCAGTTTAGAAGTGGAGAACAGTGGCGCAAATGACGCGTACAAATTAACCGTCCATTCGTCTGTTGAACCCACGACAGATGCATTCACTTATCAAACTGAGGTTTGGTCGGAAGAACTCAAACAGCGTCTGGTACCGGAAGAGCAGCATAGCGAAACCCTTTCAGTCGCTTATCGAAGCGAGGTGAATGGTGAGTTCCGTGATGAAACATTTAGCGTTCTCACGTGAGATTGTTAGGAATATTAGAGAGAATACGGAAAGTAATGACATTCCGATTGATTACTCGCTATGGCTAACCTTCAAAGACTCACAAGGTGAGACTGAGACTATTGAGACCGATGATAGCGTGTTCCTAAACAGTTTTCCAACAGGGAGTTGTACGATTTCGTATGGCTACGTCGGAATCACGTGTCCCCGCCGATGTTCTGAACCTCTACGACGGACTCGCGGGGATTGTCGCGTTCTCCATCCTCGCGTGGGCGTTCCTGTACGCAATCCAGCCAATCTTCGGCCTGCTACTGACGGTCGCCTTCGGCTCAGCGTACGCGGCTGGCCGTATCGACGATCTCGAACACGCTGGTGTCGTTGCAGGCCTCTGGGGTCTCGTCCTCGCGGCATTCTGGGTTATCGGGACGTACCTCGGCGTTGGTGTCGCCGGCATCCTTGCCGTTATCGCGTACGGTCGCTGGCACGGCGTGTGGTAAACTTGTATCGGCCTCATAATCGATTTGTCACCCGTTAGTGAACAATCTGTACTGACCGATATATACGGAAGAATAGTGGGCCATGACGGTCTCTAACTAACCAACAGTTGACCGCTGTTGCCACCGCGTGTTGGTTAGCGAGCCCTCTCCCGGAAGTCTAAGGGGGGGTTTACATACCAGTCGCTCGTCAGCTATGAGTACACACTCGCGCCGTCGTGGGGCCTGCCACTAACAGGGCCTAGTACGGGGTCGCGGTCAGTCAGCGGATGGAATCAGGAACCACCGCAACCCATGCAAATTACTCTTCTTCAAATAGATTCTGTGCTCGCCGATAGATCGGTTGTCCAAGCCAGGAACGTTGTTCGGCGAGGTGGTCAAGCTTCTCCAGAGCCGTTTGTCTATCGAGGACCTGCCGGGTTACCAGTGCTTTGAGAACGATAGGCGAAATAGCGACCTGTGCGTCGACAGCGGTCTGCAGTTCGGGCAGGGCACGGAGATCGTCAGTAATGAGGAACGCTGCGTCAAGGTCGTTGCACAGAAGCGCACAACTCCCCTCGCCTTCGTCAATCCGAGATGAGGACAGCGTGCCGTCGGCGTGTTTGACAGTGATCTGCGCTGTATTGTCGAGCACAGCCTGTGCGGCACGACCGTGGGTATCGTCGTAGTTACTGGTCGCGTTGAGTTCGTCGATCACTGTCTCTGTAGTCGCAACCTCGAATTCGGTGAGCAACGTATCGAACAGGTCGACCGACGCTAGGGAGATAAGCGCAGCCGTATCTGCGACAATCATACAGTGCTCACTACAGTTGCGCGAGGTCGTCGGCCATTTCCTCGCCCTGCGCAAGAAGGGCCTTCGAGGCGCGGACGGATTCGGCGTCTTGTCGCCCGATGACCTGCTTCAGAGACTCGAACCCGATCTCATCATCGATGTAGAGATCGACGACGGTCTGCTTGAATGCCTCTTGATCCTCCATCTCATCTAAGTAGTCTTCCAGCGCCGAAACGACGATCTCCGTCCGGTTTTTGTGCGTCGCTGCAGCCGCGACATCCGCCTTCTCCACGAGGTCATCAGGCAATCGAAAGTTGACTCGGGTCGTCATGTATGTACATTGTACCCACAGATTCATAAATATACGGGGCCGTTGCTCAGGCTGAAGCGGTTGTTCTGGATGTGTTTTGAGTATATTTTTGGATCTAAGACGTTGGTTTTTGAAGACGAATCCCCGATTATATCACATATCTTATTATAATAACGCGCAAAACTAATCCAATAGCTATTGCCGAAATATATAGCATTGCCAAAGCTCCCTCACCAACATACACCAGACCAGCCATCACTAACAAAAAAAGGAATAGGCAGCTATATTCGACCACGAAACTTGGTACGTTGTCATACTATTGAACGAAAATAATTTCTAGTTACTAAATAGTATTATTGGAGAATGAAATCCTGTCCCATATTTACTATATCTCCGATCTCATCAACTCCATCCTCAAGTGTGTCTTCTATCTCATCAATAACGTCTTGTCCTACTTCAACAGCATAGTCAGCGCTATCGGCGGCATCCTCAAGTCTATTTGACGTTTCTTTTGCAGCTTCTTTTGCCTCCTCAGTAGAGTCAATTCCTTCACACTCGACCCTAAACGATATTGGATACTTCGTCTCAGCAATTTTCGTATCCGTAAGATATACCCCAACGTATTGTACGTCACAGGGGGTGTTCTCTCGAATTGCGTCATTGGCTACACATCCTAAGAACGATACGCGCCGGTGGCGGCTCGGAATAGAGCGAACAGGCGGCTACGAGGTCGTTGCGGCGTGGGAGCACGGCGTTGCAGCTGACCTCGACGCTCCTGACTGGGTGCACGAACTTGTCGCTCGGGCGGTCTGAGGTGGCTGTTCGAAATCGGTTATCACGCTCTGGCCAGTCGTTGCCAATCTGGGTTCTTTGGGCAGTCGTAGTGATGAAACGCCTGTTCAGTGCATTTGCGAGTTGAGTATGTTGTGAGGGTAGTGGCAGAAAAGTTGGTGCACACTCACCGTTGGGACTAAACGAACGCCGTGTCGAATTGTAACAATGAGTCAAAATCATTAATGCATAGACATGAAATTGGGTGAATATGTCAGAAAATATTTCTGTGAGTTCAGAGATAACAGACTTCATCCATCGACTTCTGTATGGCTCAGAGGATACGCGGCTACGGGCCACTTGGCGGGTCGTTATTCCGGTATTCGCCGCTCTTGTAACCTATCTGGGCGGCCGGATCGTAATGAGGATAACATTCCAATCAGTTATTAGGAACGTTTCTAGAACGAGTGTCGTCCTTCAGACGCTGACTCCGCTCATCCTAACAGCTACACTCATGATTGCAAGCGGACTCGTTGCACTCGCCGTCGCCTCACGGCTTGATAACCGTCCACTCACCAGTTATGGATTCGCTTGGTCTACACAGTGGGTAGTGGACTTCCTCGCCGGAACAATAATCGGCGTAAGCGCTTTGATCTGTACAGTTCTCTATCAGGTAGCGAGAGGATATGCAACTCTTCGCACAGACCTGACTGGTGTTGGAGTTGATTCGATACCCCTCGGAGTTCTTGTCGTCGCTGCGCTGCTGGTGTTCTCTCTCAAATAACGTATTCGAAGAGATTGTATTTAGGACAATATTCATTCAGAATGCCGCAGAGGGTCTCGTAAAACGGTCTGTAGGGAAAAGAACAGCAGTCATGCTTGCACTCGTTGCAAGCACTCCGATATTCGGGATTTGGCATTTATTAGGTGGTGGATTGTCTGCCGTGCTCACTAGCCTTGTCGGGGGTTTTCTATTCGGAACAGCCTACATATTGAGCGGACAACTGTCGTTGCCAATTGGCGTCCACTTCGGAGGGGTGGCACTCTTAACACTGACTCAACAGCCCTTCTCGCAGAATCCAGAGTTGACGCTCCCCTCGCTTTTCGTTGTAGAAATTGCAAATATATCGCTTGCGCAATCCATCGAGATATGGGTTGTACGGGCAGCAGTCGGTATCGTCCTTATTTGTGCGTGGGTGTATTATTCCGCTGGTGAAATTGCGATTGCTGAGGAGGTACGTCCGTAGTCGGTCACACGACAAACGTCTATGTTAGGTGCACAGTTGCTGTGCCTGTTCTCTGTCTTGACAATCGCTGTTACAGCAGTTTTCAATATATCTCTCCACCGCTCTGACCGGTTGCTTGAGCGGAAACAAATCGTAGATTAGACGCCATTTACTGACCGAATAACCGGTTCTGACTAACCAACAGTTGGCCGGTGCTGCCACCGCGTGTTAGTTAGCGAGCCCTCCCCCGGAAGTCTAAGGGGGGGTTTACATACCAGTCGCTCGTCAGCTATGAGTACACACTCGCGCCGTCGTGGGGCCTGCCACTAACAGGGCCTGATGCGGGGTCGCGGTCAGTCAGCAGATGGAATCAGGAACCACCGCAACCCATGCAAAATACGCACGCAACTCAGCAAAAAAGATAGAGGTATCGCCGTCTCGCTCAGGCCATCGCCACGACGTGTTGGTGCTCAGTCTGGGTGGGCGTCGCCTGCAGCGTTAGGTCCGCAAGCGCCAGTTCCCGGAGGACATCGGGCGGGACGCCCTCGGTGTCTTGGAGGACGGCGTCAACCGTCCAGGCGTCGTGTTTCGAGCGCACCGGCGGCGTCGTTTCGACCAGCACGGTCGGCACAGCCTCCCGGAGCGCACGAGCGGCACGCCGGACACGCTGACGGTTCTCGACCGTACAGCGAACGGTCTTACTCATGCCGTCAGCCCCCGAGCGATATCGTCAACGAGCGACCCACCGACGTTTGGGCCGATATCCCAGCCGCGTTCGTTATTCGTGTACTCACACCACTGTGCGAGTGTTTCAAACGGCGTCTCGGCAAGTGGGACTTTCTCGGCGTCGCCGTCGGTCGCGACAACGGCAACGGCGAACTCATAGCTGTCCCAGTAGTGGGCCGCGCCTTCACCGCCGACGCCAAGGAAGAGATAGGCCTTGGGTGAGTAGTTCGTGACCGGGACGGTCAGTACAAAGCGGATATTAGCGCTGTTACGACGAAAACCGAGTGTCAAGAAAATATTTATTCTGCGGACTACCCACCGCTATTATGACTTCTAGAAGTGGATCTTGGTTCCACGGCTACGTATCATGGTATCTTCGAGCTGTTATTTGGTTCGTACAAACTGCCATCGTGGGGGCGGTTTTGCTAGTCATTCTCGGGACGGAAGGATTACTCGGAACAGTCGGGACTGTTTTGGCTGGACTTCTCACCGCACTCCTCCTTTTCAGACAGGTAGATATGCACATTCAACAGGAGATGAAAAACTGAGCTTACCGACACCGCAGTCCATATGTATGTGTGCTGAGCGTTAATCTCAGTAAGTTGAAACCCACTCCTATCTAGCAAACGCACTGACCGTGCTTGAAGCGGGTATTCCCGTTACTGAACTGTCGACACAAGCCCAGAGTGGCGGCGACCTTTCTGGAACGACTCGACCCAGGCGAGGCACAGGCCGTAGCCGTTGCAGAGACCGTCGATGGGACCGTCATCACTGACGACGGCGATGCTCGCACAATCGCGACCCAACGAGACATCAGGTTACCCGGATCGATCGGCCTCTTCGTCCGTTTTGTCGAGAGCACTCTGATTTCTGCGGCGAGTGCAGATACGTATCTCAAACGCTGGATCGATGAAGCTGGGTTCCACTCGCCCGCCCGCGAGTTTGAGTTCCGGACTGAGACGTTTTCGTTCCAGTCACTCCAGAACGATGACGCCAGCCAATAGTCTAATTCGCTGTGGACTGGTGTTGCTGGACACGCTCAGCAATGGCAGACTGGAACGCGGATAGCGAGGCGACAAACTCGCCATCCACGAACAGATCCACATATGCCTCGCGGGCCACATTGGCGACGAGCCGGTCACGTATTGTGTCGACAGTCACCGAGTGTCCATCTGCCTGCAGCTCAGCGATCGTCTGCTCGATTCGCTTGTCAGTCGCATACTCCGCTGCTAAATCTACCGCTGCCTGTGGTTCGGGAGCAGTCACTGTGTTTTGTTCTCGACACCATTCGGCGGCACGCCCACCGGATTTGTCTCGGATCAGCACACCAGTGGCGTGCCCCTCTCGCCACTCTGACTCAGGGAATCCATCTTGGTCTTCATACCGAGTGAAATCAGCGTGTACAGCGGACAGCTCTTTTTCTATGGCTGGTAGCGTCGGCAACCCCAACTGCTTGAATACGCCAGCCGCCGCATCCGGCGGGAGAAACTGGTCCTTACGATCGGACCAGATGTCGACACCGACGAACGCCGGGACTGTGTGCCAGTCGTACTCGATCCCCTTGTTTCGGGTGGCAATCCCGCAGAACGTCACATCACTTGGGTTGTCCGTCGCCGCTGCCAGTGCGTCGCGGTCCAGTCGCTCGTTGATTAGTTCGGCTGCCAGACGGAACTGCGGTGGGACAGTGGTGGGAGTGTCGAAAGATTGCTGGGCTGTAGCGAACGTGACCAGCCCCGACGCCGCCACTTGAAATCGGAACTTCCCACCGGTCGGGAGTTCTTGCACCCAGACGTGTCCAGAGAACTCAATCTCGTCAAGCGCGGGCGTCTCGGGACACTGCTTCACGTTGCAACCCACACAGGCTACGATAGTAAAGGAGGTGGGCTACTCCGATGCAATTGGACGCCCTCCGGTTCTCCGCGTTCAGTGGTGGTCTCCCATAGGACCGTCCGTGAGGTCGGCCAGAGGGCAGTACTGCTCAACTCTGGAATTCCGCCAGTGAGTGGTTCTCTCCGCTCGCAACTGTCTCATCAAGACGCACGTAGCGATACATGTTGAGTGGGTCGTCGAGGCTCGCCTCGATAACCTGCTTCTGACTGTCGGCTAACTCCGCAACTGGAACGAGGGTCAGTGGATGCTGCGCCAGGAAGTATCCGCTCGCCATGCCATCGAGCGTGACCGTCAATACTGACCCCGATTCCAGTATCGTGGATTCGAACACTGAGCGAGCAGCCTGATATCGAACCCTATGCGATCGGCAATCAGACTTCAACTGGGATGTGCAACGCTCAAACGTACTTTTGAGCGTTCGTTGTTTGTTTAATACTTCCTGCTCATGATTAGCTACGAGCCATGAATCTGCTTCAAGTACTCTATCCCTATGTCTTAGCTGCGATGAACCTGGGTATCGGCTGGCTGTCCGTTGCGGTCCTTGAGTTTCAGCTCGGTGTTCTCTTCGTTGGGATCGGCGTACTCGTCTTCGGCGCCGTTGTCGGACGAACGGTGGAGCGATTCGCGTGCCGGCCATCACTCTGTCGACTGGTTTCTGCCTGTCCCAAGTTCTGGGCGTAGCACCCGCCAGAGGATACGTGGACGGAGGAGACTGGTGGCCGGGCGCTCTAGCCCAAAGACCCACAGAAATGCCTCAGTCAATTCCCCCTCGTCATGCTTGTAGCTAATAAAATTACAGCCATCCCGTACGGTGAGTAGTTTGCGTGCGGTACGGTCAGTACAGGATGTGGGCATAGCAGTAGTTCAAGCCAGATGTGTCTGTAGTGAACTACTCAGTTGTGTACAAAACCGACAGAAAAACTATAACAGCGTTGGGTGAACGATATCCAAGTTCAGATGAGATTGCTTTTCCAGTATGGAGGAATCGTCTCGGGGCGTTTTAGCGATTTTCTTGTGGCTATCATCGCGTTAGTTGGAATTCCAATCACTATCTTCGTTGCAGGTCGAATATTCGAGGAATTCTTTTGAACAGTTCGCTCGTCGATGTCGCCACTGACAGCACCAAATGACACCGTCATCTAAACCTTATAAATGAAAACGACGGTGCAGAAACCGTGGAGTACCGCCGACGGACAAGACCTATTATTCGACATATCTGACGGTGGAGTGAATGCCCTCTGATCCGCTGTCCAACGCGTCGACAAGCAGACGCCGCTATCTCGCACTTGCGGGAGCTGCGGCTATGTCGACCGTTGGGGTTGCAGGGTGCCTTGGAGCCATCGATCGGCAACTCCGTGGGCTCCCAACAGAGTGGCGGACGGTACTCGACGGAGAGCGGTATCTCCAGAGCCCTATCATAAATCGTTCAAGCGAGGTACTTGCGATGGGGTCGAACCGGCTGTACGCACTCGAAGCTTCAACGGGGGCCCCTCAGTGGCGTACAACGGACTTCAAGCAGTCGACCGGTTGCCCGGTTATTGCGGACGATGTCATCGTTGCCGCGGGTCCGGACCAGCGGGCCGGGTACCACCCAAGCGGCACGAGAGCGTGGATTCGACGGGTCGATGGCTGGTTTAGCCCGTATGCAGCGTTCGGCGATGGGACGGTCATTGGAGGCTACCACGAATCCGGCACATACGAGCCACCGATTGTCCTGATCGACACCGCAGATGGCAGGCGGAAGTTGGAGACGACGCCCGAGCCCTGGCTGAACCCCAACGGAACTACCCACTCGGTGAGCGACATTATCTCCGTTGGGGAGGGCGGCGTCGCAGTTGACGAGATCGGTAGGCTCGCCGGCCTCGACTCAGAAGGGTCTGTCCGTTGGGCCACGGGTACTGACGACTGGCGTGCTCACGGCGCGCATGACCCGGCGCTTGCGACCGATGGCGAACTAGTCGTCGCAGCTGCTGGGGCAGTTATCAGTGTCGACCCATCCGACGGCACTCGCCACTGGCACGCCTCGGCCCCGAGCGAAACATCCGGTCTCGCTGTTGCTGACGGGACCGCCTTCGTGTCTTTCGACGGTCGGACGCGCCGTCGCGATGATGCGCCCGCCGGTGTACTTGCAGTCGACCTGTCTGACGGGAGCGAGCAATGGCGGACGGAGCTACCGGATGCGCCTGGGCCGCCCGGCGTCGGAATCAACGATGTCGTCGTCGGTACAGAGAGCGGCAACCTCATAGCACTTGACGCGGCTACCGGCGACCGACGCTGGAGTGGTCCAGTCGGCCGCCGGATGGACGACCGCCCGCTTGTCACACCGGAACGAGTGATCGCTGGGGGTGAGGTCAACGGAGACACCATGCTGACCGCCATCTCCCGTGAAGTTTAGAGCGCATGGATAGTCGGCCGGTGAGCGATTCGCTCACTGAGCAGTTGTTTCAAGAAGACACTCAACCAGAAGGTGAAATGCGAGTTAGCTAACCTACAATCAAAGGTTACACTCTCTTTGTTGGCCAGCGCTCTGCTCATCTACACCGTCGCTGCCACGTGCTCAAACCCCGCCAGCGACGAGGTCGGCTGCAACGTCAATCCAGCTAGCGCTAACTCTCGAAGCACCTCTGGCGGGCACCCTCTGCGTCCCGAAGTCTGATGTCGATCGCCGGAACAGTCACTATGGACGTTGTGGAGTTTAGCTAAGGATTATTTATCAATCGCTACGGTGGCGTCCCCATAATCCACTGATAACAAGTATAGCTCCTCCGACTCCGCTGAGAGAGCCGGCTCCGACAGATACCGGGTTCATCGCAATGACAACCTCAACCCGAAGGATTGACTCGTTATAGCTGACAAAGTACGAATTCACGATATCGTTTCGATAATTGAAGTGGGTCCCACTATCGGATGCTCCACGGTCTGCGTACGTCAATTGCGATGACTGACTGGCACGTGTGATGGCCGTCTGTTCTGGTGCTGAGAGATTTGAGAATGCGATAGGGTCAATTTCGGACGCAGAATATGACTCCACCGCAGTTGCCATTGCTTCTCTATTCGGTTCCTGGGCAGCTATCGAAGTCGTGTATGCTGGATAGCCCACATAAACTAATCCAGCACCTGCTATCAGGAAGATAACACCAATGTACAGAATTACCTGAGATCGCTCTAATGGAGGGCTACCCATGTAACATCGAATGAGTTGATATTTTACTTATGGGTTATGTATCGTAGCTCGGCCCCTGCTTGCGCTAAATGCAACTCACTGGTTGACCAGCGAAGAAATCGAGATTGTTGAGGCAACAGTTGAGGAGTGGTGCTTAGCACTTAGCGTACTCTTCAGTTACGGCCGCTTGTCGTTCCACTGAGGCGGCTGACGGATTTTCTCGGCTACATGAGTCTTCGAATCTGCTCAGATTCTTCTGCTAACACTGCCTGAGTAGATGATTCCCGATAATCCTGTCCAGAAAACGACTCCGGCGACACAGCCTGTTGCATCGCCTTGAGCTTCGACCGGAGTTGGCCGCTCGTCGAGCGCACCAGTTCATCATCTGGCCAGGAATGCACGTCGAGCCCGTCGAAACGCGTTGCAACCTGCTGGACGGTATTCAATCGTGCAAGCGCGTATTCAACCCAGTACTGGTGACTGTCCTGCATCTGCTGGAGTTCTGCAACAACGTCATCGTAGCCGGCTTCTTTGGCGGCGGTGAGACATTGCTGGAAGTTCGCGCCGCGGGGATTGATCGGCTCGTGGAAGACGACGACTTCACCGAGCGCTCTGAAGTAGCTGAGTAGCTCGTGAAAGTCCTCCTCGTCCATCGTCGTGTTGTGGGCGACATCAAGACGGACACCGACACACCGGCCTGCTGGAGCGTATCTAGCGCCTGCCAGGGAGGCATCGACGGCGGGGCGTTCGGCTCCGTCAATGACGATAAATCTGGACCAAATCAAACAACTCGCTTGTGCCGATTTTCACTCGCTACCGGCAACGATGACACCGTAACTTCCCTTCCAGCCCCGACCGTGCGTACGACAGCTATACCAGAGTTTGCCCTCTTCTTCGAGTGTATAGGTGAAACTGGTATCATCTCCCTCAACTCGGGGGATGTGGCTAAGCCGATCGCCATTCTCGTCTTTTAGACTGTGTTCTTCACCATCTGGCCAGACCCACTTCACTGTCTGTCCAACATCGACCCAAACGGCGGGTTCAGACATGAACCCGAATCCAACACCGTTTATAATCTCAACAGTCCCTTCGCCTCGTGCATCAAGGAACCCACCCTCGAAATGCGGGCTGTACTCTAACGTGTTCTTCTGTCTCTCCGTTAACTGCTTCCAAGGGTATGAATCCTTACCGGTGTAATCCCCGCTGGGCGTTGCGTTTTCTGTGGTTGTCGGCGTTGGTTCTGGAGTCTGACTTTCGGAAGTCGCTTGGGTTGCTTCAGATGTTGAGGCTTCTGTTGCCGTAGGCGTTGTACTGGAACGAGCCTCCGTTTGAGTCCCTCCAGAACTGCTGTCTGAACTACAGCCAGCAATTGTACCCGCAATGAGGAGTCCACCGACCTGCTTCATAAGCGACCGCCTATTCATTGCACCTGAATGTTCGGGTGTACTGTTTGTAAAGTCCTTGTTTTATTTTGAGTTTACTATTAAATTTTCTACACTATAAACACATAAGAAACTAGAAATATATCTTATAGTACTCTGACTGGCAGTTCAGTATCTTTTTTCGCTGGGATTTGCTGTCCACTTCACCCACGCTGAGTATTCAGATGAACAGTCGTTTCACACATGAATCGTCGCGCGTTCCTTTCCGGAGTGGGCTCGGTCGTTTCTCTTTCTTGTGCTGGCTGCAGTGCACATTCATCTGACTCACAGACAATGGCCCCCCATAGGGACACACCCCTGAGACAGAAACAACGGGCTCTGAGTTCGATCCCACGGTTGAGCCAACACTCCGACTCGGTACTGCATCCCGGCTTAGGTACGAGGTAATGCCAAGTCGAGAGTACGAGCATCTCGAAGCGAACAACAGCGTCCGGATTACATGGGGCGCAGGAGATAGCAGTACAATGCCGTTTGCACGGTGGGAAACACATCGAGCTGTTGACCATGCATCAGACCGACTACAGACCCTCTTAGACGAGAAGGCGCTTACCGGGACGGGCTGTCGATTTTCAAAAGATCGTAGCGAATACGCCTCGGGTCATGGAAATCACCGTGCTGTTCCCCGAGCAAGACTACACTGCCGTCTTGCCTGTCGTATGCGATAGAGGGTGGATACGGGACGAATGAGGAGGCGTTATTGCGCTACTCGACGGTCAACCCGTAATAAAAGCGCAACCCATGCGCTTGATTACCGCTGCAGTCTGTGGAATTCAAAAAAGAGCGAATGCTGACGCTGTTCGACGATTCGAACGCTGTCGTCCCCTAGTCAGAACGAGATAATTTCCTTGAGGCCGTGAAGTGACCACCGGAACGTAGCTGGCCATATACTAAAATGGTCAGTGCAGGCGATTCATGACTCTGCCATGTCACCGATAGCTCCGGCCATGCCAAGAAGCATTAGTCCATACCCAGCAAGTCCAGCGGGGGTTGATGCTTGGAGAAGCAAATACCCAGTAAATGCGCCAAGGCCTCCGATAATAGCCCCTCGCTTTCTCGTCGACCGGGTGGACTTGCCACGAGACAGAGCGAGCCACTGCTGTTTGTGGGCCAAGAGCATCGACGTTACTGCACCGTAGAGGGGAAGAAGCGAGACCATGATCAGGTGGTCCGATGTGGCGAACTCTGCTGCAAGAACTGTGACTACTAATCCAACAGTCAGTGAAATGGTGTATCGGAGGGCAGTACGCATAGACTAAATTACAACTACCGAAAATAAGTACGATACGAAATCTGAACACACAATTCGCACGCTTACCGAGCAGTCGAAGCGGTCAGAGGGTTCCTGCTGGGTGTATTGCCGGTCGGGGTTAGCGTAGAGCAACTCAGCGGTGCCGAAGAAGGCCTTCTTCTTCGCTTTGAATTCCTCCTCAAACTCTGCTGGCACCTGCGCCATGCTGCCCCGTTGGATAACTGGACAAATAAAGGGATGAACTATGGGTTGACGACGATACTGGGGTCCCTTGATTGCTGTCGACCCCCAGTAGCGGCTTTATATCGCTGAGCGTTGCTGAATAGAATCGGCGTGTTTTCAACTACTGCTATTACAGCAACTCCAGAGAGGCTATCCACAAGATTATTGCCGAGGCGGTTGGTGTCGCTCCTACAACTGCTTGGTCTCATCTCCGGACAATCGAAGCACGAGTGTTTGAAGCGCTAGTACGATAATCATCCTATTCACCTCAGCCAGCCAGTAGTGGCAAGGCGGTAGTGAGCGAAACGAAAATCCCGTGAACAAGCGCTGGAACGACGATATTATCCGTTTTAGCATAGATCCAACCAGCAATCATGCCGAAGCCACCTTGGGCCATATAGAAGAGTATGTCACCAAGAGCAAGGGCGGCGGGGTCAGCATGAGACATTCCAAAGAGTATACCACCAGCAGCGATAGCTGGCCAGAGACCGACAACGTCTTCGAGTGACCGTTGGATGATACCGTGGAAAATCACCTCCTCGGCTGGGCCGACAAGCACTAATAACGTCACTACTCGGGCGATTCGGACACGCTCTGAAAGCGTAAATAGCATCGTGCGCTCCAGTCCAAGAACATTCTGAATCAGGACGAGTGAACCGAGCAGCCAGATGAACGACACCACGACGCCCAGAGGGATATACGCCCACTCCCAATTCTTCGGACGGCGCACACCCATCCATTCGAGTGGCGATGAAATATCGAATATTCGCACGGCTAGCAGTGTGAGCCCGACAGCGAGGAATCCACGGAGGAGTTGGGCGCTTACGTCACGGACAACTGGGAACTCGCTAAGCAGGAGCGGTCCTGCCCTCGGGGAGTGACCGAGTAAGATGGCAACGAACTCCAGATATATCCACACGGTAACGGTTATAATTACGGCCACGCCAAGACGAGAGCTGACAGTGCCACGATTTTTTCGAGTGGACTGTGTGGTACTCATTTCATCAATTACTATCCACACAGCTGACAAAAAAGAGCCGCAGCACTTCTGGGGAAGAAGCCAGACCGAATATTTAACAAGCACTATTGTGGGGACAGTAATACCGAGTACCGAGCAGGCGGGATGAATCGGCTCAAACCGTGCACCGAGTCTCTATTCCTGAAATGTTGCGTGGGTGTTTATTGAATACGTGTTTGGAGTAAGACACAATGCACCTCAAACTGTCACAGGATGAATCTCGGTGGTGTGTACAATAATGCAGTTGTACGATGCGGTAAAACACCACCTCTTTCTGCTCCCATTTCACCCGTAAGTTCACACACCTACCGAGCAATAAATGACGGTCAGAAAACGGAGTGGGAGAAGTGGCTAACCAGCACTCATGGCATTACCCACCATTTGTTGGTTAGCGCTTTATCCACCAATACCGTCGCTGCCACGTGCTGGTACTCTGCTTGCGACGGCCTCGGCTGGCTACTAGTGAGATGCTGTATAGAATCACTATCCCCGGCTAACTCGGATTGCTGAGGCGAGGCTCTGTATCATCCTCGGAGAACGATTCCGGTGACACAGCCTGTTGCATTGCCTTGAGCTTCGACCGAAGTTGGCCGCTCGTCGAGCGCACCAGCTCATCGTCAGGCTAGGTTCACTTGCTTTGGGGACCTTCGAATCTGCAACTAGTATTTAGTAGGCAATCTCACCGTTCTCGTCCTGCTGTCGCACCCAAATGCTGATTCCGATGGAGTGTCAACGCTGTCAACAGGGATGTCACATCAGGTTCGTCTGGAGGACGATGTCTACGAACGGATCAAAGCAAACAAGCGTGATGACGAGTCGTTTAGCGACGCCGTGGAGCGGCTTATCGGTGGGCACTCACTCAGTGACCTACGCGGCGTGTTTGACGAGGACCAGGTGACCGAGATGCGGGACGCTATCGAGCAGGCTAACGAGGATGACCGCGACGAGGTTCGAGATGTCGCGGAGCGATTCGAATGATTGTCGATACGAGCTTTATTTTGGATATCATCGACGGTGTCGAAGCGGCCGTCGAGAAGGAACGGGAGCTCGAAGCAGCGAACGTTCCATTGGTGATTCCATCAGTGACAGTCTTGGAATTGTACATTGGCGTTGGGAAGATCGCGAATACTCGCGAGGAACGTCAGGCGGTAGAAGCCGTGCTTGACTCGTACCCACTGATCGATATGACCCCGAGCATCTCTCGTCGCGCCGGTCGGCTACTCGGTGAACAGATGGCTGATGCGGATGACGGTGAGGGGCCAGGTATTGGCAAAGGAGACGCGGCAATCGCTGCAACCGCTATAGAGCGTGATGAGCCTGTTCTGGCCGGCGACAGCCACTTCGGAACCATTCCCAGTGTAACTCACGAAAGCTATCGGTAGCGGGACTTCTCACAGTTCGAGTTCTGCAAATGCTTCATCGATAACGTCCTCGCTTGGGGCGTTCAGGGAGGGTTCGATAGCGGCGAATGAATCCCCATCCCGACACGGTGCCCGGTGACGACTGATGGCTATCACTGATACCCTCGACGCCAGCAGCAATCCGGCATTGGTGGAGACAATCCAGTCGATCGAGGAGGCGATGTGCTCGTGGTCAACGGCGACGCACGGACGTGGGATGTCACATTACATAAGAAACAGTTCGTCACGAAATGGACCGTCTCTCGGGACGGATACGAGAACACCTGCTGCTCCGGGTTGGAATATACTCCTGTTAGTCGGTCGACCGTGATCTGAAGACCTGTCTCTTCCTGTACCTCTCGCAAAATTGCCTCCTCAACCGCTTCACCTCGTTCACAACGGGTGTGTCGCCGAGAGCCAGACATAATCGAACCACTCGAATAATTCGTACTGGCTCGTCTAGAAACAGTTCGAGTTCCTGCTATTGACAGGCATCTCTTGTGGACGGTTGGACTACGTGTGATTCGGGACATCCGAAAAGGGAACATGCACCTACGGTAGTGCCTTCCGGAGGTCCTCGCAGAGGTCATCAGCATCTTCAAGGCCAACGGATACCCGAACCAACGTCTCAGGAATCTCCGCCGAATCCTCACTACGGCTGAACTCGTCGGGAATCATTAGCGACGGCACCTCAACAAGGCTCTCAACTCCATCGAGACTAGCTCCCGGTGTGAACACCTCAAGTCCCTCGATGAACGCCTCTAGTTCGATGAGAGTGCCATCGAACTCGAAGGATAGCATCCCACTGTACCCTGACATCTGCTCACTTGCAAGATCGTGTTGCGGGTGACTTTCAAGACCTGGATAGTAGACACGAGCGACTCGATCATGGTTTTCAAGGAAACGGGCGACTTCCATCGCATTCTTCTCATGATGTTCCATCCGCGCTGGCAATGTCTTGATGCCTCGCGCAACGAGGTAGCAGTCGAACGGCGATAGCATATTCCCGAATCCGACCCGCTGCGCGAACGACAATTGCTCGAACACTCCACTGTCGTCGGTGACAACGGCACCGCCAATTGAGTCAGAGTGCCCGTTGAGATACTTAGTAGTGCTGTGAACGACGACGTCAGCACCCAGTTCGAGTGGGGCTTGGTAGTACGGACTCGCAAAGGTACTGTCAACGCCGAATAGGGCATCGTTGTCATCGGCGATGTCGGCTATCGTTTGGATATCGCACAATCTAATCAGGGGGTTTGACGGTGTTTCTGCCCAGATTAAGTCGGTGTCCATGCGGACTACATCGGCAACGTTGTGGGGGTCACGGGCGTCGACAAAGTCGACGTCAACGCTGAGGTGTCCGGCCAGGTATTCCGTGAGCAACTTTTCAGTTCCGCTATAGATGGTGTCCGAGGAGACCACGTGACCTCCCGGAGGGACCAGCGATAGCATCGTCGTTGAGGTGGAGTCGTTGGACGCGCTTGAGTCGTTTAGAGCGGATGCAGACCACAAACGCGCAAAAAAGCGGTGGACGGAGTGGTACGATGCGTACGAAGTTACCGTTACGGAGGTCGTTGAAACATATGGGAGTGGGTTTGGTGACGATGCGAGTCCACTTGCGTAGGATGCCACTGAGTGATTTAGATTAGTGCACCCCGCAAACGAGTCCCGAGTTCCCACTCCGTATCAGCCAATTCACCGGCCCAGATCAAACTCTCCCGTGTCTGCAAAATACTTGGTGTGTAGCGACCACAACCTGATCAGCACTTCTCACCCGGTAAGGGTTCAACAGAGTCCAACGATTGCAGGCAAAATGGCAGGCAATGACCTCCCGAATAAAGCACTTAGAAACCACATCTCCTTCGGACGACGGCCGTACTATCTTCGAAAATCTTGATCAACTGCTGGAGCAGAAATGACGCTGGTTTGTGACCGGTCTTGATCGCGACTCCACATGGCTAACCAACTAAACGGACATCTACTGCGAGTGTGTTGGTTAGCGTATGCCTGACCGCCCCCATGCCAAGACAGCACTCGAAGAGCTCCGAGCCATTGACCATGACTCACTCCCAGCAGAGGTGACAGAAACATACGAACGAGCACTCGAGGATGTCGGGACACTCTATGCAGACCTGAAAGCGGCAGCTGAAACTGACGATCAGCCCGAAAAGCAGCCCGACACACCGAAGGATTGGGACGAGGATGACTGGGAAGACCAGCTTGCCGAGGCTCGTGAGAAGGCAGAGATTTCACGAACAACGGGCGCCCTCACGACGAAGACTATCGACGGTCGCGGCTACTACTATCTGCAGTGGCGAGACGGTGACACGATCACGAGCCAGTATGTCGGACTCGTTGATCCAGCCTAAGCGAAAAACAGGACCACACACCCCGTTTCGAGCGTTAATCATAGAAGTTAGCCTCTACTGGTATTCCCGTTCCATCACCACGTCCTGTACGAGATTATCCGCCGGAAGGGCCGGATTCGGACAGCAGCCGTGAATGACCGCTATGATGCGATTGCGGCTGTTGCCTACGATGGCCGCGACCAGACGCCGATCTCGAAGCGAGAACGGCGAACGAAGCTCACGAAACTCGTTGCGTACGACTTCCCCGATTGTGATGGCGAGGGACCGGGGCGGGAGTACTGGCCATGCGATTCGTCGGTCTCATCCCCACTTGACCTGACGGTCCCAGTGCCGTAGTGGGTGCGGATGGGCTTTGGTCATAGCGAGAAGGCGTGTAACGATTGTTCAGTGGGTTTGCGAACTTGTCCTCAGATTTCGTATCGTACTTGTTTCCGGTAGTTGTAATTTAGTCTATGCGTACTGCCCTCCGATACACCATTTCACTAACTGTTGGATTAGTAGTCACAGTTCTTGCAGCAGAGTTCGCCACATCGGACTACTTGATTATGTTCTCGCTTCTTCCACTCTACGGTGCAGTAACATCGATGCTTTTGGCACACAAACAGCAGCGGCTCGCTCTGTCTCGTGGCGAGTCCACCCGGTCGACGAGGAAGCGAGGGGCTATTATCGGTGGCCTTGGTGCATTCACTGGGTGTTTGCTTCTCCAAGCATCAATCCCTGCCGGGTTTGCTGGATACGGACTCATGCTTCTCGGCATGGCTGGAGCTATCGGTGACATGGCAGAGTCATGAACCGCCTGTACTGACCGCTGTCGTGGTTGCTGTATGCCGGCCTGTGGATCCGTAGTTGCGATGTTGGTCTGGGCAGTCGGACCTGCGTGGACTGCATAGCCACAGTTCCAGCACTCGACTGGTTGCCGTCCCACATCGCCGGGTTCGTCTCGTCGCACGTGGTAGAGTCCTCGTCAGTGGTGACCATACTCGAACATCCGGCTGACAGTGACTAAATGTGAGCTCCTGTTTTGGCACGAGAGACCGGCAGCGAGCTGGGACGCACTGTTGCGGTTCGATCAATGGGGTGATTCCGCGTTTTAGAGAGTGAGATACACCCCCTGCATTTATTATATATGGTCGATTGATGGTTTTCTGTGCGAGACCTGCAGACATCACCGATAGCGTCCGTCTACCTCGGCTGGCTGTACAGTATCGGTGCTCCGTTTCGTGCCCTCGTCACAGGTGTGGGAACTTTCCTTAGAGACGACACGCCCTTCAATGCGTATCTGAGTAACGGTACCGCTACGAGCTCGTGCACTCGGCCGATATTGAGCGATACGCTCAACCCACAGGCCACCAACCAAAGTGAATCTGTACGCGACTTCGAGCGTCCTGACTCACAGACACCATGCGTCTGATCAGGGATCGCCGGATACTGTTGGGGTCGGTTTGCGTCGAGACCGTCGCCACAGCAATCGTCCTGCTGTACGGGCACCTTTCGCTGATAGCCGTCGCCGTTCTGTATTGGATCGACCTGCTCTTTCTGACATTCCGGACAACGGCACAACAATTGCTGTCACGGCCCGTAACGGAGGATCGTTCGACCACTCTTCAGCGTCCGTTCCGCCTCCTAGCCCACAAGCGCGGATCGATCACGGTTACCGACCGCCTTCCGGGGGTCTACTTGCGAAACTTCGCCGGGGTACCGGGAGCAGTGTTCGTACTGGCTCTTTCGGCAACTACAACGGCGTACGTCGCGGCCGTCTATGTCCCTAGTGAGATGTGGGTCTCCCCGGCTGCACTGCTTTTATTCGGCGGCGGACTCATCGCAGCGGCGACAAAATCGTGGCTGGTGCTGAAGGCGTACGTGGCTTCGGGCGGACACGAGGTCAACCCCGCCTCCGCGGTTACTCCCCGGAAACGGATGCTGGCGTTCGCCGTCTACGGTGGGTTGTTGTGGCTCGCCTCGAAGTGGACGCTCACGACCCTCTCACAAGAGGGCCCGGAGATAGCACGCGCTGGGATGACGGTCTCTGCGTCCGTGTTGATCGTGTCGCGTTTCGCGTACGGTTGGTACGCGTCGCGTGCTCAACCCGACAATGGGAGGACGGGTGCGATGTCCGAATCCAACGATGAAGCGGCGTCCCACGGTCAGTCGGAGCCCACAGCGAAGCGGGACGCTCCCCTACCGTCTTCGCCGTCGGTTCCAGACGGGGAACCGCGTGAAACGATGGCGCCGGTTCGCGCGTCGATCCTCGCTGCAGGGGTGGTAAACGCGATGACGACCGGCGGTGTCGTCGACAACCGGTTCGGTCACTGGAGACAATTCACGATTCGGGTGGGGTTGGCGGGGATGATGGTCGTCGCCGTTCTCGCCCTGTGGGATGGTGCTGTCGTGGTGTCCGCGACTCTAGCCGCTATTTCCCTCAGCTTGGTTGGCGCTCTCTTGGTGGTGAGTGCAGCACATATGCTGTTAGCGCTTGGCGGCGTCGAGTACAGATTTCACAAGTCCAGGGTGGTAGCGTACGACCGATACCTCGGACGGCTACAGTGGTCGGCGTCATACGACCGCGTCCGGAACGTCTCAGTCGGGCGCGGGCTATTCGGAAGCCCGCTCTGGCTGGACGCCGGGACAGTGTTTTTCGATCGGATTCCCAACCCTGAGGGTGATGAGTCCACGCGAGAGCCGAGATCATCGATCGCGTTCGTTTCGGACCCTGAACGCGCCGGCGAACTGCTCCAATCCCGTGACGAGCAGTAACGGCTTTAGCGTGGTTGCCGCCGCTTGGGGAGCGCGATGGGCCATCAGTCTTGACTTGTCAAAGCTGTGTACCGATGTCGTGTAAGCACGGAGGACGTCTTCCGACTCCAATGTGGACGCCACAACGAGAACAGGCCGCCGAGTCGTCGGTCAGGTCGTGGTGTGCAGTTCCGGTCATCGCCATCAGCACAGCGCTGGTCGAGGATGAGAGTCATCGCGAGGGTGGCCGCCGTGGGCCCAGCAACAACGGTGGGCCTGAGTAGGCCGGCGGCACTGGCATCGGAGCGATGGCCGGCAGTGCTGCGCTATAGTAGCCATGCGCGAGTGGTCAGTACAGGTAACAAGCGGGTCAAGTAGTACAATCGCAATTATATAGTAAATGGCGAAAATATCAGTCAGTATGGATACCTCAAATAATCTCACCGAATCAGAAATTCGTCATGCGGTGAGAGAAGAAATCTCTAGAGCGGGGTGGTCGGTTCTCTCAACTGTCTTTTGGACGATACTGTCTGTATTTACCATCCTCGTCGGGCTTCAAGCGTTGCAGCTAGCATTCTATACGAGTGGCTTGGTTGCCCTAGCCTTTGTTGCGGTTGGTGTACTTGTCACAGGTGCAAGCATGTATCTTCTCTATCTCCTTCACCGGTAGTTATTATCAGGAGTTTGCCAGTATGAGACGAATGTATTCCACGAAGTGATCTGTCCGGTATTGAATAACTGCAGGAATTGAGCGACGAGCTATCGGATAAATCGTTATTCCTGATAACTCGGAACAGGTGACCCCTCACTGGCTGACAGAATGGCCCAGTGTGTCCGTATGAAAAAAGTCAATCGGGCCATGGTCGAAACAGCAACTATGCCCCCGTGTACCCGCCGTGCCCTCCTCACGACTGCTGGGACTGGAGTCATAACCTCCCTCGCCGGCTGTGGGTCTCTCCTGAACAATTCACCGTCAACAGAAGCTCCGCCCTTCGAAGGGGCTGATGGATATCGCGTTTTCATGGCTGAAGGAGTTGATTTCCCGAACGTTGAGGCTGTCTCGTTCGTTGGGGAGGAGTCCAGCGCTGATGTGAGTGTGTATCCGTCCGGCGATGGCCACGTCCAACAAGTCCGTGACTGTCTTACTGACGGTCGACCTGCTGTCGTGGCAGGCCCGGACGCCCAGTGGACGGTCATGCAGGCGTGCGCCAGAAGCGGCCGGTCATACGGATTTACGCAGAACGGGTGGACACCAACAGACAGAATCGCCGCCGCCGTCCCGAAGCAGGGCCGATTGGACACACACAAATTCGTCGGTGCGGAACTACCGCGAGACCTCCCATGGGCGGTCAGTGAAGTACTCGACCCACAGTTGCAGGATTTCCCTGAACCATTGGACTTGGGGGTACCTGACGGCTCCACGACCATCGGCCGGTCACGTATTCGCGGGGTAAACGATGTCGGTGGGTTCGATCGCTGGGATATCGTTCGCTTGGCCGTCAAAGCTGAACCAGCTGTGGTGTCCGTCGATATGCAGGCCACGATATATGGCGGCGCCACCCCGAAGAGTGCCAGTTCATACAAACCGGATAGAGTCCGTCTCGTCTCAGATGTTCCCGGGAATATTACTGGAACAAGTCCGCAAAACATTGATTTAGAGGGTCTTGCTGTTGAAACCACTGATAGTGCCGGCTCCGACGAATCTTTTACGCAGTACACTTTCACTCCCCAGAAGAATGCCGAGCTAAGATCTTTCGCAGCCTGGACACGGACACAGTTTCAGACGAACGACACCGAACCGCCGATATCCTATGACTCTAACGGCCGGTTTCGGTGGCGTGATCCACAATTGCTTGAAGACGACACATGGGTGCATCATACGCCCGGAGAAGCCGTCTGGTATCCGAACCGTTGACTCCAATTGAATTTTCTTTGACTCCTCGATATCAATTCATCCGGCATCGAGAACAGTCGACCGGTGGCTCGGCGAGGACACCGCTCGGAATAAGTGCCTGGCGTGCGGGAGTCGCCCTCGAACCGGGTTAGGGAGATCCAAGTCGCACTCATAGGCGAGGTTGAGGAATGTCTGTGTGGGAATAACAAAGTATCTCTGCCTGTGGGCTGTGTTTCTGGGTTGGTTCGTGCGAGTTTGGGGGCAGATGGCTCCCGACAGCGGGCTCAAATGGATCAGCGGCGATTGGACTGGGCGATGGCTGGCAGTGCTGTGACATGGTGGCCATGCCGGGACGTGCCGTTGATGGTAGTACGGGTTCGACATTCACTAGGAGAGCAGGGTAGATGCTCTCTTGCTTGTGTAAGTGCAGTTTATTTGTGCATTGGATCTGTTGAAATCCTATTCTTCAGACACATTATCGACTGAAACAGCCGGTTGCTGAAGACCGTATGTGTTGCGCAGTGAGAAATACGTCGAAATTAATATTCAGTCGTCTAAACAATCACCAATATGTCGAAGCTGTCTCTGATAAGTATAATACTGGGGATTGTGCTGCTCGGAGTTGCTGGATACATGGCATACTCTCAGCAACAAAGCCTCTCGTCCGGGGTGCAGATTGAAGCCACGGTAGAGAGCAAAGAAATCACCATGGATTCCTCAAAAAGGGGGGATAGGTACACCCCCCACGTCACTTACAGCTACACGTACAACGGAACCCAATACACTTCCGACAACATCAGACCGGGAATAGGAACAAAAGCGTCCGACACAAGGACTGCCGCGGAAGACAGAATTGACCAGTACAATGTCGGGGAGACAACCACGGCCTATGTCGTGCAAGGCTCGCCCTCGAAATCGTATCTTAAGAAAAAGAGTAGCCCTCTACCACTTATATTCGGCATCTTAGGCCTATTCCTGATCGGAAGACCAGTCTACAAATCCGTCGCTTCTTAACTTCGAACCGCTTTGTTAGGGTGATGTCCTTCCGCTTGGTTGCTGAATCACTACTTCATATTCTGGCTCTAAGTCTCGCACGTGATTCGTAACAATATTATGGTATTTTTGAGTGTCGGGCTGGTATGTGGGTATCCTGTCTTGACCGTTCAGAGTGATCGGTCTACGTTATGAATGAGGCAGGCGATTGTGAGTTCACGGAACTGTTTCCACCAGCGTCGTGACCGGACGAACGCGCCGTACTTCCGCTTGAGCGTTGAGTTGACCGCCTCGGATTGACTCTGCTGGACGTAGAGATCAGCATCTAAGCGGGCGTTCCATGCCTTGTGGAGTGATGTGAACTCACGATGCTTAATCAGTGGCCGAACCTCGTGTTGCCGGGCAAGTCGCCTGATCTTCTGGTCGTCGTAGCTTTGTCACCGAGAAGTATGTCGATATTCTCGGGGTTGCGCTTGATCAGCGATGGAGCGATCTGACTATCGTGTTTCCGCGTCGTCGTCATTACCGAGTACATCAACCGACTCAGTCGCTACTGTATCGCGAATTGCCCGCGCTGTACGCCTCATTCGCTTCCGTTCTTCCACGGTACGGCTCACGTCTCATGGGAGAGACATTGAGTTGGAGTATCTCGACCTATCAAGTATAAAAAGATAATTGGGCCACAGTAAGTTCTCAGGAATTACCTGCGGTGAGCCACTCATCGAAGCCGTGTAGATCATCGTAGACCGTCGTTGGAGTTGAGAAAGCCCCATCGTGTGCTTCGAGATGGCAGGTCTTGCAGAGTGTCGCAAGGTTTTCGTCTGTATTTTCTCCGCCGACAGCGACTGGAATGATGTGATGTGGACTAAGATTTTCTGTACCGCCACACCGAAGGCATTCGTTACCATCGCGCTCGATGATACGCTCTCGGGTCGCTGCAGAGACTTTTTCGGCCTGTGAACGTCTGGACCACTCTTTTTCAACCGCGGCCTCGGCATCCTCATCATACTTGAACCGTCGAGCGTAGGACGTAGAACAATCAACGGCATCCGCAAGAGCCTGTGATGGCAGTCCTTGCTCCGCAGCTTCTAACAGATCACGAATCTGTGCCTCTTTGTTATCGGTGGGATCGGCCACTTCTTCGTGTAGCTGTTTCAGATCAGGTGTCGCTGCCCGCGTGTAGTCTTCGGGATCGCTACCCGTGTTAATCTGCCGACAACTACGCTCAGAGAGGTACTGCGGGTTGTCTCTTAGATAATCACGAATAGGTATACTGATACCGAAGTCGGAAGCAACAGGGAAAACCGATTGTGCAGCCTCAACGCCATCAGATAGTGTTTCGATTTCATTGAAATTGATGTGGGGTAAGGCATGTGAGAGTAGTTCCTCACATAGTTCTGATCGGTACCCATCGTTAAGCCACCCATAGCTGTCGATCACACAAGGGACCCCAGCAAAAATATCAATAGACATCGGGCCTTTCCGCAGCGGCCGTCCATGCGGATCATGCTTCCATGCAGAGATATTCCAGCATAATTCGGTATCGAGGCCGTCATACAGGTCACCCAGATAGTGGATTTCTGTGTCGTCAATGAATGTCCCAAATTTAGACTCTAAGACGTTCTTTTGCAACTCTTCAGCATCATCTATCGAGACAGCGAAGAGCACAATGAGTTGCTGTGGATTATCACTAAGAGAGAGCGTCAAGACATACCGCAGCTTGTCGTTCAGAGCATCCCGTACCGCCTGTTGGTGTTGGGCCTCAAAGCGTTCCACTGGCCTGTCACTGTACTCATACAACACTTCGTCTGATTCTAGATAACAGTCGAAACAGAGAGATGATGAGAGTCGAAACCCGTCCGAATGCCTGGCCTCACTCTCATCAAGTTCAGTTCCACACACGTCACAGAGCATAATATAGCGGTTTGGTTCGCAAAAATAAAAGGTAGCCACTTCGTCTCGACTCACCCCCACTACAGGCTGCACCCGATTCCGTTCCTCCACGGTGCAGCTCATGCTCCCAAACCTCAAATGAGATTACCGACCAACGAGCCTCCGACATGCGGACCGAGTTTTGGAGAGTTATCGAGGGAGTATAGACCCGTGAACACCTGTTCTGAGCGCAGCTCTCACTCCTCTTTCTCAAGCGAATTCCCCAGCAGCCGTGGCCATAGAACCCCACTCACCCAGGCCATATACGGCGCACAGAGTGTCACAATGATGCCGGTGAGCAGACAACCAATGGCAATACCGAGGTAAATGCCGGCTGGGAGGGCGGATTCCGCGAAAAGTTCGAGCGCGAATCCCACATAGACCGAGAAGACGACGCCACCGGTAAGCAGCATTATGAACCCAAAGAGTGCAAGCGCACTTGGGCCGGTCCGTGAGTGCTTCTTCAACAGCCACCAGAGGTCGGCGTAGAACCGTCGAACTGCCATGGTTGTTTCCGTGTGGCCTGGGTCATAAACGTCGACGTTCCAAGCGTAGGTAGTCTGGCTGTCGTGACGGTCGAGCCACTTGCTCATGTCTCGGATGTGGTTGCTGATCGTCGTCGAACAGTCGAAGCGGTCTGCGAGTTCCTGTTGGGTGTATTGTCGGTCAGGGTTGGCGTAGAGCAACTCAGCGATGCCGAAGAGGGTCTCCCTCTTCGCTTCGAATTCCTCCTCGAACTCCGACAGTACCTGCGCCATGCCATTCGATTAGATAACAGGACAAATAAAGGGCTGAACTATGAGTTGACGACGATACTGGGGCCCTTGACGGCTTTCAACCCCCAGTAGCAGGTCTATAAACGGTCTACTCGGTTTTAGCCCCCGGCGGGTGTCCGTTGGGGTGTCGATGGTAGAAGACGAAGACAGTGCACAACGTTGCACTCCGTCAGAGCACGTATCGAACACTGATCAGAACCTGCAGCGCGGACAGAGTGACGGCCGGCTCATCCTCGGTGCCTTCGTTGTCGTTATCATCGCGGGACCACTGGCGACGGCAGCCGTCGATTCGCCCAGCGGCTGCTCGTCGACGAGCAAATGAACCCGCGTGTTGTGATGGCCGTCGGTGGGTGGGACAGCTTCGCAGCCATTGAACCGTATCTGAACACACCCAGCGAGGACGTTATCGCCAAGCCTTTGCAGAGGCCGAGTTCTGACTGCGAACAACGTTGACCCCGGATACACAATTCATACCGCCAGCCGAGAAGCCCGCCGCAAGTGGCGCTGTCGACGACTCATTATTGAGCCGCTTAGTTGTTTATAAATACGGAAAGCCCACTCGGGAGAGATATCTCTCCTGAGTGGGCTGTGATAGGTATGAATGGTGGCGGCGAACCGCGTTTCCCAGAGGCTCGCGCACTCCAGTACTTCCCGGAACGCTGGTGGGCTTATCTTCCGTGTTCGGGATGGGTACGGGAGGCAACCCCACCGCTGTGGCCGCCTAACGCCGAGTCGTGGAATCGAACCACGAGTGTACCAGTCTCGGTCGGTCTCCACCGTGTGATTACGTGCGATCCAGTTTGCGCCTGGACTCGTTCAGCGACGAGATAAT
>NZ_JBTWBG010000006.1:0-60013 GCF_054850705.1 Haloarcula sp. H-GB5 | reverse complement strand
TTGGGATCTATGAACCAGCGTACTCCGTGATGGGTTTCACCGACCCATTTTTTACAATTTTGTCATTTCTGACTGGGCTTTTCATCAGTACGATGTCGGGAACGCTCGCGGTGCTCACGCTCCTGCTTAGCCCCAACGATTCGAAGGCCAATTTCGTTGTCATGGTGAGTTTCATTGCTCTTGGATTTGGGGCCGCTACGATGCGAGTCACATTCGGGGCCGTTCAAGCATGTCTCGCTGAGATAGTAAGCAGTCTTCTGTAGAAATGAGAAAGGAACCGGTTATTGTGTTTGATCTCGAGAGCTGCTCAAGAGGTCCAGATGCTGTGTCAGCCACCGATAACTGGTCGGTTCACCGTACAGGATACTGATCTATCCACGGTCGAACTCGTTCGAGCGCTGCTGCGACGCTCAAAATATCTGCTTCAGCAAATCGCCGGCCAATAATTTGTAATCCAACAGGGAGCCCGTTGTCGGTAATCCCAGCAGGAACTGACGCCACAGGGTGGCCAGTCATATTGAACACCCATGTCAACATCACGTCTGTCGGGACACCAATCACGGATTGACCGTTGATTTCCGTTGGATAGCCGTCGGTGAGATGCTTGCTGAACGGTGGGACGGTCAGAGTGGGTGTGACGAGAACATCGTAGCCCGTCAGCGCGTCCTGAATGCCATCATATGCATCAGTCCGTGGCGCGTTCTGTAATCGATTGTCGGCAGCGTCGGTCTCTGTTCCTAATGCGATCGTCGATCGAACCGTGTCTTCGACATCTGCCGTCTCGAAGTCGATGCCGTACCGGTCTTCGATTCGTTGAGCAAATGCACTGAAGAAGACGCCAACCTGCGTGACGTACGCCATCGAGAGCTCTTCATACGACGGGAGCGAGACGTCCACAGTATCGACTGTCGCACCGCCGGCCGCTAGGTCCGTGACGGCAGCATCAACTGTTTCACGCACCGTCGATGCAACTGGTTGTAAATCCAGATTCGGACTGTACGCAACCGATAGCTCAGTAGTCGGCCGGTTAGTGGTCTCGACGTATTCCGTCTCTGGACGGGGCACACTAAATGGATCTCGGTCGTCATAGCCTGCGAGGACATCGAGTAAGAGAGCTGTGTCCTCAACTGTTCGTGCCATCGGCCCACCCACAAAAAACGGAGAGTGGGTGCCGAATCCGTCGAATGGGATACGTTCGGGAACAAGCCCGAACGTCGGTTTCAGCCCGATGACGTTACAACAGGAGGCCGGAACCCGGAGCGAGCCACCGATATCTGACCCGGTGGCAAGCGGTACTGCACCCGCCGCAAGCGCCGCTGCCGAGCCACCAGATGAGCCGCCCGCAGAATGATCGGAGTCGAACGGGGTCGGAGTCGCACCAACGAGCCGATTCTCTGTCTTAATAGTGTGACCGAGTGCCGGTGTGTTGGTCGTACCGACGATGACGGCACCGGCAGCTTCCAGCCGTTCGACTGTGATGGAATCCTCGTCGGCCACGTTATCGGCCAATGGAGCGAGTCCCATCGTATTCTTGACACCCTCTTTCCGGCTCCGAAGATCTTTGATTGCGACTGGCACACCGTGGAGTGGGCCGAGGTCTTCTCCACGGGCCGCTGCAGCGTCGGCCGCGTGAGCACGCTCCCGTGCCGATTTCTCAGTGATCGTGATGAATGCGTTCAAATCATCGATTGCTCCGATACGCTCTAGGGTTGACTCGAGGAGGGTTAGCGCAGACACACACCCAGTACGGGCTTCAGACGCAAGTTCCCGTGCCGATCGCTGCATGAATTCGGGCATATCTAATGAACATTCGGGCTGTGTGTTCCTATTTATTCTCATCAGCGACTTTCGAAGTCACGGCCCGAACCGAAACCAACTACACAGGACGGGTGGTATACTCTAATCTATGCTGGCTTTGCCAGCCGTGAGTATGATCTCGGCAGTCCTAGTACAACTGAGTGAGATCGGCATCGCGAGTGGCTACGGACTGGTGGTGTTTTTTCTGATTGGTCTCCTCGGCGGTGCACACTGTATTGGAATGTGCGGCCCGCTCGTTGCAACCTACGCCGAGCGTATGGAAACCGACGACCGCTGGTCTGGCGCACTCACTCTCTATGAAGTGCGGCAGCACGCGCTGTTCAACCTCGGCCGGACGATGAGCTACGCCCTCATCGGGGCTGTCTTCGGGGCTGCTGGCGCGCTACTCTACGGGACGATCGGGCTCGCCGGGATTCTCGGGCCAGTCCAGGGTGTCGTCGGCATCTGCATCGGCGTGGCAATCCTCGGGATGGGGATCACCCGATTGGCCGGCTACCAACAAGGAGCCGTCGAAGGTGTGATTGCCGATACTGGTATCGGATCAGTATTCGCGCGAACCTACACAGTGATCTCGACACGGATCGACCGCTGGGTCAACGGCATCGGCATCGTCGGGCTTGGCGCGCTTCATGGATTGTTGCCGTGTATGCTTCTCTATCCCGCATTCCTGTATGCGTTCGCACAGGGCTCGCCTGTATATGGTCTCCTCTCGCTCGCCGCGCTTGGGCTCGGGACGATTCCTAGCGTGTTCCTCTACGGAACGGTGATCCAGTCAGTAAGCGCCCGCCAGCGACAGGTGGTCCACTATGGACTCGGTGTGTTGTTCATTGGGCTCGGATACGTCCTGTTAGCGATGGGGCTCATGCGGTTTGGCGTCGTGCTCCCGTTGCCCGATATCCCGTACTATCAACCAATCTCCGGCTCGGAGGCGGTTGCGTAACATGTCCACCTGTACACTCTGTGACCTCCCTGTCGAAGACCCAATCATCGACGAGGCCATCGACGGCGAGTTCTGCTGTCGGGGCTGTCTAGAGGTCGCACGCCTGGTTGACAACGGTGAGGACGTCGACCTCTCCATTACGGCCGTCCGTGACCGTGTCGCGGCCGAGGATTCCCAACCCGATGTCCCCGAGGGCGCCGAAACGGCCTACCTCTCGATCGACGGTATGCACTGTCAGACCTGCGAAGGATTCATCGAACTCCTTGCCGAGGAAGAGGACGGTGTTCACGAGGCGCGTGCGAGCTACGCCACTGAAATGGCGCAGGTGGTGTACGATCCTGCCCAGATCGACCGTAACGCGATCTCCGCTGCACTCAGTCGACTGGGCTATCAGGCCCACGGTCCCGACGAGGAAAACGACTCGCTGCGTTCGCGCGTCGAGTTCGGCAAATACCGTGCAGTGCTCGCGGCGGTACTGATGATGCCCGTGTTGATTCTCTACGTCCTGTTCATCTATCCGGTATACCTCGGCATCTATCCCGAGAGCTTTCTCTACGGGAGTACCGTTGAGGCGATGGTGTTCGGGCCGCTCGCGGTCTGGAGCACACTCATCGTTATCGGGCTCGGATACCCGGTCTTCCGCGGGGCCTATGTGAGCCTGAAAGTCGGTCGCCCGAACATGGACGTGTTGATCGCCATCGCGGTGCTCGCAGCGTACCTCTACTCGCTGGCCACCTACCTCACGGGCGGGCGCGACCCGTACTTCGACGTCGCAGTGATGGTGCTCGCGATCGTCACTATCGGCAACCATATTGAGTCACGGGTCAAACGCGCTGCACTCGGCAATCGCGCTGACCTCACTGATTCACGCGTCGATGACGCCCGCCGGCTCGACGACGACAGCGAGGCCACCGAAACCATCGACATTGAAGCGTGTGAGCCTGGCGATCACCTGTTAGTCAAACCTGGCGAACGGGTGCCAGTCGACGGCCAGATCGTCGACGGGACTGCCGCAATCGACGAGGCACTCATCACAGGTGAATCTCTCCCGCAACGGAAATCCGTCGGGGACACTGTACTCGGCGGGTCGATCCCCACAGATAATGCGGTTGTCGTCGAAGTTGGTCCAGAAAACACCAGCACGATGGATCGCCTCGTCGAACTCCTCTGGAACGTCAAGAGTTCTGCGACGGGTGTCCAGCATATTGTCAACCGCTTTGCGGTACTGTTCGTTCCGTTCGTACTCGGGCTTGCCGTGCTAACTGCCACTGGCTGGTTCGTCCTCGGCAACGACCCGAATACAGCTATAATGGTCGGTGTCTCTGTGTTAGTGGTCTCGTGTCCGTGCTCGCTCGGGATCGCGACCCCGCTTGCTCTCGCGGCGGCCACCCGCGATGCCACCGATAATCGCATACTCGTCCTCAACGAGACAGTGCTCGAGCGGATCGACGACTCCGCGGTCGTCGTGTTCGACAAGACTGGGACGCTCACCACGGGGGAGATGGAGCTTGTGGACGTCGCTGGCGACGATCCTGACGAAGTGCTTGCGATGGCGGCCGCCGTCGAACGCCGGTCAAGCCACCCCATCGCCGCTGCGATCGACGATGCCGCCCCGCCGACCACACGCTCTGTGTCGCGTTTCGAGAGCGCCGACCGTACCGTGTCAGCCCTCGTCGACGATACCCGCGTGATTATCGGCCATCCAGACTCCTTTGACGCCGACGAGTGGACGATACCTGCAGAGATCGAGACAGCCGTCACGGACGCCTACGAATCGGGCAATCATCCGACAGCGATTGCCTGGGAGGGTGTCGTCCAGGGGATCGTCTCGGTCCGAGATACGCCGCGTGAGAACTGGGAACGCGTGGTTACCGATCTCACGGATGCGGACCGGGAAATCGTCGTGCTGACCGGCGACGACGAACGGATGACCGAAACATTTGCAAACCATCCAGCGATCGATCACGTATTTGCAGGCGTGCGCCCCGAGTCCAAGGAAGCGATCGTCCAGGGTCTCCGGGAGCGCGGGACGACGACAATGATCGGCGATGGAACGAACGACGCGCCCGCCCTCGCGAGCGCAGACCTCGGGATCGCGGTCTCGAGCGGCACCGATCTGGCGATCGAGGCGGCCGACGCGGTAGTACTGGACGACCGTCTCGACGCCGTTCCCGAAGTCTTCAAGCTGGCGAGTGAAACACGAGGCCGAATCAAACAGAACCTGCTCTGGGCGGCTGGCTACAACGCGATCGCGCTTCCACTGGCAATGACTGGCGTGATCACGCCGTTGATCGCCGCCGTTATGATGGCGGTCAGTAGTCTCATCGTCGTCTTCAACTCGAAGCGCCGCCTGCTCTCGGCGAACGGAGATCAGGTGGCTGCAACCGACTCTAGCGAAGGCAACGATCAACTTGGATCTCCCGCACACTCGGACTGAACGGTCGACCGCCAAGCATCAACTGTAACCACCCTACTACGCTTTCTAGCTACAGTCTGCTACAGCGCCAGTTTAATCAGCAGATCGCACTCACTCGCTGAAAGCACCCGCTACAAGCAGTGGGAAGACGAGCGTTGCTTCTGCTTCAACCTGCGTGTAATTCGTCCGCTCATCGTCTTTGATCTTTCCCCACGATACTGCCTCGTTCGGGGGCGCTCCAGAGAGTGACCCATCCCCTTCCATACCAGTCGAGATGTAGACGACGTAATCCGCCCCGCCACGGAACAGATTTGTCATAATCGCGTGGTGTTTCGGGACGCCCCCTCCAACTGCGATCAGACCTGTCGTGTCAGCAAGCATCCCGTCCTCGATAAGCGAGTCATAATCGTCGAGGATTTCGATGCCGACCTCCGAGTCGTATCCCTGTCTGTAATAGTAGAGAAAGTTCCCAACTTCGGCGTCCGTCAGCGCCGGACAGTACACGGGAACGTCGTTGTCCGCCGCTTGCTTCAGGACCGAATCGGGATCGTCGAGTGTCTCCCCTAACTCGCGGGCAAACGCCGTCGGCGTCCGGACCTTTTCGTCGGCGAAGAACTCCTCGAAGAAGTCGTACAGGTACTCCTCCAACCAGACGTATCGGTCGGAAGGAACAAAGAGATTCCCAAGACGGTTGATTCCCTGTTCCCGGAGCGCGGCCTCGTCCGCATCCCACTCTCCCATTTTGAACGGCTTCGCCGTTTTGATAACATCCTCCGCCAGCGATCCCGCGGTCGTGATAAGCACGTCGACGTACCCTTCACGAACGAGGTAGGCGACGACTTCACGCAATCCCGACGAAATGATATTCGACGTGCATGTGAGATAGATTGTGGCATCGGCGTCTTGCATTTGCTCGGCGATGTCGATGGCCTCTGCGAGTTGCGTCGCCTGAAAGCCCGTCGTTGCATACGCCTCCAGCATCTCCTGAAAATCGAATTCGCCACGGAAGTCGTAGCCCTGCACGTCTGGCGTGGTCAACTCTTCATCACTTCCGGGAACAACGTGGTTGTGAGACTCCTCGTCCATACCGGCAATTAGCAGGATGCCGGTTTGAATCGTTCGAGACTGGTCGCCGATTCTCGGTACACACAAGTCCAGCATCGGCTTACTGTTCAATATGTCCCAGCCGACGGTGGCTGTTCTCCGACCCGACGACAGCCGCATCGTTGAGGCGGTCGAGTATCTCCAGTCACTCGATGTATCCCCGATTCCAGACCCGATGCTGGCAATCACACCGACCGGTCAGGTTCCCCAACATGCAGATTACTGTATCTTCACAAGCGAGACCGGTGTCGATCTAGCTGCGACAGCGGGATGGAAACAACGAGGAACCACTGTTTGTGCTGTCGGAGATCAGACTGCAACCGCATTATGCAATCGGGGCTATTCAGTCGATATCGTTCCATCGACGTTCACATCCACAGGGCTCGTCGACGAGTTATCTACTGATGTCGAGAACCAAACCGTTGAACTTGCTCGGAGTGCACACGGCAGCGAAGTACTTGTTGAAGGACTGGAATCAGCTGGTGCAATTGTCAGCGAAACAGCCTTATATCGCTTGGAACGACCGGAGACTGCGGGACAGTCGGTCTCACTTGCGGTAGACGGTAAGCTGGACGGTATACTGTTCACCTCGCCAAAGACGGTGGAACACTTCGTTCAAATTGCGACTGAACGTGACGCTGTCGCTGCACTCCAACGCGAGCTAGAGGAGACGATTGTTGGAGCGATAGGAGCACCAACAAAACGTGCTGTCGACAAGCATGGGATCGCTGTCGATGTTATGCCGGATACAGTGGGTTTCACACAGCTTGCCGAGGTCACCGTACGTCGAATTCGGGATACCCACCAATGAACACATTCCGTCTCCAATCTGTTAGCTGACTTTGAGTGTTCACTGACGTCTCACCGTAAACCACGTTACTCCGATCAAGAAGGCAGCGGTACCAGACACTAACAGGGTTTGACGATAGCCGAACAGTGCTGCAGCCCCGACACTAAGCGGCGGACCGACCGTCGTGCCGAGTCTGAGAACACTTGTCCGAATACTCATAATGCTCCCGCGGAATTCGTCCGGTGCTCGTTCGTTGAGTGCCGTATCCGTAATCGGCTCTGCAAGTCCTTGACCAAGTCCGAATAGAAGGAGTGCACCAGCAACCACGTGGATGGAGTCCGCGGCGGCGACGATGACGAGTCCGGCCCCGTAACTCATGAATCCCAGTGCGATCGATTGAAAACTGGTAAGCGACCGAAGCACGCGATCACCCTGCATGGCTGTCGCTCCCATCGTAACCGCGGGTAATCCCACGAGAAGGCCGATACCCGCTGAAGAGAGCTGATATTCGTTGGCGAGCAGGAACGGAACGGCAGTGAGTTGCGCGCCATAGAGGATGACGAAGATACCGAAGATTGCGAGATAGAGCACGACGAAGGGGGTCATCGATGTGGGCCCGGTGAGGAATGCACGGATGCTCGAATTCCCACCGTTCTCCTCACGTTGTGGCTCCTCAAGCAGAGTTATACCGGGAACAGCGACGAGTAACGCGAGGAAGAAACACGCGAAGGGAGCCGACCAAGCGACTGTCGCGAGCGCACCGCCGAGTAACGGATAGCCAGCAGCACCCACCGCGAGAATCGCCGCGTTGGTCCCAATCAGCACTCGTCGTTGTTCACCGGAATAGAGGTCGCCGAGGAGTGTGACCGTGAGCATCGCAATCGCACTACTCGCCGCCCCTTGGATGGCTCGCAGGACCAAGATCAGGGTGAAATCGGAAATGAAGATGATGCCGCCGCCACTGAGTCCGAAGATGACGAGCGCCGGGATCAAAATCGGTTTCCGACCGATGCGGTCGGTTAGCAGTCCAATCGGGAGAGTGAGAAAGATTCCGGGGAGCGTGAACGCCGACAGCAAGAGGCTGGCCTGTGCCTCCGAAATGTTCCACGCCTCCTGTACCGCTGGGAGTACTGGGCTGATGAGTGAGACACCCATGACAGCGACGAGCGTACTCGCGAAAATCACGGCTGCTGCTGGTGAGTTCCGGAGTTTCCGTATCCATTCCATCCGTTCTATTACTCTCTCGGTAAGTGCATCCCGTAAGTCATCCGCTACAGGGCGATGGTCACGTTGATCGGTGTTGGAGGATTAGTTCTAATATTATTGTCACAAAAATTGAAGTGGTAGATCCTCTCGATATTGGCTGTAGATCCCAATTCAATGTATGACACGTCGAATCACGCTACGCTGAGAACCAGTTTCCCTCGTACGTGTTCTGTCTCACCTACTTCGTGTGCCTGAGCTGCATTTTCGAGTGGGAATTCGGCACTGATCGTGGGGCGTACTTCCCCGGCGTCAATCAGTTCGCTAATGGTGGTTAACAGTGACGGGGAATTCGACCGCCCACTTACCACCTGTACATCGATGTCGTGGTTGTTGGTGAGCGCTCCCGATGGTTGTCCAACGACTGAAACGAGCACCCCATTTTCCTTGAGCACGTCGACTGAGCGTGCTGGGACTTCACCCCCGACTGTATCTACCACGATATCGACCTCGTCAATCACTGACTCGAAGCGCTCCTCGCGGTAGTTCACGAACTCGTCGACGCCTAACTCCCGGAGATAGTCTTCGCTGTATCCCGATGCCGTGGCGATTACGTCGGCCCCCTTCCATTTCGCCAGCTGAACGGCCATGTGTCCGACACCACCGGCTGCGCCGTGGATGAGAACTCGCTGGTCGGCCGTGCAATCAGCATACTCGAACAACGCTTGCCAGGCGGTCTGCGTGACGACCGGCACGCCAGCTGCCCCCTCGTGATCGAGAGATTTTGGCTTCGGGGCAAGTTGTTCGGCAGGTGTAGTCGAATACTCCGCATAGGAGCCTAACTCCGGGAACCCATTGACACCGAACACTGCATCGCCCGACTCAAATTCGGTAACTGACGCGCCAACCTCCTCAACGACGCCTGAAACATCCATCCCGAGAATAATGGGGAACGGATTCTCGGGCAGCATCGACACCATCTGCATTCCCTGACGAATCCGCCAGTCGACTGGGTTGACACCCGCTGCGTGAACCCGAACGAGAACGTCATCATCAACCGGATCCGGGCGGGGCGCATCCTCGTATCTGAGGACATCCGGTGAGCCGAACTCGTGCATGCGAACAGCCTTCATTCTATCCGTCACTTAGAATCATTCCTCGGTAGGTAAGTCCGCGTTGCAGACTCTTAACCACTCTACATCTGGAATACTGGAGGTCAGAGGGGAGGCTGGCAGCGGGGTGAAAAATCACCGTCATCACCTCCCGAAGGATAGACCAACCGACAGGGACCGTCACAGGCCAAACGAAGCCTGAGTCGCCGTTCCAACCAAGTACTTCACCCAGAGAGACTACCATACAGCTATGGCAGCTCCCAATTTCGACGATTTTGATCACGACGCACATATGCGCGAGACCTTCGAGCTAGCGCGCGAGGCTACCGTTCGTGGCGACAAACCGTTTGGCTCCGTGCTCGTCCGCGACGATACTGTCATCATGAACGATTCGAACCGCGAGATTACGGAGGATGATATCCGACGCCATCCCGAACTCCATCTCGCGTACCGTGCGTGCCGAGAGTACGACGCTGCTGAGCGTGCTGCGATGGTCATGTATACGAGCACCGAGCCGTGTCCGATGTGTGCTGGCGGGATGGCGACAGCTGGGTTCGGTCGCGTCGTCTACAGTGTCGGGAGTGATGAAATCGCGGCGTTCACCGGGAGCGAGCCAACAGTTCGGTGCGCGGAAATTCTGGATGGCGTCAGCGATGTGGTCGGACCACTGTTGAACGAAGAAGGTCGCCAGGTCCACCAGGAGTACGGCTGGTAACCGCCGGACTCCGTTCGGTGAGTCGTCGTTAATGGCCTCCAGAGACGAAGTGGAGGCCAACGATCCCGAAGACGATCACGGAGATGAAGAGGAGACGGGCACTCGTCGCCGGTTCGTCGAATAAGACGATGCCGAGCGAGGCAGTGCCAACTGCGCCGATCCCCGTCCAGACAGCATACGCGGTTCCGATCGGCAGGTTTTGTATCGCTTTCGCGAGTAACACCATGCTGATGATGAGCGCGATGACTGTACCCGCTGTCGGGATTGGTTCTGAGAGGCCGTCAGAATACTCTAAGCCAATTGCCCAAGCGATCTCGAACAGGCCAGCTACAAAGAGCAAGATCCACGACATTCCCCTAGCTCTTGCTCACAAATCGGACTATAGCTTTCGATATCGACAAACAGCCGTTGATTCGATACCTGTTGGACGTGCAGTTTCTATTTGGACCGTACTCCGGCAGTAATGCGTCAATCCGCTAACCGAATCGATGTCGGTCGTCCTACCCGCTGGACAGTCTCGACAGCATAGCCCAGCCATATTCTCGCTCTGCGAACGATCACAAAACCCCCCAGCGGGCAGGGGCCATAGACATCCACCGGGAGGTTGACTACGCTGGGCGCCGAACGGCAAAGACAGAGATCGTGACCACCTCTGACCTCCTCGAGGACACGTACGTCGCAGCGCTACAGCATGATCTCGTAGACATCTCCCCGGAGGCTACGCTCGTGGGTGTGGTACGACGGCCTACTGGCTGGTTCAGAACGACGATCGACGAGAACTACCCGGCACTCGGTCCACCGCCAGACCTCCTGGACGAGTTCAAACAGCGCCACGAGGATTTCAAAATGCAGGGGATGTGTGACGAAGGCGCCCATAATGCTGCCTGCGACGAGGTCGGATTCGAGGACCGGTACCGAACACATCTCACCGAAGCAGCGGATGCTCAGGAGGCAGCTGCTGAGCTCACGGATCGGCTTCGTGACGACGAACACCTTGTCTTCGTCTGTTTCGAGAACACCGACAAGAAACGCTGTCACCGGACGCTGCTCAAGGAGCATATCACTGAACAGCTATAGTGGAAGTCTATCGTGTGCCTCTGTTCGATCTATGCGATCCGCGTAATCCCAAGCCACTCGGCTACACGGATCGATTGACGAGTTCCTCGCCGGCGTCGATGTGGGCGATGTTCTCCCGGACGAGATCCGCGACGTTCCGATAGTAGTCCTCAGTGAATCCTGCGCAGTGGGGAGTGATGAGAACCTCCTCGAACTCCCAAAGGGGGGACTCCTCGGGCAGCGGTTCCGCCTCGAAGACGTCGAGTGCAGCCCCACCGAGCGCCCTAGCTTCGAGGGCGTCGACGAGAGCCGCCTGGTCGACGACAGGGCCACGCGCGACGTTGATCAGAATCGCATCGTCACGCATCGCGGCGAATTCCTCGGTGGACATGAGATGGCGAGTCTCGTCGACGAGCGGTACCGCGAGCACGACAAACTTCGAATCCCGGATCGCCGTATGGAGGTCGGCCGGTGTGTAGACTGTTCGAACCCCATCGAGCAAGTCACCCGAGCGACGGACGCCGACGACGTCGAGTCCGAGCGCGGTCGCCCGGTCCACGATTCCCCGTCCGAGCGTCCCTAACCCGACGATGCAACATCGCTCGTCTGCCAGCGTATATGCGTCGTCCCATGCGGGAGGCGACCACTCCCGCTGAGTCTGCGATTTCACGGCTGGCAGCAGTCGACGTGCGAACGAAAGCATGTATCCCGCGACGGTCTCGCCGACCGCCGGACCGTGGATGCCGCTGCTGTTCGTGAGGAGCACGCCGTGCTCGCGCAATTCGTCGAAAGGAAATCGGTCGACACCAGCCTGAATCGAGTGTATCCAGTCGACTCCCTCGAGGTAGCTCTCGTGATAGGCCATCGTGACAACAGCGTCGTACGGTTCGAGCGAGTCGGCACCAGCATCGAGGATCGCTACGTCGACGATGTCAGTCAGGGCCTACGCCAGTCAATATTGAGAGCGCGGCGTGTACCGAGTGCGGGACGAACGTCTGGCGAACTCGCCGCGGCCCGTACGTCGCCGAATACGATACCGGTACAATCTGTGGATACTGCAGCTACGAGTGCTACTTCAGCCACCGCCATCGAAACAACCTGGAGGAAATCGCCGGCGAACAGAGCGTCTACCTCCCGCCGGCGTGACTTCGCGACCTGTTTTTCGTGCCCCCAGAGAGGGCGAGGGCTCCTTCGAACGCTCTCAGAGGTGACTTCCAGTGAGTCAACAACAGAGTCCCGACAACGTCTCGATCGACGAGATCCCGGTCGATATCGACAACACGCAATCAGCGGAGGTCGATTCCGCCGACGTCCCCGACGAAATCGAATCCATCACCCGTGGGCTCGCCGGTGAGCAGCCGCCGACGAATCCCATAGTGGTTCTCAAAGCGGCTCGGTGGTGGTACATTCACGGCAAGGGCGGCACGGATCCCGCCTTCCAGTGGGCCATCGAGTGGGCGCGTCACCTTGCGACCGACACGCCTAGCGACGTCGAGCGGTTCGACGAGTTCCTCGAGTACCTCGTCACGGTTGGCTTTGCGGACGAACGCCACGAGCTCCGCTGACCGACAGAGCGGTTTTTTGAACGCCCCTGAGGGGTGCGGCGCGGTCTGAACAGACGCAGTCGCCGTGAATTCGATTCGGTGAACACGATGTCCACGACCAGAGACTCGTCGGTCTCCTTCGATCAGACCGACACGCGATCCGACGAGATGAACAGCACTATCGAACAGTGGATCGACGAACTCGTCGCTGGCGTCGACGACGCGCAGGCCAGCGAAGAGTTCCAGGAGTGGCTCGACGTCCAGAGTCGCTTCCACGACTACTCCTACCGGAATACGCTCCTCATCAAGCGCCAGTATCCAGAAGCGAGCCGGGTGGCGGGCTACCGGACGTGGCAGGAGGAGTTCGACCGCCACGTCACGGAGGGCGAGTCGGCCATCTGGATCTGGGCGCCGATCATCACCAAGCAGTGCCCGGAGTGCGAGAACTCGCCGAGCTACCACGAGGACAGTGACTGTGAGTACGACGAGTCGCCATCCGAGGAGTGGTCCGAGGGTCTGGTCGGGTTCAAGCCCGCGCCGGTGTTCGATGTCTCCCAGACCGAGGGCGAGCCACTTCCCGACCTCGACACGGAAGCAACCGGGGACGCTGGTGACCTCGTCGAGCAATTGACTGCCGCCGCTGACGACCTCGGCGTAACGGTGCGAATCGTTCCAGCCGCGGAGTGGACCCACGGCGAGGCGAAGGGCATCTGCGAACAGCTGAGCCTCGTCGACGTCCAGCCGCTCGTCGAGGTGCGTGATCGGGAGAACGATGCCGACCTTGCGCGGACGTTGATCCACGAGTACGCCCACGCCCTGCTCCACTTCGACGTCGACGACGACACCGAGCGGTCGAAACGCGAAGTCGAAGCCGAGGCGGTCGCGTACGTCGTCGGGCGGTACTGTGGACTGGATACCAGCGGGTCGGCGTTCTACCTCGCTGCGTGGGAGTCGGACGATCCCGAGGTCGTTCGCGAGCGCCTCGGACGGATCAGTTCCACAGCAGAAGAGCTCATCGACGTGCTCGAAGGCGAATCCTCGCCCTAACACAATTAACCAACATAGTGATGGATTCCTTCCGCTCTGTTGGTTAAGTTTTTCTGCGCCCGTGGACTGAATTAGCCCGTGTACGTCCACGGGTTGCCGTCGTCGTACTGTCCCGTCTTGTTGTGTTCTGGCCTCCGATTTCCAGCCCACGCTGACAGACGGGGATTATGAGCGACGTCGGGTCGACGACACCCGCCGTCTGTAACCCAGGAACGAGTTGCTGGGCACGGCGGAGAAGCGCGAGCGCCAGTGAACTCGAAAGTGTTCGAGGGGCGGGGTGGGTGACGGCCCCGCTGTCTATCGGTGCCGTCGGACGGAACGCCCGAGACAGGGTACCGTCGCCGTCCCAGTCAGCCCTGGGCGTGTCCGACCAGTCGTTCCGCTCCCAGACGTGCCGGACGTTCCAAGCCTGGGTACTGACGTGGCGCGCGTTCCCCACGAAGGCGTTTTCCGTCACGTTGTTCGTCGGGAGGAGCGAACTGCTCCGTGCACCGATTTCGGCATACGTGAGTACGTTACGCAGGTAGACGGAGTACTTCGAGATGACCTGCAACCCGTGTGTGTTCCGGACAGCGGTGTTCCGTGCGAGATAATTCGAGCGTCCTCGATGATAATACCGTTCTGACTGTTCCCCGCGTAGTTCCCGACGATAACTGCCCCATAGGAGCGCGTTTCCGCGTAGATGGCGTTCCACGTGTCAGTCACCTGGTTATCGAACGTGGTGAGTCGCGGCGCGTATAAGTCGAAGACGCTGACCATCACCCCCTCTATCGCCGTATTTCAGACGACGGTGCCCGGTGCACCGTAGGCGTAGACACCGATCTTCCCACCCAGGAACGTCGCGTCCTGTACGACGATCGGTTCCCCGAGTGCGGAGACGCCCAAGAACCCGTGGTCCCACCACTTCGTCCCGACCAGCGAGAGATCCGTGACGACGGTCCCGCCGCTCTGACGGGCGACGTCGCCGTTTGAAGTCGTGTTGATAGAGACGTCCGATTCGAGGAACTCTGGGCCGCGTGTGAATCCGAACTTGAATGCGCCGTGTTAGAGGCTGTCCATGAAGAGGACTTCCCGTAGCCCGATGCTGCACAAAAGACGATCTACGACGGCGATGAACCCGTCGTCAAGGCAGACTCCTATTATGAGGCCGATGATCGCGCCAAACCTGTCGCTGTCTTTGTCGACGGCCCCGATTACGACAAAAAGCACGTCAAACGAGATGATGACCGCAAGCACCAGCAATTATTGGGGGGTGAATTACCGCTATGTGAGTATTAGCGATCCCGAAGAAGTGCCGGACGTCTGGGAGCGGATTTAGCCCCTGTAGGTCACTATTACAAGAATCCGAAGAGAAAGCTACGACTTTAGTCGTGGGAGAAGTCAGCGAAGGATCTCATTCTGCAGCGACCCTGGCGTATCCCCAGTCAGGCGTTTGTGGAACTCAACCGCCTGGTTTTCGGTCATATTCGAAATAAGGTCCGCGACGATGCGCGCCCGCTGCTCGGTCTCATTTCTGAACCCCTGCTCCGCTGCATCGTCTTGTAGCCGTCCACTGTACGGCTGGGGGATTGCCGATTTGTTCGGATCCGAGCCAGCTTCGTCGTAGAGCGCTCGAAACAATTCACGGATGACTTGTCGCTGCCCACGCTGTTGGCCCATCAATGCCGTGTCTTGAATTACATAGTATTCCGTCAAGTCCTGCAGGGCGTCGATATGCCCCTCAAGCCTCTTCGAAGCCTCGAGGTGGTATTCATTATTCGTATTTTTGGCCAGTGTGAGGAATAGCTCTTTGTCCTCCCGCAACTCTTCGATACTCCTGTCTGGATAGTAGATATTGTTGAGATATCTCGTAATGAGATACGACGTGAACTGTTCTAACCCGTCTTTTTGCTCCTCGGTTGCCTGATAGGGGTGGAAGATAGGGTCGGCAACAGAATACGCCTGATAAGACAGAAATCTCATCACGTCGGTTGGCGTCACATCCGAGCCATCGTATTCCATCGCCGACTCTATATTATCCAGTTCTCGTCTCTCCACATGCTCAAATTGCTCCTCAGAGGCCTCCCGTAGCAGACGATCAAGTGGCAACCTTCCGTCCATATAGAAGTCAGTCAGATCATGGATTGCGTAGGTTAAGTCATCCGCATAGTCCATAATCTCAGCGACGATGGTTTGGCGATCCGTATCGATATCCTGTCGTACCGCATCAAATGCCTGCGCCTCTGTTTTGTAGTATCCAAATTTCCCACGCGACCGGCCATCAACAGCCTCCAAGTCGCCGCTCCATTCGTCGATGCCATCATCTATCCATTCACCACGCCCATATGGATATTTGAGGACCCCATTCAACGATCCGAGCGTGAGCCCCAGTCCGGTCTCAACACCACTGTATGACGCCAGTCGAGTCAGAATGCGGAACGACTGTGCATTCCCTTCGAATCGTATCCCGCACGTGTCCTCAAAATCGATCGCAGCAACTTCATCAAAATCGCTAGGACTCTGTGGCTGGTCTGCAGTATCAGGGTCCTGTTGTGCCTCTTCTGGATCACGCGGTTCATAGCGATCATTCGTTTTCTCTTGAAGCAACTTGTCAAGCTCTTCTTCCGCTAAATGACCAAACGGTGGGTGGCCTAGGTCGTGAGCGAGACAGGCCGCCTCCACAGTGTCGGGATCTAGCTGCCGACGGAGAGCAGAGTCAATGCTTTGCTGTCCTTCCCCATTTTCCAATTCAATACTCTTCGCCAGCGCCGCATCATCGGTTTTCGCTCCTCCATTCGCTTCCACTCGAAGAATGAACTCTGCAAGTCTACGCCCCACCTGAGCAACTTTCAGTGAATGCGAGAGTCGATCATGGTAGAGATACGTCTCCCCTGCTCGTGCGACCTGTGTAACATCCTTCAGACGCCGGAACTCTGGCGTGTATTTAATCCGATCTACGTCGCGTTCGAATGGCGTACGGCCGATTTCTGAATGCTTATCGCCTGACTCTCGGAGAACCTCTTCCGAAGATTTGTACCCCAATAGCCGATCCGCTAACGGAACACTATGAACTGCCATCAGAAGAAAGGAAGTCTATGCAGGGGCCGCCGTTGTCCGCACTTCACCCTCTGCAGCAATCTCTACTCTCCCTTCAAGCATAAGTTCCTTGAGCGCATCTTTGGCATCCCGTTCGGTGACATCCGAACTGTCAGATACCGACGCAACGACATCCCACGGCTTCTGGGCCCCGTCGCCGTTAATGATCTCGATCATTTTCTCGCGAAGTTCCGGCTCGGCGTCTGGACCTGGCTCTATGTGTGTGACGCCCATGATATGCGTAATTCCTATCTCGATTCACTTAATTCCTCGCACCGGTCGTCAGGAAGTCCAACAACGAGATCGTAACTAAACATCACAGTCGCTCTCCTCATGTTTGGACTCCTCAAGGCCTATATCGAGGAATCGCATCTAAGAGCTGTGGGGCACTGTCTCCCCTTTGGCCAGCACTCGCTAATAACCGGCGCCGACGACTGGAGGCGGATACGGGAGCGTATCAGCATTCGTTCGCTCACCTTAGAACTTGAACGGTTGTTGGTCTCATTGTGGTAGTGGCACCTCGTAGTCAGCCGCCAACTCCTGGAACTCGTCCCACGCCGGGAGCCGGTCATCGTCGACCTCGCCGTGCGTCTCGAGGTAGCGAAGCAAGGCGTCGATTTCGTCTTCGAGGCCATACTTCGCCGCCTGCTCTCGGAGGTCCGCCTCGTTGACGTCGACGTGGCTGAGCAGGAGGAGACAGTACGAGCGGTGGCGGCTGCCGTTGTCGATTAGCAGCGTGTGATAGCAGAGCTCCGCCGGCGAGACTTCGTCAAGAGTCTCGGAGTAGAGGTAGTAGCGGTGGTCAGTGAGCAGGAACTGGAGGTCGAACGCGGCGAAACGAGCGAGCCCGGTTTCGTGGAACCCTTCTGCGTCGATCTCCGTCTCGGCTTGGGCGAGGAATTCGTCGTAGTCCTCCCAGAGAATCGTTCCCTTCGAGGCGACAACTTCGAGGCGTTGTCGATGGAGATGATGTGCGAGTTCACGGGCAAACTCGTGCATGCGGTTGAAGTCGGCGTTGAAGTCATAGTGACCGTCGTCCGTCCCGACGAGGCCGCGGTCGCGGATTCGCTTGAGGACACGGTTGACCGTGTTACGGTAGTTGTTGCTCCGGTCGGCGATCTCGGCGACGGTTCGCGGCTGGTCGAGATAGTAGAGCACCTCAAGGGCCTTACCGGTCAACAGCTCGGGGAACTCGATGTGGGAGTGCTGGCGGACGAGGTCTTGATAGAGTTCGACGGCGCGAGCATCCGACGGGACGACCCGTTTTCGGCGGCCGTCGCGTTCCGTGTAGACGAGCCCCTTGTCGACGAGGTCGGCGACGGCACGAGAGAGGTAGCTCTCGCTGTGGTCGAGCTTCATCGCGAGGTCAGAGATCGTGTCGCCACGGTCGACTGTGGAGAGGACCTCAAGCTCAATACGCCGGAGCACGGTGTAACATATTACGAAATCGGTTTATAAATTAGTTGCTCATGATGTTACAGAGGACGAGGTCAGCGAGTCCACGAACCTGCTTAACCAACAGAACTATCGATCGGCGAGTTTTGTTGGTTAACACGAAGAGAGTCGATGTCCTACGAACCACCCTCCCCACCAGCAAACCTCCCGACGGAGATCGTCGACGCCCTCAACGAAGCCACATCGGAGCATCTTCGGGACGTTGCCAGCTACGCCGAGGCGTTGGCCGAATACAAGGAGCGTGAAGCTCGTCTCGAGGAGGAAAAGGCGGACGACACCGACGTCGAAGAGCGCCCCGATGACCTCCCGGACGACGTGCCAGCGAAGGCGACGATCACGATCAAGGAAATCAACGACAACCGCTACTACTACTGGCAGTGGCGGGAAGGAGATTCGGTGACGTCGAAGTACAAAGGGCCAGTGAATCCTGACGAGTAGACGAGATTTAACTGTAGTCTGATGTTCTTTTCAGTACCATTAGAGACGTAGCAGGCGACACCCCCCAGAGTGTGAATGGGCCCGGTCAACCCGGATGAGTGAAACTCGAAGGGTGAGGACATCCACCCCACGTTTCCGTCGTAACAGGATGTGTGTGGAGGGGGTGACGCTGATTTTGAAGGGACCACACCCCCGTATTTCCGTCGTTTCTCCACCGTCTCCGCATCATCGATGGTACCGACGACAAAGAAATCGTAGGACACACCCCCCGTTTTCGAGTTGTAAATGGGAGAGGGAAAGGGGAAAGCACAGTACATCGACCGGCACGTCAAATCTCTTGGCTCACCCACCCCCCGTTTTCGAGTAGTAACGAGACATCCCGACGAATGACATCCCCCCATTTTCGAGTTGTAACGCATCGCGCGGGATACGAACACCCCCCGTTTTCGAGTAGTAACGAGACATCCCGACGAATGACATCCCCCCATTTTCGAGTTGTAACGCATCGCGCGGGATACGAACACCCCCCGTTTTCGAGAAGTAAGTGCGGGGAGAATGCGGGCGAGATTAGTTCTTACTTCGGAACTGCTTCAGCCGTTCGCGGACAACCGCGCTGATAGTCGCCTCTTCGTGAGCTAAATCTTCGAACCGGGAATCCTCACGAATCGTCTCCATAATCGTTTCCGGATCCTCGGAGAGGGAGAAATACATATGCACTCCTCTGCCCCGTCCCTTACCTCGACGCTCGAAGTCCAACACACCGTACGTACTCTGCTCGGTGACGTGATTTACGAAGGTCTCACGACTGTACTGATCCGCATCCATCGTATCAGCAATGAATTGGTACGTCTTGAACGCAGGTCCAGCAGGGATCCACTCAGGATGTTCTCTTGCGTAGTTAGCAGTCGCCGCCACAGCGTAGATGGAGAGTTTCTTTTGAGTCGAAATGCCGCTGATATGGCGGAGCTTCCGGTTTTCGGTGTATTTCTCCTGGGCATCACGGACATCGGCTTCGGTAACTGTGTTGGCTCCACGCCGCTCGGCTAATTCACCAGCCCATCTGAGGAGATCAATCGCTTTTCGTGCATCCCCGTGGGTTTGGGATCCGAACGCAGCAACAAGCGGAACAACGTCATCCGCAAGCGATTCTGGTTTGAAGGCGTCCCGTCGGTTGCGGAGAATACTACGGAGTTGATTCGCATCGTAATCGTCGAAGAAGATGTCGTCAGGGTTGTAGGAACTCTGTGCGCGGCTGTTGAGATCCTTCATGAAGTCGGCGTAGTTCGTGATCGTCGTGAGCGAGATGGGGCCATCAAAGTCGGCGAGTTTGCGAGCCCGTGAAAGCTGGTAGATGAGAGAATTGTACTCTGCTTCCTGATACGGCCCCTCGAGCATATCGATCTCATCGAGGATGAAGATGACCCCATCGTAATACTCTCGCATGAGTTCGTACAGTCGCTCGAGCTTCTGGTCCGTTGAGACGCCGGTTTGGGGAACGCCGGGATCGACACCGAGGTCGTCGGCAGCAGCTTTCACTAACCGGTAGACGGCCCGATCTGCAGTCTTCGGTCCCTCGCAGTTGATAGAGAGGACCCCGAAGGTCTTGCCTTGAGATTCACATAGTTCGACGATCTGTTTACACACTGCATGAATGATGAGCGATTTCCCCGTTCCAGATGGCCCGCTCAGGAGCATATCGGGGATCCCCTCATTCTGGAGAACCGGTTTTAGATTGTCGACGACACGGCCCAGCTGGTCGTCACGACCGACGATACGATCCTCGTCGATGATGGTATCTGACCGGACGAGGTCTTTGTTCGCGAAAACGCCACCGGATGACTCGGTTTGGAGCCTATCACGAATTGAGATGCCGCCACCGTCGCCGTTAGTTGCATCTTGAGACGAATCGGCGGAATCTGATCCGTTCTCGAAGGTCGTTTGTGACGTGCCAGGAGATGCCACCTCCTCATCCGTCGACTCAGAAGTTTCAGGATCACCAGCAGAAGATTCACGATCCTCCTCACCTTCCGGATTATTCGATCCTGCTCTACGTCCCTCTCGTCCCATTATGAACCCCCTCGAACTCTGGGTATAAAAATATGGACCCTTGTGGAGTTGTAACCGGGCGAAAACAGGCTATCTAACGACTACAGCCCCGTATCCTCTGAATGGATCAGATACCGTCTTCGGAATCTATCACCCTCCGTTGTCGAGTTGTAACGGTTCGACGAAGGACGCTATTGTCGAACCTCCTCGATGACCCAGATCCCCCGTTTTCGAGTTGTAAGACGTTGAGGGGCGGTAACACACCTGGTTCGATTCTCCCACACTCGTGTTGTAACGAGAAGTGAGTCGATGTGGGTCTCGGAGCAAAATCCAATTAATCCGGATTTTGTGAATGATGCTCTGGGTGAAACGGTCTTTCTCACACACCCCGTTTTCGAGTAGTAAGCACCAGAATGGGCGCAAAAGAACGACGCTCGTAGGATCCGTTCACGAATGAGGGGAATACCGGGTTTCGGACATGATTGCTGGTGAAGCTGCTTTGGTGATCTCGAATGTTTCACCCCCTCCCCCCTTTTTCGAGCTGTAAGTCGCGGGGAACAGGCCATCCGAGACATAGCGTAGCGAGAGGTGAGGTGACTGAAGTTGGCACAGAGGCGTTGAGACGGGAGAGTACACGGAATCAGAACCACGGACGAGATGAGGAAGTCATCTACTTCCCGAGATGTCAATCGTCTAGCTGAGCTAGACGAGATGTTTTCTTTATCTCTAGTACGGTTACGGTAAGGTAACGTACAATATAAACCTTCGCATATCTAGCCACAAGTTAGAATATTAGACACTCAACCTCTCTATCGCATATATCCGCCACAATTGGCTGTTTTGCAACATCTCTTGCTGTTCACCCCTCCCCGCCGCCACGAGTTTACAACTCGAAAAAGGGGGGAGGGGGTTCGTCAGGTCCAGTCCGTGATACGACTACACGTGTTCCGTTGAGTTCCCCACGGATGTCGTTCCGGTCCCAGTCAAGAGGTGCCAGTATGCTCTCGACAGCTCGGTCCTGCTGCGTCTCGTAGTACGATACGCCTTAGATGTCGATCACTTCATGGACGAGAACGACGCGGTCCCACGAGGGTTTTTCGTCCGAGATGAACGGCAGGGTACTGATAGCGACCACATTTGAGATTCTCTGAATCAGTGATTCACTGATCGGCGTCTTCCTTGGCGAGTTCGCGAATCTTCTCCTTCGTTTCCTCCTGGTGCTCGCCGAACGCCACCTCGAAAACACCGCGGTAGAAGTGCTTGTTTTTCTCCAGCGTGATGTCCTCGCGTTTGAGCTGCTTTTTCAGGCGAGTGAATGTGATCTCGATGTCCTCGCTTTGCTCCGGTTCAACGTATATCGTGGCTGAATCCCAATCTTCGCGGATGTTCAGCGGTTCGTCATCTGTCTCTCCTGTCTCACTGGTCGACGAATCAGTATCGGTCGTGGATGCGGTTCTCTTCTGATCTGATCGATTCTCGGTCGCTGCCGCAGTTTCACGACCCTGTTCTTCTGATTCCTCCGACGTCTCTGTGTTTTCCTCGTCTGCGACGGCGTCGCCCTCCTCTTCCACCTCGTCTGAGGGATCCTCGAACCGCTCGTCCATTCCCCGGGGCATTCTTACACCTCCACCTGCGTTTTGTCGAACGCTCGTTCCATCGTCTCCGCAACCTCCAAGAAGAGGTCGCGCTCAACTTGTTGGTCGTTCGCGTCTTCCCATCCGAAAATATCTCGTCCGTTGTCCCACGCACGCTGAATCGCTACTCGCATCGGGAGTTTGAAAATCGGTGCCATCGATGCGAAGGACTCGTCAAAGGAGCTGAGGAACTTTTGCGACTGACCGTCGTCCCGATACATGTTTGCCAGGAGTCCAACGATTGCGATCTCGATCTGCTGGTTGTCCTCGATGGACTCCAGCTGGTCCCACAGATCGTCAAGTGCATCCCGTGATGTTGCTTGGGTCTGTGCAGCTAGGAAGACGTTCTGAGCCGCGATGAAGGCCGCGTCCGTCAGGACTGAGAGGTCGGGAGGACAATCGACTACGATAAAATCGTAGTTGTATCCGTCGTCAACCATCTCTTCGAGGGCGAGTTTCAGCGAGAGACGAGCATTCGCATCGTCCATCCAATCTCGAGCAAGGCCCATGTCCTTGTGACTGGGAATCAAGTCGAAGTTCAGATGGTCGTACTCATCGGCTTCGATCACGATTTTTGAAAGACTAGTATCGTGCGTGCGCGGATTGTCGACGAGTACGTCGAGTAGGTTCTCGTCATCGGTGACTAGTGTGTTGGGGAGTTCGTTCTTCGGGCTTGATGGATCGTTGTCGTCGCCCGGACCCAGTCCAAGCCCTTTCGTCATGTCGGCCTGTGGGTCCATATCGATTGCAAGAACATCGTGGTCGCGAGTGGCCAGCGCCGCGGCACTGTTGATCGTCGCCGTTGTCTTTCCTGTCCCGCCTTTCTGGTTGCCGAAGGCGATCGTGGGGATGCCAGTCGATGGTGTGACGCCCCATCCACGAGGTGTCTCGGTCATAGTTCGATCATTGAATCAATGACTCATAAATCCATGTCAGACACTCAGTTGTATCTCTCTCAATTCGATTCTGTCGCATATCGGAGCTTGAGGGGGTAAGAGCTATGATTGCCTCTTTCCCGAGCTTTGTCTTTGAATCATTGACTCACAGACTCAATGATTCACAACGTCGGGATTTCACTGATTCAGTGATTTCGTGATGCGGGTCTGGTGTTCCTGAATCCTCAACTCAATGCTTCAGGCACTCACTGATTCAGTGACTCAATGAATCTTTGAGTCGGTGAATTCACTCTCTCCATCACGGCAAATGACGCTATAGATCATGGACTCTTTGATTCTTAACTTCCAGAAGTCAATACTTCAGTGACTCTGTGACTCATTGATTCAATCATCAACCGAGGACAGACATTTGAATAGCTCGACAGATGGGTTGATGTTACGTTCTCTCTCCGAAGGCTGCGTTAAGTTGGTCTCGCATGAATTCTCGTCGGACTCGGCGAGCACGCGAGTCAGACAGATAATTTTGCATCACTACCCGAGGATCGCTACTACCTTGCTCTGCAGCGATTTCGTCAACACCTTCGAGAACGCCTTCGAGGACTGCTGTATAGGTGTCGTACCAGAATCGACGACAGAGCTGTGGACTCGGTCGTTCACCCTCGATCCGCTCGGGGAGATCTGCTTCCAATGCAAGATTTTGGAACCAATTCCGGATTGTATCTCGAGTCACGTACGGCGTTTCTCCCTGAGAGGAGGGGAACAGGTATCCAGTCCACGTATCGTCTTCCGCTAGCTCGTCGATTCGGGAGTCGAGAACGTCCATTCCGTACAGGAGAGACACCTCACCGGGCCCGTTCTTGCGACTCTCGAACGTGATGAAGGGGATGTCGTCTTCGGGAACGTCACGGTGGAACTGCGATACATGGAGTGCGGCGACCTCACTTGCACGAAGTCCCCAGCCAGCTAATGCCACCACGAGCAGCTGTTCTCGCGTTGTCTCCGACGCCTGCATCAGTTTCCGAATCTGATTCGCTGAAAGCGAAGGTGTGGGTGAATCTTCGACTTCCCACTTGAATTCGTCATAGAGGCCGCTCGCAGGGTTCATCGAGGCAACCCGTCGACCGACTAGATGCTGATACCAGGCGTCGACGACGCGCCGCACACGCTGGAGAGTCTGGGCGCTGTATTCGCGTTTAGTTCCCTCATTCAACCAGTCGAATGCTGCATAGCACGCGTCAACGGCTTCGTAGTCTGGATTCTCTTGATCTCGTTGAATTGGTGTAAGGAGGTCATCTGTCCCATTTGCCTCTCGATAAGCACGGACGTAGAGATTCAGTCGCGTTCGGAGCGCGTCGACGGACGACGTCGCAAGGCTGTATCGTGATTTCCGCCGGTTGAGGAACTGTTCAAGGGCGTCGATTGTTGCATCATCCGTTGTTGCCCATGTGTAGCCCTCTTTATCATCACCGAGTTCGAGGTCCTCGTTCCAGAACTCCCCGAATGAACGATCGTGATGGCGACGAAGAGCCGCGAGGAATGACCGCGCATCGTGATCCCGAAACCACTGGTGGGTCGGTTTCTCGCCTCTCGGATCGATTCCCTCTGCTTCGAGGCAGGGGGCAATCTCGTCCCAGTACAGGTCCGTGAAGTCCTCGAGCGAGCACGAGGTCCATCGGACACCATCGAATGATGGCACCCGCTCAGCGTCGGTCTTGCCCTCCTGCTCGGCATCCGACCGACTCATTGTAGCGATCTCTGGGGGATTTGACCGTCTAAAATTGGATTGGTGCAGAATTCGGTTAGAAACCTAGTCTCGGCCCAGTATGGCGATTCTAAGAGTGGCATATTCGAGTCGTTCAGCGTTTCACTTGGATTCCTTATCAGTTTGTGGGTTGGGCAGACTCTCTCAGTCTGCTAAACCCACGCTAAATTGGGCACTGAAATGAGCTGCGGGAATAAACTATATGCCGCTATACAAACTCTCTCAGGCAGTAGTTGAGACTGGTGTTCTCAATGCATATGCGTTGCCACGTCATTGCAACTACAGAATATCTATTCCAATGGACTGGAAGTTGTTCCGTATAGAACGATCAGCGATTTTTACTATAGACACCCCGAACCGGCTTCTCATCAAATGCTTCCTGATCAGTCACCCTGTGCATCGACTTGATGTACCGACCGGTACGCTGATTTAGAGTCCATCACGGGGGCGATTACTACTTCCGGAGAGTACCCAATACGCTGAACAGTCAAAATACCCGTGTACTTTTGCTACTCCTTTTGCAAGTTCAGCTAATGACAGGGCAGGGACCCTCGGAGACTGAAGATCGAAAAGACGACCATCTTCGGATCGTACAGGAGCGAGATGTCGAAACAACAGGCACAGGTTTCGAAGACATTCAGCTCGTCCATGACGCGCTCCCGGAACTCGATTACGACGCTATCGACCCGTCCATCGAATTTCTGGGACATAAGCTATCCGCTCCAATCTTCATCGAGAGTATGACCGGGGGGCACGAAAACACCATAGAAATAAATCGGGCATTGGCTCGTGCTGCCAGCGAGACTGGCATCGCGATGGGGCTCGGAAGCCAGAGAGCGGGCCTCGAACTCGACGACGAACGCGTCCTCGAATCGTACACCGTCGTCCGCGATGCCGCGCCTGATGCGTTCATCTACGGCAATCTTGGCGCAGCACAACTCCGGGAGTACGACATCGAAACGGTCGAACGTGCGGTCGAGATGATCGAAGCCGATGCACTCGCGGTCCACTTAAACTTTCTCCAGGAAGCTGCCCAACCAGAAGGGGACGTCGATGGACGAGATTGTTTAGCTGCGATCGAACACGTCTGTGAGTGCCTTTCGGTACCGATCATCGTCAAAGAAACGGGTAACGGAATCTCCGGGGAGACTGCCCGAAAGCTAACTGCGGCAGGGGTTGACGCGATCGATGTCGCTGGAAAAGGCGGTACGACGTGGTCTGGGATCGAAGCCTACCGTGCAGCGGCCGCGAATGCACCACGACAGCAACGGATCGGCACCCTGTTTCGAGAGTGGGGGATCCCGACCGCTGCGAGCACGATCGAGTGTGTTGCCGAACACGAGTGCGTAATCGCGAGTGGTGGTGTCCGGACAGGATTAGACGTGGCAAAAGTGATTGCATTAGGTGCCCTCGCCGGCGGGCTGGCGAAACCGTTCCTGAAACCGGCTACAGAGGGGCCTGAAGCCGTTATCGAACGAGTCGAGGATCTGATCGCTGAACTGCAGACAGCCATGTTCATCACTGGTTCGGGGACGATCGAAGACCTCCAACAGACCGAATACGTGTTGCAGGGAAAAACACGCGAATACGTTGAACAACGTCCTCTCTGAAGGGAGAAGCCATATCCTTCGACGGTCGATCATCATTGGATGATTGTTCAGTATACAATGAGCGAGAGATAGAGTTGGCCGACCCCAGCAACGATCATCACAACGCCGGCGAGCCGCTTGAGCCACCCGGAATGGGCCATTACGCGATTTGCGTTACTGATGATACCGACTCCAGTTGCGACGGTTGTTGCAGCCATTAGTACAGCAACGGTGCCGGCGTAGACTCCTAATACGAGCATCGCTGCTTCGGTCGGGAGGGTGATGGCCCGGGCTACGACTGCGAGGAAGACTGGGGCGACGCATCCGGCACCAGCCAGTGCGTATCCCGCGCCAAAAAGACCGAAGCCGAGAATGCTTGATCGGCGCTTTGGAAGTGATAACGACAGTGACGGAGCGCGGTCGAATGCGACAAGTAATCCGAAGACGATGAGCAATCCACCGACTAGCGTCTCGAAAATGGTGATATCTGACAGTGCCTCGTGGCCGACCCACGCCGTTGCCCCGCCTAGCAACGCAAACGTCGCAAGTACGCCCAACGCGGCTGCCACACCTCGAATCCCTGCGCCTGTGACAGAGGCGCTTTCGGTGTCAGTAGAGTTCACGTAGAAGCCAACGTAGCCGGGTAGCAGAGGGTAGGCACACGGTGAAAAGAACGTTGCTACACCCGCTGTGAGCGCGAACGAGACATTTGTTAGAAGCGTCTCGCTGATCATGCGTTGAGAGCGGTTTTGATGCCCGAGACGATCTCGTCAGCGGTATGAATACCCTTTTCAGACCACTGGATTCGCCCAGTCGCATCGAGCGCCACAGCAGTCGGGTAATATCCGACATTGAGCTTCGCTGCAAGTTCGGCGGTCACGTCAGCAGCGACCAACCAGTCGCCGTCGTTCTCGCGCCACCACTCGACGACCGTTTCCTCGCTTAGTGAACCACCGACGTCTTCGGTCGTTACCGAGAGGAATAGTACCTCATCACCAATCCGGTCCTCGGCCTCACCGAGTGCTGGCATCTGCTCCACACAGGGCGCACACCAAGTCCCGAAGAAGTCGACGAATGTAGCTTGATTATCCGGGGGAATCGTCACCTCACCATCGCGGCTTCCTGGCGCTTCGATCGCGTCGAGTGTCGTCGGCTCGACTGGCTCCGGTGTCTCGCTCCCGTTGCTGAAGGTCTCAGGGATTGTCCCGGTCGCGACGAGTCCAGCGCCACCAATTGCCCCGACACTAGCGAGTCCAGCAAGGAGGTTCCGGCGCTTCATGCCGTGACCACCTGCTCGAAATCACTTTCGACGGTCTCGACGTCGACCGACGCACCGTTCGGGTACGCCCGTTCGACGATGCCACGCTCGTTCACGAGAAGGATCAGCCCGTAGTGCGGGAACTGATACTCCAGATTCTCGAGATCCTCAGCAGGCCGCTTCTCGATGACGAGCCCGAACTGTTCTTCTAGCAGTTCCTGCCCTGCTTCGTAGCTCTCCGGCCGAAGGAAGTGCCAGTTGCCAGCGTCGAGATTGACCCCCTGCTGGCGGGCGTACTCGCGGAGGACATCAGCCGTGTCGCGCTCGGGGTCGAAGGTGTGTGCGAGAAAGGCGGCGGCGTCGCCGTACCCACCCTCGGCAGCAACTTCCTGTGCCCGCCGCAGTCGGAGAATGAGGGCGGGACAAACGCCGTCCGGACAATTCGTGTAGAACGATGTCCAGAGGATGGCTCGCTCCCCTTCAAAATCAGTCGTTGATATATCTTCACCCGTAATCGGGTCGGGGACGGTGAACTCGGGCATCTCGTCGCCGTAGCTCGGATGAGCGGCTTCACTTAGATCCTGTTCAGGCGGGCCAAGGACTGTTCCCTCAGCGCCAGATTCAGTAAGTACGCCGAGGCAACCAGCGACGCTTGCAGTGGTCCCGGCTGCAGCGATCGACTGTAAATACCTTCGTCGGTCCATATCCGTGGCTTACCATCATCCGAACAAGTATCGTCTGGCGTTTTTCACCGCCAGCAAAGAAGGTGGGTCTGTGTTTATTGTCCGCAGGACGACGAAGAAGGCCACAGTTGGATGACAATGCCGACAATCCCAACTGCTATGGCTGAGACAAGAATTCGAATAAGGCCGCCCCCGAATGCCGCTGTGGCTCCTCCAGCAACGGTGGCTCCGGCTGCACCTGTCGCTGCTGGTGAGGCAAAGAGACAGCAGAGACTTACGGCACCGCCGAGCCCGATCAATGGCCATTTGTTCTTCGAGTCCGTGTCTTCAGCTTCGCCTGTTGCAGTGTCTGTCATTCTGTATGTTTGTTAGTGAGTTTGACTTCCCTGTTCTTCCATATTACAGGCGTTACATGAACTCTGTGAACGGCTGTAGAGAAGCCCTGCAAAGAACACGACGCTTAGGACACCTAAGAGGGGTCGTAGCGGGTCAAAATACGTCATCAGTGCGGAACTGCTGAACAAGGCGAGCAGAAACGCATTACAGATTGGACAGCCGAATGCCAGAAAGCCCACCACTGTTCCTACAGTAGCTGTCTTCTCGTCATTGCGCTGGTTGTTAGTTCGTTGGAGGGTGTATACTCCCAAGAAGGCCGCAGTAGTGGTGAGGAATAGATAATCCAGCGGCGTTCGTGGTACCTGCCGAATGTAGAGAGGATTCGGAATCAAGCCCGTGACAATTCCAAAGAGCACGAACGCACCGGCACTGATAGTTACTGCTTTCAGGTAACGTCTTGATGACGATCGCATTCCTATTCCCGTTTAGATCTCTGGTAAATAAAGCAGGCCGGCTCTTTGCTCGTTCGTAGAAAAGCGGATTCGATTTCGTGGGAGTTCCGTTTTGTTGTGCATAGCAACGATACGTTTGGTGTGGCCAAATCGTCGCTTCTTTGCGGATGAACTCGTAATATGGGCATATGACGACAGGGGAAAACAGCCAGTCTGCGGCCCTCTTGGAGCTTTTCGCGGACGACTATTCTCGAGAAATCTTGTTAGCTGCTGATGAATCCCCCAGAACGGCGAAAGAACTCAGCCAGCGATGTGATGCATCGTTGGCGACGATCTACCGTCGTATCTCCACCCTACAGGAACACGGTCTCATCAGAGTTCATTCGACGATCGGTTCCGGTGGCGAACACAAACAATTATTTGAAACGACAATTGAAACGCTTCAGCTCGTCATTTCCGACGGTGAGCTCGAACTGTCCATCGAGACTCGGGACGAGCTCGCCGACAACTTCACCACGCTCTGGAACAATTTTCGCGAGAATATATGATTAGCATCCCGACCATCGCCATAAAGCTGATTGCGCTCTCGCTGAGTCTCTCTGTTGCGTATCTTGCGTTCTATGCGTATCGCCGGAGTGAAAGCAGTCCGATGTTCTACGTTTCGATCGGATTCGTCTTTATTGGAATCGGCGCAGTTTGTGAAGGACTTATTCTCAATACGTTCAACACCTCGCTGTTTTCAGCTGCGCTCGTTCAAGCGGTACTCGTCTCTATTGGGATGTTGCTGATTTTACGATCTGTTATGCTTGATCCTGAACAACAGAACATCTAGCAGAACGCTCACAGTATGAGGCTATTATATGAGAACAGGAGGTGAATTTACCAACCAGACGAGTACTTGAGCGTGCCGTGATCAGCCTCTTGTTGTGCCCCTAACCCGTGAGTCTCGCCGCACTGTCTTCCGCCAGATCGCCCAACAATCCTACGTCGATTGGCCCACGTACGAGTCTAGCCCGCTGGCCGATCGCTCGTTCCTCCCAGCGTTGGAGTCGGATATCCACACCGTCGCAAAAGTATGGTTCAACCAGGATGAACACGAGACAGTCGAACCGTTTGTCCACGCAGTGCCGCTCGCATACGTTCAGTTCGATACCCACGACCGGTACACAGGTTCAACAAGCTACGAGATGGAGACGTTGTTTCGCCTGTTCCTGCTGAAAGAGTGCCATGGCTGGGACCACGAGACTGCCCTCGCCGAATACCTCACCAACCACCCCGCTCTCTGTAATCAGCTCGGCCTGGAGTCGGTGCCGAGCCAATCCACGCTGTGGCGCAGTTGGCACCATCGGTTCACTGCTGAACTCCAAGCTACCGTCGAGACAGCAGCGCGAACGATTCTGATTAAAGCGCAGAATGCGGGCGTTACAATCCCGCGTGAACCAAACCGACAGAACCGCAGACATAATGACGAGAGTCCAGAATCGGACCCATCTGACCAAACCGTATTAGAGCAGGCTGAGATAGTCACTGAGCAGGTGAGTCGCGTTGCGTTACCAGCGTTCTCACTGGACCGTGGCGAGGGGTGTGAGATCCACGAGAACGCCTACTGGGACTTACAGACGTATCTGGGCCTCCGTGAGAATCTGGCCGTCAACGAAGGCGCTCGGAGCTTCATCCACGAGTCCAATCGAGAGCGGACACCGCTCGGCCACGCCCATCGCGAGCATGTACGGAACCTCTCTATCGAACAGATTCGGGAGATGTACCGCCAAGCCGTGGGTCGCCTCTTGGATCGAGTCGCAGAGACGGAGGAGTTCTTCCGAGCTGGTATCGTCGCCATCGATATTACCGAGGATGATCCCTTCACAGGCGATAGGACGGACCACGAAGACGAGATCATCGGGACGAAGGAGCAAACCGACGAGTATGCCTATCAGTGGGCGACGGTCCAGCTGGTTGGGAACGCTGTTCCAATAGTCCTCGATGCGCGCCCAGTCCGGAAAGGAGATACGCGTAAGGAAATCGTCGAAGACCTCCTGGACTCGGCAGAGGCCCTCGTTCACGCCGACAATGTGCTGATGGACCGAGAGTTCGATAGCCAGCACATCCTGGAGATGCTCAGCCAGCGCGGACTCTCATATATCGTCCCGAAACGGATGCAAACCAGCGAGAAAGCACAGGCGAAACGACTTCTACAGCGCGATAAGGATCGGTATGAGACCGATCGGAAGTTACATCTCGGCGACAACGAGTGGCACTCGACGACGTTGATCTACCGGCGGAAAGAGAACTCCAAACACACCGATCATCAGCAATACTCGGTGTTTATGACGAATCGGAAGAGTGGCCTTCTCACGGAGTACGGGTACCGATGGGAGATTGAGAGCGGCTACAAGTCGATCAAACGATTTATGGGCGCGACGACCTCGAAGCATTTCGGCCTACGGTTCTTCTATTTCGCGTTCGCGTGTCTGCTGTACTCGATCTGGCGCGCTATCGATCTACTCGTCCAAGTGGAGTTGACTGGCGAGTATGAGCACTCACCGGTGATTACAGCGGACAACACGCTGACGCTGCTGAAGAAGGAAACTGGAATCGGGTAGTGTGGAACTCTGTTGGGGTTAGCGTGCCGTCTGAGTGGCTACGCTGCTGGAAGTCTCGAAAATTTGTCTATATGGATGGGTGTGTGACAAGAATAGCCGCTTGGAGAGGCATCTGGTGTAGTTTCCGCTGACCGAATCGGTCAAATTCACACATCACAGCCCTGCTAATCCCACTGTAGTCTCAACTTCAGACACCACGCAGAGATATAGCGGTAATAGGTTTGTACAGTATTCTGCTTGAGGCCACGATCTCCGCTGAGATGCTGGGTATACTCCCGGAAGACGCGTTCATCGAGATCATCGAAGGTCGGATCTCGGTCGACGTTGTCAGGAATAATCCCGGTCCAGTCATCGCCGCCGCGGTCGTCGGCGGCCCACTCCGCAAATCGTTCCAACTCGCGTGCAGCGTTTCGTCGATAGTTCCCGGCGTCGCCACCGCGGCCTTTCCCCTTGTCCTGGAGGTAGCGCCCGAAGCTCTCGTCGAGAGCGCTTTCGAGACGAGAAGAAGACCGATCGTCGCTCACCGGCCCTCACCTCGGCGATACGTTAGCGAAATTCGTCGGCTGTGATCGTCTCGAGATACTCGACACTGACGTACCGGAATTCGATACGGTCGCTGAAGCCGTGTTGCGGGAGGAGCGTTTCGGCCGCCCGTCCCGCTGGTTTGTCGGTTGTAAGGAGAACAACGTGGTCTGCCTTCCCCGTATCGAGTACTTGAGCAGCAAGCCCTACGAGTGCCGTGTCCGCTTTCTCGGTGATATCCTCGTCGCGGTCGGTCTCGTTGGCGATGAACCGGCGTGCTTCGTCCATTACCGTCGAGACGAGCGGATTGGCGTAGTCGAGTTTGTCGGCGACGATGATCCACCCTTCCTCGAATCCATCGGGATAGGGAATGTTCCCCGAAGGATACTCGTCCGTTGCCGGATCGCCTCCGAGTTCTTCGTAGACGCGCTGGGGGATACGCAACGAGATACCAGCCTGTCGGAGTGCCCGGCGAAGCTGTTGAAATTTGTCCTTGTCCGGCCCACCACACCGGACGAAGACGCCGGTGTCGGCAATATAGACCGTCGTCATGCAACCGCGTCGACGTACTCAGTGGCAACCGGTTCCAGCGCCTGGAGAATGATCTCGGCTTCAAGCGGTGACAGGTCAAGTTCCCGGGCCGCAATCCGATGGTTGACCGTGCCGTCGACGTATTCGTAGGCGTATGCGAGGGCGACAGCAAGACCGTCGAGGCCATGGCGCTCGATATAGACGTCGATGTCTTCGTCCTGGTCGCGACGCGCCACGGCGGCGATAAGTGCCGGCGTGATCGTTTGGGTCTCACCATCCGTCGAGAGTGTGAGTGCAATCGACTCGGCGTCGTATTCGTACGGGCGTTGATCACGGGTCTTCTCCACTAAGCCAGCTGTTTCGAGATGCTGCACATAGTCGTAGGCAGTCCCCTGTGGAATGTCGAGCTCGTCGACCAGTTTGGACACGGTGACCGGACCGTGTTGCAAGATATGGGCATACAGCCGAGCGAGTGCCGGCGTGTCGAGAAGGTCGGCCACCGTCTGAAGCTGCTGAATTGGTGGCCGGCCTGACCGGGGAGGTGATTGCGCCATTTCGATTACGAATTGTGGATAATTCGTGATAAGGCTTCCGGCGAAGGTTCGGAACTCGCACCTGATCCAACACTCCCCGAGAGCTAGCCGCTTGCAGCGACTCTATCCCGGGAGAAGCGGCTTCGTGAGGCAGTTGTAGCATTCGTGCTTACCCGACGGCGACGGGGGTACGACAAAGTGATCTTGATTATGCTCGTAATCACTCCCAAGACTATGGATGCTCTACTACTCTCTACGATGACTCGTTACCGAACGCATCTGAAAGTTTCTCTCGCATGAACTCTCGTCGGAGTTCTCGTTTCCGCTCGTCGGTCAGGTAATCCTCAAAGACTACTTTCGCACTTGCACTGCCCTGTTCGTCGGCGATATCTTGGACGTGTTCCAGCAGGTCCTCCGTTGTGCTCGAATAGGCGTCGTACCAGAAGCGTCGCCCCATATGCGGTTTCCGGGCGACGCCGTCGATCTCCTCGGGGACCCCAGCTGTGTCGGCGAGGTCGTGGAACCAGCCCGCGATTGTCGTGCCGTCGACGTGGCCGGTTTTCGAGCGCTCCGAGGGGAACAGATAGCCATCGACTCGGGAGACGTGCCGCCGGGCTACGTCTTCGCCGAAGACGATGGCGACGGTCCCGGGCCCGTTCTTTCGCTCGTCGAACTGAATGTATGGGTCGTCGGCATCGAGATGGAGCTGGTCCTGGTGCAGCGCCGCGACCTCGCCAGCGCGTAGCCCCCAGCCCGCGAGTGCGACGATGAGCATCCGGTCGAGGCTGGTGATGGCGGCGTCGAACATGGCCCGGACGTGCTCGGGCTCGAGGGCGACCGGGTCAGTGTCCGAAGAGCGAGTCCACGAGAACCAATCTTCAGCCCCGTTGGTGGGGTTGACAGTGGCTACATGCCGATCTTCGAGCCAGCCGTACCACGTCCGTATTGCATCGTGCACGCGTGCGATGGTGGACTCAGCGTACTCATTCGACATGTAGGCGAAGGTCTCCCGGCAGCGGTCGACGGCTTCGGTTTCTGTGATGTCGCTGTCGGCGTCGACGGGCGAGAGGAGATCGTCGGTGTCGTGGCGCTCCCGGTAGGAGCGAGCGTAGCGGGCGAGCCGGTAGCGCATGGTCTCGCGGGTGCTGTCCGTCCAGTCGTCCGCGGCCGATTGCTTGGCATCGAAATACTCCTGGAAGGACTCGCGTGTCTCGTCATGTTCGATGTCCCAGTCGTACCCACTGGATTCGGTGTCGTAGTCCAGCATCTCTGACCAGAACGTGGCGAAGGTGGTGTCGTGGTACTCTTTCAGCGCGTACGTGAGCCCGCGGAAGCCGTTGTTCGAGAGCCACTCGTAGGAGGGGCGGTCGGTCTCGGGGTCTTGGCCGTCGCGTCGCAGCGCCGGAACGACCACGGCCTCGTACGCGTCGGCGAGCTGGGCTTCGGTGAGCAGCGTCCAGGGCACGTCGTCGGCCGAGTGCCACGGCTTCGTTCGCTCAATTCCGGGGGAACTGTCGTGCTGTCCCGGTTCTGAATCTGAATCAGCCGATTTCGGCATGCAGAGCTAAACACATTGAATCCTGATAGTTCTGTTGGGACAGGAGACGCGTGCCAGACTTATGGCTCTACGGTGGTTTAGCAAATATTGCTTTAAACTGCATATCGCTGTATGGAATGTCCATATCCAGTAGTCACGTTTTCGGGATCTCAAATTCTACCAACCACTAGATTGCTGATAAATTCGTTGGGCAACAATACCGTGGGACTAGACAGCTATGAGTTCGGTCAGATTCTGAAACAGTCGTTTTTGCGACTAATGTGACGACTTGAAACCACTCGCCGCCGCGCTCAGAACTACGATGACTTCAAAACGGATGTCGACGGTTGATGACGACGCCCCCGCGCTCGCGGGGGCGATCGTCTATCACGCTGGGGAAGTCTGTGAATCAGCGGATCATCTCTGGCGTGTCCTTGGAGAGGTATCGATTCCAGTTGATGGACTTACCGACGACCGCCAGCAACACAAGGCCGCAAACGGCACTGAACCGATGGCTCGGGTGTATCTCTATCAGGAGATCTACGACCTCGCCCAGAGCGAGGTCGCAGATCGCCTCGAAAACCGACCGTCACTCCTGAAGACGCTTGATTTGGACAAGGCACCGAGCCAGCAATCACTCTCGTACGCGTGGAAGCAGTTCAGTGAACAGACCAAACGGACGCTCAACGCGGCAGCTACAGGTATCGCCCAAGAAGCCGTTGACCGCGGCGTCATCTTGAAAGCACGAGTTCCACTCATCCCAGATGAAGATGATATCGAAGAAGACGGTGATGAACCAACCGTCACACGCGAACACGTTCGAAAGCAGGGGACCAAGATCGTCGAGCTCGCCCGAAGGCACGCCTTCGGCGAGTTCGACTCTGATAGGGCTCAAAATAGAGTTTACGAGGACGAACAGATCCTCGATCTGTTCGCCTCGGCATGCCTCACTCAAGGAAGCGCCCATTCAGAGGGTGAAGCTGGCTGGTTTCTTGACGAGAACGATGCCTGTGACGACTCTACGTTCCTCCGAGTGATCAAGCAGTTCGCAATGCCGGCTGATCGAGACGTGCCCGTCTCGCTCCAAGACCAACAGATCGAGGATATCGTCGCGTTCACCGAGGTGTTCCGCGAGTATCTCATGGACGCGTTCGATACTGCCACCGAGAACATCCTCCAGACGATACGTTACGAAGATCCATTCGACGACCGCCACGTCGTGGCGGCCGTCGATTTCACCCACGTCCCCTATCACGTCTGGCCGTGGATTGACAAGGACGAACAGATTCCAAAGTCGACGTACCCGCCGATGGTGAGCGGGTACGTCGACGACGGTGAGTTGAAACACGGCTACACGTTCGCGACGATCACAATCGTCGGGAACGACGTTCCGATTATCCTGGGGATTGAGGGCGTCAAAGAACACTCAGACTGGGAACCAGCCGAGGCGCCGGCTGACTCGAAAGCAGACGTCGTTGGGCGTCTGCTTTCGAGAGCCCAGCAGTACGTCGATCTGGACGAAATCCTGCTGGATCGTGGCTTCTACGCGAAAGAGGTCCGTGCAGAGATCAACAGTCGTGGCCTACTGTACACGATGCCAGTACCGAAATATGAGTCAGACTACAAGGCGATCAAACACATCAAGAGCAAAGACGGGGTAGACGCCGCTGTCAATCACGACGTCCCCGTCGGGATGGACGGGGACGTCGATCATACTGCAGAATATCTGTACGTTCCAGCCACCAGTGACGACGCTGAAGGCAAGTATGCCGTATTCGTGACCAATCGCGATCACGTCGCTCCCGACGAGATCGCTCACGTGACGAACGGCTACAGCCGTCGCTGGGATATCGAAAACCAGTACAAGTCGGTGAAGGCGTACCTTCCGAAGACCTCCTCAACAGACTACCGAATACGGTTGTTCAACTTCACGTTCGCAGCGTTACTGTACAATCTGTGGCGTCTCACTGACTTTCTGGTGAAAGTCGGCATAGAACGAGAGATCAGGTCGCCACCGGTCGTGACCGCCAGGACGTTCGTCCGGGCGGTCGGCCACTCTCTCCGAGAAGTCGGATGAGAAGGTGATACTGCACCTGTCGCTCGCCTGCGGCAAGCCGCAGGACTCGCGGTCTGAGCACGATATCGGCTGTTCTCTTCCAATCGGCCCGTCTCTCCTCGTCAGCCGGCGACTGATGCATAGCATCTCCGTGAGAACATCTCAAACTACGTCTGATTCGACCGATATTCGTTTGTAGATGCTCTATATCCCGAAAACGTGATGTATGAGACCACGGCAATCAACAGTCTCGCATCGCTCGAAGATGTCCGTGCGGAGATTCGCTGTCAGCGCCGTCTCGAGACGACGGTGTCTAACTCAGTTGACGACCACGACAATGACTAGGTGCATCACATGACCGATACCGATGCCCTCTACGACGTTCGTGAACGGACAGGGAATCCAGCGCACGCGTCCGTCGACGACGTCTGCGACTCGTCCTTGAACGAGCCCGGAACCCGCGTGAAGACCACCAAGACGCACATTTTGACGAAGGCATGGCTGCTGTCCTCGATCGATATGGGGCGGCTGCTATCCGAACTGTCATCCATCGTGTGCTCGTTGAGCACTACCCGTTTCGCACAGCCACGATCGGTCTCGATATGCGCAACATCGATGGCGTTCGAATCGGCACGACGGCTGGCTGGTTCCTTGAGGAATTGAACGCGGAGTAAGACAACTGGGACCTCACGCCAGAAAGCCCTCGGCCGCTCGGCATCCCGCGACCCACGCTGCGCTCCTCGTGCCTGTGGTGCTTGCGGGGTCGGGGGACGACCGAGGGCGGCCTCGCCCTTTCTGAGTCCACCAGGAGGTCGGCTGTGTCACTGAGCGTCGTGCCCGGTTGAACGGTGTTTCTCTCCGGCCCGCCCCGCTCGCCGCTGCCGCCCTCCGCGTCGCTCGCGACCGATCTCCCTTGGAGACACATTAATGAGCCCACCGCCCCTTCGTTCAGGTAGACCCCATGGCTACTGACCGCCGCCGAAACGCCGTCGAGGACAAACAGGAGCTCGCGACCACGATCGGGCTTTACGTCCTCGGCGAGATCTCGCTCGGCAAGGCCGCCGAGCGCACCGGCGTGACTCGGTGGGAGATGGAGGAAATCCTTCAGGAAGCCGGTGTTGAGCTGCAGCTCGGCCCGCAGTCCATGGACGAACTCGAAGATGAGGTCGATGTGGCGCTCGACCTTGAATGAGCGAGTCGTTCTCGCGGCCTGTTGTCCTCGACGCGACAGTCCTCAGCAACTACGCGAGTACTGACTCCGTCACTTGGCTCACGACGACGCTCGATGCCCTCCAGACAGTTCCCGCGGTCCGAACCGAACTGGAGCAGGGTCGTGAAGTCGGCTACAAGTATCTAGAGCACGCCCTCGATGTTCTTGAGTCGGGACAGATCGAGATTGCTGAGACCGCACCGGAGCAGCTCCAGCAGGACTATCCGACGGTGCAGACCCGGCTCGATCCCGGCGAAGCCGAAGCCCTGGTGGCTGCGCACACGGCTGACGGGACGCTCGTGACGGATGACGGGCCGGCCCGGACGCTCGCGGCCGACTACGACGTTGCGCTCACCGGGTCGATCGGCTTGCTGGTTCGGGGCGTCGTTCTCAAGGAACTGACCGTCGAGACGGCGGATGAGTGGCTCACAACGTGGATCGACGAACGGAATTACTACGCGCCGGTCGACAGCGTGACTGCGGCTCTTCCTGAGGACTTCGAGGAATAGCACCACCGTCGTAGTGAGAGCCACAGCAGTGGAGGGCAGTACGGAGATGCTGCTTGATCGTGCTGGACCCGTCATACGTTTCGGGTAGTCGCAGTGACGTCCCGAAGTTCCCGTCGTAGATCTTCTAGAAGGACAACCAGCTTCTAGCGACAGGTGCGGTCACCTCGAAAGCCCCCGACCGCTCGCCGGCCGCGACTCGCTGCGCGCCTCGTCCCTGTGGTGCTTGCGTCGCCGGGGCGCGACGAGCGGTCGGCCCCTTTCAGTCCCGCCCCGGTTCTGTTGCTGGGTAAGCGCGCTCCCTCGATTGGCTGGTGTGTACGTAGCGGCCCGCCCCGCTCGCCGCTGCCGCCCTCCGCGTCGCTCGCGACCGACCATTCCGGGCGTGTGGGCGCTCTCCGCACCGCCCGCGCCCATTCCGGGCTAAAGTGCATCTGGTCTCGACGCCAGCATTAAGCGCGTTTTCGGTTGCGCCCCTCGCGGGCTTTCGCGTTCCAGCGCTTGGTGCCGCCTGCGCTGTCGCGCGCCACACCGCGGCGCGCGTTCGCGGCGACAGTCGCCCTGGACACGGACCCGCAGTCCGGGCCGGACGCGAGAAACGGCTTAAAGCTGGCCGCTCGCTCCGGGCGGGTCGGCGCGCGGTGCTGGATGATCGTCCGCCTCGGGCGCGCTCTCGCTCGCGCCCACAGGGCGCTCGCGAAGGCGCGAGCGAGAGCGCGCAGACGAGTCTGTCGGTCGTTGTCGTCGGAAAACCGCGATGTAGCAGCATCGCGGAGTCGGCGCGTGAGCGCCTTCGTCGGAAATCACCTTGTGAGTGATTCCAATGTCCAGTAAGAACGTCTTCGGTAATGAGGTTTCGGTCGATGAACAGGCTTTCGAGAAACACGATGAAGCTGAGGTCGACGAGGATGGGTTCGAAGTCGTCGACGAGACCCCGGAGTTCCGGGCGACGGTCGACATGGAAGTGCAGGCGAAAGTCGATTCCAACCATCCAGATGCGCGCGTCGAGGAAGGCCCGGATCACATGTTCGGGAAGACCCTCGAACAGGAAGAGCGCATCGAGGCGCGGGAAGCCGAGCTCGAGCGCATCAGTGCCCAGGCCGAATTCAGTCACCAGGAGGGACGTGCGAAACGGACGCGGGAGGTCGTCGTCGAGCAGTGTGGCCGGGATGAGCCCAAACCGGTGGAGCGCACGGATCCCCGAGAGAAACTGGCGCAGGACGAACTCGCGGCAGTGAACAAGCAAGCGATGCGGATCAGCGACGAAGTCGATGGCGGCTGGTCGAGAGCGGTCGTCGCGAAGCAGCTGGCCGGGAAGGTGCATCGGGGTGAGGACGTGACCAAGGCGGTGCTGGAGACGTTGGAGGAGCTGAAAGCGGTGCCGGGGGCAATCGTGCCCATCGCGGATGTGCCGGACGTCCCGGTCGGAGAGGTGACAGTTGAAGGAACTGTGCAGACCCTCTGGGAGCCCTCTTCTACAAACATCCAACAAGTCGGGCTGATAGCGGATGACAGTGGGAAAATCAAGTTCACCTGCTGGGAGCGGTCGAATCAGACCGTGGTGCGGGAAGGCCAGACAGTGCGGTTCCGGGCGGCAGCGAAGAACTGGTACGAAGGTCGGTGCTCAATCGCGCTAACCGGGTGGTCGGAAATCCACTTCCCAGAGCGCGGCCGCTGGTGGGACGAATAGCCAGTCGACGCATCCTTCTTTTTCTTACGCGCCGGACCGACCCAGACCCCGCCGCCCCACCCTCCGCTCCGTGCTCGCTCCTACCGTCGCTGCGCGCGCAGCCACGACCTCACTCGCCGGTCCAACATTTATCCGATAAACCGCAGGAATAGGTGCGCGACCCGGACGAGTTGATCGGGCCCCCAGAGGAGTGCGGGCGCACGAGCGCTCCGGGTCAGACAGATGACGGGTGAGTGAGGAAGATCTATCGACGGCTCCAAGAGTACGATCAGGACAGTGAACCAGTCAAAGCTTGAGCTTCAGAAAGGCCGTCTACCTCGATACCCGACCCCGTAGACGTGATTGCGTTCTCTGATGGGTGATTAGCTGGTTGTCTCGGATGATTCAATCTCCTGCAGAATCTCGTTGAAGTCCTTGAACAACGTCTCGAAGTTCTCGATCGACTCTTCATCCAGCTCATCCTTCAACCGGTCCAGGTGATCCTGGAAATACTTGGCCGGCTTGTTGTGCTCGAAATTCCCCTCATTTATGTGGAACCGTTCGAAGAACGTGTCCAGCCGTTTCGCAATCCGCGGATGCCTGTTGTCTTCCTTGAAATCTGATGTAGAGATGTAGTCCGGGACATCGGGCACCTGCGCCAGCTCGCCAGAATAGGCTCTGTTGACCAGCTCCATGTAGAAGTCGGTGGAGAACAGGTCCTCGATATCTCCGTGGTCCTCGTCGGTGAAGTCAGAGATGTCCCGGATGTTGTCTGTGTCCATTACGCCTCTCGACTCGATGTTATCGACGCGCTGCTGGACGTCGTTGTCAGCATCCAAGAGGACCGCAAGGTCGAGATCGTTGCCGCCGAACAAGGAGACGAAGGTCGGAACGTTACTCCCGCTCCCGACCGGAATAACGGTCCATTTGCGGTCGAGACTGGTCCTATCTCGTTCATCGAGGATCTCAGACATCGTGTAGATGTAGCTGTGGTCGGATTTGCCCTCTACGAGTAGTGTCTGGGGCCGTATCAACAGGGTATCGACGAGGTCGAACTCGAAGACATTCTGCAGCGGAAGTCGGGTATCTTCCCCGATGCGCATGACGTCGTCGGAAATGTTGGTTCCCCTCCCAGGATCGGAAACCACCATCTTTGCTTGGTGCAGGCGTCGGGGATCGATCATGAACGGGGAGTGAGTCGTGTAGACTACTGGGTACTGTGGAGAGAGTTCGTCGTTGAGGAAGTCGAGAAAGTCCTGCTGGGCTCGAGCATGAAGGTGCAGCCCAGGTTCATCCAGCAATACAAGCAGGTCTTTATCTTGGTTTTTCAAGTCGGTGAACTGGCAGAACACGGAGAAGAACCATCGGAAGCCTCTGGATTGCTGGTTGAAGGGGATGGTGGCTCTGTAGTCTAAGTTCTCTACAAGGATTTCCACGACACGTTCGTTCTGCCAGCGGAACGAGGTGCCTTCTGGAAGATAGTTTCTATCGAATTGGAAGCGGATGTTCTGGTTTTGGCTCCAGTAGTCCAAGACGTAGTCGGTGACATCGTTCGCAGCGGCTTCTAGATCTGTCCGTATTCTGGCCCAGTCGTCGTTGTCCCGGAGTTCTGTCGCTTCTAAGTTGCTGATCGAGAGCAGGGACAGGAAGATTTCGTCGCCTTCCTCCAGTTCATTCTGATTCTGTTTCTTGACCAGCTGGTCCATACTGATCTCGTCTTCCAGAAAGTGGTACTCCCCCATGTACAGAAATTGGGGGATTTGAGACTCCAGAATCTGTGACCCGATATCTTGAGCGATATCGATATCACCGTGCTGGACCTCGTTGAGAATCTGGTCGAGTGCGTTGTTACCAGAGGTTGAGTCCTCAAGTTCGGCGACCAATTCGTCGATAGAATCTGCCTTCGCTAGCTTGCCTTTGGTCTGGCTTGGAAGATCATACCCCTCCAGCAACTGTTCAATAAAGGCTGACTCGTTAATATCGATATCCCATGATATCTCGCTTTTGTAATTTTTCGCTACCTCGACTTCCACAGATTCCTCTTTTTCATCTTCGTTTTCTTGCCTGCCCAGTATCTCGGCCCCAAATTCCTGTTCTATCTCCCGGATTTCCTCGTCTTCAAGCCAAAACTTTGCCTGGACAGCTACGTCAGGATTCTCTTCGTGACGCTGTTTATACTGAGTCCACTCGTCGCGGGGATACTCGTCATATGGTTCGTACTCTCCTGAGCCGTACACCGGATTCAGCTTCTCGATAGCCTCTAGGAACGCTGTTTTTCCGGATTGGTTTTTCCCAATGAGACAGGTGACATCTTCCACGTCAACCCATCCGGTGTCATCAATGCATTTGAACTTCTGTACGCGGAATTCCTGTGGAAGCATGTGTCAAGTTGTTCCCTGGCACAAGCATTACATCTCGCCCTTATATACTCTTTTGAGCGGCGCTACAGAGCAACTGAGATCCCGTCCTCTGCCGGGTCAATCAGGCTTCTACCTGATCAGATGATTCACGGTACGATTTCAAGCATGCCGGTGATTGCTGTATCTGTAGCGCTGATGAGAGGGTGTTCGTGAATTCTCAATTTGACCGCGCGGCCGAGGTCCTGTTCGTCAACAAGCCGGGCTACGGCCATTTCTTCCGTAACTTCTACTCCGGAACGATGAGCTTCCGCCAGTGGATCGAGATATCTCGCGAAATATGGAGACGAGGACGGATGAGATGCTGGAGCTACGCTAGCGGTCAGACGTCGTTGTAGAGGGGTACATTACAGTGACTCAAGCACTATAGTATGAGTCACAACCCAGCTGAACCTAAGTCTGTACTTGATAGCGTCTATTATCCCTCTCAATAGGTGAGGGGCTCGCTGTACTGGCGGGTTCCCTGAACACGGTGAGAACGATGGCAACCAGAGACATCTACGAAACTGGCTTCGACGAAAACGTCCGAACGGAGTCGAGCGCGAACCACTGTCCCGAGTGTAGCGGCCGGGTCACCACCAACGCGGTTGAAACCGTCTGCGAAGACTGTGGACTCGTCGTCGACGAGCAGCGAATCGACCACGGGCCGGAGTGGAGAGGATTCGACGAAGACGAGCGCGAACGGACGGGTGCGCCGCTCACGGCGGCACGGCACGACCGGGGCCTGTCGACCGAGATCGGGCGTGGCACCGATGCGAATGGAACTGAACTCTCCGGCCGGAAGCGCCAGCAGGTCGCTCGGATGCGACGGGAGCAGAAACGCGGTCGGTTTCAGTCGAAAACCGAACGCAACCTCGCACACGGCCTGGGTGAGGTCCGCCGGATCGTGAGTGCCCTCGAGCTGTCCGAGACGATGCGCGACCAGGCGTGTCGACTCTTCCGCAGTGCTCAGAACGAGGATCTGCTGCCGGGTCGGTCGATCGAGGCGATGGCGGCGGCGAGCGTCTACGGCGCCTGCCGGTGTAACGGGCGTTCGCGAACGCTCGACGATGTCACTGACCCGGCACGTGTCGAACAATCGCGGGTGACGAACGCGTACAAGACGCTGAATACCGAACTCGGCCTCCCGGCCCAGCCCGTGACGCCCAGTGCGTTCGTCCCACGATTAGCATCGGAACTCGACGTCTCCGATCAGATCCGGCAGCGGGCACGCGAACTCGCAAACCAAGCGGAAGCTACTGGCGTCACCACTGGCGTACAACCCTCGGGATTCGCCGCGGCGTGCCTCTACAAAGCCGGTCAAGAACACGGACTGTTGCTCACCCAGTCCACGATTGCCGACGTCGCGAACTCGTCGCCGGTGACGCTTCGGACCCATCGGAACACACTCGACGGGCTACTCGAACAAACGGACCAGAGCAGTAGTCCGTCAGCAGGTGAGGGGAATCAGTCGCTGTCTACACAAAGAGTCGCTCAATCGACTGACTGACAAGAGTTGCATCGACACCGATGAGCCGCGCTGCACGGTCGTACAAGTCTTCAGTCGTTGCGTCTCGAAAGGTCGTGATATCGTCGTCAGTCAGATGTGTCTGGACGGCCGCCTGTAGCTCGCTATATTCGGTGACGTACCAGAGGAGCGCGTGCAGGTCAGCGAGGTCTTTCAGCCGTTTGTGACTCTTATCTCGCTGTGGGAGGGCCCGGACTTTCATCGCCGCGAGCAACTCCGGAGCTGCAATGAGGACCTCAGCCGGGGCATCCCACGAGACGTGCTCGTCGAGCGGCGCTGCACGACCAGCGGTAAATGCCGGTTCAAGCAGGGGTTCTGCAGGCGGCCGGAAGCCAAAGACGTCGTGGAACGCATCGAGTGCGGTAGTGTCGGGGATAATGTCGATATCGACGCGAAAGATGTTGTGAGGCGGATGGTCTTTCGCCGCCTCATCACTCAATCGCTCTCCGGTATCTCGATGGAACTGCTGATAGAACCCGAACCGACCCCTGGTATAGCCGAGTTCGTCTTCGATTTGCTGGAGCGTCGTCGCGACCGACGTCGTGGACACCTCCTCGGTCGTCCAGTCCGGCTCGATGTGGATTCCGAGATCGATGTCTCGAGACCCGATGTAGGGCCGGTCATGGGCGGCCTGAAATCCCTCGGTCACGTGCAGGTGTACGGCCCACCCCCCGAGGAGGCACACCGGTGGACTCGCGGCTGCGATGATATCCTGTAGTTCCCGTTCGGACAGCGTGGTCACCGCGTCGACGTACTGACTTCGGTCGCCGCTACTCATTGTGATACAATTCGATCAGCCGATGGGCAGCCTCGACAGCGGGGCCGTCCTCGTCGAGGAGGTCGACGATCAGTTGTGGAATCGAGACCGTCCGGACGCCGTCGATGGTCTGGGCGTTGTAGAAGACGTGCTCGTCGGTCACCCGGAACTCCGTGTTCCCGCCACCGATGAGCCCCTGCTCTTCGATGACCTCGAGCCACTGTTCGATATCGTCGGGGTTCACGTACAAGGCCGTCTCGGAGATGAAGAGAAATCCCTGGTGGATGTTCTCGGCCTCGTACGTCGTGAGGGCGTAGTCAAGTCCGGTGTCTTGAATCTGGTCGCGTGGCTGCTGGAGCGACACGCTGAGATCGTTTGGCTGAATCCGTGTGTCGCGCCAGTGCTCGTAGAGGGCTGCCGGGTCCACGACGGTCGTATCGTCGACGAGATCCGCTGCCTGGAGCTGATCGAGGTAGTCGTAGCCCCACGACTGCGACACGTCTGCACGCTTGGCGACTTCGTAGGTGCTCAACTCACCTGTGGCGTGATTGCAGAGTACCCGGTGCAGTCGCTCCTTCTTGAATCCCCGCTCGCGGGTGGGCGGCTCGAGGAGCATAGTATCTAGGTAGCGCCCCATATTTATATACTTAACCGGAATCCGGAAGAGCGTATAACTACCGGGATTACCAGGACCACCGGTAATTGGAGGGGCTTATATACGCAACCGGAATGCGTGATGTGCGAGCATTCAAATACGAAGCCGGGACAACGCATTCCAGGACCACAGATGACGAGACAAGAGACTGATCATGAAGCACTCCGACCGCTCGGCGAAGCGACTCACGTTCCCGACGACCAACTCGCCAGTAGTGGTGGCGAGCCCCGGCGGCAGCGATCTGGTGGCGTCAACGCGGGCTATCCAGACGATTCGACACCATCGGAGTCCAGCTGTGAGTCCTGTGGGGTATCGATCCACGCTGGGCAGTCGAAGTGCCGGTTCTGTCTCACGAATCATCTCGATGCAGCCGGGGATCAGGACCCATCGGACGCCGGTTGGTCGTTCCTCCACGTCGTCCAGATGTTCGTCGAAGCGTCGACGTTCTACGGCGCCGTGGCAAAGGGGTCGGCTGCGGCCTCTCTCCTCGCGGACTCGGATTCCGATCCCGCGGTCGACGACTGCCAGTTGATCTACGACCTCGCCGAGGAACCTGCAACGCAGCTTGCCGACCAGTGGCCGTCACTCCCCTCAGCAACACGGATCACGTCACCGAGTGGCGAAGCGATCCTTGAGACTGCTCGCGAGCGAACAACATGGCGCGAGTCGCGCCACGTCGACCAGCACGCGACGTTTCTCTACGACGAAACCGGGAGCGGGATTCAAGCCGAAGATCGTCTTGCACGCCTACGTGAAGACGCAGACGACGACCTCTGGCTGGTGCCAGCGATTGCCCTCCAGGAATCCGTCGCAGAGACCAGTAGCGAACACTCACGACACGAGCGCCCGAACAGCGAGTCCCTCGAGTGTCGGGAGTGCGGTCGGGAGACCACGCATCGATTCCGCGAATTCGAGATCGTCCCCCATGACGACTGGACTAGCCAGCCCATGTGGGCGTGCCAGCGCTGTGGGACGCCCCGCTACGGCCCGAACCCCGACGCCGGCCAGTAGCGACGGTATCGGATTAACCAACGCCAACTGATATCGAGCGGTTCTGTTGGTTAACTGGAGGCGAGTTCGTGAGCACTCCCCGGACTGTCTTGCTGACCGTTCGCCGGTGTCGTTCTGCGCCGCGAATCGGCGGAGGCGCAGATATGGACCCACGAGACACCCCCGGCTACCGGCTGCATCGCACGCTCAGCAACCTCACCAGTATCGACGGCGAGCAAGTGGAATCCGCCGATCGAGAGCGAATCACCGCAGCGGTGACGCTCCTCGAGCAAGTAAGTCTCCTCACCCGACCGGATGCGACGGAGGATAGTGATGTCCTCGAAGAATCCAGACTGCACGAACCGTCGGCAACGAGGCGTCCTGTGGCCGCCACAGCGGGAGCAGTTGTTCGCCCCCTGAAGGGGTGCGGGGGTACGAAAACGCTCCCGAGGACAATCCATGGCAACATTGCAAGCCGCGACGACGTCGACCGGCGCGCTCGTAACGGACTCACAGGCCGTCCGCCAGCTCTGTGAGAGCCACTGCTTCGGGACACTGAACTGGGAAGTGGACGACGACGGCGAACTCGTCATCTGGGGCTACGACAGCTTCGAAGTATACACGGCCCGCGAGAACGGCCTGCCCGATTACGACGGTGGTATCGTCACCCACGAGTTCCTCCGAGAACTCGCGGAGTATCTCGAACCGGACGAAGAACTCGACATTCAGACAGCCGGATTTACCAAGTGCCGATTCCCGGTACTGGCCAAACGGTACGTCGTTCGCGGCGGCGAGGTTCTGCACACGGACCTCAGCGGTCTCGAGCCAATCGACGAGTAGTTGCTGGCCAGCCCGCCGCGTGTGCCCAGGGGGGTTTATCGGGGGCCGAAGGGCTGCGCCCCCTCGCGGGGGCCGGTCGTGAAACCATGTCCGAGCACCCTACCGACGACCCGTTCGAGGACTGTGAGCTAGATCCCGAGGCGGTTCTCGGAACACGAACCTTCGAGGACGTCCTGTTCACCGATGAGACGGAGACGCCCGTGAACGTCCTGACCGGTGAGACGCCCGAGCATTCGCAAGCCACCGTCGACGAGGCCAAAGCCTTCGCAGCGGGGATCAACACCGAGACACCCCAGATCGCCCTGCCGGCATCGGTCGAGGCACAGATCGAGACCGCGAGCAAACCGTACACGGCAGCCGCGTTCTTCCACTTCAAGGCGACGGGGTCACTCCAACGCCACCGCGCCTACCACGCTGCCTACGAATCGGCTGCGTTCGACGTCCAGTTCGAGGCTGATTACGAAACCGGTGATCTGACGATCACCGTCGAGGAGGTGCGTGAATCAGACCGAAACGACGGCTAGCGAGCGCCTCCTCCAGCGGTGTTTATCGAGCGCCGGCGATGGGTGCCGGCGCACCCAGGAGTGAGGCAGCGTGCCGTCAGAGGCGTCGGCAGCCGAGGTGACACCCGATGCACATGGTCATTTACAGTCTGGTAGAGGCATCGACAGAAGACGACGCACTCGCCACCGGAAAGGCGGTGTTCGATCGACTCGTCGGCGCCGTCCCACACGCCGGCGCAGTCTTCGACTACTACGTCGCGTTCGATGAAGAAGAGACATCCGTCGCTGGCTCGGCCCGCTGGGGAGACCTGCCGGTGGCCGCGCCTGTGGACTCCGAGGAAGGTGAGGAACTGCTTGAACGTGGTTGGGATGCGACGAAAGAAGAGTTCGAACGTAATCTCGACCGGGTGAAGGAGGCCATCGAGGAGCTCTCCGACGAGGAGATCATGCGCGATGAGGACCTCGCCCGGCACGCCTTCCATCAGGTCGGCGCGTACGACGGCCCCTCGGTCTTCCTGTACGACGAACACGGGAGCGGCATTCGGCATCGCGGCCAGCTGGACCGAATCCTCGACGAGAGTGACGATCTCTGGATCGTGCCTGCCGACGTCCACTTCTGACTGATGCCTCGGATCACAAACTGGCGACGAGAGAGTCGTACGCCCGCGCTCGAGTATCGGAACACCGAAATCGATGCCCGGGCCGTCTTGCATCGAGCCCCGGACTCCTACCGATACAAGTGGCGTGGCGTGATTCTCGTCGACGGCTATCCGGTGTGGTCGCGAGGGTCCGAGACGAAAGAGGTGACCAGGTTTCGGGATATGCTCCGGGAGAGGTCAGCGCCCGAGCTGAGCTGTCCGGAGTGTCCGAACGACGACGTTGTCGTCGGTCAGAAGTCAGCTGGAGGCGCGAACGTGCAGCGCTGGTTCGACTGTCCCGACTGTGGCTACGAAGGTCGTTCGGAAATCGTCTACGGCGCTGAACGGTGAGGAAGACAGCGTCACTGCGGTGAAGTCTATTGTTGGGCCGGAATGGGTGGCCCGTCTCAATCGGGCCAGATCCACAGATGAGTCTGGAAGTCATCGACCGCCACAGCGAAGCACTGTTCAAGTTCCTCTGGTGTCCCGTCTGCGGGCAGGAGGTTTTCTCCCACATTCCCTTCGAGGGCGTGTTCTGCAAGCACTGCAACACACAGGTCGAACTCCAAGAATCCAGAGAAACACGTGGCTACGAGGAGGCCGTCCTCGCCTGCTTCGACACCCACTCAACGTGGAACCTCCACGTCGACGAGAAACTGCGTTGCGACCTGCCCGACGGGTCGGCACGAGTGAAGATTCTTGGCGCACCGGGCGCCTACGAGGTCGACTGGTGGAGCCCCGAACCCGGCGACAACTGGGAGCCGGTCGAACGAGGCGAATTCGACGACGTCGACGAACCTGCGGAGATCTCCCACCTCGCGTAGGGGAACGCAGTCACGTGGCTGTTTGTCGCCCCCTGAGGGGTACGGGGGTGCTCGACCGAGCATCGCCCGAAACAACCCGATGAGTAGAACCAACGACACACACTCGACCGAACAGACACGCTCACCGCGCGACCGAGACGTCGTCTACGTCGGCTATCGGCAGCGCGGGCAGGCTATCGTGGAGAAGCGCCCCGGCCAGGAACGGCTCACGCCGGATCGGAGTCTCGAGCTGGTGAACCACAGTCCCTCGGGCTTCGAATGGGGATACGGCGGTAGTGGCCCGGCGCAACTCGCGCTCGCGCTGCTTCTCGACTACACGAATGACGAAGCGTTCGCCCTCGACCACTACCAGGCATTCAAAAACGAGGTCGTGAGCCAGCTGGACTGCGTCGGGTCTGATGGGCGCTGGCGACTCACCGTCAGCGAGATCGACGCAGTCCTTCACGAAACACCCGACGAGCCGGTCGCACCGTCCATCTGAGCACCACTCACGGAGAGCCACACATGTCAGAACACACCCAGCAGCCGTGTACGAACGCAGAATCGACACCAAACAATGAGCAGCAGTCACGAACCGAGTACGTCGAACGAAGCGATGTCGGCGTCTCACTTACCGTGAAGCTCACTCGCGGCACCGGCACCCGTGATCAGGACAAGATCGTCGCGAAGGCGAAAGGCAAGACCCTCGAAGACGCCCGCGAGGACATGGAAATCCTCCGGGAGTACATCCACGATCTCGCCGAGGACGCCCGCCGGATCCAACCCGAGGAAGAAGACGAGTAGCGGGCGCGCTGTTTTTCGTCGCCTCAGCAGTGGCAGAGGCGATCATCAGTGAGCAATCCTAACGTTCAATCGACAGACGCAAGCGAACTGTCGCCAGAACAACGTCTCGAACCACCGAACACGCGACTCATCACCGCTGGTATCGTGACGATTCACGATATGGAGACGCTGCGAGCCTGCGTCGCCTACGAGAACGCGAATCAGCAGCGCGTCCAAATCCTCCGCCGACTCGAACAGCGAGCCACCGAAATACGCGCACAAAACGACTAACGCGACAGCTGGGGACTGTTTGTCGGAGCCTCGGTGGGTGGAGGCTCAATTCAGATGAGCGAGCGACCCGAGATCGAGATTCAGCGACAGACCGCGTTCGGTGACGATGGCCAACTCGAGGTCACAGAAACAAGCGTCGAAACCTCACTCGAGGACTTCGGTGCCGACGTGGATCATCGCGACCGCGGTTCACGGCTCGATCGGCCCGAAGCGAGTGAGTTCGGCGTCGACGACCGACCGGAAGTCAAGCACTCGTCCGAGGGTGAGCAGTCCAGTCTCTTCGCCGATACAGCCGAGGACCAGCCGACGCTCGCTGGCGACGACGCAGCTGCTCGCTGTCTGTTCGAGGAGTGACTATGACACGACTCACCAACTGGACCCGAGAGAGCCGTACTCCGACCCTGGCGTACCGAAACACAGAGACCAACGCCCGAGCAGTCCTGCACCGAGCGCCGGATTCGTACGTCCACAAGTGGCGGGCCGCGATTCTCGTCGAGGGCTACCCCGTGTGGTCGCGCGGATTCGCGACAAAGGAAGCCGCAGTGCTCCGCGACGAACTCGAAAAGCGCCCCCAACCGGAGCTCCGCTGCCCAGAGTGCCCGAACGACGAGGTCGTCGTCGGCCAGAAGAGTGCTGACGGCGCGAAGGTCCAACGGTGGTTCGAATGTCGGGAATGCGGCTACGAAAGCCGCTCAGCAATCGTCTATGGCTCCGAGCGGTGATTCGCACAGGGAGATCAGACAACCGTGGAGGCCTCAGTCGATTCGAGCTGACCGGTGGGTTGAAGTCGCTGCGTAAGGAATTCTTACATAGAATCGCCCATGAGTACTGACGATCCTGAGGTCACGACGGTGACGTCGAAGGGACAAATCACCATCCCGAGTCGCCTGCGAGAACAGTTCGGCCTCGAAAAGGGCACGAAGCTGATGGTCGTCCCGACGGACTACGGCCTCGTACTGAAGAAACTCGAGCTCCCCTCCGTCGAGGAGTTCCAGCAGCGGGTCGAAGAGCGTGCTGAGACGGTCGACCTCTCGATGGACGAGGTCAACGAGCTGGTGCATGATGCGCGGGGCGCCGATGAATGAGAGCGGTTCTCGATACGAACGTTCTCATTTCGAGCGTTATCGCAACTGGCGTCCCCCACGAGATAGTCGTCAAGGGGTTTAGCAGCGAGTATCAGATCGTCGTCTCCGTCGCGACGCTCACGGAGTTTCGAGATACGCTGCTCAAATACCCGGAGAAGTTCCACATGGACGAAGAAGACGTCCAACAGGAGGTCGAAACGATCCGCTATTCGCGGAGTTCGTCGACCCGGACGAAGCGATCACAGCGGTCGAGGCTGATCCTGACGATGACAAATTTCTCGAAGCTGCCGTAGCGGGCAACGTCGACTACATCGTCTCCGGCGACCGCCACCTGCTCGATCTCGACTCGTTCCGTGGGATCGATATTGTCGAGCCCAGAGCATTCTACGAACGCCTCACAACCCAGTAAGCCGCTCGTGGCCCACAGGAATTAATTCGGGCGACGAAAATCCCTCGTGAGAGCGCTCTTCCGGGAGTTTTTTCGACCCCCAGAAGGGGTGCGGGGTATCCGAACGCCCGCTTTCAACCGATGGAGACGAACTCGACTACCGACCCACGAGCGACAGTACCGGATGCAAGTGAGCCATCTCAGGCGAATGCAGACCGCGTCGAGTACGTCGGCATGCGCGTCGACGGAACGCCGCTAGTGCTGAAGCTTACCGATCACGAGCGCCTCACTCCAGATCGGAGCCTCGAACTCGTGCGACACAGCCCGGGAGGATTCGACTGGGGCTACACGGGGAGCGGCCCGGCGTAACTCGCCTGTGCGATCCTGCTCGACTACTACGACGACGAGAGCGTCGTTCACCAGCACTACATCCAGTTTCGAAACGAGGTAGTGAGTAAGCTCGCGTGCGATGGCCCGGCCGACTGCTGGCACCTCACCGGGGACGACATCAAGGCTGCACTCGCCGAGTTCCAGGACCATCACGCACTCGCGCCGGACGGCGGGACGCCGTCGCCGTCGTTGCCGGCGAACTGGAATGCGGTGAGCCGAGCAGATCGAACGGTCTTCCAGCGCCGGGACATCGACCACTACGTCGTCCTCGGAGAGGGACGCGAAGAGTGGCTGCTCGTGCTCTGTGCGCAGGGCGACCGTGCGTATCCCGTTCCGCTCGATCATCGAACGCTACCGGTCGAAGCAGATCCTGCGTCCGCCGTGCAGGAACTCGTCGCTGAGAGCAACGACCTCGTCGAGCCGGACGAGGAGGACACCTGATGGACACTCTTCGTCTCTCCCGAACGACCTACCAGCTAATCGAACGTGCTGTCGAGGCAATGGAGTGCATCGGCCGGGAATTCGAGCGATTCAACGATCTGCACGAGCGAACACAGGAGGAAGGCTCAGACGAGTCGAGCCCCGGCGACTCATGACTAGCGAGGTGACACTCGACGAATTCGAGGAGGAGACGTTGTCCGGTGAATCCAATTCGCTCGCACTGGAAGACCGCCTTCTCAGCCCGATTTCCCCGTCCGTGGGACTTCGGCTGATCCCCGGTCGTGGCGACCCGCTTTATCTCCAGAATCGAGGCACGGAGCGGTATCTCTTCCGCGACGAGCACGACCGATGGTTCATTCTCCAACCCTCGGCGAAGGCGTCAGAAGAGGCGTTCGTCCGCTGGGTGTATCTCCCAGCGGACAGACCGAAGCAGCTGGCGCAGTCGGCTCTTCGTCGACGGACGGTGATCGGAAACAACTACTTTCGGCGGTCGACCGCCCCAGTCCCGGTCAGAACGACGGTGACCGCGATGTTCGTCACCGAACGCTGGCCCGAGACGACCTACAAGTGCGGGTCCTGTGAGGCGTTGTTCGACACACCACGAGAGCACGCTCTCCACTGTTGGGACGCCCATCCCTGGGTACCGAATCCAGAGCAGGTACGCCGGCACCGCCAGGCCGATGGGTAACCTCAAGAATTGGCAGGTGTCGAATGCCTCAGTGACGACTGGAAAGCGTTTCTCAAGCATCCAGACACCGAGAAGGTGGCCTCAACGAGTGATTCGCGGCCGTGATGAGCGTCCCAGGTGAGACTCAGCAGCGACCGGGTCACGTCGTCGTAGCTGTGATTGTGCTCTCGGGTGTCGACGCCGTTCGATAGCGAAGTTTTTGCTACAAACGCGCTGGCTCAGGTGCTCGCCACGCGACTGCGATCCCGCAGAGAGCGAGAAGTCCAGCGAGGAGGAACGCCGTATCGAAGCCGGCCAGATCGACAACAACCCCGCCTGCAATCGGGGCAAGGAACGCGCCTGCCAACCCAACACTCGTCTGGAACGCGACCGCTGTCGCAGCGACCCGCGAATCAACCACCTCCCGGACGTACGTAAAGGACAGGCCGAGCGTCAGCTGGACCGCAAATCCAGTGAGGAGGAGGAGCGCGACGAGCAGAGGGAGCGACCGAAACCGCGTAAAGACGAGCACGAGCGGAGCCGCGACTACGAAGGATCCGAGAACGATGGGTTGGCGACGGCCACCGAAGACACGGTCAGACAGGAGGCCACTACTGATCCGGGAGACCACCCCGATTGCGGGGAACACTGCCACCAAGAGGCCACTCACCGCAAGTGATAGGCCAAGTTCGGCGGTGAGGTACGACGCGCCCCAGCTATTCACGAACAGGTATAATGAATAGCCGAGAAACCCGAGCAGCCCGACCGACCAGACCCTCCGGTTCCGGAGGACCGCACCGAACTCTTGAATCGAGGGAGCGCCCCCCTGGCTCGTTCCGAGTCCGCGACTGGCCGGCCAGAACAGGACGAGGCCGACGACCGTGAGGCCGGTGAATGCGACAAAGATGGCGGGCCACCCGAACCGATGCGCAATCAGTGGCCCGGTCCCCTGACCGAGCGCGAATCCGATCGGGCCACTCGCGGTGAAGATGCCGACAGCAGTCGCTCGATTCTCGCTGGTCGCTGCTCGACTCACGATGTCGATGCCAGCGTTCCAGACGACGACGTAGGCGATCCCACCAAGCGCTCGTGATGCAATCACAGATCGATAATCCCCTCGCCGCCCAGCGATCCATCCCCACGTCCCGGCGACAACGAGTGTCAGCACTGCGAGGGCCATCGCAGTCCTGGAATCCGCCCGGTCGAGCGCCGCTCCAGCTGGGAGGCTTGCGATCACCGCGGTGCCGAACATGACCCCGACCAGGAACCCTGCGATCGTCGGCCCAATATTCAGTGCGTCGCGAATGAGCGGGGTAACACTCGCCGGGACGATCTCATAGGCTGCGAGCCCCGTCGAGATGAGACTCGCTCCAGCGACGAGTCTCCACGCCGACTGGCGCTGCTGTTGCGGTTCCTTGCTCGTGGCGTCTTCGGGCTGGGTGGTGGGAGGTCGGGTAGTCATTCCTCGAGAGTCTGGTTGGATAGCGGAACGTTGAAATCGGGAAGAGTCGGTCGATCGCGAAAAGTCCCGATAATCGCGTTTTCATAATCCGTAGCGCGCTCCCTATCTCACGGGGTTAAACAACAAACGTCTTTGGCGCGCGGCGGTTAGATAGTTAACTAGCAATGGACGTACATTCCGATCCGGGCCAGTACCGGAGCTGGAGGCGAGCTCGCATCGGTACCGAGAGGACCATTCGACGTCCCTCAATGGTCGAATAATGGCCGCTCCCCCACCCATTCTGGATTCGTCGACGGTGTTGCTCGTCGGGACAGACGACTGGCTCACGCAATTCGCCACGACCCTCGAGAAACGGACTGATGCCACCGTACACCACGTTCGAACCAAGACGGAGGCAATCGACACCACCCGGACGCGCCCCACGGACTGCCTCATTACCGAGTACGCACTCGAAGAGACGACCGGACTCGACCTCCTCCGAGAAATCCGCGAGGAAACGACTGCGCTCCCGGTCCTCCTCGGCACCACTGCCGGGAGCGAAGCCATCGCTAGCGAGGCCATCGAAGCCGGTGTCACCGATTACATTGCGCTCTCGGACCCGCCAGCACAGATGACCGACGAACTCATCGACCGAACAGAGCGTGCCCTCCGGGCCGCACAGCGGACGGCCACACAACGGGACCGGGCCAGACAATTTGACGCGATCTTCAACGATTTGCGAACTGCGACGTGGGTGCTCGACCCGGATGGCGCACTTGCCCGCGTGAACGAGACAGCACGGGAGATGATCGATGAAGACATCGACACGATCGTCGGCGACCCCTTCTGGACGCTTCCGTGGTGGTCACAGGCCGATGCACCGAACACGGACGTCCAACAACTCGTGGAGAAAGCACTCGACGGAACGTTCGGCAACGCGGTCGTCCCACAGCCGCCAGACGTCGATGAGCCGCGCGTTATCGACCTCTCCGTGCGCCCGGTCGAGAACGAGCGCGGCGATCTCGTCTCGATCGTCGTCGAAGGCGTCGATATCACCGAGCGCGTCGACCTCGAACGGAATCTCAGAGAATCCGAAGAACTGCACCGGGTCACGCTCAACAACATGACCGATACCATCCTCATCACGGACGAAGCCGGCGAGTACACCTACGTTTGTCCCAACGTCCACTTCATCTTCGGCTACACCGTCGACGAGATCCGGAACCTCGGAACGATCGACGACCTTCTCGGCGACGACCTCTTCGACCGGGAGGAACTCGCGGAAGACGGCGTCCTCAAGAACATTGAGACGACGGCGACCGATAAAGCTGGGCGCGAGCACACGCTCCTCGTCAACGTGCGCGAAGTCTCGATCCAGGACGGGACTCTCCTCTTCAGTTGTCGGGACATCACGAAACGCAAGCAACGCGAAGAGGCACTCGCCACGCTCCACGAGACGGCCCGCGATTTCCTCTACGCCGAAACTCACCAAGAAATCGCCCAGCACGTCGTCGACGACACACCTGGTGTGCTCACTCTCGATGCGAGTGCGGTCTACCTCTTCGACGGTGAGGCCAACAATCTTCGACCCGCAGCCCACTCGGCGACGATGACCGAGCTGAACGGGCCACTCCCGACCGTGCACGCCGACGGGGAAACGCTCCCGAGCTACAGTTTCGTTGAAGACGAAGCGTTGTTCTTCGACGACGTTCACGACGCAGATCGGCTCGAAAATCGAGCAACTGACCTCCGAACTGCGGCCTACATCCCGCTCGGCAACCACGGTGTGTTCGTTGCGGGCTCGAACCAGGTCGGTGCATTCGATGAGGTGACGCGAGAGTTGGCCGATCTGCTCGCGGCTACTGCCGAAGCAGCCCTCGACCGCGTCACACGGGAATCACGACTTCGGGAACAGGACCGAACACTCCAGACGCAAAACGAGCAATTGACCGCCCTGAACCGCATCAACGAGACGATACGGGAAATCGATCAGGCTCTCGTACAGGCGGAGACGCGCGAGGAAATCGATCACACGGTCTGTGAACTGCTGACCGCCGACGACCGGTTCCGGTTCGCCTGGATCGGGACAATCGATCCGACGACCGACACCTTGGAGCCTCGTGCCTGGGCCGGGACCGAACAGGGGTACTTGGATAGTCAGTCGTTCGCCGTCCAGGCATCGGGTGCAGAACCAGCCGGCCAAACCGCAGCCACTGGCGACGTGACGATGGTGACGAACGTCGCTGCTGGTCTCCGTGACGAGGCGTGGCGGAAAGACGCCATCTCCCGGGACTACCTGTCCGTATTGAGCATCCCGCTCGTGTATAACGACCTCACTCACGGCGTGTTGACGGTGTACGCACCAACCCAGGATGCGTTCGACGAGACGGCGAAGGCCGTCCTAGGAGAACTCGGCGAAACCATCGCATCCGCTCTCAGTGCGATCGAACGGAAGAATGCGTTGCTCACGACGTCGATGACACGTGTCGAGTTCACCATCGACGACCCGAAGTTTGTCCTCTCACGGCTGGCACAGGACGCGGAGTGCACCCTCTCGTATCAAGGTGGCGTCCAGCAGTCCACGGAAGGCAGCTACGTGTTCGTGACCGTCGAAGACCGGGCGGTAACTGACGTGGCAGACGCCGCCTCGCAGCTGGTCGGTATCGACGACGTGCAGCAGATCAGCGCGGACGGCGAGAGGGGCGTTCTACGGCTCCGACTCACACAACCGTTCCTCGCCTTGGAGCTGGCCGATCACGGTGCCGTCTTCCGCAAAGCGACCGCTGATCCAACCACGACGACGCTCGTCATCGATATCCCGGACAGCATCGACGTCCGAACGATCACGCAGCTCGTCCGTGAGACGTTCGCTGGCGCTGAACTCCGTGCCAAGCAGACGCTCGATCAGACCGCAGAACACAATCTCTACTCGAAGTTCCTCGATTCAGTGACGGAGCGGCAACTGGAGGTGATCCAGACGGCGTACTACAGTGGGTTCTTCGAGTCGCCCCGTGAGAGCACGGGCGAAGACGTAGCGGAGACACTCGGCATCTCCCCACCTGCATTCTATCAACACGCCCGGACCGTCCAACGGAAACTGTTTGCTGCACTGTTCGAAGAGAACAATCTCCCGGTGGCGGCCTCCACGGACACAGTTCAATAACAAACCTACTGGTTGAAGCGCTGTTTGGTAGTCAACAGCCGAGTATTCCCTTATACACTTATTACACCTTATAGAGTGCGCCACTCCACCTGGCGGCACTCGTGATCTCACAATGAAAGATGTCGACCCTGAATCAGACGAAGAAACCCCCTACGAGTGCTTCGAATGTGGCAAAATCATCATCGCGGAGGATAGCCCGGGCCAGTGTCCCGACTGTGGCGGTCCGATGCGAAACCGGCGAATACCGCTCGAATGACCATGGCATCGAAATCTGATAGTACCCGCGACGAGTCAGACGACGAGGCGGCAGATTCGACCGAACCCGAATCAGCCCTCGAAACAGCGCGCCGGCAGCTTCACCACGCTGCTACTCATCTCGACATTGATCAGAACATCGTCGAACGGCTCAAACACCCAAAGAAAGTCCACGAAGTCACCGTTCCTATCGAACGTGACGACGGGACGGTCGAGGTGTTCACGGGCTACCGAGCCCAACACGACAGTGTAAGAGGTCCGTATAAAGGGGGGCTCCGGTATCACCCCGAGGTGACGCGGGACGAGTGTGTCGGCCTCGGCATGTGGATGACCTGGAAATGCGCCGTTATGGATCTCCCGTTCGGGGGTGCCAAAGGTGGCGTTGCGGTCAATCCGAAGGAGTTGAGTTCGGCTGAGAAAGAGCGGCTCACCCGACGGTTTGCCCAAGAGATCCGCGGAGCGATCGGCCCGACAGTAGACATTCCTGCGCCAGATATGGGGACAAATCCACAGACGATGGCGTGGTTGATGGACGCCTATTCGATGCAGGAAGGCGAGACCATTCCCGGTGTCGTCACGGGGAAGCCACCTGTCATCGGGGGCAGTAAAGGCCGTGACGAAGCGCCTGGCCGGAGCGTTGCCATCATCGTTCGGGAGGCAATCAAGCACTACGAGAAGGATATTAACGAAGCGAGTGTCGCCATCCAAGGATACGGAAGCGTTGGCTCGAATGCTGCACGGTTACTCGACGACTGGGGAGCGAACATCGTTGCGGTCAGTGACGTCAACGGTGGTGTCTATGACACGAACGGCCTCGATACCCATTCGATTCCATCACACCACGAAGAACCCGAGGCTGTGATGGGTCACAACGCTCCAGAAACCGTCACCAACGCGGACCTGCTTGAACTTGACGTAGACGTTCTCGTGCCTGCCGCCTTGGGGAACGTCCTTACAGCCGAGAACGCCGAGGATGTGCGGGCGGATATCATCGTCGAGGGAGCGAACGGACCAACGACGAGCGCGGCCGATCGTATTTTTACTGAGCGAGGGATACCTGTTATTCCGGATATATTGGCGAATGCCGGTGGCGTCACAGTGAGTTACTTCGAGTGGCTACAAGATATCAATCGCCGTACGTGGTCGTTGGAACGGGTACACGACGAACTCGAAGAAGAAATGTTGACGGCATGGGATGTGGTCAGAGACGAGTTCACCGATGGTGAGGTGACGTGGCGAGATGCTGCCTATATTGTTGCTCTCTCACGAATCGCTGAAGCCCACGAGGCGCGGGGGCTCTGGCCGTAGGGAGATGGATCATCGACCATTCAGACGGATTCGACAGCCAACTACTCCGCTTGAACGAGGACTGTTTCGACTGTATCAGCTTGTTAGTCCCGGGGCTCTCCTCGTTACTATCTGCTTTATTGGATACGTTGTCATCGGCTTCAGCTTATCCTTCG
>NZ_JBTWBG010000005.1:0-177250 GCF_054850705.1 Haloarcula sp. H-GB5 | reverse complement strand
GATCCGTCTGTCTGGAAACCGCCTCAAAAGAATCGTGATCGGCGGTTCGCCGTGTATCGCCGCTGCCGTCGACGCAGAAACATCAAACACAGTCGACGTCGTATCCCACCAACGGACTTTCGAGCGATATCTCGACGACGAACGCAACGCTTGTGATGGATACACCATCCCGTCTGTGATTCAGGATCAGCAACCAGTCGCCCACATGCTTGCTGATCTCGGAATACTCTCTGTTGATGCAATTGATGAGTTTGACCTCGATGACGACGCTGACCGCGCTCAAGTAACGAACTATGTCGCTCGTCACTTAGATCTGGAGCGCTACTTACGAGCGAAACAGAAAGCTCAGTGCAAGCGACTCGAACAGCTCACGAACGACTGGTTTGATTGGATACCTACCGCTACCCACGTCCTAATTCTTAACGACGGCAAGACGAGCGATGAGCACCTTGTGTCTCACGCTAACGGCAACGGGGTATGGGTGAAGTACCCATCAGGATGTGACGGGACAGTTTCAACCACAACGGTAAGTACTGGGACGGGAAGAAGTCTGAGTTGGATGCAGGCAGCTGTTCTCGATCCGTTCTATCAGAAACAGGTATCTTATTCTCGGCTCTCCAAAGAGCAGCGGAAAGCGGTCCAGCAATGGCTAACGGAGGCTGAGCGGGAGATGCTCGGGTTCCCTCAGCATACAAAACAATCAACCGACATGAACACCGAGACGGCCAGATCAGGACAGGCAGCATCGTCGGCAGGGTAGTTTGTATCTCCCTCCTGAGTGAGGGAAAGATCCCTGTGAAGGCACAAGCCGTTCAGAATCCCTTTAGCCGGCAAGTCAATCCCAGAACACTTGCAGAGCGGTGTGTCCATTCAAATACTCCAAATCGCAAGTATAGAATATAGGTGGGTAAAGCCCTATCAGCCGGAGATTTTGTATCTCCCTTAGGAGGTGAGGGAGTGAAGAGAAAGGAGGGCGGGTAGAGCCCCAATTCCCCGTATCAAAAATCGGGTTCACTCCGAGAGCGATATTAGAAACTATGAGCGACGTAGCCAACGCAGCATCGAATCTAGTCGATGAGTTCGACGAACACCTAAGCCTCGAACAGGACGAGGTCGAAGCCGAAATTACGGGGGTAATCAGCAAGTTCAGTCTCCCTGTTGACGAGGCAAAACGAACCGTTCGAAACGAGTACCTTGATGCCGCCGGAATCGAGGACACGAACGGAGTTCCCCCGGCATCCGGAGAGGACAGCGAATTCGACCCAACCCCGGTCGAAGAAATCAATGCGGACAACGAGTGGCACGACCTGCGTGTCGAACTTGTCCAGCTATGGGACCCGAACAGCGACCAGATGGAACAGGTCGGACTCATCGGTGACGAGACCGATGTCATCAAATTCACCCTCTGGAAGGACACCGAAGGCATCCCACCGCTTGAGGAGGGTAAAACGTACCACATCCGCAACGTGGTCACAGACGAATACAATGGTCGCTACTCAGTCAAGTTCACGAAAGCCTCCAGCATCGAAGTCACAGAAGACGACGAAATCACGGGCAACAGCGGTGAAGAGACCGTCGAAGGCATGCTCGTCGATGTAAAGACCGGGTCGGGCCTCATCAAGCGCTGCCCAGAGGGCGACTGCACACGCGTCATCCAGAACAGCCGCTGTAGCGAACACGGCGAGGTCGAAGGTGAGTTCGACCTTCGTATCAAGGGCGTCCTCGACGACGGTTACGTGGCGCAGGATGTCGTCTTCGGTGAAGAGCCAACTACTGAAGTGACAGGTATCTCGCTGGAGGAAGCGCAAGACCTTGCGATGGACGCACTCGATACGAGCGTCGTCGAGCAGGAGGTCAAAAATGAAGTCATCGGTCAATACTTCCGAATCGAGGGGCCGAAACTCGGTCGGAACATCGTCGTGAATGATGTGAAAGCCGTCAATGGTGTTGACGAAGACACTCTCCAGGCGCTCAAGATCCACCTCGAAGAAGCAGTCGACGCCGACACGGACACCGATACAGGCCAATCCGAGGCCTCAGCGTGAGAGCAATCAAGCAGCAACCAACCATAATCTGATTCAACAATACTCATGAGCCAGAGTCAATCCCAATCACAGCCGCAGCGTAACGAAGCCGTCCGCATGTTCGCAGATGAGTTCAACGAAGCCAGCATCGAGTTCCAAGAGCAGGGAGATGTCGACGACGAGGATGGGGAGAATAGTCGCGCTCCCAAATACCACTTACTTCCGTCAGGGGGTTGCGCGAACCGGGTTCTGATGATGGGCACGGTCACCGAAATCGATCAAGTCAGCGAGAGTCCGATCACGCTTCGAGCGAAAATTGTCGACCAAACAGGGAGCTTCTTCACCTACGCAGGAAAGTACAACCCCGACGAAGTCAGCTACCTTCAGAACCTTGAGGCTCCCGAGCATGTGATGGTGGTAGGCAAACCGAACACCTACACAACAGACGAGGGCGACACCTACGTCTCGGTCGAGCCGGAGAACATTACTGTCGTCGAAAAGGCGACACGCGACCGTTGGACAGCAGAAGCCGCTGTGCAAACACTTGACCGGGTCGACGCCTTCCGCAAAGGCGAAGCACCATATGGAGACGAAGCGGACCAGTACTACGACTTCGACCACGAAGACTTCGTGAAAGACATCAAAGAAATCGGTACAGAAATCATCAACGAGAATACCGACAAGACCGACTCAGCGGCACAACCGCAGGCACCATCGGCCTGAACAATGACGCTCAAAAAGTACGAGGAGCTCGGTCAGTTCGACCACTACATCCGACTCATCGACGAAATCGGCCTCGTAGACGAGTTCGAAGACGAATGGGGTGAGTCCTTTGACGAGTTTGAACTAGAGGTCAGCGAAAGCATCGTCATCGAGGAAACCCTGGATGCCGCCGAAGACACCTATGTCTTAATCGTCAACGAGCGACCACCAGCGTATCGCGTCCTCCTGATTGAGTAATCCGCAAGCAAACTTTCAATAACCTGCGGCCAAATATAGTCCAAGTGTGACCAGAGACTTATTGGAAGTTCCCTCCCACGCACTTCCGTGGTTAGGAGTGGGTTCGACTCCCATCTCTGGCGTCAGTCGTTCTCCTTGCCCAGGGGGAACGGCAAGGCCTGATCGGTACATCAGGCACTGCTCCCCAAAGTGCCAAGTACCGGCGTAGGTCGAGGTTCCACCCAGACACAATCCTCGCAGCTTTTCTCTGCGAGGGTTCCCCACCCCCATGCAGCATTCCTTTCAAATAGAGCCGCCAATTCATTTTGTCCAGATGAAACAAGGGGGGTTCGAAGCGATGGGAAAACAAAACGAGCGTACACAAACGACGTTCTCCTCGGTAGCGTAGCCCCTGTCGTAGGTGTATACCCCTCAGAATTCGGTAGAGGAATCTATATCAGCCTTGTAAAGGTGAGTTGCTTCGAAACAGAATCGCCTGATTGCTTCGAAGCAGAATCGCCTGATTGCTTCGAGGCAGACACAATACCATCTATGAGTCCGAACACATCTACGCAAGAGAACATACAGATTGAACAGACTATGGGTGTAGATACTCGTTCAGACGCGCTGAATCTGAACTCCCACAGTAACGTAAGCGGGGAGATACCTGTTGTCTACTGGGGTGTATCCTCTGGCAGCTCAATTAAATCACTCCGTATCGCATCAAGAGGGGAACAAGTCGAAGATCACGGCCACACCATCGACGGCTCGAGATTTCCTACACCGACACACGCTGAGATCAGTTTTGCCACGAGGAACAAGAACTCTCTCTGGAAAGGCCCCCAGTGGTTGATCGACTGTGGTGGGTTCACGGAACTTTCCCGTTCCGATGATGGCACGTACTCCTCGGATCTCTCTACCTATATTGAGTACCTCATCCAGCACCTTGACGATGGGATCGAGATCAAATACTGGGCGCTGCGGGACTGGCCAATCACCGATGAACTTCTCCGCGAACACGGGCGAACCGAACGGGACCACCAGCGGTGGACAATTCGCGACCACTGGAGATCGCTCGAATTGGCCGAAAAAAGTGGACTACTAGACCGCAGCGGCGTCAAACCAATCGCCGTGCTCCAAGGCGAAGACGTGGCTGGGTATCTCTGGATGCTCGACCATCTCCGTGAGAACGGACTGCTCACAGACCACGTCTGCCTCGGGTCAATCAAGAAGTTGGACCACCACCAAGTGCAGGACATCGCAGAAGCCGTCCGTGACGCACTCCCCAGTAAGTACACGCTCCATGGTCTTGGCATCACGAAGCGCCATCTCCAGTACCCCGGTATCCGCGAGCACTTCGACACCATCGACACGCAAGCGTGGAACAAGCAAACGAATCAACTGTCCACTGATCTTGAGCCGGTCAAAAACACCTGGATCGGGTACATCTGGGCGTTCCGCAAGTACGTCGAAAAGCTCCAGCAGCAGACGGAAACGACGTCCGAGTCCAGACAGGGAACAGGTACCAAACTCTTCGACTTCGCGGGAGGCCAGCAGTCGGTCGCCGGGCACTCAGACAGTCCGCTCAACGAGTGCGTATGCGGAACAACAATCGACCCGAACGCGATTTTAGACTATTACGACGACTCCGTAAATACGGAGAACACCGACCCCCTTGACGCACTCGATATGGCGGAGTGTCGGCACTGTCGGCGTCGTATCCTCAAACTCTCGATGCAGTGTCTCGACGACGTTCCAGACCGATTTGGCCCAACCTGACCCGAGGGGTAGGTTTGTAAACCCCCACGGGGGTAGAGGGTATAGAAGATAAGGTACCAGCATATCGGCGCTGTTGCCTCGAGGAAGACGTAGAAGGAAATCACCAACAGTGCAAGAAAGCATCCCAGACCTGATCGACGAAATCGAATCGCTTGAAACCGTCAACTCCATCGAGGCCGCTCTCGTGGAGACTGGGCCGGACGAATCCGCGTCCGTTGGTGACGTGCTTCGGTTCAACGCCGACGAGACAGACTACGACATCAAGCTCCCCGCCCGCTGAAAAAAAAAATCGCGAGGTGAGAACCTCAGATACACCACCGACCGGATGATGGATTCTCGCACAAACTCCCCAGTGTCCAGCCTGTTCAGCCAGCCTACGTTCACTCCGCAGGCCGAAACAGCTCCAGCAGTAAACCAACTCGCCAACGATATCGTCGAGTTGCTTCCAGACCATGAGACGTATGTCGAACCGTGCGCGTCCCGTGGGACGCTCCTCGGCGTGAAGCCAGCGAGTCGAAACGAGATTGTTAACGACGTCCACGGCGATCTCCTCCACCTGTATAACACTATCAAGGACGAGCACAGCGAACTTGTCCGATTCCTTGCGGAATCTCCACTCGATTCAAGCCTTCAAGCAGAGTGGGAGAAGACGTTCCTACGGGGCTATCGGCATACAGACGACATCGTTCGCGCAGCTCAGTTCTTCGTTCAGTTTGCCTCTCCCTCATCCGTGACAGGGAGTATCGATGACAGTCAGGACGCAATCGGAGAACACCTCCGAGAGTTTAAGCGTCGGTTCGACGATGTGCTAATCGAGGCCAAGACACCGCACGAATTGATGGGCGCATATGAGGACGATTCCGTCTGTATGTTCATCAACCCGCCGTACGACGGCAGCCGGTACGAATACGCGAATAGGTCGTTAGACCTCCTGATTATGGAGCATCTGATGGAGTGGCAAGGCGGCGTCGGCGGCGAGCCCTACTGGGCGCTACTCACGAAGCAGTCACCCAGTCCTATTTCGATGCTCCCAACAACCGACCTCAGCGGGAATACGCTGACGCGGAACTACAGTTTCAATCTTGAATCCACCTCACCCTTCCTCGAGGCAGATTCCACCGAGAACGGCATTACCCACCTCTCTGCATTCGGTGAACAGGAGGTAGCCTAGATGCCACGCGCTTCAGCCCCGTTCCCGTGGCCGGGAAACAAAGGTAGGCTCGCAGACTGGGTTCTCGACACCTTTCCTCGCCACGACACATACATCGACGTCTTCGGTGGGTCCGGAGCACTCCTCTTCGAAAAGATACCCGCAGAAACCGAGATCTACAACGACGCCGACGCCGACCTCGTGCAGTTTATGACCACCCTCCGTGACGCTTCCGAAGAACTCATCGACCGCCTCCAGATGATTCCGTACGCTCGTGAACTCCATCACGAGTGGACAACCGATTTCTTCGAGGGACACCGTCCAAGTGACCGAGTCGAACGGGCTGCACGATACTACTTCATCCGGCGTGCTCAATACGGCGGAGAGGCGGCGAAGAAAGCCGGGTTCCGAGCGACCGTCAGTGGTCGACGGAATCCAGCCCGTCAGTGGAACAACTCAATCCAGCGACTCTCCAATTTCGCACGCCGCCTACAAGGAGTACAGATCGAATGCCAAGACTACGCTGACCTCTTGACGGATGCCGCCTCCGGCACCCACTCTACAGTCGTATATTGTGACCCTCCATACCGAGATTCCACGAATCGCTACCAGCTCCGAGGCACACATGATTCGCAGGCGAAGTCGTCATCAAGTCCGGCATTCGACTTCGGGGAGTTCACAGCAACCATTAGAGAATTCGCCCGACAGCAGAACGGACCTCGCATTATCGTCTCCACCGACGTGATCCCCTCCGAGTTGGACTTCCTCCATCGCGTGTCGAAGGGGAGCAACTTCTCGATGAACGCAGCAGGCGGAACGAAAGAGACGGCAGAACATCTGCTAACGAATTTCGACCCAGAAGCCACTCCATCGCATACAGAAAACGCGAGTCTAACTGCGTTCTAACCCCCGCTATCCAGCAATATCAGCCGGAATTTTATATTATCCCTCTGTGAAGTGAGAGTATGGAAACACAAACGAGGATAGATCCGGAGATAGGGATGGACCCGCTCCGGGACAAGCCCGTCGTTTTACTCAGCATCAAAGAGCGATGGGCGAATGCCATCCTAGACGGTGAGAAACGCTACGAGTACCGCCGACGACCCCCGGCACAGGACCCGCCGTATCGCGGTGTGCTATACGCTACGGGCGGCCTGGGCGCTATCGTCGGCGGCTTCGAGACACACACTGTCACCGAAGCACCCGTCGACGAACTCATCGAACAGACAGTTCGTTTCACGCCCCACGAAACGGACGATCTCAAGGACTACTTCAAGGGCAAAGAAACCGGGTCAGCGATCCGAATTGACGGCTGGCTTGGTTACGACGATCCAGTTCCTCTAAACGACCTTCAGAGCGCCAACGCGGAGTTCACAGTCCCGCAGAACTTCCGATATCTCCGCCCGGACGAGGACGTGGAACTTCTCAACCAACTCCCCTATGACCGGGGTGTTCCATTTGAACGACAGCAGAGTGACTGTCAACCGACTCAACGAGATAACGGTCTCCGAACGCACATTCGTACGAACGAACCTTTCCGAGAATAAAGCTGAATATGTTTCTACCTCCCGTATTCGGGTGAAGGATGGAAGTGCCAGAGTATCTTCAGATAGTGTTAGAAGAGGCAGAAAACCGACTTGCTGCTAGCGAGAAATCGCCGTCAACGATCGCAAGTAGGATCGCAGAGGAACACGACGAACTCACAAGCCCTCTCCGCGGTGAGAACCGCTTTGACAATCTCATTGTGCTCAAGGATATCCGCGACATCCACGGCATCTGCGCCGACGAGCTAGAACCCTACCGTGTGACCTCACCCAGTACCGGTTCCTGGGGTGAAGCGACTGTAGAAGCAGTCGTGCGCCGCTCACTTGAGGACCTCATCTATACGCATCTCAGTGACGAACAGTCCAGGTTCATCTGAGTGAAGATGGACGAATCGACGGATGAATACGTTCAGAAAACCGTCAAGATGGTCCTCTACGATTTCATCCACAATGAGGGGACGCCACACGTACACGACGCTGTTGAGATCAACAGCGGTTACTGCCGTAGGTTCGCCAGCCGTGTCCTCAAACGGCTTGGTTCCCTCTCTAAAGTAACTCGTCAAGATGCTGAAGATATACACACATGGGTCGAAGTTGACGGTAAACACTATGACGCGGAAGTAGTTGGGGGCGTCGACGACCCGCATGACCTACCGATCTGGGAGCGACTCACCGATAGCCGTCGAGAGCACGCAGCAGAAGCCTGTAGCGTGCTCAACCACACGAAATTCCGTGAATAGCCTTTCATGCGCTATGGGTAAATGTTTTTACTGTTCCCCGAATATTGGTAATTGAAAGATGTACGAAGTATTCGACGGAACGGCGGCACGGGTCCTCCTCGGTCTCAATAGCGGGGACTCTATTCGGAACGTCTCCCAGCGGATTGGGACGCCTTACGAGACAGTCCGGCAAGCAGTCAACCGGTTAGAAGCCGCTGGATTCGTCGAGTACGATAAGGGCCTGTATCTTACCGACGAAGAAGTTCGTGACCGCGCACTCAGTTTGTTGACGGCGAGCGCCCGCACAAGTAGTCCAACTATCGAGGAAGCATACACGCTTCCACACTTTGCTAACCTGCAGTTCGCCTTCACTCGGATCGACGCTGTCTACGTGTGGACACAAGGTGGGTATCAAGTCGGTCGAGATCCAGACGACTATCCGCTGTTCCTCACCGTCCAGCAAGCAGATACCGACGCCTGGAGGGACTTCTTCAGCCAATTCAACATTCCCGTAGCAAACGAACGACAGCCTGCAGAGAGTAATGAAAGCGCGCTCCAGATCGTCTTGGAACCTCGCGACTGGCTCGATACCGATACTGTGGAAGGCTACCCCGTTATCCCCAGAAGCGAGACCATTGAGTACATGGAAGACAATTACGCCGCCTTCGCGTCAGCGCTGGAGATGCTTGACCAAATGTATGAGGAGCTATCACTCGATGTGAACTACAGTGAACACGACCACGCCACCCCATAAGATATGAGTTTCAACGACCGGAGTAACGCTCTTATCAGCCTCCTTGCCGATTTGAATGAGAGTCCCCACCAATTTGTTCTCGTCGGCGGGTACGCTGTCTCCGCATTCGAAACGCGGTTTTCGACTGACCTTGACGTAGTTATCGCACCCGAGGATCGAGATGCTGTCATCGAGTTCCTCAAGACTCGGGATTTTAAAAAAACAGAATCCCAAAGTAAGGAGTGGATCTACGACACCGAAGTCACTCAATACGAGAAGCGGCTTACCCCACAGCAACCAGTGGGTGTTGACCTCCTCATCAATGGTCTCGGTTGTCGACAGACGGAGGCACAGTGGTCGTTCAACTACCTCCTCAACCACAGCAAAAAGCAGACCATCAGCGGAGGGACAGAGGAAACAACTGCTCGGACCGTCACGGGTGATGTCCTTATTGCGGTAAAGCTTCATAGTGGGCGTGAAACCGACCTTCGTGACGTTCTCGCTATCGCGGGAGACGTCCCACTCACTCAGATAACGCCCCATCTCCATCGTGGTGACGAAGAGAAACTTCGCGACCAGCTGGAGCAAGGAGTCGAAGTACTCGATAGCGACGAACTCCGACACGGATTCCGAAGTGACTTCGGGGCCTCAACAGTCTCTGAAGATACTGTCGAGCAGCTCAAGCAATACCTCGACGAGCAGATTGAGCGGCTTCCAAAGTGATTTTTATCTCCCAATGGAGCCAGAGGAGAGTAATAATGCACGCGCAGATATCCCTCACCACTTGGTGCTCGGACACCCGCCACATCTTCACTTTCATCGGAGATACGGAGCGAGGAACCATCTATCCTAAGGAGATGGACCAAGGGGGAGAACACTACCGAATTGGCTGGGATGACGTCCCCAACGAAGTCGAATCAGAGTTAGACGAGATGGGGGACTGGGAGTTCGTCGAGGAATGATCGATGATGAGTTCGCGCCGACATATCGCTCACTACATCAGCAGTTGAGCATCAAGACTGAGACTCCCTTACGAAATATGGCCAACGGCTTGTCCAGGACTGCTTAGCTGAACTCCCGTCTGTGTGTTAGTGGAGTGAGTTTATACCCCTCTACAGAGAGTAGACGGAGATAGTATGCCTGATACCATCAAAATCGAACTCTGGATACCAAGGCGATCAGACTCGCGAATCTCCAGCATCTCCGAGGAAGTCGCTAGCATCACGGACTCAGAACCCGAAGTCATAGATGCCACCAACTCACACGTCCAGATCCTCACAAGTACCAACTCGTTCGACGACTGTTCAGCGTTAGAATCCTGGATTCCAAGTGAGTTCCCCGACCACGAGAAGTGGATCGACTCATCGGAGACGCGTTTTACACTCCGCTTATCGCCATCAACACCTGACGTAAACAGTGTCCTGAGCAAAGACGAAATCAATCGACTCAACAGTTAAACCACAGAAAGAACGATGGGATTCATCACAAAAGAACTTGACGCCAGTATCGTAGACGCAATCAACGCTCTCCAAGAGGCTATCGAGAACAGTAATAATCCAGAGTGGGTTGCGCCGGTTCCACTTCTCGTTCAGGATGTCGGCAACCCCAACATCACGGGAACGTTCTGCGAGACAGCCCACGATGCTATAGATGCAGCTCGTTACCACGACAGTAACACAGCCCATGTGACATCAGTTCTCAAGATCACGGATGCTGATGCGCTCGGTGACCCGGAGAATGGACCGTCGTTCAAATACGACCACATCGACAAGCTCGCTGAACCTCCGAGTGAAGTAGTAGAGGCCTGTATGGACTGGTACTACCAGAACAACAGTGCTATCGAGGAAACGGACGGGATTATCTTTCGATATCTCGAAGGGTTCTACCTCCGGCTTTTCCTCTCACCAGAGGCAGAAATCGTTGACCACCGACTTCTCGCCCGGTATACCGACGAATAGCGACCGGAACGCTACCAGAGGGAGAAACAGCATTACTGTGTTTCACGCTATTCAAGAATTCAACCAGAAGTTCTCTTCCCGTTCTACAGGTCGCGTGACTGCACCGTCTTCCGATCGTTCGCCGCTGCGCGTTCGGCGGCCTTGTCGACCAGTTCCGCGGCTTCCTCATCAAGCGCTTCGTAGAAGTCAGATGCAACGTTGTGGTCGTCGAGATGCTCCTTGACTGCTGCCTTGACAATTAGGTCAGACATTCCACTTGAGATGACAACAGAGTGGGTTATAAACATTCCTAAACTGGAACGGTTAAACTAGCGATTTCGGCCACCTCATGCCTATTTCACCAGAAAAAGAGGGATGGGTTTGTGCCTCTCCATGGAAATTGGCAGAGAATAAGGAGAATCATCAAGAGACCATCGGAAACGTCCGAACACGCTCAGGCTCGATTTCAATGATTTCAACGTACTCAGACACATCTACTGGTCGAACAAACAGAAAGGACAGACAGCGATAGGAGGAATAAGCATGGAATCAACACGCCACCAGACACAAGCAAGCAATACGGCGTCTGCAGGAACCCGCCAGCCGGTTTCGCAGGCAGAAACAGAGGCTCAGAGCACTTCTCACGAAAAAGAAGCTCTTGATAGCGGGGAGTGTCCAGAATGCGAAAGCCACCTCACAACAGACTCAGACGAACAATACTGTGAACAATGCGGGTACGTCAACGAATCTCCTACTATCGACCACGGCCCCGAATGGCGAGCATACAACAGTGAGGGGAAAGCAAAAAAGTCGCGCGTTGGCTCCCCACTCACCGAAGCTCGGCACGATCGGGGACTATCAACTAACATCAGCTGGCAAGACAAGGACGCAAACGGAAACCCGTTATCATCCAAGCAACGCGCGAAGATGAACCGGCTGCGGACGTGGGATAAACGATACCAGACACAGAACCGGCGCGAGCGTAATCTCCGAAGCGGCATCACAGAGGTCAAGCGGATGGCGTCAGCACTCGGCCTTCCAAGAGATGCAGTCGAGACAACTTCTGTTATTTTCCGCCAAGCGAGCAAGCAAGATCTTCTTCTCGGGCGGTCAATTGAAGGAGTCGCAACTGCCGCACTCTACATCGCAGCTCGGATGGAGAAGATTCCACGGACGTACGATCAAGTAGAGACCGTCTCTCGCATCGAAATTGAGCAGGTGAAACGGACTCAGCGCTATCTTGTGCACGAGCTCAATCTTGAGCTAGGGCCGGCATCTCCGAGGATTTACTTGCCGCAGTTCGCCAGCAAGTTGGATCTTCCGCAAGAACACATTCAAGAAGCGAACCGGCTTATCGACAATGTTGATGAGACCACGATGAGCGGTTACAAGCCCACGGGCCTTGCTGCTGCCGCGCTCTTTGCAGCAGGCCTAACTACTGGCCAATTGGTTACTCAAGCCAGTCTCGCAGAGATATCCGGTGTGACTAAAGTCACAATTCGCAACACGTACACAATCTACATCACTGCTGACGACTTGAATTCGCTTACGAGCGATAACGTAGATGAAATGAATTCGCTCGATGTCGCAAGCAAGTACAACCCTGGCGACAGCTATGAGTATATCATTCACGGATACAGCGATAACTGAGAACAGTCTGGTTGTTTTGAGTCGCTGGTCCATTTTCCCTCTCGAAAAGTAGTAGAGGGGGGGAAACAGTGTGAAACAATAGATACTGAGAGGTCATTCAAGCACTGATACGGCGAGGAACTCAACCACTCAATCTACACGCCCTCAGTCAACAATTGATAGAAAAATCTAAATTACCTCGTGCAGACTCATCACCAAGCGCAGATGGACAAGATTACAGAACACCTGTGGATTAGCGACGCAGAAAAAACCCGACAACTACCAGACAATCACCAGTTCGACGAAGTCGTAACCCTAGGATACTACGACGGGCTCGGTTTGGAGTGCCCGGAAGCATCAACAACTGGCGACGAGCTCACGTTTCTCGATGGTCCCCACAACTACGAGAAGTTTGCAGCGGCAGTAGACTACGTACTGGAAGCACTCGAAGCAGGGGACACAGTACTCGTTCACTGCCAAGCCGGCATCTCTCGCTCCGGAGGAGTCTGTTCAGCAGCGTTAGCCATACACGAAGACCTCCCTAGTGAGCAAGCACTATCAATAGTTCAGCAAGCCCGGAAAAAGGTCTACCCCGAATCCGAGATTCGGGCAAGTATGCAGCGCTACATCGACGAGGCCACAGCAGAATCCGTTGCAGTCAAAAGATAGCTGTACAATCGGTTTTTATGACCCTTATTCTGGCGAAGGTTTTACTGAAAGATGGGACATGAAAGAGTCTTAACAGTCAAAACGACCGATGGTCGAATATACGCAGTGGACAAGTGGGAAAGTACCAACTGTTCACCAGCCACAAAAGAATGGAAGTATCCCGCCCGAATCAAAGACCTCGATAATGGCCGTAGGTTAGACCGCTGGGAGACAGCGGACCGTCCAAACTATGCGATCGCAAATATGGACAGCGTTCTTGAAATAGCCATTGAAGGCCTTGAACGGCTTCTCATCGACCATCATATCGACGCGGAGACCATCACTGTCACCCGAAACGTCAGCCTCTGTGAAAGCGAGCTCAAGAGCGAAGTCGATGTCGACGCTGAGTTCGTCGATTCGTCACAGACTTCCATTCGAGCCTAATCCGAGAAACACCTATGAATTCACCACCAACCAGCACTGAGACGAGTCGTAAAGACCCCGAGAAGCTTTCAGACGAAGACCTCGTGGATGTCTACTCGGAAGTAGCAGAAGCACCAACCTCAGAGTATTCAGTTGCCTACTACGACGTAATCGTTCAGGAAATGGCTGAACGGTTTGAAGCAAACGTTCTCAACAACACAAAATCCGAATGACCTCACAACAACAAATGAGCGCGAATCCAATCCAGGAACCGAACAATGTGTAGTCTCAGGGACTTCGGAGGCGGCATCAACGACGCTGGATCCCAATCAACGCCCAGTCGGTCTACTGTTTTCCCTCGTGGCCGATGTGAAGCAGTCATCGGGGACGGACACCAGATCCGACGCTGCCAGAACGATGCTGCCCGTGGACGAGACTGCTGCTACCAACACAACGACAAAAAGAACCAAGTCACAATCCACAGTGACCCTTCAGCCCTCCTTCGATTAGGTAGACAGCGGTCTGGGTCGTGCCGTGCTCTGAAAGAAGACGGAAAACGGTGCAACAACTCAACCACTGCCACAAGAATCCTCTGCGGAATCCATCAAGATACCCAAGACCCCGACATCGTACAGCCAACGGAGAAGGAACTCAATCAAGAACTCATTCACGAAGCACTCACCTCACTGGACGCTGCTGTGAATTAGCAGGAATACGGACGTGTACTGGAAGATGTCGAAATCATTTACGGCTACAAACAACTCCGAAGCAGTTCTGTCACAAGCTGCTAACTCCGTCCTCGAAATGCCGCTCCCAGATGATCGACTTGCAGATTCCACCCGTACAGCCGTGTATGAGGAGCTTTCGCGGCATCTTCCCAATGCTGAACCAATGGGTCAGGGATACGGGCGGGCCGTCATCTGGGTGCCTGAGCTACCCCACCGTCAGCTCACCCCCCAGGAAGCGGAGCAGACCTACGACGGTCTGGTCCTCAAATTCGCGTACAACGATTTCAATGATGGGGGTGGCATCCGGCAGAACAAGGCAGAGATCAGCATCTGGGAACGCGGAACGCCCATCATCAGCCGGGAGCACCTCACACCCGTATTCGAATCTGGTACAGAAAGTCTCTGGCTCGCAATGCCATATCGGGATATGGTACGTCGATCGTGGTGGTTCGAAGACCAGATCATCGAAATCTTTGGTGAAATCCCCCGCGGGGATATCGGCACGAAGCACTGCTGGGGAATTGAACCAGCTGGCGGAATGGAGTGCTACGACTACGGGCGGTGTCCGACCAGTCCCACAGATTAATCGGCTTCACACATGGGTTTGTCCCTCTCCACGAGAGTAGAAGAGAAGCCCAATGTCAGAAACGTCGTCTTCTACCCTTGATAAATTCGAGACCGCCAGCCAGCCCACTACTGTCAATGAACTACCCCCAACTCCCTCCGAGGAGGTTATCGAGGCCTTCCAGTCAATCGAACGGTGGCAATCAGCTGTTCGAGTGAACGAGAAGTCTGAAAAACTTCTCGTGGGGCGTTCTCCAAACCACAATCGAAAATCGTACCGGCTCTACCACTCGGAAGCCGGTGGTTTCAGATTCGCTGGGAGACTCACCCACGAACAGACGTTCGGCCAGGAGACGGAACACCGTGTCGGGTTCGTGCCTGGTGACACGCCGGGTGAAGAGACCGTTGTCGAAGCAGTCAGTAGTTTAGAGGTCCTCGAGGACGACCGAACAGCGGAACTCGATGACGTTCTCCCGAGAATTCGTACCGCGCTGACGGACAGTGACTGGTCAAGTGGGCGTGCTGATACCGGCTATGGAGAGTGGATTCAGGCAGTAAATCTGCTCGCGGACTACCTCAACGAGTCGTACAACGAGGGCGAGATCGTTCTCTCCACAAAGGCCGTGATGCAGGCGAAGGTGATGCACGCTATCGCCCGCTATCCCCTGAGTGCAGAAGACCTCCTCTCGCAAACGGCAGACTGTTTCAACGATGGACTTGACGAAGGAGTCTACGAAGCTAGCCCGATGGCGCTCCGAGCAGTCCTACTCGCCTACGCTGACGAGGAAGCCCAAGCTGACGAATCGTAAAGAGAGCATCAAAGCGAAGTCCGTGTGTACCAGAATACCCGGAACACAAGAACAGGAGACTACAGATGGTTATCAACACCGCTACTGACGAACGTACAGACATCGAAGAGACCGACCGTGTGTTCGTTCGCGCTCAAGGAGCCGACCTCGGACGCACCGGAACTGTAGATGAAGTCTACGACGGCCCCCACAGCGAAACGTACGTCGTTGACCTCAACGGCTCCGGTGACGCCCACGTTTCCCGTGACCGTCTTCTCTCGGCTACGGAGATCAACAACGTATTCCATACCGACAACTAACGTCTATTTCTCCGTCACACAGGCACCCAAAAAAAAGGCACAGAACGTGAGTCAACCGCCGAGTATAAGCCGGAACCAACCAACGAACGGGACTTTCGTCCGAACAGTTCCTTCTATCCAACGTTCCCGAATCGGAGGCGACATTCCAATAGCTTGGTCGTACGACGGGTTGGCGTCACCTTTCGTGATGTACCCCGCATTCGGCGCAGGGCACTTTCGAAGTGACTGGCAGCTCTCAGCGCCATTCAGGTAGGCTGGGTTCGCTTTATCAAACCAGTTCTCTCCTTCCTCTACGTAAAACATCGCCCGGTGGACTGTCGATTGGTCATCGAAATCTGATGACGTAAACACGATAACAGAGCCATAGTCCTCAAATGTTCGATAGCCAACATCACGGCCTTTTTGAAGCGTTACAATCCCGTTTTCATCAGCAGCGTCCGGCGACAACCGGCCCTCTTCCATTATAACGATGATATCTCCTTGCTGAATACTCGGGTCCATACTCCCACTGGATACCGCAGCGAACGGAGGCCAGACCCCAGAAACTGCGACGATCAGCGTTGTTATAGCCATCGTAAATAGGAGGGCTATCAAAATATCTCGCCCCCACTGATACAGAGGCGTCTCGGTAATGCTATCCAGTCCCTCCTGCAGTTCGACATCCTCGGGTTCGGTCTCGTTTTGTGAGATAGCCGACTCACTAGAGGTGGTGTGCGACGCACGATCCGAACTCATTGAATCCCATTTTCTGGTGATTCGCTAAGAAGGTATCGAACGCCTCATTATCGATGCCTCGGAGCCAATACGCGACCGAATTAAGTATGACCGGAATAAACTTAGGATACTAATGAATGCGAGCGACGAGGACGGTAGCACCAGCGTCTTTGTTATATTCCACAGACGTCTTCTCACCGCGTCTGCCACGCAAATCGTCCAAGCGTTCGCATTTTTTGCCCTTGCAGTCTTCATCATCTGGAACCGCATTCGAAACTACAGTAACCTAATCCAAGACAACGGAGAAATTACCTTCCAGTCTGCCGATGCCTGGTACCACCGTCGAAATGTGCGTTACACCGCTGACAACTTCCCGAATACATTATCATTCGACCCGTTCACAACGTTTCCAACGGGTAACCACGCCGGCCAGTTCGGGACTGTCTTCGACCAATTTCTTGCGGTTCTTGCACTCATCATTGGTAGAGGAAACCCGTCCGCTTCGACGATAGACACAGTTCTTCTATTCGCACCGCCAGCCCTCGGCGTCCTAACTATCGTACCACTCTACCTGCTGGTGAAAGAACTGGGCACCAGCTGGGGCGGGCTTGTGACCGTCCTTGTAGTCGCACTTACTCCAGGTCTCTTTCTCTCCAGAACCGTTGCAGGATTTGCCGACCATCACGTCGCAGAAACCCTACTCGTCGCGACCGCTCTCTACTGTTACACAAAAGCACTGACAGCTCGTCGTAGCATAAACCCGCCACTAACCCTCTCTTTACACCGATTAAGGAAGCATAAGCCAACGTTCCGATGGAGTTTCCTCGCTGGAATATCAACCGGCCTCTACCTGTTGACCTGGCCGGCGGGGGTGTTTTTCATTGCCTCGCTTGCAGTATTCTTCCACATCCAAGTGATTGCAGACTACATCCGAGGTCAAGAAGGACGTTCTACCGCCCTCCTTGCCGCCGTGAGTATGGGGACAACGAGCGTCATCGTCTCCCCGTTCCTCACTACCATATCAGTGACTGCAACTGAGACGAGCATCCTTCAAGCTGCACTTCCAGTTATAGTCGGCCTTTCGACGGTCGTCATCAGCGAGATCGCATATCGTTGGGAAGATACAACAATTGGTAAAGCGAAATTCCTACTGACTCTCGGAGTAGCGGGAGCACTAGGTATAGCAAGCTTCTGGGTGGTGTTCCCCGAAATAGTAGCGTTCTTCATCGGGAAAAGCGAATACGTGATATGGTTCGTGGGAGGGCACGACAGCCCCGGTGTCGCGGAAGCATCCTCCTTACAAAACCCGCTGGAATTCGGATTTATTACCTATGGAGTTGCTTTGATCACAGCAGTTGTGGGTTGGGGCTGGATGTTGGCCCGTGCTGTTCGCGGCCAAGGTAGTACAAAGTCGTACACACTACTCGTCGTTTTCTCAGCGACCGTCGCGTCCGCGACTGTCTCACAGGTTCGCTTCGATTACTATCTCGTGATCGCTATCTCCATTCTCTCGGGGTGGGCGGTTCAGCAAATCTATCATACCCTCAAAGGTCGATGGGATGCAAAATCGGTCGGTGACGCCAGGTTCCGAGCGAAAATTGTTACCAGTGCAATCATTATCCTCATTATCGCCCCTTTCGCGATTTCAGGAGCAACACTCACGGCAGCGGACAACTACACGTCGGTATCCAGTGACGACGGCTGGCGGCAAACATTTGATTGGATCGAGTCCGGAACGCCAGCTCCTGGTTCATACAGGACTGGAGAATCACCCCGATTAGAGTACACGGGTGCATACTCCGATGTTGGTGACTTCCAATACCGAAACGGGGAGTACGGGATAATGACTCGGTGGTCCGCTGGCCATCGGTTGACCGTCGAGACGCATCGTATTCCGGTTTCAAATCCGCATCAATGGCACGCACCGACTGTCGCAGACATCCTCTTAGAGACCGACGAGTCAGCAGCCATTGAGAAGACTGACGAAACCTTCGGAGAAGCAAGTGGAGTGCCGTATGTGATTCTTGACGATTCATGGGGGAGCGGAAACAATCCTCAGTTCGCTAATCCGGCACACTTCGAACAAAGCCACGATCTTGAGGCGTCCGATCTTCATCGCCAGCTCGTTAATCCGGAAAATGGAGAAAAGATCACACACATCCAGTCAGCACGTAGTTACCAGAGTCTTCGGACGCGACTCTATCAGTTCCACGGAAGTGCGGCCCCCGCAAGTAGCCTTGTCGTCTACTACAACACCACCCACAGAGAGGGGACAATCGCGGCACCTCGTGATGCTCCTCTCGTCCGTGAGTTTAAATCGCCGAAAGCCGCAACGGAAGCCGCAACAGGCAACCCAACAGCGGTCCGGGGTGGCCTTTATAAGGAGCCACCAAACTCAGTAAGAGCTCTTGAACATTTTCGGTTAGTGTACGCGTCGGAACAAACCGTATCAGGTACTCCCCAGTCACTCCGAAACCAGTCCTCGTTCGTCGGCGAAAAGCGAGGTTCCGAAGTCAAGGTCTTTGAGCGTGTTGAAGGGGCGACCATCACTGGCACCGCTTCTCCCGGCACGACGGTAAAAGCCAGCGTCAATCTCTCGATCACGACCACGGGAAAAAGGTTCACCTATACACAGTACACGACAGCTTCTGAAGACGGCACATTCGAGTTGACCGTTCCATATGGGACAACAGGGTACAGCGAATATACGACCAGTGAAGGCTACACGGATACGAGTGTGAGAGCGCTCGGCCCATACGAAGTCGTCACTATGAACTCGTCCACAGGTCGCGTCATCAAGAAAGGCGAAGTAGCAATCTCAGAGGGCGCTATTCTCGGGGAATCAGACGGTGAAGTGGTCGTGTTTGAGTAGGTAGACTACCCCGCAGATGGTTTTTGAATCCCCTAGACGGTGAAGAATAATGAGTTCCAAGAGTAGCAACAACGGTAGCTGGAGTTTGCTCAAGGAAACGGCCCTTTCGGTTATCCCGGCACGTTCATATATGTCGGCTATAAAGCCGAACTCAAACATGGTAGATACAAAACAGAGCAACCGTCGGAAGTTCCTCAGAACAACGGGCGGCGTAATGAGTGTCGGACTCGCTACGTCGATGGCAGGCTGTTCAGCCCTCTCTGGCGGTGACGGCAATAACAGTGATAGTGGTAGCGAGGCAGACATCACAGGAAACATCAACATCGGTGACAGCCTCCAAGGAACAATCGAAGTCGTCGAACACGAGGATATCATCAACGAACAGACCAACCAAGTCGGAGCGTACGTCGAGATCGCGAACTCAGGCGACCAGAACCAATCACTGAACGTACTCGCGGAGTTCTTCAAGAACGGTGAGAAGGTCGGAGAAGACAAGGAAAATTCGGAGATGGTACCGACCGACAATAATGCCAAGCTCCGGCTCGGGATCGCAGGCACCCGAGACAATATCGACCGGTACGATATCACAATCGAGTCAGTATTCTGAGCCAGCAATCTCACAAGTAGCGAAAAAAACCGAAAACAGTGATAGGTCAGCTCAACGATTTCGGACTTCTCATAGAATTCTAAGACACGCTCGAAAGAGCATGTATAGGCGTTTTTTACCCTCCAAGTGAAGTGAGAGTCCAAATGAATAATACTTCCTGTAGTAGCCTTGCCGCGCTCGAAGACTCCGGCGCACAGTTCGTCTACAACGATACTGAAAGCATCCTTGAGAAAATCCTTGACGTCGACGCCGAGTATGACGACAAAGGTATGCCAGAGGGAACAGTCACAGTAAAGCCAGTCGCATGGAACGACAGTTTCGAGGTTGATGCAGAGGACTTCGACACTGATCTCCACAACAACACCCGGAACGTCATTGACTCCAGTGTGATCGAGAACGCCGAACAGATTCTCATCAACTTGGGGCTCAACAACCTCATCGAAGACAAGCGTGTACTCGGCCCAGCTCATGACTACAACCTTCACCACGGAGACGTCGATGAGGTGACCGAGGTTCGAGATCTCCTCGCTGCGGAACAGACTTATCAAGCAGGCGCAGTCGCAGAGTAACGCCCGGAGATGGAGAGTACAACTACAAGATCCGGGTCGGCGATACAGAACGCTGCCTTCTAACGAAACCGGTATTCGGGACTATGAGTTCAACATGAGGTACGGTGTCGACGAAGCGTCGCCTTTCGCTTACTATTTTATCGTGTGAGTTCGAGACGAACGTTCAGTCTTCTCTCAGCACTTTCAATACGACAATCGATTCGTAACAATGTCCCAACATACACTCGCTGGGTTCGGTACAGAACAGCGCGACCCATACGACCTTTCAGGGTACGACTGGTCGCTTAGCGGCGTAGATACCACCCCGCTCACGCACGGCCTTCACTACTATCCGGCGCGGATGATTCCGCAGATTCCCCACCAACTCATTAATCACTGGGAGGAGACGGGCCTTATCGAACCGGGCGAGGTAATCTATGATCCGTTCTGTGGGTCGGGAACGACCGTTACCGAAGCCCAACGTGCTGGCTACCACGGCGTCGGAACGGATATCAACCCATTCGCCTGCTTACTCGCGCGAACTAAGGCAAAACCTATCGACCCAGCCAAAATCGAAGCTGCCGCCCAGAGCATCTTCAGCGACTGGCACGTCCATCGTCGATTCATCCACGAGGGACACTCAGCTGGAAGTACATCTGAACCGACCACTGTAGCTAAAGGGTGGTTCCCAGAACCCCAAGTGTACGAACTCGATTCGATCACCCGACGACTTTCTGAAGGTCGCGGTGAGTGGGGCTTCGAGGTCATTAGGTTTCTCCGTATTTGCCTCGCGTCTATCGTCCGGGAAATAAGCTACCAGCAGAACGGCGAATTCAAACGCCAGCGGATTCCCGAATGCGACCGTGCAGACCACAACCCCGACGTGTGGGAGCTGTTCTGTGAAGCGGTCACGGATAACGTCGGTCGGATGGAACGCTACTACGAACAAGCAAGCGAACAGGGTAGTATCGACGTCCGACTTGCGGACTGTCGAAGCCCCACCGAGATCGTAACGAATTCCATCGATTCAGTCATCACGTCCCCTCCGTATGGCGACCACTCAACCACTGTCGCCTACGGACAATATTCGAGAGCACCAGCGCTCGCCGCGACCCCTCTCAACATCAAGACAATGCGGGACGTAGACCCAACTGGCCTTGGTGGCACTCGGAGCGGTGCGTTTACCGAGGTCGATGACGTGACGGTCTTTTCGACTGCACTCCGGAACACGCTCGAAGAGCTGGAATCTGTCGACGGACGTAGCGACGACGCCTTTGCGTTCTTTGCCGACTACTTCGAGGCGATCAACCAACTCGCTCGTGTCGTCAAAGAAGGACAGCCGGTCGCCCTCGTCGTTGGGAATCGAACGATGAGTAGGACGCCGATCCCGATGCACCTCATCACCGAAGATTTCTTATCTGCCATCGGGTTCACTCTCGAAACCACCGAACCACGATCAATACCGACCAAGACACTCCCGTGGGAAAATGCCCCTGAAAACGAAGCGGGGAATACTGGCGAACTAATGGCCGATGAATACATTATCGTCGGAACGGCTCCCGAACGAAGTTCGTCCAAATGGTGATTGCGGTAGCAGTGGTCGGGATGAGCCTAAAAGTCCCAGTCTAACAGCCGCCTTCAAATTTTACAGCGTCTCCTACCCCAACTCGTTCTGTCGCGTACCCGTTCGGGACTTCAAGAACATACTTCGCTTCTCCTGAGTAGTGGTATTTCGGCTCCTCTCCTGTTTCATCCGGGGCGGGTTTCTCTGCGCTGTGAATAGTCGTTATCTCACACGACGAGTTGAGGAATACAATATCGATTGAGAAGTTCATATCACGCATTACATATGTTCGTTCAGTAGTCTCGCCGTGGATGAACAACATCCCTTTGCCGACTGCCAGTGTATCGTGGTTACTCAATCCAGTCACCATCTCAGATTTGGTATTAGCGACCGAAGCGTCGACTGATCCGACAGAACTGCCGTCAGACTTGAGGGTGACATTGAGCATGTCCTCGTCCGCTAATTGTGACAGAGGGCTAAGCGCACCCACTACGCCAGCAAAGGCAAAAAGAACTACGAGAACGCCAAATGTATACACTTTCCAAGAGTAAGGATCATCCCTGATGAGGTCCATACACGTTTTAGCCGTGTGCTGCATTATAAGAATGTTCTAGTTGGAGTGGTTTTTAGCCAACCAAAGCGTGGGAATTGAGTATTAGAGGGGTGCTTCCGAATGAACACGGCAAATCAATTTGAATCTGAACCAGACGCAGTGGTCGTGCCAGGAACAACTACCAGCTCGCAGTTCCCGAACTCGACTCTCCCGTCATCGAACTGCTGAACAGTACAGAATCACGAGAGTATGTCCGAATAATGCCCAGCACGGGCCAATACTTAGTCGCGTATCAGCCGACCCCAGACGCAGAGTGGGAAACGATCTCGAAGACGGCCTCTATGCAAGAGGCCATCAAGAAAGCGGCCTACGTATGTGAGTTCGATGTCGAGATGGTCGAGGACAGCCAGACCGAGCTCAAGCAGACCTATCTACGCCCAGGTCGTGAAGGCGGTATCGCAGTTCGGTCGCGGAACTATTTCCCGATTCACCTCACCCAGACAGCAACCGGACCGCACCGTTCGGGTAACGAAGTTCTTATCGAAGCCCCGGACGAGCAAGACCGAGCCATCTTCGGGAAGCCAGCGTTTGCGATGAAGACCCGGACGAGCCGGTCAGAGCAGTGGCGGACCTTCCACACGGTACACGATCCCATGAACCCATCTGAGGTACTCACCGTTCTCAACAACATCACGAACGTCGACGTCTGGACACCAAGGACATCCTCTCCCTCGGTGAGTTCGTTGAGAAATCCACCAGACCGTCGTCGATATGATTCAGATGCGCCGTAGACACCACTGAGGGGACCAGATATCCTCGCGTTGCGCCTCCAGAGGGCAAAACATCAAGTGCCAGTACGGAAGACCATAACTATGGCCGCTTCCTCAGAGTCGAATCCCAGCGAGGAGACAGAATTGGGGGTACATACGCCGCCCCTCAAGCAATGCTCTTGCAGTGCCTGTGACTCGTACTTTAGCGAGCAGACAACCATCGAAACTGCAAAAACTGTCGTCTCCCACTGGAACGACGAGCACGCGAACATCCTCACGAACAGTTTCACGCCGTTCACTACTGAGGAGGTCGAACGTCACGCACTCACAGAAGGACTATCGCAAGCCCGAGAGCAACACCTCTTTATTACGGTTTACGATGTGCTCGATACCGATGGTGCGGACGCGCTCAGTAAGTCGTTCGTCGAAGACCTCAGGTACGAAGATATTTGCGTCGCGTGTGGCACCTCGATTTTCGATCTAGAAGACGTCAGCTACGAGGAGTTACCATCCGAGAAGCCGTTCAACCGACATATCTGCGATGCCTGCTCTGCGAGGCGGAAGCTCAAACGTCGAAAGCAAAACAACAAGCAACTCGACGAGTGGAAAGTTGACGAATAGGAAATCATCCCGTTTGGGGAAGGGGAAGGTTTTCGCTTGGAAAGATAGTACGAGTCTATTTTTATTCGCCCACGGGGGTAGAGCAGGTTTCAACTAATGCCATACTTAGCCCCATATCGACACGAGCTTCGAGACATAGTCAAGCCTCTCGCAGAGGTGATCACTGGCACGCAAACACTTTCGACCGAACGGCGATTCGACAGCATCCTTGACGAAATCGAGAAACTCCTCCAAACAGGCAATATCCCGAAGGGGACAGCAGAGGAGGAGTACACCACAGTCGTCGCTGCTTGTCGCGAGAACCCACATGAGATGAATGATAAAGAAATCGCACGCGCCATTACTGCTGTAACCGCCGCAACCAAGACCGATATTCTAGGCGCACTCTACCAGCTCACTGGACGGACTGCTGAGGACAACTTCAACCAGTATTTCACGCCTCCGAATGTCGCGGATGCTCTCCACGGGGTCGGTGAAACCACGAGAGACTATTTCGAAAACCCGGAGCCGACAGTAGAAAACGTGTCTGGTCAGTCCGCTCTCGGAATGTTTGCTCGCGAGGAGACAAAATCAGCGCGTACAGACGGCGGTCAGGTTGACAGCCACAACACTGAGTCGACGGTACTCTTCGATCCAGCGTGTGGAAGTGGCCGATTGCTGTTAGCAGCTGCTCGAGGAACAGAGAATGCTGTCTGTCTTGGGTGGGATATCGAACGGACTGCAGCCCGAATGACCGCGCTCACGCTCAGTCTCGTTGGCATCCCCGGCTGGGTCATCGGTGGGAACGCGCTGACGATGGGGATTCGAGAGATATATCGCATCGGAGCAGACGACGAGAACACACCCCAGTGTTTCCGGAGTATGCGACCAGAAGAGGCCCCAGAAATGCCGAAAACGCAAGGTTACAATTCCGATGCCAAGGCGGATAACACTGCCTTCATTCCTCATGAAGAACTCTCCTCCCCCGCCAACAACGTTGACGACTGTTTTACCGAAATTGAGCGCGTCCTCCGGCATGGCGTCGACCAGACCGTCGTGAACCCTCCGTTCGACAGATGTGATCTCAACGAGAACGCCATCGGCCCACTCTCTCTCAGCCGATTCGATACCGCTCACCGGACAGTCGGGGACCACAGTACGAAAACCAAAAGCTCGCAGCGATACGAGTGGCTCTTCCTTGAGCACGCCCTGAGCTACACGCTCCCCTCGGGTGCAGTCTCACTCATAACCCCGACATCGATGCTGGGGAACCCAACCGAAAAAAGCGAGCGCCAGTGGTTAATGCATCAAGCATACCTAGATGCGAGTATCGAACTCCCTCCAACAACATTCGCCCCAGAAACGACAACCGGCACCAGCATCATCACGTTCATTCCCCGACAGACAGATGCCGTAGACCTGAACGTCGACTATCAAATCTTCATGGCCATCGCGGAAGAAGTCGGCCAAAATAAAGACGGTACCAGACTCTCCTACACAGACGACGCGGGAACGATCACACTCGATACTGAGTCGCTTCCACGCTACTATCGAGGCCACAGGTGGCTTGGCCATGACACTATCACGCTGCCGGACGACGACCTCTACGACGTTCTCAAGGAGCACCGTGATATGCGTAAAAAGGAACCTGAACCTGCATAAATCACAGATTAGCCAGTAAACGCTTAACCAGATGTTCAGGTAGTTGCTTGTCTGTTTTTGCTCTCCATAAGCTGATAGAGACGTAGATTATAAGATGAGCCACAGCCAGAAGCCGCTGAGTGCGTCTGACAGTGAACAACCCAATATGATTCGGCGAATTATCGATCGGCTACCCGGTAGCGAAGACATTCATAAACAGTTGAAATACACGTCAACTGGAGGTGGCGAGTAATGTTCCCTTCTCCCCTTTTCGCGTTCGCCAGCTTCATTTACAGTCGAGTAACCGGCGCACCCTCGTTGTTCAAGTACGTCATCGCAGTCTACTTTTTCTGGCTCTCTCTCCCTGTTCTACTGGGCGCAAGCAACCCGATCACCCAGACCATTGTTTCCTCCATCGTAATCTATGTCGTGTACACGCTCAAGCAAGAGCAGAAGGAGCGGAGATAGCCACCTTATCCGGTTCACATCAATTTTGAGTGTAGTTCCAATTTGAGTCCTCCCGTAGATCCCGTCTCGCCGCAAGCTGAAAGAAAAGCACTAATCAATAGTTCTAGGTGAGCGGAATAGTCATCCCACTGTTGAGTCGCAAAAAGAAAGCGCTGATCTACAGCGTAACGGCGGAGTTGCCAGACAGAGTCTCCGGAACAACAAGGCGGGCAGTCGAAGTACCGCCAGACTGTGTGTTCAGGCGAAGCGTTGCCGTCTCACCTTCTCCAAGCCCGCTGCCACCATGAATCTTGGTCACATCAAAAGTCAGCGCTGCGCGATCTGACGGTTCATCTAGCACTTGACTACTCGAAATCGAAGAGCCGTCATCATCTTGGATGGGCTCGACTGAGTAATGGTCACTCGCAGTCGTATCTGGGTTATCCTCGTCGACGGTCAGATCGTACGAGCCACTTGAGTCGACCCACTGCCCAATCGTACTTCCGATGTCGATGTTTGCTGAACCGGGTGCTTTCTTGACTGTGAGTCTGACCTTATCCACTTCATTATCGTCTTGGTCGATAGTCGTCCCGACTGCACTCACAACTTCAAGCCGGTTCGTCACTTGGTCACTACTCTGTTGTCCAGTTTCTTCAGCACTGCTCTGGAGGAAGCCAGCCGTGTTGATTAGGACGCCCGCAGCGATTGCCGCCACCAGCACCATCGCGATGAACACGATCAGGGTACCGATACCGACCTGTCCGCGGTCGTCGTCATTCATAATTTTCGTGAACATAGGTAATTACGGGTCTGTCTGACCCTACTGTAACACATTATTCCGCCCATAATAAGTATTACTAAAAAATATCAAATCTGATAATAGAAATCTCGAAGACCCCCTCTGATGGTGATTTGTAGATATTATCATCTGACAGCATCGGTCAATAGCTGGGTTTGGGAGGTCCGCCACGTAGCTCACACAAGCGAAGAAAACGGAGCGTCCCGTTCTTACCTAACATTTAGAAGAGGGCGTGGAGTAGTTTGGTAAGACTGGGTTAGTTTGTATCCTCCGAAGAGGACAAGAGAGACTATTGATGAAGTCGAAAAAGAGTCAAGATCAACCAGAGGCGAGCACTGTCATCCAATCGCTTCGAGAGCAGCGAGAAGCTTGTACCGTTGGATACGGAGAGCGCTTCCCAGAGTCCGATGTACCCGAGCTCGTTGTCGAAGACAATAACTCCGCGACAGGCATCCGACACGTAAACCAATCTTCGGAGGTCGCGTACGACATCACGACTTTTGGGGCTGGCGTCCTCGGCGTCAAACGGTTCCTTTCCGTCCTCCAAGCGGCTGGTCTCGACCCTTGTTGCGACTATATCCGCCTTTACCGTGACTTAGGGCGCGGAGTCGATACCGACTACCAGGACCACTTCCTCCACGCGTGGATCAACGATGACATCCTCGTGGCGTGTTCAAATAATCCGGTAACAGGCGAGGGTTGTTCGAAAAACCATTGTGGGCAGAAAGGGAAAGCGGGGTACATTGGCGTCGGTGGAGATGAACAGCTCGTCGAAAAGACCACGAGTAGGATCGATGCGTACTCAAATAGCAAAGGCAAGCGAGAGGGAAGGTTGTTCTTCTGATGGGTGACACTGGTCAAGCTGCTCGCAAGTATTTATGCGATGGGTGAGAACCAATGGATCGAAAAGGATGTCTGGTGAGCCACGCGATGTAATTCAGCAGCGTGAACCCAAGCGGGAACCCCGTCCCCAAGACGAAGGAGGGACGTACTACTGTTATTCCGAAGATTGCAAGCAAGAGGCAGATATCGCGCAGCCACGACGGATTGCGTCAACGGGATTAGACCCGATTGAAACCGTCGTAACATTCTGCCTCAAGCATCACTGTGCGTGGAAGACGCTCAGGGAGACAAGAGATCCGCTCTCTGAAAGCGTTGAGATCGAAAAAGAGCTTTCCGAAGACTACGGAGACATGGGATGGAACACAGCGCGGTTGTATCCTCGCCTGCTCGCGAACATCGTTCTGTTCGATGACCCGCGCGGCAGTGACCCAACGGGTGATGACAGCCCGCTCGGGGACATCTTCAAGCACGCTGGAGAACGCGGAGAGGACCTCTGTGAGAAACTAGAAACGCAGATAGATGAACAGCTACGGGCGTTCGACTACCCTGACATGGAGGACAAGAGCGAGGAGACAGACCCGACCCAAGAGACCACATTCGAGGATTTTAACGATGACTGACCATGTTATAGGTATCACAGCGTGCAGCAAATCCAAGAGAGGAGGCCCCGACTCAGTAGAAACGTTTCCGGCGAGATATCTTTATGACTCTTGGCTGTTCGACGGGCGAGTCGCCGCCCTGGAAGCAAACTGTGACCGGTGGTGCATCATGTCCGCGAAACATGGCTACGTCGAGCCCAATGATGAAATCGCATGGTACGACCAAAAAATGAGTGACCTTCCAGAAGAAGAGCAGCGTAAGCGTGCCGAGGACGTTGCCCGAAACGTCACAGAAGCCGACCGCGTGATGATTCTGATGGGACGGAACTATGCCGAACCGCTCAAGTCGGCTCTCCCCGACAGCATCGAAGTCAAGGACCCCTTGGAGGGGGTTGGGCTGTTCGGCCAGCGAAAAGAATTGGACGACCTTGCTAAATCAAAAAGGCCCACAAGTCAAACGACGTTCGATGAGGTTAGTGAGAGTGAAAAGTGAGCGAACAGACGAGAATAGCCCCGGAAAGAACAGTCAACGGCGATATCAAGCATAACGAATGAAGAGGGATCCCAGACGCATCCTCCAAGAGTCAACCCTTCCGGAGCGGGACGATAGCAATAAAAACTAACAACTGGATTAAATTTGATACAATCAGTCCGTGTTATTACCAGAAGACACTAATTCAGCAAGTTAGGAACCAAGTGACCGGCAAAACGTAATCAAAGAGCCAGCAGCCTCTCAGAGAGCCTCAGGTATCGACCAAAGGATAACAGAGCCTACTCCCATCCCCAGTGAAACATCGTTACTGTGTTTCAGACCAACTGGAACAACCACCGAAACTGATAAGCAGGTACAACAATCTGTTTCAACCAGACCCATGACAGCCGGCTTGTTAGCTCATAGTATGATGTCCGCCCCCATCCCGCTGTTCCTCGGAGGATTGTTGAGTCCGCTTCAAATCTTCCTGATGGTACTATTCCTGTTCTCATCAGGATTGATCTTCACGGTCGTGAGAAAGGAGTTGTCAACTACAGGCGCAATCGGCATAGCCGGCGGGCTGTGGCTCATCAGTTTCACGATGACGTTCTTCATGCTGTAAAGACAGTAGCGTCATCAGCCGCGTCAAATATTTTTACCCCTCAAGTGGGAGACAGAAGAGAGTTAGAGAGGCAGCTGCGGCTACCCTATCACAGAACAACCATGTCAACCGACCCTCGCCGCAACGACGGACATCTGTTCAGTACTGACTATCTACTCACACCGAACCGGAAAGTAGCAGAGTCAATTCTCTGGCCGGTGCCTGTTCTCAACCAGTGTGCGAACTCCAGCATCGAACTCAATGGGCTCGAAGTTAGCCCCGGTGACGTCCTCGAACTCATCTCGGAGAAGCGCGAAGAGTTTCTTTTAGCCGTAGCGACCGTTAGCGACAGTACGCGCCGTACTCCAACAGGATACACCGGTCTGGTTTGTTATTCTACGAATACAGAGTTATTCCAACACCTCCACCGACACAATTGTCGAGTGGCGGCACCGACGGAAGTTATCCCAAATCAGCATAAACCGGATTCCGAGAACGAAAACAATCAAATCCTCGTTCACAACGAACACGCCTATGCTGTCCATAGTGACGTGGTAGATCCGCTGGACGACAATCCGGTCGCGTCTGTCTCATTCGTTCAGGAGTCGCCCGTCGTAGGCGAGTACACGCAATCGCGACCAGAAGGCTACTATCCCTACAGCAGCCCACCAAACCCGATGTCTCCCAGCTATCCGAGCGGGACTTACAGCGTCGACGCAGATGCTATTCTCGGCATTAACGACATCAAGGATGAACTCTTCCACGGGGACGCAGTTGAGGTCCTCAAGAGGATTCCTGACGAAGCGTTCCATGGCTGGGTAACAAGTCCGCCGTATCCTCATTCTCAACGTGACTACGGTGTAGACGGGCAGATTGGTATTGAGTCTACGGCTGGAAAGTATTTAGAGAACCTCTTGAGCGTAATTCTACAAGCGATGCGAGTCACGCGGCCAGACGGAACTGGTTGGGTGATCGTCGACGACGCAATCTGTAACGGGGAGTACATCGGAGTGCCCGATCGTTTGGTGGCCCAGTTGAAAGAAGAGGGCTTCAAAGTGTTTCACAACGGCCCTTGGGTGAAAACGGGCAGGAAGCCTGACCCGGCCCCCAATCGGTTTGCGCATACTCACGAGCGCGTCATCGGCATCGCGAAGTCAGACGACTACATCTTTGACCGGCGAGCAGTCGAAGACCAGTCAGATGTTCTATCCCTTCCAACAAGCGCAGAGAGCAAGTTCGATACGCCCGATGTCGAAGGGGTTTCACACGACGCAATGTTCTCTATCGAGTTAGCGAGCCATCTGATTACGGCGTCAATTCCCAAACACATCTGCCCAAAGTGCCGATCGCCGCTATCGCCTCAGTATGAGGTCACAGACATCCTCGACCTCAAGGAGAATCGCCACAAAGAGCGCGTACTGGATGCGTTCCACCGAACACCAGAAATGACACGAAAACATGCGAGAGCGTGTCGATCAGTCGGGCTCTGTGATGCAGGACAGGGCGCTCGTACGCAATCAGGAACTGGCCGGAACAGCAACCGGGTCCAACAGCTCGTCAACGAAGTTCGGGAGTCAGATTTCCCCTCCTCCTATATCCGTGAATTCAGTTACGCCAAGAAGCACCTCACGGGTTACAGACAGACATGCGAGTGTTCTGACGTTGACATCGGCGAAAACACCATCGGCGGACTTGTTCTCGACCCCTTCGTCGGGAGTGGGACAACGTGTTCAGCAGCAATCCGCCACGGTCGCCACTACACCGGTATCGATCTCAACGAAGACTACATTGATCTCACGACTAAACGGCTTTCTTCCGGTGTTGACTCTTCATTGTCAGAGTTCTTCTAATAGGGTTCGTAGTACCGAAGAACTAAATCGATAACAGGAAATATAATAATCGCAGCACACCACCCGAAAGACCATGAACGAGCAAATGGGAGCGGCCAGCAACAGAACCGAAACAAGTACGGACGATATAAAAGACTACAACCAGTGTTTGGCATATATAGGCGACTACGAGTGCGACGGAGACGTTGCAGGATTATACAACGGTCTCCCACTCTGTAGACACCACCTCGACAAAACGGACATTTACGACTATCCTCGCATCAGATAGTATGCCGTCAGGATTTTATTACCACACCGAAGAATTCGACACTGACGAATTCGCCAGCAAGTGCTCCGACCGTCTGGAAGACCTCCCGCAAAATCCGGATGATGCTGCCCTACGAACGAAGAAAGCAGTCGATCCACAGGACTTCTTCGACTCAAATCTCACAGCAGACTGGAAAGCAGCGAACTACGGAGACAATATCGTCGAATTCGATGTTCCGTACACCGAACTGAACGACGAGAGCAGAGAACGGGAAATGGAGGTTCTGTCCACCAGTTACGGTCAGTTCTTCATTGTCGAGTTAGACGTTCATGCCGACGGCGAACAGCACAAATGTAGTGCCCTTATCGAGATCCGTGGCCGTGCGCAGGAAGGCAAAACCGAATTCTTCATTCAAGAGCTTATCAGCGGTGAAGCAGGCGTTTAAACAAGCAGGGTCCGAGCATCCCCAGCATGAAAGTGTCTGAACACGACCCCATCCAGATCGGAGGCAAAGAAATTCCAGCAAAGTACGCAGACACGACACTATCGCGGGCACGCGGGCATATGTTCAGGACCACCACCCCGACTATGCGCTCGTGTTTCCGTTCGGCGACGTAGGTTGACACTCGTTGCATATGCTGTTCGTTCCTTTCCCACTCGACGCTGTCTACATGATCGATGGGGCAGTGGAGAAAGTATCCACGATGAGGCCGATGATCGACTTCTCCCTTGGAAAAGCCGATGCAGTAATCGAACTCCCCTCTGGAGAATACGACATCTCTGAGGGTGACGAAGTGCGAAGAGGCATGAGCGGTACCTGAGCACAGACAGATCTCTGGAAGACTACACTCCCAGCAAATTCAGAGGCCCCATTATCGGCTACCGTCATACACTACTCTCAAGAATCACCGTATAAGGGGGAGAGAGTCGGTGATTCTTTTGGTGCTACAGTGAACAGCCGTTCGCTTATTACACGATTCTTTCCTCTATTTCCGGCGTCACGTACGCGGAAACGCACCGACCATATGAGTCGGCACCTAAGCGATTTTGGCGTTCGCCCAACACGCAATTTAATCAATGACGGTAGCAATAAAATAGTTTTTGGCCGATCCACTGCGATTCAGTCTATTTCGCGGTGCGGGTAAGGAGATGTATTTATCCATCATGGGAAAAATAAGAGTATGAACGGCGGTCAAATCCATTATTGAATTGAGGGGCGCGTTTGAACGTTCAACTTCGAGCTACCGGAAAGTCCCCTGGCTATCATCCACAGAAATGATGTCCGGTCATGGGCCAGTCTATCTCATCGAACTGCTACAGTCTCAAAGACGATCTGAGGTACATCTTTAGTCCTCCGCCACAGAAAGGGTAGTATCGAGAGCAAAATATGATCCCTTGTATCCCTGAACACATTGGCGAAGCCCGTTGTCCCGGGTGCGGAGAGAACCACAAAGAGTACGGCACTCTCCCAAACCGTGCCTTGTCCCCTATTGACTTAGACGATATTCTTGGAATCGACTCCATCGATTCGTTGATGCCGATTTTCAAGGTCCAAGGAAAAGACGAAGAAGGGTACTATATGCAGGTAGTGCCCGCACTCGTCATCGTTTCAGGTGATACTGTTCGGATCGTTTGGTTCAACCCGAATACCGACAACGGGTGGATCAATGTTCGAACAGAAACAGACGTCGAACAGCCAGAGTTGCTTGCAGAAGAGCTCGGCCTGACCCTTCGTGAGAGCGCAATGCAGGAGGCCGAAATTGAGGGGATGAAAGTCATAAAGGATAGACCTGCAGCCTGAGTGACTGTGGGGTTTTTCCCCTTCCTATGAGAAGTGAAGGAATATAGGTAGGTTCGCTGAATCACCAGCCGAACTTGACCGCATAAGAAGCCAGCTAGGACACAGCAAGATACCGCATTCCAGACCAGCTATGATACACCCACCGGACCTCAACATCTCGCCAGAAAACAAAGCAATTCTCGCTGAACTGATGGACGCCCACGGCTACGATGGACTGAAAAAGACGCAAGCATTCGCCTTCGAGAACGGCATCCTCAACGACGGAAACGACCTGCTCATCGCAGAAACAGGGAACGGAAAGACCCTCACTGCAGAAGGTGTCGTCAAGAAACACCTCAACCAAGGAAACCGAGTCGCGTACCTCGTCCCATCAGTTCAGCTGGTGTGGGCAAAGAAAGAATCCCTCCAAGAATGGGCCGGAGACTACTCTGTCTACTCTGGCCACGGGAAGTACCGCACCGCAGATATCGCGGTAGGCACGTTCGACTCGTTCTACCAAGCAATTCTCCAAGGCGCAGAAGGCGCGCGGTCGCTCGATGCCATCATTCTTGACGACTTCCACGAACTCTACTCAGACTTCAGAGGGACGGCGATTGAATTGAGCATTTCAGCCGCACTCTACGAGGATATCGACATCTACGGCATCTCTGCGACCCTCGGGAATCCTGACGAGCTTGGGAAGTGGATGAACGCTGACCCACACATCAGTCCGGAAGACCGCCAAGTTCCCATCAAGGAACACGCCGTCGACAGCAGTACCAGCTCAACGAAAGAGAAGATAATCGACGTGATCAAGCAGAATCCGGACAAAGGTCCGTATCTCGTATTCTGCTTCGCAAAGTCATGGACGGAATCTCGAGCGAAAGGAATCGCAGAATCCAACCTGTTCGATGGTCCATCTGACCGAAATCTCCGTAAGGAACTCTCCGACCGCGTCGACGGGATGCTAACTGAGACTCATCGTGAGATTCTCAAAATGCTCCAAGCAGGCGTTGCCTATATCCACGCCGACCTACCTGGAAGCGTCAAGCAGTATATTCTCGAACTGTATGAAGAGGGCGAACTACAAGCACTCACAACGACCACGAGTCTGGCATACGGTTTCGACAGCCCAGTCCAGTCAGTTATAGTTGCAGACATCACTCGCCGTGGTGAATACGTGGGCGTATACGAATATGTGCAGTGGGCAGGACGTGCCGCCCGCCCTCGTTTTGACTACCCGTGTGGACACTGTTTCGTCTTGACCGACAGTCCAGACGAGACTGCAGAGCGCTTCTTCACCCCCCACCGTGAACTTGAGGACGTTCAGACGCACATCGACGACGAAAGCGAGTTCCGATGGCTGGTTCTGGAACTTATCGCAAACGGTTGGTCGTCGACATACGAACTAGAGGACTTCATCGAGCACACATTGTACTACGAGCAGATGAACGAGGAGTCAGCGTGGGGGCAGAGTCCGAAGCCGAAAGACGAACGGTTGAAAGAGCGCCTAGAAGAGACAACACAGTGGCTGGCCGACGAAGGATTCATTGATGAGAGCGACACATGGGATGCATTCAATACCACAGCACTCGGTGAAGGCGCTGTCGGGTTTAAGTATAACTCATTTGTCGACGCAAGTCTCATCAGCATCAAGAGTTTCTACAACTGGGTAGAAGAGACAGACCACGAGGACATTCGGCAACTAGACTATCTCCACCGAACCATCGCAAACTTCGATGTGCAACTCGCAGCCAGTACCGTCGACGGGCCGCTAGAATCAGTCATCAGAAACCACGGATACGATCTCAACGAACCCGGCATCACAGCAGGAGTCATCCGCTGGTACTGGATGCGGAACTACTCAACCGAAGAAATCGAAGAACAGACCGGTATCGACCCGACTTACCTACCAGGGCTTGCGAGCAAGTTGAGCGATACGCTCATGGCAACCAAATATGTGGTCAAAGCAGCACCAAACGCGCGCCTTCCGGAGTGGCACGAGAGTCTCGTATATCGTGCAGACAAGGGCGTCTGTGAAGATGCCGTCCCAGTCGTATCCGAAATCAACGCGATGGGACGCGCTCGTATTCGGTTCCTCCGGACGTATCTCGAACAGATGTCCCGACAGACGCTCGACATTTCGCCTGATTCTGACCTTTGGGAGCTTCTCGCCGCCTTCCGAGAGCATTGTGGCAACGAGGGCAAATTTGAGGACGTGCTCAAAGAACAAGTCGCGATGGTCGGAAAAGTGACCGCTCGCAACATCAACTCGTTCATCGAAGATGCGAATATCTCCGAGACAGACCTTTCAACCGAAGAAGAGCACGCACTATCGGTAGATGCTACGAGTGGGGCTCGGACATCTGATAAAAGTTTATCCCCCGAATCAACGCGGCCAACCAGTCTCAGAGACTTCTAACCGCATCGTTTCCTACGAAATGCCATCCTGCTAGAAGTGTGGGTTTCTACCTCTCAAAGCCAGTTGAGAGAAGGACTTCGGTGAGAATGCACATCGATACTAGGGTGCAACCATCAAGCCGTTCACCACTCTCCTCAGCCAAGTTATGATCGATATATCAGAGCTCAGGGTTGGAAACACCCTCGTTGGGAAGAAATACGGAAAAGAATGGAAAGTAGCAGGAACCGTCACTGACATCGAAACAGGTGAGCGAGTTGGTGTCTTGGTCAACGACGGGTTAGAGGGCTCCATTCGGACAGACGCCTTTGACCAAGATGATCTCACAGAATTTCAAAAGAAACACAGAGACGACAAATGAGCAGCGAATCAGCCACTAAACCGAACAACTCCAATCTCCCGTATGGGCTAGATGGATGGCCAACTTCCCATGCCGGGTGGGTACAGGTAGAGTCTCACGAGTCCAGTCTGATAGAGTATTGGCGACGCGGCAGCACACACATCAGCGGTCAATACGAGCGGCTTTCCGTATCAGAATTGAGCGACGGAGACCTCCGACTGCATCGACAAAGCTTCGACCAGTTTGGACATCCACTCAGCGGACAGACACTTTCCGAACAGCCTCCAGAGCGAATCGACTGGATCTGGAAACAAGCTCAAGACAATATGGAGGAGTGGCCTGCACTCGGAGAGTTCGATAGCAAGCCAGAAATTCCGTCGCAGGTCGGTTCGTGGAACCTCATCTCTCTAAAACACGAAGGGAACGCCCAAGACTTGCGCTGGGAAATCGGCTTCGGTGAGGCGACACTTATCCTAGAGGAGTTGCGGATTGAGTCGTACTACAGCCACACGAAACGGCCACACGAACTTCGGTATCAGGAACCGAATGCGGACCCAGAGGTCATTGTGAGTGAGGTTCCGCAAACAAGTGCTTTCGAGATAGCAGTGAATACTATGTACCAACTGCCTGAGCCAGTCAACCGCCTTCATGACCATCGTGAGCAGTTGCAGAAAGTCAAGGGTATCGGGCCAGCAAAATCCGCGTCCCTGCTTCGGCTGGGGATTACTTCTATCTCTGCACTCAAAGGCCACTTTGGAGACGATCCCCCCGTGAACCATCATCACTCAGTCGCTGTCAACAAGATCCTCACAGGAACGATTAAGAACGCCCTCACCACTGGAGAGTGAAAAGTCGATACTATCAGTCGTTGCTAATACGGCCTTCTTATTCAGAGAAACTATAATTTCATAAACTCCATCAGAGATTTTTACTCTCCCTGAAGAGGTGAGAGATGGTTCTGATAGAAGAAGGTCAGCAGTTTCAAACGACATTCATAGAGGAATCAGCATTCGAAAGCGGCTTCGAGAAATACGTTAAGCAGGAACACGACATCAAAGTCGGTGAAAGAATCGAACAGCCAGATTCTGTACCGACGACAGAGCCCGAGAGATGCATCAACCTAGCAAAAAGGTGTTTACTAGCAGGCGGAAACCGGACGGGATTCACGCACCACACTGAAGTATCGGCGTCTCTGCGGAGGTGCGAAATCGACAGAATCGACAGAAGCACCGTAAGGACACTCAGACCTTCTGAGATTCGCTTCGGTCGGTTCCGTGGCGATAGAGAAGAGAAACTGGCGAAGGCAGAAACCGTTCTGGCCTGGGCCTCAGCAGAGATCGATCAGCGTGTCCTGAAAGACATCGAACGCGAACAAGAAGAGCGTATCACGAAAAAGTGGGACACTGCTGTCGAGTCAGCAGAAAAAGAAGCAGCAGCCCGCCAGCTCCGCAGCAACCCGCCCAAGACACTTAACGGGTGGAAGCAATTCGACGCCACTCACGATGATGTGAAGACCGCGTACAGGGGAGTAGTCCACGGCATTCCCGTCATCGCTGCAGTCTACGATACATCCGAGGGTATGAAAGCCAAGGAGTGGCTGGTGGACCACTGGTCGGAGAACGAGTGTTCCCCCCATGAGACACCCCCCAACCGCCACCTATCTGTCGGACAAAACAGCGATCCGTACAAAAGCTTGATCTCGCACTTGCGAATGTTCGACGTGGGGGCTGCCAATACGGGCGAAAGCTTTAACCCTTCCCATGCGGCGTGAATATGGGCCAGAGAACCACTCTACCAGAGGAAAACGGGCAGTCAAGTGGCGGTCAGATAGCCGAGTCTGAAGATACAATGCCACACCAGACAGAGGATGAAATCATCGACGACATCCTCAAGTATCTTCGCAAGCACGAATCCGTCTGCATCCAGACGGAACGTCAATCGGGCCTCGGTTGGATACGGAAACACAACCGCGGCTGGCAGCATGTTAAACAAACAAGCCAAGGTGAGCTTTCATCCACCATCATGAAAGAGGAGATGGTCAGGGCGATACTAAAGGCGAATTACTACCAACTCATCCCAACCACCCAAGCCGGAACAGAATCTGAGAAACGTATTTGGACCGCAGTTGAGGACAGCGAGTAACGACGGTCAAGTGGCACCGTAGCTCACAGAAGAGGAGAGAATTTTTACTCCCAAACAGGGGGTAGAGGATTCGATAGAAATGATAATCGATACAGACGATATCAGCTGGAACACTCGCGCAATGGCAATGCCGGACTACCAAGATGGGATTGCTCCCTCGACTGCTTCCCCCATCGTTCGAGAGTTTGGCGAATGCCCCGAGTGTGGGGCCGACGTCGACCCAGAGGTGGCGGACGCACTCTACCAAGATAGAGACGTTATGTGGGAGAACGACCGAAATCACAAGTCGAGCCCGCACGTCTGTCCAGAGTGCGAAACTGAAGTCCGGATCTTCGTCGAAGAGAAGGCCTTTGGCATCATCGGAGAGTCGCAACTGCCGTCAGATGCTGACACATGTGAAAACGTCTACTTCATCCCCGTCAAGGACTCCAGCAACTATCTCGTTATCAACACTCACCAATTCTGTCTCACTGAAGCCACACCTCGAAAGTCCCAGTCACAGGCAGTTAACTAGTAATACAACGCCACAAATGGAATCTACTACTCAATCAGACGATCATAACTCGGATGGCGATGCACCGGGCGCAGTCTACATACTCCCTGGAGAAGACGATCAGGTCTACGTTCTCAAAGGTAGTCAAGCAGATGAAGACAGGGAACTCACCGCAAAAATCGTCACCGACCTCCGGTCAGTCATCAAAGAAGCGTCCAGTCCCTCGCGGAAGATCAGATGTGCTCTATCGTCTCACAGAGGAGATCGGGCACACATCAGTATCGTAGGGGAGTTCCCCGGTCTGAACCACGGATTCGGGAAGAATACTCGGTTCTCAGAAATCTTCTTCGCCCACGACAGTGCTGAGCCCCCGGATGGTGCCATCGAAATTGACCTCCCTTGAAGTGATTAGCGAGGTCCAGAAGCACGGTTTTCATCCAGATGATATCGAGCGTGCTCTCCGAAGCGGATTATTTGTATTCTCCTACATGTGGTGAGAGTATGTCTACAGAAACATTAGTGTCGACTCAACCAGCCACATTCCAGCATAGCCCATCAAACGGAGAGTGTAACTGTCCAATACACCGGAACCAGACGAGCCCTCCGTTTACCGCACCGCTCGGTCTTCCATTTAGTAACAACGTCTCGATCAAGCCGATTTCCCAGAAAAAAGCTGAGGAGGTATACGAAGCACATCACGGGTATATGGACGGAGATCTCCACCCTGCGAATCTCGCTCACCACGGCCTCTATTACCAGGACTTACTCGGCGCAATCACGTACCGATATCCGTTCTTCAGCAAGAAGAAACTATATTTCAACAGTGACGACGAACTCAAGCCGAAACCATACACCGAACGTGATTTTGAAGGACTCCCCGACAATATCGAACCGCGCGCCCGCTCTCTTCTCTCAGGTGTGGATGGCAGCAGTATCGATCATACAGAAGTCCTCTCCGGCGACAAGTTCGTCGAGGCAAACCGGATTTGTATCGGTGAGCGGATGCCGAATCTAGCCAGCTGCTCGCTCGCTCAATCACAGGAATTCTTCGTCGAATCGTCTGATTGCCCCGCAGGTATCGAGTATCTTATCACGTATGTCGTCGCGAATTTCGAAGGGTCGATGATAAAAGCGCTTCGCGGGAAAGGATGGACATGCATCGGGTGGAGTGAACCCAGTCAGGCAGGAAATCGAGAGCACAAAACGATTCGCGACCAGTACAAATGGGTCTTCGTGTGTCCTGTGAGCAAGGTCTACGAACAGATGGGACTCAGTGAGTGGAAATGACACCTGATACGAACCAACCACAAGCAAAGTTCCCGGACGATACACCAGCCGACCTGTCCGAGTGTACGGCTGTTTCATACGACAACCATGTCTTTCACCGTCTGCACCGGACTTGTGGTGGAGAGCCATATGGCGGCGCTGTATGGTATGGTGAATCCGAACTCGTCCGCGTAATGAGGTATCAGGATTCGTGGGCTGTCGAAGTACCACCTCTCGAACGGGAGTCTGTTGACGGTGAAGATGGCAGCAGAGAGCAGATACGCATCATCGAGTATGAGATGGATGCTGAGTACGGACTCGGACAGATGGAGGCCTACCAGCTTGCAGACGCCTATATGAGGGGCGAGGAAGACCTATCGGATGGCGATTGGTTTGTTCAAGACGGCCAAGAAGAAGCTGGAGGCCAGCAGACCTTAGATGATATCGCCGCCCAGTAGGTTTTCAGTGGGTGTAACCTTCGGTACAAGGTTGGAAGCGTAAAGTGCGTTCTTACTTAACTTTTTAATGCATTCCGTTAGTTTGTTTGGTAAGATACGATGATCGACGACCCACCACCAGCACCCGACCAAATCCCGCAGTACATCGTTGAAGGGCTGCATCGTCAGGATCTCCAGAGCTTGGCAACGATTGAGGAGTACACTAAAACCCTACAAGACTTCATCGAAGAACAAGATGATACCCCTATTGAAGAAGACGAACTCGCAAGCAAGAACGAGAAGATCGTCGACACGGACGAGAAGGGTGGTTGGACGTACGTAAAAAAGAAGGTCCCTTGTGGGAAAGACTGCAAAGGATGTCCTCATGGGCCGTATATGTACCGCGTGAAGCGAGAGAATGGCAAGCTGAAGTGGGACTATCCTAAAGACCATCCCATGAACAGCAATGACGACTGATGATCAGTGCAAGCCCAGATTTCTTACGGTTACTCTCGGTCCCACTGCTCGCGTGGGCGGCCTGGAGTGATTATCAAGTCCGCCGTGTCGAGTCACGAGTCTGGCCAATCCTCATCGCGATTGGAGGGATAGCTGCAATCTGGCAGATCACCCAAATAGCACCCATTAATTCACCCGAAGATGCATACATGCACCGTCGGCTAGTCGGTGTACCCGTTGGGATGGCACTCATCAGCGCATTCCTATTCAGCGAGAACGCTATCGGCGGAGCAGACGCAAAAGCATTATTTTCGCTCGGACTTCTCTTTCCGGCGATCCACCAGTACACGATCCCGGTCCTCGGGATTGAACTGCCACTTATCCAAGGAATGACCGGATCGCTCGCCGTCACTATTGTGGTGAACGGATTTGTATTCGGAGCGTTCTACCCGCTACAAATGTGGGTCAAAAACCTGTCCCGTGGAGAGCGGAAAAAAGAGTTGTTCTTCTCAAAGCCAGTAGCAGTCTCCGACCTTACAGAAACAGTAGGGAAGCTCATCATCAACCGCAATACAGACGACGAGTTTGCAGTCGACGCCGATGCAATTAGAATGTATCTTCGGTGGCGGGGTGAGACAATCCAGACACTCAGAGCAAGAGGCGAGAGTCTCCGGTCCCCAGAGACTATCGCAGAGACCTACGAAGTCGGTACGGGCGCGATCAAACCGAATGCTAATTGCTTCAAGTCTCTTCCCACCACAGACGAAACTAGTCCATCTGAGCGGACCATTTTAGCCACAGAAAGGGGGTCAGTAGAAGATACATGGGGGGTTGAGCGGTTCGTCGATGAGGTCGATCACAACATCTACGAAACGACTGCTGATGAGCTTCGCGCAGTACTTAATTATCTCTGTGACCATGATGAAGTACACGTACAGCCGGCGTATCCACTCATCGTCCCGATCTTCCTTGGTCTACTCGCTGCGCTTACTATTGGTGACATAGTCGTTCTATGGATGTATCTCATCGTCTCACCCTAGTGTCACCACAAACTCTCTGCACCACCCTACAGGGCGAATCAGTTAACTAAGAACAAGGCACTACTGACGCAACTTATTCGACTTTGAACGAGACTGTATCCACCGACCCTTCTGGTTCGTACACGGTTTGAACATTAACCTCTGCAGTATACGTCCCCGTACCGACAGTCACTCCTGGCGCACACGACATTTCCGTCTTCCAACACCGTTCGTCGATCAATTGGCTATAACTGACTGTCGTCGACTCGCCGGGAGCAAGTGAGTCTATTTCCAACGTCTTGTGGGTGACGCGGTCGCCATCTTGGTTGTACATGCGGACTTCAGCCGTCGTCTGGTTACTCTGCAAATCCCCAGCATTAGTTACCGTTACATTGACATCGGTCTGATGGTTCAGTTCGACATCTTCTACTGTGATATCGGCCCGAAGGTCTGAGGAGAGGACTTGAATTGTGTCTGTATCCCCTGTTCCAACTGGGAACTCCTCATCGCGGACATTCAGTTGAACAGTATATTTTCCGTCATCTGGAGGAGTCATATTCACCTTCTTATCCGTATTTGAGCCGGCATTTAGAGCGCGTATGTCGACCTCGTGCGTTTCGACAACTTCCTCGTTCAGGTTCATTAGCGCTACCGTAGCTGTTGTCGCCTCGGCTTTGTCATTCCCGACGTTCTGGACGGACACCGTAACAGCCGTCTCTGATTCGACAGGAGTCGAATCGTTCCTGAACGAAACGCTCCCGTGGAGATTCCCATGAGAGACCGTGATGTCGTCTGTCTCGGCATAGTTCCCGTCAGGGAATTTGCTATCATCGACTCTTGCACCGACCGAATGCACCCCTGGTCGGGTGAAGTGGATAGAGACCGTTGTTTCATATGTCTCACCAGATCCGACTTCTGGGAGGGAAATCGTCTGCTGGCTGAGGATGTTCCCAAAGTTGTCGTAGAGGTAGACCCTCGTTGTCGTTTCTTGACTCGAACCGGGGCCATTGTTCGTTATATTAACATCGACGGTGGTCCCATTGCTCTCGACAACGGATGCCGACGGTGTCACATCCACAGCCAGATCCGGCCACCGAATACTAAACTCATCCGAGTCATTCGTCCCCGACGGACGGCCTTGGTCATCAACATCGACTGTCACAGTGTAACTTCCGGCCTCACTCGTAGTGAAGTCCAAGTGCCGGCGGATATCACGACCTCCTCGAATAGGATCAGTCGAGATATTCCACTCCTGAACAACCATTCCGCTATCATCAACGACTTGGACTGTTGTGTCTACGGGGTCACTATCCGCTGTACCATCGTTGGCAATTGTGACGTTGATAGTTGTCTTATTCGTCGTTGTAACGTCCGAGGAGGACACAAAACCTTTCAAGTTCACGTATTCGGTCTGGAAACCATTCCGAGCCACGCTACCGGTGGTGTCATCTTTCGCGTTCACATCAATTTTAGCAACGTATCGGCCGGGGCTCTCAAGCGTGACATTGGAAAACAAGTTAGTTTGGTCCTCGCCGGGTTGCAGGCTTCGGACATCAACGGTAGTCCGGTTAATTACCCGCCCAGCATCGTTCTCGATAGTCACTGTCGCGGTGGTATTCTCGCTGACCGCCCCACCGTTGTTCGCGACTTGAGTGGAGATATCCACGTTTTGTCCCTCTCCAATATCTCTTGCTGTGATATTAGCTCGGAGGTCCCCGCCGCGAACGTAGAAGGCGGTCTTGGAAACGTTTCCTCCAGGAACTCGAGAGTCATCAACTTTCACTTCAGCTATATAACGCCCCGGCTCGTCGAGAACCCGTGCAAGCGGGGTATTGATCTGTTTGTCACCCGGCTGCAATCTCCCGACAGGATACTGAGTCGTTTCGAGAACCTCTCCGTTATCGGTCTTCAGCGTCACAGTCGCTGTGGTCTCGTCGCTCAGAACCTCGCCAGCGTTTACGACTGTCGTGTTCACGTAAGCTGTCTCACCATTACTAATGTTCGAGACATGGATTCCCGTTCGGTGATCGGGGACAGCAGTGACGATCTCCTCGGAGTAATCGACGTTCCCATCGGGGAATTCGTTATCGTGAAGCTCAATCTTCGCCGTGTACGTTCCGACTTCGGGGAACTTCACAGAAACCGGATTGGAATCGGTTTCACCCGATGCCAGTTCATCGACGTCGATCTGCTTTCTATCGACGCGGCGATTATCTGAATCGTACACTGTTACCGTAGCATACGTTACGCCGCTCCGCCCTGGACCAACGTTGCCAATAGTCGCGTTCAATTTGGTTTCAAATCCGTCAACCGTCGTCTCTGACGCATTGATTGTCCCATGGAGATTTGACCAAGTGATGTGATAATTTGTGTGATAGGTCTGTCCGTCAAGTGAGGCTTCAGCTCTATGCACACCCGCTCGGTCGTGGTTCACCTCGAAGCGACGGATTGTGCTTTGATCCGCCTGGAGTCTACCTACATCAAGTGTTCTTTCTGCTACAATTTTTCCTGCTGGGTCAACGATATCAACGTTGACAGAGGTGGGCTCACTCAGACCGGTCCCATGGTTTGTCACATCAATTGATATCTGGTTATCATCCGATTGTGACACGTTCGACGCACTCACCTCGACGCCGAGATTCTGATAGACCACATTAAACTCATCTGTGTCCTTCGTTCCAGCAGTAGCCAACTCGGCATCAGCATCCATCGACACTTGATAGGTGCCGGGTTCGTTAAGCGTGGAGCTGACAGGGTTCGTAGAGTAGCTTTCACCGGGAGACAAGCCGGGCACTTCAATCTCCGCCTGTTCAATGAGTGTCCCATCGGGGTTCGTGAGGTTTACTTGAGCCGTTGTTGGCCCTGCGTAGTCCGTCCCTTTGTTCCGGATTTCTGTTGTGATATCAGCCTGTTCTCCCTTCTTGATCGTATTACCAGTCACGTCCGTACGAAGGTCAGGACCAATCCCAACGAGAGTGGCCGAGTCCGTCGTACCTGCAGAGAACTCGGGGTAGTGGACGTCCACATTCACATGGTACGTGCCTGTCTTTTCAGTAACCACCGTGAATTCGCGGGCGGTCGATTGACCAACAGATAGGTTTTCGACATCGACATTCCACGATTTTACGACTTCGCCACTCGGACCTACCACTTCTACGTCAGCAGTCGTCGCTTCAGACTTGTTGTTCCCCGCATTCCAGATGTCAACTGTGAAGTTTGTGTTCGTCCCAACACGCGACGTAGAGTCGGTCTCAGAAACCTCGGCACGCACATCCCCGTGAATGATCTGGAACTCAGTCTGGTCAATGTTCCCTTCTGGGAAGAGGTCGTCCTCAACATCAAGAGTCGCAGTGTAGGTTCCGGGCGCTCGATACGTGTTCGTTATCTCTGTCACTGAGTCTTCTTCAGGATCAAGTTCGGCGAGCGTAATCGTCTCTCGGTGGACTTTATTTCCATTTTCGTCCGTGATGACAAGCTCAGCTGGAGATGCTTCGCTGAAGGCTGTTCCATTGTTGTATATTCGGGCGTCAAACGAGGTCGTGTTTTCGTAGACCGTCCGACCCTCAGAAAGGTCAGACCGGAGATCAGCGTACGTGATGGTGATAGTTTTGTTGTCATAGTTGTCCCATCCAGGGCCGCGCTGAAGCATCTCCTGCTCGTCGAGATTCGTAGCCGCAATCAGATTCACATCTCCGACTACACGATTTTCGCGGAATGAGGTGAACTTAGTAATTGGGTATTCGCGCCACTGTCCGCCATCAAGTTGCTCAATGAGCAATTTATCTGAGGGGGTGCGTTCATCACCACCATACAACGTCCCTTCAGAGGCCACCGTGAGATTAAACGTATCAACAGTCTCCGTTTCACCGATATTATAGATACGAACATCTGCTTCCACACCGTTCCGAAGAATAAAATCATCATCCTCAGTCATCAGCTCAACTACGAGATACGGGTCAGGGACTGGTTGAAGGCCAGCAGTTACAGAGTCCAACTTGCTATTCTTGCCCTTAATCTCCACCGTCGTTGCATTGGTGACTGAGATTTCAAATCGGCGGTTCGAAATGATATCTTCCTCAGCAACGAGTTCGTCTCCATCGTAAATGCGAACAGTCATTTCGTCATCAGTTTTCACCTCCACAAATCCTTCTTCATGCTCAGTTCCCGTCAAATCAAACTGCTTAGCAATTGTACCATGAATTTCTAATTCACACCCCTGCCCTGCCGATGACTCAACAGGTATCGCCGTTCCAGACTTCGCTTCCCAGTCTTCAGTAGTGCAGGCTGAGAAGTCGTCTTGCTCGTGAAACGGTCGTCCTGCAAGGTTCTCCGAGAGCGTGTCACCGGCATCAGCCGTCCCCGTGGTAAGCCATGCTGAGGCTGTAATTAATGCCGGCATGAGGAAGACAACAAGGAGGATGATCGATCCTGCACTAAGGTACTCGTGACCACCTTTTGAAGGGAACCACGATGACTGAGCAAATAACAGCATCATCACCGCACCAAGTGCTATAACGAAAATCCCCAGCATCAAGTAAGACGTAGTCTGAAACGAGAGAAAGTTCAGAAGAACCGTCTCAACAGGGTCTTTCGACGCTGCAAGTTCTTCGATAACTGGATGATAGCGTGCGCCACTGAACAATTGACCTGTTGGGAGTTGGACTGGCGGGGCCACTCGAGTGAGGGACTCCTCTGGGTTGCTAAGTCCAGTTGCTAACCACGAGATCGCGTGCAAAATCGGGACTATCGTGATTGAGCCACCTAATCCGAGCGCTGCTCGATACAAATGTTCTTGCTTATTTCCAATATCATACCGGAATGGCCAGTGGATGAGTAAATAACTCACACTGAGGAAGGTCATAGCCGAGATGAGAATGAACGAAATGCTGACCTGATACGTCTGGAACAACATGCCAAGACCGGAGACCAGACCGTCTATTCCCTGTGCGGCCTCTGGTCCAATCAGTCGCTCCTCGAAAGATGTCCCGAATACACCGTCAGCTGGGAGTGCCTCAGGCGTCTTCTGAGTATCAGTCGCCACCCAGACCACGGTGTACAGAAGTGGGAGAAACACTGTCACGACACCCACCCCAATTCCCACGCGGCGGATATACCGAGACTGTACATCCGCGATAATCTCTGTCGGCCACTTCGTTGTGTAGTAAATCACAACGAGAGAAAGCAAGGCAACAACCCCAAGCGTCGTCCAAGAGAGGAAATATGCCTGGAAGAGGTCGATGAGAATACCTAAAAATTGGTCCAACCCCCGTGAGGAAGGGTTCGGTCCGATGATCCGTTCTTCAAGAGGCGTTCCAAACACACCGCCAGCTGGCAGGTCAGGTCCAGCAGAAGTTGTCCCCTTTGCGATCCACATTGCTGCATACAAAATCGGGAATATCGCGGACGCCACGAGAAGAGCGGTACTGGATCGGTGGAGACGCTTCCTCTTACTCTGCGTCCCGTAGCTCGTCGGCCCTCGTAAGCGGTAGAGGATGACCAATACAATGATAGAATAGGCCAAGAAGGATGTGACAGAAATAAGGTAGGCGTTAAAAAAGTAGATGAGTATCTCATAAACCTGCTCAGGTGACGGTACGGCAGGGTTGGGACCAATCTCCCACCCCTCGGTTGGTGGTAACGGAGGCATTTTTATCAGAGGTTATGGACTGAGGGTACCTACGGCTCGTACGCGGGCATACTCGCAGGTACGTTGCATATCTGTATCTGTGCGCGCTTCATTACTCTTTCCCATGTTGTGTTGAATAGCGCCTCCTAAGCCACGGTGAGGCAGCGCCGGTTCTGAGATTGCTGGCACTAGCCCCTGACAAGTCGACTCAAATTTCTACTGTCCTAACCAGCACCGCTATTCAACACAGCACTTTCCCACGAAATTCAGGCTTCAGCACAAAGACTTCCCTAGGGGTATCTCACACAATCTGGTACTCCGACTTGCCGAGGACGACCTAGGATGGACGCTAATGAGGTCGGATCAGACCTCAAGGGCGACATAGATCCCGGACAGATTCACGAGAACTTCTTACACCAGGACCAAGCATATTGGCCTTAGATTGGGATGAAACTCGCAGGAGATTTCATGTTCCGAGTGTACCACAAGTTTCGCATGTTCCGATACACATAGACCTTATCTCTCCCCCCGTGTGAGTTTAGTGAACACTCCCTCAGGAAGTCCAAGCATCCTCAGTGTCTCGAACGGATCGAGTGTATCGATACATCCAGTCACATAGACTGCTCAATAAAACTGAAAATCTGAAACTATCGAAGGTATCGGAATATCTGAGTGTTCTGTGTGTATCGTATGTCCTGTATTATTCAAATGTATCAGCAGTTTCACAGCCTCGATACTTTTGCAGTTCCGTGTGTTGCAGATGATCCAGTATTCACTGAATACCCAGCTGTTCCACTAACCTACACTTCAGCGTTGTACGAGAAATGTATTTCCGTACATAATGTTTACTATGTATTTCTATACATTCAAACATATTCAAATACGCAGTACACACAGAACACAGAATACATACAGAACACCCAGTACTTCAAGGGCCTTCAGAAGCACCTGAAGGCCTCCCAGCTGTGCTCCAATCACTATGTGAAGTCCGAACAAGGCTATTGTTCCAATACACCACCAACATACAGAACATATGAAACACACAAAACACGCAATACATACACAATATTTTGAAGTACGGTAAGTCCAGATGTTTCGTAGAGCCTGAGTATTCTGTATCTTCCAACTCAGACGGACTAAACAACAAGCGTATCCACGTAGCGATAAGCGAACAGGAATACAGAACTTTAGCAGCGCTACTTGTGATCGCTGTACTCGGAGGAAACGAAGTCGATGAACTCTTCTCGGTGCTCTAGCAGAAATTCACCCATCTTATTCTCGATAGACTTTTTTTGGAAGCTCTCACCGACCTCTTTTTGAACGTCAATGTAGACTGAGTCCGCCGTCACACTGTCAGCGAACAAGCCGTCAATAACCTCCGGTAGCAGATTCCACTGCTTTCGTTGAAATTCACCAGGACGGTTGCCAAACTTGTCTGGTTGATGCTTCTTACAGTACGAGCTACCGGGTTGTGCATCATGATCGCACTGCGTTCCGTCTCGAGTGATCTCCTGACACGACGAAGTAGAGTTTCCATCTAGGGCCGTAGACTGATCCGCCGGTTGCTGTGTCTGTGTTGAGGTTGACTCCGTGTCGTCGGATATCTCCTCTTTCGGTTGCTCATCTATTCCAGAGATCGATTCAACTGACTGTTCTTCTTGCTTGTCATCGGTATCGCTTTCAGTCGACTGTTTAGCCTCATCATCGTCATCTTCATCGGGATTAGCCAAGCTATCACCGAGTCCGGCGAGATCACGTTCACCCATTCGCTGGCACCTCCTCTTGGTCGGTCATATCTTCCCCTTCGCAGGAGTCGATTACCATTTGAGCAAGTGTATCGAAGTGCTTGATTTGATCGCAGTCAGCATCATACTTAGCAACCGGAAGCCCATTCTTGAACGCATCATTGATAGCCTTGCGTTCACGGAGAGCGGGTTTCGGAATATCAGTCAATGATTCTCCGGGTGTGTCGATCACCTCGAAAACATCAGGATCAACACGCGCATACGCTGGAAGGTATTCGCGGAATGTTTGATTTAGATCCCTCGTGATTGTTTGCTCGCCGCTATCTCGGCTGATGCTCTCATGCATCCTGTTCGGCGTGATCGCGACAATCTCGATTTCCATGTTGGCTTCCTTCCGGAGCGGGTCAATCGTACGCTCTAGGAGGCGGGCGAGGCCGTTCACCGTTCCAGCTTCAGGAGTGATTGGAACGATCGTCCGCTGGACAGCGACGAAAGCGGCATCCAACATCTGTCCCTCACCACCGGGTGGGTCAATGACAAAATAGTCGTACCCGGCTTCGTAAAGGGGAGCCGCAATCTCATTGCGAATGCGGTTGATACCAAGCCGGGTGTTTTTCATTTTTGTAACAACCTCTCCCATCAGATTCGTACTAGGGAGAAGCTTGACACCGAAGTCCGTCTCGATGAGGAGTTCTTCAGGGTCCAGATCCCCGAACATCGCCTTTCCAATGTGGTTTTCGTCATTGAGAACTTCCTCCTCTGTTTCATCATCAAGCAAGAGGCTCGTCAAATGGCAGTCGTGATCGAGGTCAATCATCACGACATCGTTCCCACGGTTTGCTAAGCGCTCGGCCACGTTGAGGCCGAGTGAGGTTTTCGTGACGCCGCCTTTCTGGAGCGCGGTGACTACACCTGGTAGTCCTTGAATTTCTCCTGTCATAGTTTTTGAAATGTCGGTTGTTCACTGGATGGCACTCCAACTCCAAACGAGATGCTAGTGGACTGCGTGTACCAGACATCTCGAACGTTTCGGAACACCATCAAACTCAAAGTGGGCGCTACACCACTTATTTCTTTGCGTGTATCGCAAGACGCAAGTCATACAAATAAGCCGTATGTTTCGTATGTTCCAGTACACACAAACTATTAGATCCACATAAGTGCGAGCTGTGGTATTACAAGAACCGGTGTTCCGGTACACACAATCCCAAAGCAGGGTAGAGATTCGTTACTCGTAGATAATACTAAGAAGGTGACCAACAGCAGTCTGGCACTGCTTCGAGAACCCTGGTTGAGAGATACCGATTGACTCAGCCACTTCGGTTGCACTACTATCACGCGGATAATTGAAGTAACCAGAGTAGTAAGCGATATCGAGGATTTCTCGCTGCCGGTCAGTGAGCAGCTCAAACGGAGACCCTTTTCCGCCAAGATCACTTTCTTCCTCAGCCTTTGGCCTCTGTTGAGAATGGAGAGAAACACTAGGGTAGCGGTTACGGACGCGATCAATGAAAGACTGGACACCCTCATCCCGTGGGATAGCCACCACAAGCGACAAATTATTACTTGTTGCCTCAGCACGAACTAACTCTGCACCGAGATCCGTAAGATCGAAGAGCGAAGAATCTCTGTGGGCAACCAATTCAAAGATGATCGTATCTGACTCGGATATCAACCGAAAGTCGTCAACTAGTGGGAATTCTTCCAATACCGCCGCTGTGTCTTCTACAGATATTCGACCCTGGAAAGCCACGTAGACCAGATACGTCTCGTCGCTTCGGTGCGTGATATGTTGAATTTCGATTTTCGACCCAACCTCTGACGCTAGTTGGATAAACGACTCCTCTTCGTCATCAATCGTTAATGAGACATCAACATTGTCATCGGACACTAATGCATCACGCTGGCTGAGAGTCTGATGAGCAAACCCAATTAGCTCTCCCAATTCAGAAAGTGTATCCAACGTCATATCTTCAACGCCACCAACCTTCTTGCTATAGACCGTCAGGACACCATGAAGAACGCTATCGTATAGTAGAGGGACGCTCAAGATAGATCGGTACCCGTTCAAAAGTGCTTGGTTCTTCCACTCGCTATTCTGAACTCCGCGAGCAATGTTCTTGTCAACGACCGGTTCTCGTTGCTCAACAACTGAAACTGCAGGCGGCGAATTCTCCGAATCGATATCGAAAGCAATTTCATCGATATACGAGTTGACGGGGTGTGATTTCGCTTGGGGGTCTAACTGATTCTCCGCATAATCCGGTTCAGCAATCCAAGCAAAATCAAATTGCTCAATTTCGACGAGAGAATCACAGACAGATTGATTGATATCAGAATGAGAATCCGCGTCCATAACCGTCTGATTGACTGTTCTAATTTGTTTGTTCAATTCATTCAGTCTGCCATATTTTTCCTTTTGTTTCTTCGACCGCTCCTCCCTCTCACGGATCTCTTGAATCTGGTTCACCTGGTCCATTGCAGTTTTCGCTGTCGAGCTTAGGATCTCAATAGCCTCCTCGCCAGCGCCGTCTAAGTCGTGTGAATCAGCGAATCCCGCAACAATGACCCCATACCCATCGATAGGAGATATGAGAGTCTCCCGAACGTTGGAGGTGAAAAACTCGATTTCGGCCTTTTGATTAGTAGAATCAACTGACTTGCTCTCTAAGTCCTTGAAAGCCTGCCAAAGGGGGTTTTCACCCGCCTCAAATTTGGGCGGCTTCGACTTTCCGGTCCGTTGCGAATATGCTGCAGGATATAACTCGCCGGTTTCATCATCGTACAGGTATACAAACGGGCCGATCAACTCAAATACATCAGACCCAGCATCAGCGACAATGTGAGCTACTTCTCCAATTGTATCAGATTGCGATGCTGCACGCGAAACCTTACTGACGGCCGCAAGTGACTCCTCACGAACAACCTTTTCAGTCGAATCCCAACCAATCCCGCGAACAAGAGTACCCTCACCATCAGGATGTTCCATTGGCACTAAGTAGGTCCGAATATAATAGCTGGCACTCGCTTGGTCGAGGACGCGGAAGTTCACGAAACGCGGGTCTGAATCCGGATTCATATCCATCATTGCCTCTTTCAATCCGTCACGATCGTCTGGATGGACAAACTCAGCCAACGTGTCTAAAGTCTGATCTCGAAAGTAACACAGATCATCAGTTTCAGCTAATCCTTCGTAGAGAGAAAGACTCCACGTATTGAGATCCACTTCGAAAATTCCTACTTTCTCGATGTCCCATACGTGTTCGTGTAAAAAGTCGGCATACACCCGTTTTTCATTATCGTCCAGACGACCATCTTCGAACTGCTCTGCAACAGGTTTGAGACCGTCAAAAATACGCTCTTGAATTGACGTATATGTTGAGGCATCTAAGTCCTTGGGCACGTACTCCGTTACACCGTGTTCAATCGCTTTGCTTGCGATCGCTTCGCTACCAGAGCCAGTCCACATCAAGAATGTGACTTCGCCGTACTCATTCCGAACCCAGCTCAGGAGATCAAGCCCAGTACCGTCCTCCAGTTCATACTCTGAAACGACGTAGTCAATCCGTTCCTCTTCAAATAGTGTCATTGCACCACCAATTGTTGCCTCAGTTATAATATTGGTATTAACCGAAATATGCTCACCTTCCTCAGAGAGTGATTCAGCCAGTTCATCAAGTTCAGGAGACGTACCAACTAACAGTATATTAATCCCATAAATAAGACTACAATTCTTACCCGCCTCACCTCGAGAATGTATAGAGGGGTTATACATATTACCACAGTCTGAGGTGGCAGTTTGTTAAAAAACCTTTGGTTATTAAGGTAGGTATTTCGTTGTCAAGTACGCATATGTTGGTGCTACAATATTCAAGCCCCGTTGGCTTGTGGAGATGGGGGATCTAATCATGGAGGGCCTAGATGGGAAGACCGAACGGTATCTGGCCCGAATAGCCAGCGAAATTGGCTATATCTACCGGGACTACTCGGACCAACCGACAGAAGAACTCTTCGCGAAGAAAGATGTCCCCCTCTACCACTGTAGAAAGATCAAGATTGAAGAGGACAAGTTCGCCACCATATACAACTTCCCAGCAAACGTTGGCGAATTTGCTTCACGGCTCAATCAGAACACGAGTCACGCTGACGAAGATGAGTTCCACTACGCCGCAGACTGGCCCGTCCAGACCGGCTCGGGATATGTCCATCACACTTTCCTCTTCGACACCCTCCCCCAGAGATCAGACATCAAAACAGCTCGACACATCAATAAGGTGTGGAAGCAGATAGACTGCAACGAACTCAAGCAGTACTTCACATGCCGCGTCTGTTCTCAGCGCACACACTGGACAGAAACAGAAGGGTCCGCAGATGAGGAAACAGACCTCTTCCGAGAGCGGGTGATAATGCTCGAAAATCAAATCTGTGATCACAGCACTCTGGAACGCGAATCGTCCACTCACGTCAAGACTAAACCAAAACAGAAGGATTCCAGTAACGAAGAAGTCGACTCCGAAAGCAACGAGTCCGAAGACGCTCGAAACCAGACTCAGAAAGCAAATTGAAGACAGCTCACCAGTTTAGAAGTTGTCTGAGAAGGACCGATTCGTAATTCACATTGTGGTTTTTTCATTGATTTCTATTTAGCATTAACAACCAAGTCAGGCCTTAGTGTTTGGCAATTTCCGTACTAACAACCGGTTTTAAGGCCTGCCTAAAGCGGTTAGAGGTATTCGGAAGAGGTTTCATGAAGAAATCTTTTTCAATGAGAAATGTGTAGACAAGACTATGGAACATTGCTGTAAGGTCGGCAAGAATATTGATAAGTACGGCCTTGAGCATGGAGTCGTCGGGGGTGATCTGAATCAGTATATGCTAGCCAGGTGGATGGGGAACAACGAATACCCAGAGACGGGTCTGCGGCCATTGACAACTTGGCTGAATCAGAAAATTCTGAAGACAGTCTATACTGAACACGATCGAAACACGCTCGACAGTCGGATTGAATCAGACCACGAAGCACTCGCTAGCGATGATGACGAGAGACGCCTCGCTATCATCGACGATCTGGAATCTGACGGCATCGATGGGGAGCAACTGCTTGATGATTTCGTTTCCTCTACGACGCTCTACCGCCACTTCACCAACTGCCTTGACGAAGAAAAAACAAGGGACATAGGCGAGGACGATGCTGCAGCAGAGGGCGTTATGGAGAGAATCCAATATTCGCGAAACAACACCAAGGGTCACATCAGAGAGAACTTGAAGACCCTCGAAAACAGGGGGAAGATTCCTCATGCCACAGATGCAGATGTCTCTATACCAGTCATCTTGGGATGCCCTGTTTGCTCTAACCAAGTACAGTTAGAGCGGGCGCTTGAGCGCGGATATATCTGCGATGAGCACATGAGTGAATCAGCTACCGGACCTGGGGAATCCTCCAGTTCCATTTCAGACGACAACGAACCACAACCCGAATCAACTCTCCTGTAATCTCCACCTTTCCGCTGCGTTGTTCCCATCTAGCCAGTCTCCAGACTGGTAGAGTTATCAGTACTGTCTTGGAGCGTCTGAAGCTGTTCTAAACAGAGCATTATTAAGCCATCCCACTCTATGTGAGATTAGTATGTGGGACCTCGACATCAACAACATCGGAGGAATTCGAACCGGGAAGGCAACACTCACTCCCGGTCTCAACACGGTTCAAGCTTCTAACTTCCAAGGGAAGTCCAGCTTTATGGCGGCCATCCGGACCGTCGTCGGCACCACAGGGATGTTCGGTGAGGACCACCCTCTTACAGAAGGCGAAAAGAGCGGTTCAGTCACCCTCAATGCAGACGGTGATGAACACGAAGTCACGCTCAGCCTAGAAGCTGAGGAGACTGTAACCCGAAGAGGGAACCCTTACCTCACAGACGAAACAGATCGAGTGTGTGCACATCTCTTCTCGTTCCTCGGAGAAAATAACCCCATTCGGTCTGCCGTCCGAAACGGTGAGGATCTAACCGAGTATCTTCAAGCACCACTCAACATCGAAGATATCAACGCCCAGATCGTCGAGCTCCAGAAAAAACGACGAGAAATCAAAGAAGACCTTCGAAAATCCGAGCAGTCTGCGAAACAACTGCCGTCAGTCCAAGAGGATATTACACAGTTGGAGCAGGAACTTGAAGAACTCCGTGACCAGCGCGATGAGTTGTCCGCAGAAGCCCCAAAGGACACTAATGCTAGCGACCTCAGTGATAAGCTCGGCAGCAAGCAGGGCAGTCTCGAAAGCACTGAAAAGGAAATCGGTCGCTTAGATTCGAAGATCAACCGCCGTGAAGATGCCCTTGAGGAGAAACAGGCCGAACTCAACGATCTTGAGGTCCCCTCCGAACCAGAATTGACCGCTGACGTTAATGAAAAAGAACAACGGGTCAACGACCTCAAACTTAAAATCAGTCTCCTTCAAGATCTCTACCGAGCGAATCAGCAGATTCTCGAAGAAGGAGAAGTCGAACTGGTGACAAACGTCGATCGAGGTATCGACATGGACACAATTAATTGCTGGGTCTGCGGGAACGATACAACCTCGGCAGATATTGAAGAGCAACTCAACGCACTCCAGCAGAAAATCAACGACCTTCGGAGTGAGAAATCTGACATCGAATCCGAAGTTGAAGATATTAAGAAAACGAAACGCGCAATTCGCAAGAAGAAGAACGAACGCGACCAGCTGCAAGATGCCATCGGAAAGATCAAAGGAGATATTCAGGAAGCGAAAGCTGAACTGGAGCAAGCAAAAGAGCGTAAAGAGCGTCTTGAGTCCGAAGTTGAAGAGCTAAAGGCTGAAGTCGAGGAGGCGGAAGAAGAACTGAACGAAGAACTGACTGATATCAAATCCGAGATCAGTAATAAGGAACGGGAGTTAGAGCGGAAACAGGGACAGATCGAAGACTTGGAGGCTGAAGCTGAGAAGATTGACGAACTAGAGGATAAACGCGATGAATTACGTGAACAAATCAAGGAACTTCGCCAGCGGAAGAACAAAAAGCAGCACGAACTCGCGGAGGAGTTCAATGACGCGCTTGAAGACGTCATTGACAGGTTCGCACCTGGGTTTGATGGTGGCCAACTCGTTCCGAAGACCACGACAGAGGGTGGAGATATCGAAGAATTCGAACTGAAAATCGTTCGCGAGTCAATTGAAACAACAATCGACACGCTCAGTGAAGGAGAGCAAGAACTGGTGGGGATTGTCGTCGCCATCGCTGGCTATCGCACATTCAACGTGGACGAGCGCGTTCCAGCCATCCTTATCGACGGCATCAGCCAGCTGTCCTCAGACAACCTTCGGTACCTGCTGGAGTACCTCGAAGATACAAGCGAGATGCTCGTGACAACCGCCTACCCAGAAGCTGGTGACTTCGAAGGAACCACAGTCGACCCAACCGAGTGGGACGTCGTCTCCAACTCAGAACCCGCAACGGCCTGACGATAGCACCGGAGTGTTATTTGTTTGCGGCCTGAAAAAAAGAAACTTTGGAAGGACGATGCTAGGATAGGTTTATATCTCCCAACGCAGGTGGAAGAGCTCAAATGAAAAGTACGATCTTAATCAACCACGACGACGTAATGGTAAGCGGAGATGACGACCGGACAGAGAAAGCGGAGGCTGTCGAAGCAGCGGTCGAAGACCTCTTCGACGAAACCGATACTCTCGGACCAATCACAGTCGAGAATCTCGGAGTCAACCTCGGTGCGCAGCGCGACGACTGGGAAGAAGGCGAACCGTGCCCCGAGTGTGGATCTACGATAATCAGCGTCATGAACCTGACTGAAGACCGCTACGTGTCTGAGAGCGGTAAATTCGAGTTCGTCAAGAAGGGGGACGCGATCGGGCCGGACACCTCTTACGTGTGTGGTAACTGCGTCTCCTTCCTCAAGTACAGTCCAGCGACCGAATAGTCGCAAAAAGCGACCAATGGAGACCAATCACTGTCTGTGAAACAACGTTACTCTGTTTCATCCTTATGAACGAGCGCACAGCGGGCACATAGCGCAGTTTTGTCTGTGGCGTAGCCAGAACCAGTGCAGGATGAGTATCGCGTTACGTCGCCGCACAGGCGATTTTTACAGCATCCAGACAGGCCGAGCAGCCCAGCCAGAAAGAACACCACAACAACCCGCCGCAGGGGGTAGTGACTCAACGCAAGGAGTATTCACTCTGAAAAAAGTCCTTGAACTGGGCGCGTGAGAGTTTCTATCCACCGGAGGAAGTGAAGTATGACCTACGAGATTCCAGAGAGTTCGCAGAGAGAAGCAGAAGTCGAAACTGCCCATGACAACCTCGCGACCGAACACGGACGAGACAACGTCCTCGTGACTGAGGTTGACGGCAACATCATCTCTATCGTCGGAGACAACATTGGCACCATCGACCCTGTTACCGTCAACGTCGACGATCTCAAGTAAGCGCAATGGCAGGTCAAGAAACTGATTCCAAAAACGCACCTCCGAGTTAGTCCTCTGTTCGACCGGAGCCACTGGCCCCAAGAGTGGACATCCGAGTGGCGGATACAAGTCCTCGACCTCTTCGCAGGGCGTGGTGGGACAGGCCGAGCGCTGGACAAAGTCTTGCCCCGTCGGATGTTCCTCAGCGTCGACAATCTTGGCTTCAACACTACCGTCGTTCATGACGATAGCGATGAGACACACAGACACAGTTCATTCCTACTCTGACAATGACTCCAGAATTCGAAGGTCCCGACAACGCACCGACGGCTATCGATTTGTTCGCCGGCTGTGGCGGGTTCACGTACGGGCTGATGAACGGCGGGTTCCGCGTAAAGGCAGCGTGGGAAAAGGCGACACCAGAGTTTGGGACGTATCATCAGCACCACTGCCAAGCAAACGACATCACTCTCTTCCGAGACGCGACCGACGTCGACGCCTCGAAAGCCCCGGACGACCTTACCCTTTTAGCCGGCGGTCCTCCCTGCCAAGGACTTTCGTCCAATCAAGGCGAAACGAACTCAGACGACCCGAGAAACCAACTTCTGTTCACGATGGTCGATTGGGCCGAAGCGACGAATCCCCAGCTCATCGCAATCGAAAACGTGACTGGATTACGCACTTGCCACACCAGACTCTTAGATGCACTTACTGGTGATCTAGAAGATTTAGGCTACGAGGTTGGAGTCATCTCATTGAACGCAGCAAACTACGGCGTCCCCCAAACAAGAGAGCGGCTCTTCGTACTTGGGGTGAGAAACGACCTATCGCCGCCCGACCAGTGGGAGCCACCGCGGGTCTGCAACGAAGGCCAACAGAGGTTAAGTGACCTAAGAGGATCAGGATGGCCAGCGTCGTACTTGACGGTCAAGGAAGCAGTCAAAGACCTACCGGAGCCGCTCGAACCTGCATCCCCCAGTGAAGACCCAATTCACCACACGCTCGCAGAACGTCCTAGTATTGACGACAACCAACTCACTCGGGCACGGGTTGATCCGAATACAGTCTCTGGATTCATTACTCGCGACGGCGAACAGCAATGGATGCCGACAAATCACGTTGCCCAAGACCACGGTACCGACCATCGTGAAAAGATGGCTGGATATCCGTTGGGACATACTGGGCCACCGACGACCGCAAGGCGACTCCATCCGGACGAACCAGCGCCTACAATGACAAACTCAAGTGGAACACCGCCCGTCCACTACCAAGGCGCGGCTCCCAGTCAGGAGGGGAACAGCGCAAACGTCCGGCGTCTCACTGTCCGTGAGGTCGCTCGAATCCAAACATTCCTTGATGAGTATACATTCGCAGGAACACGGGGAGAGCAGTACCGGATGGTCTGTAATGCGGTTCCGCCTGCGTTAGCCTATCATATCAGCCGCCATCTTCGGACTGAAATTCTTGAAGCGCAGACAAGCTATTCCAGCACAAACCAACTGGCAGGTCGAGCAAGTGCACCAGAAAGTGCCTGAGGTTGGTTTGGGCGTCAATATTATAAGAGGTGACCGAGAAGTGGTTATTGACCGGGCTAACCGGAGGTAAGCATCTATAATGAGTCTCACTGAGCGCGCAGGAGCGGCTAACAAGCGAATGGTACAGATACTCAACTTCATCGACGAGAATAGCGAAGCAGCCCGTCTCCAAGGAGCGGCAATCGCCGGCGTCCTTCTTGGCGGTTGGCTGGCCGCAACTGGAGTTGAGATTGGTTATTCGGCACCAGTCATCGCCTCGATAATGACGGTCGGAACAGCAACGGCGTTCGCAATCAGAGCTATAGCATAAGGGTTGTCAGATACATCATGATGCATTCTGCAACCCAGGTAAGAACGGATACCGACCAAAATTCAGTTTTCATCGTCGACGACGAGAAGGATCTGCTCCTGTTGTACGAAGAGATTCTCGAAGACGAATACGATGTACGGACTGCTACAAGTGGTCCTGAAGCCCTCCAGAAAATCGACTGTTCGGTCGATGCCGTCCTACTCGATCGAACGATGCCAGAGATGTCTGGTGACGAAGTGCTGGGTATACTTCGCGAAGAAGGGCTTAATGTACCTATCGCGATGGTCACCGCAGTCAAGCCTACCGAAGAGGTCGTTGACTTGCCTTTTGATGAGTACATGACAAAACCCATCACTCCTAACGAGGTGCTCGATCTGGTAAACACGTTGATGACACGGAAAGAGTACCATCAAGCCAGCCAAGAGTTGTTTAGACACGTATCAAAGAAAACTGTGCTCGAGAGAGCAAACTGCGACAGGTCAGACGAGTATGAAGACCTCGTCGAAGAGATAGCAGATTTGCGGAAGAATATTCGGTCTATTCTTAACGATATCTCTTCGACTAATCCAAGCTGAAAGCTTCGTTAGTACCGAATTGTCCTTGCCCAATAGGATTTTTAGCTTAGACACCACGCACAGGAGTAAAAGTGGAATTTGGGGGGTCAAAGTTCTTTTTGCAGATACACACACCATGCACAGGAGTAAACGAGTCCTGGAAAGGCCAGAATTCATCTACTACAGACACACACCGCGCACAGGAGTAAACAGAACAGAAATGAATCGAAGTATCCTTTTGAATCTGCAGATCTCAGGAGTCTATATCCGTAGAATCAGGAGATATATAGAGTATAGACGATCTGGATAAGGACTCCGGACGCGACTAGGAGTCGTATCTGAATGACCATAGTGAAGGCGAAATAACCTTTTCTTCGCCTTCTCTAGGTGGTTTGCAGTTACTGTTATGCTGTTATTGTATTAAATCTTCCCGTATTTATACATACTTTCTGAAACACTGTCTTAGACATTCTACTCGGTGTTTCTTGTGTTTGAAGACGGTATACGGTGGATTTGAGCCAATTCTCCCCTCCCATTGTCTGGAGTTTACTCCTGTGCGCGGTGTGTGTGTCCTCCTATATCTTCCAGTTACTATTGCGCACACTTTCTGAAGAATCCCGGCTCCGTCCCGGAGACCGGCCTTACAAGGCTCCTTACGCCGGGTTTACTCCTGTATTCACTAGATAGTTTTATTATCCCCTAAGAGTAAGATAATGACTATGCCCGATGACGGCCCCATCTCAGACATAGATGACGACATCAGGGATGAACAAGCCCCGATATCCCGTGACAATTCTGACAATGATTCTATCAGTAGTATCGAAGATGAATTCGAGATGGAGCGAGTTACGGTATTTAAAGATGAAACGCTCCTCCATCCCACAAACCTCGTCGACGAAGACCGTATTTATGGCCGGGACAAGCAATTAGACTCAGTCATCCGCCAGTTGAAACCAGCGTTAGATGAAGTGCCACCCAAGGATATGATTCTCCACGGGCCATCTGGCACCGGAAAATCGCTCATCATCGGGACAGTCACTAATAAGCTCGTCAAAGTCGCTGAACGGAGAGGGTATAATATCGCAGTTATCAAGCTCAATTGTGTCGATATCAAGACAGAAGACGCAGCTGTCTACAACCTCGCGAAGAAACTGGCTCGAGAACTTGATATGTCCTTTGACCTCGCTCGTAAGGGTATCTCTACGAATAGAAAGTACGAGGAGCTTTATGATCTGATCCGCGAGCATCTCGATCTCACAATATTCGTTCTTGATGAACTAGATAGTCTGGTTGGTGGTCGACGGACTAACAATGAACCACCTGCTTACTCAAATCTCCTCTACAACCTCACGCGGGCAACAGATATCGCAGACTTAGAACACCAAGTCACCACCGCTGTTCTAACCAACGACGCTGACTCACTAGTCCAGGGTCTCGATTCAAGAACAGAGAGCTCTTTCTCTCCCCGTGAAATTCTATTTGACGATTACAACGCGACTGAGCTCCGTGAAATTCTCCGTCGTCGTGAAGACGCGTTTCAGGAAGGGGTTCTCGAAGATGATGTTATACCGCTAACCGCAGCTTATGCAGCACAGGGCGAGGGCGATGCCAGAAAAGCGATTGATCTGCTCCACTCAGCTGGTGAAATCGCTGACGACAAGGGAAGTCCCGTTGTTACGGAAGATCACTGTCGGGAAGCACAAACCAAAGTCGAAGTCGAGTACTCGGTGAGAGAGATACGGAACGCGAGCATACAAAAGAAGACTCTCATTTTCGCAGCCGCCCTCTGTGACCTGTACAACGACACCGATATCGATGGAGTACCGGGCCAAATCGCACACAATGTCTATGAGAAGATCGCAGAAAGTGAGGACATGGACAAACGGAGCCGGAGTCGGACGCGAGTGTGGTTCAACGAATATGTGACGAATAGCCTGTTCACTTCGGAAACAAAAGGCTACGGTCGCGGGAAAGGCAAGCACACCCACTATTACTTCCAGAAGGACCCCAATAACATCCGAACCGAACTCGTCAACTCCGACGACCGTCTTCAAGACGTTCACAACGACCGAGAACTATTCCGTGAGATCGTTCGAAACGAGTACAAGTGGCTGGCTTCCTAACTTTGACCTCTATGCCGTTAGTCTCGCTCTCTTCCCCGACCAGGTTGCTGGTTTTACTCCTGTGCGCGGTGTCTCTCCTCAAAAGTGGATAAGAAAATCACACTAGCAACTACCGTTAGGCTTTCGGAACCTTGCTTACTCTTGTGCGCGGTGTATTCTCTTAGACGCTCAGGACTTCGTTTACTCCTGTGCGCGGTGTGTCTCCTCAAAATATATCTATCTTTATTTACTCCTGTGCGCGGTGTCTAAAATAACCAGTCGTTATACGGAACAGCACGACTAAATACGAAGAAGATAAATCGGGATAGTAACCGCAAAGGGCTGATTGATGAACACCAGTCAAAAGGGAGACAATGAGTCGAAAGAAGACGAGACCGTCTTCATTATTGACGATGAGGAGGGAATGGTTGTTTTCCTGGAAGATTGTCTTGACGGCCATTATACAGTCAAATCAGACACGGATGCAATACGCGCCTTTCACAGAATCGACAACTCAGTTGATGTGGTCCTACTAGACAGGAAGATGCCAGAAATGACTGGCGACAAGCTTCTGGGCCTCCTTCGTGAGAAAGGACTCGACGTTCAAATCGCGATGATCACTGCTATCAAACCAACTGAAGAGATTATGGAAATGCCGTTCGACGACTATCTAGTCAAGCCAGTAGAAGAACCAGAAGTCCTGGGGCTCGTCGATACGCTGATAACACGGAAACAATTCCGCCGAGCAACCCAGCGATTCTTCCGTAACATCTCCAAGATACAAGCCCTAGAAAAAGCCAACCGAACTGATACCAAAGAGTACGACAAACTCATCAAGCGGACTGCCGAGCTTCACGGCAAGATCAACGAGATTCTTGACAACATCAACTCACCAAACTTCAGCTAACTCCTCTCTGATCTACAAGCTGGCCAACACCCCGCTGATTTTCTTGTAGTGCGAATGGACCGTAACAGTAGTTGATAGCGCGGTTTTGTTCAGATCTGTCCCTGAAACTGAAACGGCCAATCGGTACATACAGAGTACGGCCTCAGTACAGACGTTAGACCCGGAAAAAGAGTAAGAGGGTACAGAGCAAGTCGAACTCACTGATTTCGACTATTTCTGAAGAAGAAAACCGTACTAGCAACGACTGTTTGACCAGTATAGCAGGTGGAAAAGCAGAGAACAGTGTAGATGTACGAATTGCGTTCTTCGGGTGAACTGCCTTTCTTGACCGGTTAATCTTCCACTGGCCCAGATAACTCAGACGGATCGAGATCATCGATTAACGGGAATAGCCCCTCACCAGCTACCGTTTCAACAGTATGTCGTCGTAGTAACCCACGGTCATTATCAGTCAGTGTTCGGATTCGGTTCGGGAATCCGAGAACGCGCAGGTACTCATCGACGAACTCCACCATTTCTGCAACGGCATGTTTGGTGAACTGATACGCATCAATGCTCGTGTGTTCAGTAATAGTGGGGCTCTCACGTTCTGGCGTGATAATCCCCCACTCAGTCATCAGTTCATTCGGAAGTACGGAATCATCAAGCTGTGTGTAGTACTTCTTGAAATCCTCCCTATCGTCTTCGGAGAGAGTGGTTAGCCAGATTGAGTGCGACCCCCATTCTACCATGTTGTCTCCAGTTACAGTATGCCCCGGGCCACGCTTGATCACGCCACTTTGATGGATGATGTCGTTTCGGAAGATGTGCAGCAGTTCGATGAATGGGTGGTTTTGCTGGACATGTAGCCACGCGTCTTCGTTTTCCTCTTTTAGTGCCTGGAGAACCGGATTACTACCTACTCGAAGGTTCGTGTTTCTGTCGCTCACATCAACGTCGAGCATGTCTCGCGTGTGCAACGCGAGGACATCACCGATGCCGGTCAGGAGTGAGATGCAGTTGTTGAAGTGGTATCTTACCATGATATCGGTGTGATTTCCGGTACCACGATAGTGCTGGGTGCCGATCTCGTCTATTCCGACGCAGAGAGACTCGATTCGGTCGATCATTGATCCTAGGTATTCGTTTGCGCTGAGATGCGGGACGAGTAGTCGTGAGAGGCTCCAGCACCAGTTCGTTCGTCCAATCCGGTATGTTCCAGGGCGATCGCTGTCAGCAGGTGGGTAGAATTTGAATTCGTTGTTGTTTCGGAAGTATATACCAGTGAATTCGACGGCTTCCCGGGTGCTCATCAAGTGTAAGCGCTCGCGCTTGTGTTTACAGAATTCGTGTTCTATTTCGTATCGGTTTCGAAGAAGACTCGTTCGTTCAGTGATGAAGATGTCGAGATCACACTCATTGGAGAGCTGTGTGAGGGATTCGAATATGTCGATGAGGGCGATGTCGTCTGTTTCTGGTTGTGGTTCGGTGTAGTCTCCACGAGTGGCGAGAGCGTCGTGCCGGTCGGGAAAATAACTGGTTTTGAGGGTTTTGTCGCCCCAAGAGATTTCTAGGTCTGTTTCTTCAGGGTTCCGGTCGATCGAGAGTGATGTAATGGCGTCAAGTTCGGAGGAGTGTGCTTGTTCAGGGGTTCGATAGAAGGAGAAATCGTCGTGCCAAGTGTAGTGGAGGAGTCGTTCGAGTGGTGAGTAAGGGGCGACGTGTGAATCGAGGCTTTTGGTGTCGAGGATGTATCGTATTGTGGTAGTGTCTGGGAGGATTTCGCGGGAATCCATTTGTTTTGGTGTGTTTGTCTACTGTCCTAAGTGTTTGCGTGAGGAGCGGTGGAAGTCGTGAACTGAAGTGTGGTGTTTTCCAGTGGTAAAGTCAGGTGTGGCGGTGTAAGTTGTGAATGTGACCTGTGGATTACAAGTTCAGGAGTGGGCACGTTTCTGGACAACACGCAACCCACCGACTTGCGGCTTTACCCCAAATAGTTTTGACCAGTAGAGATCAACAAGTCACCTAATTGGTGGTTTGTAGGAATCCAAACGCTGAATCTGTGGAAGCAATCCAATCACATTTTGTATAGCGTGATGCAGTTTATCAGAGTGGATTTGTTAACTCACACGGGTTGAGGAGGGTGAAACTAGCCGATTCAGGGGTATAGGTAACTACTCTTGATTAGAATAGTAATCAAGAGTAGATTGAAGTACCCCGACGCCGTCGGTGAAGCACGAAACGTGAATCCAACTCAGCACAGCCTTCTATTACCAGAAATCAACGGTACAGCCGACACATGGAGGGAAGCGTATGCTCGGTGACGCAGACGCCGGCACCTCTCTGGATACCACGTTCGACCGCTACTTTCTGGACATCGGAAAGGGTCGAGGCAGCGACGGCGGCCACTACCGCCGGAATAGCAAGCGAGAATTAGAACGGTTCATCGAGTGGGCAGCTGGTGATCGAGGCCCTGACGAGTGGACCGGAATCGTTCCCGACGACGCCGACCGCACCCCCACGTTCACCGACCTCTCTGAAAGCGTCTTCCGTGAGTACGCACGTCACTTAGCCAACGATCGGGGACTCAAGCAAAACACTGTCCAGACCTATTACGCCTACATCTCTGCGTGGTGTGGATGGTGTGTCACCGAAGGGTACCTTGAGACGCACTACGCTCAGCGAGCCAGCGCGACGGCCCCACTCCCCGATGACGACGGTCGAAAACCGGGAGACCAGCAGGCGTGGACCTCCGAACAGCGACACGCTATAACCAAATACGTCAACGAGGCCGCCTACCAAGCGAGTGAAAAAACCGCAGACATCCCCAGTGACGAATCCGAGAAGAAGTCTCGTGCCCGCTATGATGCACTCTGCGCGGCCCGTGATCGGGCACTCGTCTATCTTGTCGCCTACACCGCAATCCGAATCGGTGAACTGGTCCGTGACGTAGACGACCCACGCCGCCGTGGGGTGCGGTGGGAGGACGTCAATCTCGACGAAGGTAGCATTGACGTCTATCGGAAGAAGCAGTCGTGGGACAGCGCAAGTCTCCCCGAACCCGTGATTGACCCGCTCAAATTCTACAAGCGGCGTCTCGATGCTCCCTCAGAGAGGTGGCCAGTCTTTCCCACACTCCACTTCGCGACGGTCTCGAAACAGATTCAAGAGGAATTGGAGGATCGGGGCTTGAACGACAACGAGATCGCCGCCCGGCGTGATGAGTTTGAATACGACCTCTTCCTCGCCCTCGAAGAGGACATCCGTCTTCCGTCAATTTCCACTGACGGCGCGCGCCGTGCGCTGAAGCGAATCACCGAAAAGAGCGACATAGAAATTGAGCACCCGAAACACGAGTATCTCGCTCCACACGGTGGCCGTCGGGGGATGGGCGAAGTCCTGGTGAGAGCGTTCGGATACACCATTGCCGCCCGATATCTGGATAACTCTGAAGAGATGGTTAGGAAGAGATATTCCCACATCGAGGCCGGTGAACTCGGTGACTCTGCTGCCGAGGCGATTGAAGACATTGACGGATAACTTGGCTACAGAAGTATTTAAGCAAGACTGTACTTAGTGTATAAAGTTTTTATAGTAGTGAGCCGTAATATGGCACATGAGCCATCAGACGGAGCCAAAGGGGTCAGACGGAGTTTCGATTTCTCTCTCAATACCCGCCCAGAACCCTGAATTGTTCAAAAGCAAGGCTACGAACGACATCCTGCTATTTTTAACGAATCACCGATTCAATCAGTTCTCACTCCGCGAAGTCGCTGAGCAGATAGAACACTCCCAGCAGACGGTTCGAAGGGCCGTCAACACCCTCATCGAAAACGGGCTGGTAATTGAGTCTCCCGAGAGTAGTCGACGCCTCGTCCAAATCAACCGGACGCGACTCTCCATCCCAGATGACCCGATCCTCCGAATCCCACAACCGGAATACCAAGAGCCTACTAAAGCCGCTATCGACGACCTCACCGCCCGTCTCGACAGCGTCGTCGCTATCATCCTCTTTGGAAGTGTTGCGCGTGGGGAAGCTGACCGACGAAGTGACATTGACCTCTGGGTACTCACCAAAGGAGAGCGGGCCACGAACCAGCGAGAAGCAAACGCCGTTGCCCGCGAACTTGAAGACATGGAATTTAACGGAAACAGATACGCCTACGACATTGACGTTGAGGCAGTTCAATCAGTCCCTGCGTACACGGAGGATATCCGTGAAATCGTTGTCTCAGGCATACCAATCTACACGACTGCCACGTTCGAGACCGTCGAAAAACTGCTACTCGAAGAAGGTGATAGCAATGAATAGCGGATCTGATCCCACTGAGGTCCGAGATGGACTGGACCGTGCCCAGGACGCTTTTGAAATGGTCGGTCGTGGTAAAGCAGAATTCGAGACTGGGATCAACGACGGCGATGATTGGGAAACTCAGCTGACAAAGGCTTGCCGGCTTATCGAAGTCATCGGCACTCTCCAAGCGGAAGGTAGCTACTACACAGCGGTGATTGAACTCAGTTTCGGGGCCATTGAACGGTCAATCGAAGCGTATGCGCTCGCGATGACGAACGACTCGATTCAGGACTTTCAAGATCACCAGTCCGGGTACGAGCGCGCGCACGAGGTCGGACTGTTCACGAAGGAGACTGCGAAGGGTATGAAAGACCTGTACGCTGAAAACCGGACAGAAAGCTACTACGGTGGTGGACGACCGACAGGAGAACAAGCAGGCGCAATGGCTGACCTCGCAACTGCCGTCCACAGGTTCTCCGTAGACCAGATTCGGGTAGGTGGTGTCTGCCTCTGTAGGTAGCAGAAGCTTAGGGTTCAAATAGTCGGTAATATACTGCATGTCGCTATACTATTCTCTGGGGGCAGCTAACCACGTTTTCGGAATCACAAATTCTACCAACCACTAGATTGCTGAGGACGTTCCTTGCGGAGACCCAGTCATCCGACCACCGGTTCCGGTAGACGTGAAACTATGCATCGTAGAAGTGTCATCGCAACATCAGTCTGGGGGCAGGAGCCTCTCACACGAGTCTTTTTAAGATGGTACCGACAAAGAAAAGTCAGGAATGAAGAGACGCAGCTTTCTATCGTCAGCAGCCGGTGCTGTCGTGTTAACAGCGGGTTGTACAAGCAGTGCTCGCTCCAGTGCAGCAGAGAATTACCACGACATTATCAATCCAGATCCCTCCGCTTCAAACGCTGGTTTAGCCTCAAACCCAGCTGAAGTCGATGCCCGTAACGTTGAGCCGTCCTCATTCGAGACCTACACCGCCACTAACGAGGCAAACACGAACCTCCGAATGGTGCCTCTCGATATCGCTCGATACTGGTATCACACTCAGAAAGCGAGATTTATCGACACGAGAACGGCCTCACAGTACCAAGAATCACATATTGCGGGTGCTGTTTTCAGCCCCGCCCCAAATGGTAAGGAAAACGATCCAGTGGCCAATTGGGATAAGAATGAACGTGTCGTAGCCTACTGTACATGCCCACACCACCTCTCAGGGATTCGCGCCGGAAACCTCATTGAGGATGGGTTTACGGGCGCATACATCCTTGGCCCAGGGATGGAACCGTGGGCCAAGAAAGGCTACCCGACCGCTGGGATGCAGAAGAACAAAACCGAGTTCGTCGACGACTATTCCAACGTCAACGGAAACGACGAAAACGAGAGACAGGAGTGATAACCTCTCCGTCTAAACCGATATATATCAGAAAATGGCAGGAAAAATCATCGTCGTCGGGGCCGCAATACTGGGAATAATTGCCCTGATCATGCGGACTGCTTCAGTATCGTTCGACACAAGTGACGACGAAGTTGACTCCGACGTCGAGATCGCGACCGGAGATACTGGTCGCGGTGGCGGTGGTGGAGGTAACCACGGGAGTAGCTTGGAGAACACAGTAACCGCCACAATCAGCGACCGTCCCGGTGGAGGCGACATCAAAGTCACCACACACAGCCCGATCAAACCACCTCACACAAAGGGTCGGGGGCGACAATCCAGAACCCAACGAAGTACGTCTTGCGACCACTGTGGAGCAGCTAACAAAAACAAGGATTCTCGATGCTGGAGTTGTGGCTCAAGCCCGCAGGCAACGTTCAGCTCGGAAAGTCTGGAATCAGTCAACAAGCGTCTTAGAGACGCCGCTGCTGATGAGTCGTACGTCGTCAAAAAGAGCGAGGATCCAAAAAGCCGCCCTGTAGAAAGCCCTGCGATTCCTTCAGACGAAGAAGATGATTCATACGGAAACACTGCGACCGAAGAGGATGACATTGAAAACCGTGAGGACATTCCGATCTACTGGACGTGGATTGGATTGTTCTTCGGTTGGATGGACAAATGGCGCACACTCACGAACACACATATACGGAGTATTAGCCTCGTTGCAGGAGTGACGCTTCTTTTCTGGGGGACTGGTATCATCGCCGGAGCGTTCAAGTACGGCACAAGCGGATTGACTGCGCTAATAGGAGCATCCCTCATCGCCGTCGTTACTGGGGCTGTCGCGACGTTATTCTATCTTGCTCCTGGACGAGTCAAAACCGTCGCGATAGCCCACCCATTTGCCATCAGCACACTCTTTCTCCCTACGACTGTCATTGCGCTAAACGAAATAGCGTTCAGCGGTTTCTTATATTTCAGTTGGTTGATCGTAGAATTCACCAACAATACGTTCCTTGCCCCTATCGGCTTAGAGACATTCTTCCGTACCACCTTTGACTTGGAGGGTTCGAATTATCTATTGCTGTGGTTCGCAATCTCCTTCCCGATTGGGTGGACTTTCGGGACTGGCTCTTACCTTTTCCACAAGCTCATCGAGCAGATGAAACACACACTCCAATCGCGAGAGTCCGATTCTCCCCCTGCTGGTCCAACGCGAAATGTTAGCGATGAAGGTGAGTGATTCCTGTGGGGGTTGAGAGTCCTTCTTTCTACCATCCCAGGAGAGGTAGAGATTGATTCCTTATGGGAGACAACGTTCAGTTAGATTCATTCAACCAGACCGCAACTGAGGAGCCGGGATCACCGGGTGACACGGAGGACGCAGAGAGTCCATCCGCCCCAACCGAAGGCGTGTCGGCTTCCGAGAACACCGGGAGTGACGAATACGGGACTCCGCGTTGGCTAATTCGCCGGCTGACCGACCACCAGAAGTTCGACCTTGATCCCGCTGCTGGAGCAGAGCCGATGGCTATCGCCCAGTCGCGATTCACAGAAGAGGACGATGGATTGTCTCAGTCGTGGACGGGGCCGGGCATCGACAGCATCTACCTCAATCCGCCGTACTCTGACCCTGAGCCGTTCCTCCGGAAGCTCAAGCACTCCGTCGACCCAGACGACGACGATGCAGCTACGTACGGCATCAGCCTCACCAAGTCCGACACCTCCACTAACTGGTTTCACAACCATCTCGTTCAGGCGACTGTTCTGTGTTTCCCCGATACGCGCCTGAAGTTCCATGGGGGGAAGCAGGGTGCGAAGTTCCCGAACGTCCTCGGGGTATTCGGGGAGCCGCCTGAGCCACTTCTGGATACGCTCGCCGATCTCGGTGAACTGTATTCGCGCGTCGAGGTCAATACGGCAGTCGAACAGCAGCGTCTCGACGACCTCATCGCTGACGGTGGATGTACTGCGGCTGCCATCCCGGTCACCACAGACAATGGTGGATTCAAGAGTCGTTACGCGAGTCTGGATTTCGTCGCTCCGGGTGACAAGATCGAACTGACGTTCGATACCGATTCGCTGGCCACTCGCCACAAAGACATCCCTGAGCGCGTCCGTCTCACAGTTCTGCCGGAAGGCAAGGAAATCGAAGCCCGTACGGGAAGCATCCTCATCGACACAATCGGTGAAACGGGCGACGGGACTGATGTCTGCGCTCAACTGCGGAACTCTGCCGAGATCGTGAGTCACCTGGAGGTCTCGCTCGCAGTCGGGATGGACCACTGGGAGCTCGTCACACCAAGCACCGTCCGCCTCCTCCCGTGAGGAAAGGGATTCCCACGGCAAACCTCAAGGGACTTCGGTGTGCAGTTGTGCTATGGAAGATCCGATTAGGAGGCAGGACTACGAACCGACACCTGATGGTATGAAACGGTGGGCGGCAAACGAACTCCCTCACGGCGTACCCCTTCTCTACGCCATCGTCGGGTTCGCCACAATCTCCACGCTCGCCACCGTCATCCTCGCGACTGTACAATTCGCGTTCAACTGGAGCGCGCCGACTTGGATGCCTGTTGGAGTCGCTTTCCTCGGCGTGTTCTGGGCGTTCGGCGGCTGGCAGCACGGCGTTGAGGCCGAAGCCGACCTCGACACCAACTCGGACGCCCGCGCCTCTGATTCGGGCATCTAAACAGCAAACTTCCTCCTCGAAAAAATTCCGTGTCGTGAAACAGCGTAACTCTGTTTCACCACCCTCTCCCAGTGCAGGCTCGACACCAGTTCTGTCCAAGACCCAACACAACACCTATGGGAGCACCTTCCATATCTGTACGTAACGATGTCTGAAAGGAGTGAAGGGGAGCAGCAGCCAGAATCCCCGTCCACACAATTCACGAGCAAGGTGTTCGACGTCGAGGAGTTCGACGATGTCGTCGTTGGGACGGTCGAAGGGTCGACAATTCCAGAACGCGACACCAGACGACTCCGGGATACCATCCGCAGCGCCCAGCACGGAGAAGAAGTGGAACTCACGCTTGGCACGGGCGAGATGCAAGCCACTCGCCGTGGGAAAGTGGTCGGTAAGAAAGGCCCGCGATGCACGAACCCGCCTCACCTTGATTGGGAATTCGCTCTCGAGGTTGAGGTGCCACTGGATGAGGATGAACCAAGCCGGCTCTATCGGATCGGGACTGGCGATGAACGGTTTGGGGAGTGGTTCGTCTTCAGCTACGACTACCGTCCTGAACTCGGCGTCTTCAGGAACGAAACGGAAACAGCCCACGGGTGGGCCATCGAAGTGACTCGGAATCCCTAGTCCCTGTTAGAGGTCTGTTTGTATCTCCCCTCCGTGGGTAGAGGAGAGATTCCAGATGAGTGAACATCCAGAGGGCTACGTAGAGCTCCAGCCAGAGGGTGAGGTCGACGGTCTCGGAGATGCCGCCATGAGTAGTATATCCCTCAGAGGCGGCTTCTCGCCCGCGTTTGACATCCCTGTCGAACTCGTCGTGGATCGTTTCAAGGAGGAGCTGATTGCGCGAGCAGCAGACAAAACGTGGGAGAACGACTACGACGGGTTCGACACCTTCCACACGAAAGCGATTCGGTCCATCGAAGCAGTCGTCGACCACGAGATCCCTCGCGTCGATCGGTGTTCCGCGGCGGGTATCGTCAAAGAGAACATCGGCCCGCAAGCAGAACAGCACTATGACGACTGGGAAGTGCTCGCTGAGTCCTGGATCAGCCAGTGGTTGATGCTGTACAACTCGATTCTCGAAACGAACGTCGGTGCAGACGTCGAAGCATTCGAGGACGCCCTTCGAGGCGTGTACGCGAACGAATTGATGGATGGAGAAGACGCTCGGGCGCTCGCAGAGCACCTCCTTGACCAAGTAGAGTCGGAGTGACGCCCACGGGTGAGTAGAGTCTCCGCAAGTAGTTTTTCACCCCCAGAATAGGTGAAGGGATTTCCAGTAAGTGGATTCAGTCCAATCAAATCGTCTCATATCTCACACAGGAGAGTGAATACAATGTCCCAATCAGAGTCTCCGTCAGGAGGAACCCAGCAATTCCAGACGGCTGCAAGCATCGTCCCAATAACCGATCTCGTCGAGCAGGAAGGAACCGTCCCGTTCCTTGGAGTAAACGGAGCAGCTGACGCCGAGTACCCCGAGGGAACGGCTACAATCGGTTCCCGGTACGTCGGAGACAACCCACGCTCGTTCAAAGAAGCGCTCGATGTTCTCCCCCATCCCGCAGAGGGGGATTTGTGGGCGGACAATGAGTTCGTTACTCCCGGCGACAGCAGCAACAGCGTTAATGTTGATCTAGAAGCGATCCGTGACGTCCATGGTCTCAACATCAGCGACCTTGAACAGCGTACGGGGATGACGCTTCGAGAGATGGTGAACGCGGCGGATCCAGATCCACTTATTCCAGTCAACTCGAACAAGGACATCATTGACCACCGCCGGCTCGCGCTCAACACGCTAGGGTTCGACTGTAAGTTCCGATGGCAGATCGCATCCAGTCGATACGACACTGGGAATATGCGGGAATTCTTCAAGCGGAAGATCGCGGCCTGCCAGCAGCACAACGCCGATGATGCGTTCGGGTGGATTCGACATCACGACTGGGGTGGGTCAGTCACCATCACGACCATCTATCCGAGCAAGGCGTACGAGGTCGGGATGCCGGACGATACGGACATCGACATCCAGCAGGACCAGCTCACCATCGCGGACAACCCCGTGGGGCAGAGCTTCAACGAGCGAGAGGACGGTGACGGTGAAAGCATCACCATCTACTACGGGGACCGGATGGGGTACGACTTCCGGGGGACACAGAAGCTCTGGGCAAAGCCAGTCATCTTCGTGCCATCCGTGGGCGCGATGATTCCGATCCCCTACGACGGGACGGATTTCAGCCGGAAGCACACGGGCAACCTGATGGAGGACGCGATCAAGTGGCACGGGAAGATCCTCTCTAAGATCGACGACCTCACCGAGTCCGTCAACCAGACCATCGTCCGGGCACGAATCGCGGCGCTGGACTTCGAGGAACTGCCGTTCGCAATCGAGGACTTCTATCGGTACGTCGGCATCAAGAACGACACGTACTGCGAGAAGGCCGCAGAGCGCGCGCGGACACTCGCCTCGCCCGAGACGCAACCGAGTCTGTGGAACCTTCAACTCTCCCTCAAGCTCGCGATTCTGGACAACTACGAAGGGTCGAAGGCGGGGAAGACCTACCAGGAGTATCAGGAGATCGCCGGCCAGATTCTTCGCTACCCGTCGACGCAAATCCAGCTCGCGATGGAGCAGTACGAGTACGAAAAGGACACCGTCGACGATGACGAGCCGCTCATCGACGACGAGCAGCAGACCCTCGTGGAATCTCTCGAGGACGTCATCGACCTGAAGGGCGTCACGGAGAACCGCCTGAACGCAACCGACGCGCAGAAAATCGAGAGCCGTATCCAGCAACGGCTCCCGACCAGCGGCGACTGAATCGCTCGCGAACACGTCTTAGTGATACAAAATGTCGAGCTCAGCCACCCCAACTGACAGCGCAACCGACGAACAGATTCTCAGCCACTTCGTCTACCGGCGAATCCGCGAGAACGGTGGCCCGGTCGGGTACGAAGAAACCGTCCTCTCTGTGAGCGACGTAGCGAATCTGACCAGCCAGCAAGCGAAAGACCTCATCGAATCCGGGGAGCAGTCCGGGGTCTACGAGACCAAGCGTGACCCCAGTGGGAGCATCCTCATCACGAGTGCGTCCCCCATCGGCCAAGAGCCCGCAGTCATCTCCCAGCGCTTCGGTAAGCGAGTCCACCAAGGGGCGGACTTCATCGTCCTCGATGGCGTCGACTCAGAGACTGAAACCATCCTCGGGAACCACTACGACTCCTTCGAGGAGCTCGCAGACGCCGACCCCGCCACCGTTGCGAACTACGTGAACACGGGGTTGGACGCTCGCGCAGAACCGAGCGAATTCAACGAACTCACTCGCCTCACAGGAAGCGAAGTGGCGGCCCTCCAAGACAACGGGATTACGACCAAACGCGATCTCGTGCAAGCCGACCCTGAGCAGCTTGCGTCCATCAAGGGGACGACGCTCACGGAGGCGAAGGTCACGCGAGCCCAACAGCAAGTCGAGGACGACGTCAACGTTCTCACTTCGGCGGACGCGAGTACAATCATCGCGAGCGCTCGTCAGCACATCCCTGTCGGTGGGAGTCTCGCTGAGTACGCGGTCTCGAAACACGAAGAGCGGAAAGCCGTCCTCGGCGCTGCGAAGGCGAAGGTGTCGAAGGTCGAAGACGAAACCGGGCGGGTCGGAGAACCGTTAGCGGTTGTTCGCGGCGACCTCGATGCGAGCGATGAGGAGGCGAACTACGTGAGCGATACCGGGCACAACGAAGGCAACCCGGTCAACACCGGCCTGCCGGTGCTCGAGGATGTCGGGTACGACAAAGTCCCGAAGCTGGCGACAGAAGCAGACGCCGGCCACTCGGCGCTCCCTGCCGACGAAGACGGGAACGTGGTTCCACCCACCATCCCGCTGGAACGTGACCTGAAGATGCCCATCGATGAACTGGTCGCGAAGAAGCTCGCCCGGAACGTCCCGGTTCGAATCGTCGGGCCGCGTGGGTCGGGGAAGAACTATTTGATGAAGTATCTCGCCTACAAGACGAATCGCGGCTACCGGAGTCTGGACGTCGACAAGGCGACGATGCCCCAGGACCTCTTCGGACACATCTCCCCCAACAAGGACGGCGTTCTCGAGCCGAAGAACGCGGACGTGAAGCAGGGACTCATCAACGGCGACTTGATTGTGATCAATGAGTTCCCTGTGATGACCGCCGGGGCTGCTATGTCGATGCACCAGCTCCTGAATGAGAACAAGATCGTCATCAAGGAACACGGCGAGGAAATCGAGCCTCATCCGCAGGCGCGGATCATAATCACGATGAACCCGCCGACGCGTGAGTACCGCGACAGCGAGCCAATGAACTCAGCTACTCGTGGTCGGTTCCGGACGTTCTGGCAGGGCTATCCGGACACCGTCAAGGACGAGGTTCGGACGCTGGACCAGCAAATCAACACGACTGAGACGGTCGTACAGCAGGGGACGCTCAAGAAAATCGTCGAGTTCGCGCACCGGACGCGGCGAGACAATATGAGCACATGGCCAACGCTCTCCACGCGGAACCTGACTATCGTCTGCGAGCACATCGGTGACGGTGCCTCTCCCGCCGCTGCTGTGAAGAACGTGTTCCGGAACGTCGCTGAGCCGAATCAGAATCCCGAGGATGCGTTCGACGCGATCGGAGACCTCTTCTAGAGACCAACAACCGAGTTGGTCTGTCTACTTCGGGCCGTAGCGCTTCTCGCAGGTTGTTCCAGAAGACTCATCATTTGTGACGCATAGCGCCACCCAGTCACCCGACGCGAACGGGGGGAAATCTTGGGAGCTGTTTTCGTATTCGCCACGCCTGAACTCTTGGACGACAACGCGACCGCCTGAATCCAATGTACCCGCTTCTGTCCCACAACTTTCACATACTTTTGCCATGAGTTCTATTCTGGGCTATCCCTTCTTAAAACCAATGAGAGCGCCTGCGGCGAACCCGCCACTCAGGGGTGCTGCCGAAAGGATATCCGCGACGAACGGTGGTATCCCAGACTCACCCGCCGTAGTGCTGAACGCGGCTGCGTTCTCGAGGAGACTCCAGTTGACGGACACGATGCCCTGATTCTCCAGATACGCGAGGACCCCGAGTTGCACGCCGACCAGGACAGCAACCAGTTTCACGATCTTCTTCGCCGCAAAACCGATTACGCCCCCGACAACGGCACCGCCACCTGCCTGTACGCCTAGCGCCGGGTCGAACTCCATACGCTCGCTTGATAGGAAGCCTCCTAATACATTCCGGTCAGGCTAGACATTCCCTTAGAGGGACGCGGTGAAGTTTTTACTCCTCCAGAAAAGGTAGAAGGAGTTCTGTCCCAGATGAAGCTGGGAACCCAGATTGAACTATGAGCCAATCAGCAGACACCCCTACATCGCACTCCCGCGCGGCTGAGATAGCAACCCCGAGCCCAGCCGAGGTGCGGACCTCGAAACAGCGGGCTGAAGAAATCAAGCAGTACATCCTTGGTTTACTCCCCGCTCACATCAGCAAGTCCGTCGACGTCGTCATCACCGAGCAAGTCCCGACAGCAGCAGTTCTCCCGGCGACAGAAGATGCCTTGCTCACAGACGGACAGGCGGAGTTTGACCGACAGCAGGCCCGCCGGCTTATCGAGTCAGTCGACGGCGACTATCTCGTTCTCATCACGGCACGCGAGACGCCGGACGCTGGCCCACTCAACGACGAACAATCAGCTGATCGGGCACACCAGTTCGGGCTTGCCTTCCACGAGACCCTCCACATCCTGAAAACGGCATTCAAAGGCATCCAGACGCTCCTTGCGGACGATGTCGAAGACCAGTACCGTGATTTCGTCCACGACCTCATCAACGCCACCGAAGACGGGGCTATCGAACACGAAGTCTACGTCGGGGAGGACTTCTCAACGCGGGCTGGGAACCGCCTCCGGCTCGTTCGCGAGATTCACAAGCGCAAGCCAGAAGACTATGAGGCGCTCCCTGACGACCGGTCGGAGTTCACATTCAGGGACGCACTCCAGAAAGCGCTCCACGATAACGTCATCCTGCCCCCATCAGGAACGACGAGCGCTCTCCTCGACGAAGACGACGACCGGGTAACGTTCGCCTCAGACGAAGAGCGCACCGTCTTCTTACAGATATACCCCGAGATCGAGCGGCTGGCAGACGACATCCACAGCATCCGTGGGGACGTTGGAACAGAACTCCACCGGAACAACGCTGAGGCATCTATCCGGCGAGCGAAACGGACGATCAAGTTCTGGCACGAGGTCGTGAAACCGCTCGTCGATACCGACGCGAGTGAACAGAAGCAAGACCAGCAACAGCAGCAGTCAAGTGGTGATGGACAGCCCAATCAGTCCGATGAACAGGAACAGGGGCAGGACCAGCAACAGCAACAGGGGCAGGCGGGTGAATCGCCTTCCAGTACCCAGAGTTCATCAGCTGGCAGTGATGGTGACTCTCAGCAGGATGCTACGCAGACGGGGAGCCAGAGCCCGGATTCTCCCCAGGACAGTAGCGATGAGGCAGCGCCGAGTGACGGCATCAGTCCCGAAGACCTCTCCTTAGAACGGAACGCGGTCAGCGACTCTCTCCAAGGTGTTGCCGACCACCCGTCGATCACCGACGAACCCAACCCCGACAACGTCGACCTCAACCCAGACGGCGCAAAGGATGAATCCGGTTCGGACGACAGCACCAACTCGTCCTCTGTTCGTGAGAACGGGGACGAGCCATCCCAGGAAGAGAGCGATTCCGGCCCTTCGACAGACACCGATTCTGACTCCACGCCCGGTGAAATGCCGGACGCTCCCGGTCAGCCTGATTCCGATGGGGGAGACGACTCCGAAGGGGGTGAGTCCAGTACTGGCGATCAGGACTCTGCCACTGATGCTACTCCTGAAGACGACGCAGGTGAGAGTGAGTCTCATTCGGGAGGCGAAGTGGAGGTCGAATCCGAATCCGACAGCTCTGACCTTGCATCGAGTACGCAGTCATCTTCGGGAGCATCTACTCAGTCTACGTTCGGGGATTTCGCCCAGGACGAGTCTGAATCAGAAAGCGCGAACGGGGGCGATGATGGAAGTGAGACCGGAGGCAGATCAGGGACTAGAGAAGAGCAGGTGGATGAAGTCAGCGAAGGCGGGGATGTATCTAGCGAACAAGAATCGGAATCCGGTCAGAATGGGAACGGCCTCGGAGAATCTCCGCCGTCTGAGAACGCTGAGAGCGCCGAGAAGAACGACACTTCGCTCGGGGAGGGTTCTTCCTCACCCCAGTCCAGCGAAAGCGGAGAGGATGTCCAGCCAGCCGAAGACGGCGCTCCTACAGTTTCGGGTGAGGGTCAATCGCAGGATTCGGAGAGTGGACAGCCTGATGCAAGCCAGCAGTCGGGAGGAAGCTCATCTGCCGGTGGCGAGCAGTCCACGTCATCAGCATCGACCAGTGGAGTGTCGGGACCTGAGCAAACCGAAGATGAACTATCCTCCGAGGACTTCGAGAGCGACCGCAAACGCGCCCAACAGACCGCAGACGAAATCTCCAGCGACGGTGATGCACTCCAACGGGAGCTTGAGGCGCTCGACCAGATGCTCGGTGAAGAAGCCGAAGCAGACCCCGACAGCGAAGCCGGCGGTTCTGGTGCAGGAGCCGGCTCTATCAACGAACTTTCGGTGCTCCCAGACCCACAAGATGAGAGCGCGTCCGAAATGGACTGGGGGACGGTCGAAAAAGCCGCCGGGACCGTCGCGGATACCCTCGCGAAGCAGCTCCAACTCGATCAGCAAACAGGCGTTCGGTCGGGGTTGACCTCTGGGACAACCGTCAACCGGAAGGCTGCCTATCGACTCGGGTACGGAGACCCGCGTGTATTCGATACGCAGATCCCTGGCGATGAGAAGGAGTACTTCATCGTAATCGTGCTTGACCGCTCGGGGTCGATGGACCCGGCTCGGTACAACAGCAACGGGTCAAACGGACCGACGAAGATCCAAGTCGCGACGAGCGCTGTCGCCCGGTTCGCGGTCGCCTGTGAAGACCTCGGCATTAACGTGGCTGTCGTCGACTTCTACGACGATACTGCTCGGCTCGCCAAGCCTGCCTCCGTCGACGCTGAGTTCGCACAGGAGGCGCTCCTGAACACGGACGCGGGTGGTGGAACACCACTCTCGGACGCGCTCACGCTCGCCACATCGCTATCAGAGATGGACTCCAAGGAATCCATCATCATCACAATGACCGACGGTAAGCCGCGAGACGTAGACGCAACCGCTGAGGTCATCAAGCAATCGTACGCTCCGGTCTGTTCGCTGACTGTCGCCACGGACTGTGAACCGGGGAATCCGCCCGAACGGGCAGCAGAGTTGGAGCCGCACTTCGACCAGACAACAACCGTGTTCGACCCGGAGAAGCTAGACGACCGCCTAGACCAGTTCGCAGCACTCCTCGGGATGTACTAAGCGCTAACTGTTGGGTGGGAGTCGCAGTAGAAGGTTTTTGTCCCCCTACGCGGGGTAGAGGGATTGGAATATGTCCAAGTTAGAGTACATCCGGAAGTTGGAGGAGATGGAAGCAGACGTGAAGGTCATCGAAGCAATCGATGAAGAGGGCTCTGCTATCCTCCTAAGTGATCCTGCCACGCGGGAACTGTGTCTCGCCCTCAACGACTATCTCGACCAGATCGACCCACACAACGCCGACAAGCAGGAGTCCGTTGCGTTCTTCTACGAGTCGATTATAGACAGCTTCACATTCCATCGTGGTAGCTACCTTCTTTCGAAGTGGATTTCCCAGACCGAGGCCAGCGAACTGTTCGAAAACTACACGGCTAATGATTCCGAGGTGTGGGAAGAACTCCGTGAAGCGTTCAGCGAAGTGCTAGAGTGACCAGTCTTATGGCTACCAAAACAATCCTCTCGGCGAACGCCACCGGGAGTGGAGGCTCTCCGCCCTCACTCAGATATTACTCAGACACAACCGAGGGGTCAACGTTTGAGTCACCGAAGCTCCGTCAGTGGACAGAGTCGTACCTTGAAGGGGCGGACCGCATCCTGAACCCGTGTGCCGGGAACGCCCGGTTAGGTGTCGATGGCGAGGTCCTCCGAGTTGACGTGAATGAAGACGCCGATGCGGACCTCCACATCGACTTCCGGAACCTCCTCAAGCACGCCGATCCTGAATCCTTCGACGCGATCGTCTACGACCCTCCGTACTCCTACAACCAAGCAGTCTCGAAATACGGTCTCGATATCGACCGGGACGGCTTCTACTTCTTCGACGACGAAGTGATGGAGCTGTTCGACACGCTGCTTGCGCCCGGTGGTGTGTTCATCCAGTTCGGGTACACAACAGCAGCGATGGCACCGGAACTTGGGTACAGCGTGGCCGGCGTCGGCCTGTTCAACAAGCTCGGGTCTCAGAACGACTACCTCGGAATCGCCCTCGAAAAACCCGAAGTCAAGTCCTCGGAAACGCTCCCACTCACCGTCGAGGACGCTGTCCTTCCGAACGTCGATGCTAACCAGATCTCCAACAACAACGTATCCACTGGGGGGAACGGTGGCGACCCTATCGAGATGCGCTACCAGCGTAGTGGGCGCAACACCAAGTACGAAGCCGCCGTCTCGGATGCAGTCAACCAGTGGGTCAACAACACCGACCATGTGCTCCACATCTACGAGTCGAACCCAACCGTACAACCCGCAAGTGCCGAAGTGACGCGGTGTGCATATCAATGCGTCGACCTACAGGCACCGAACGAAGAGGTTGCTGCCGACGTCGTCGAGACGCCGTGGAATATCGCTTCGACGTTCGCGACCGGCGTCTTTGATACGGTTATACTGGACCTGCCCTACTCGGCGTTCCAGCAGAACATTCGGACGCCGTGGAAGGAAGCAGCGAGCGGTGGGGACAAAACGCACGTCGCGACGGCACTCAAACGAAGCATCACGGACCTCGTGTGTGGCGACGGCGGGCGCGTGATACAGATCGGTCGAACAGCGACGTTGATGAGCGGCCTAGATTACGACTACCGGAGAACTGGCGTCAGCATCATCCAGCACCCGTCAAAGGATACCGACCGGATCGTCGTCGTCGACGAGAAGCCCCACGAGAACTTAGAGACGGTGGGGCTGCCGGACGGTGAAGTAGACCGGTACGAAACCCACCACATCATTACAGGCCGAGAGAACGCGACTGGAGCGGCCAGCAAGCACAGTCGAACCGACCTGCCACCAAGCGATTCAGCGCATTTCTGCGTTCACTGCGGTAACCATTTCTACTACCATCCGGCGATGTATCTCTCGTGCGTTGAATGCGGAGCGCAGCCGGGGAACTACTGTATCGATAGCGATAGAGACGTGCTCTACGACACCATCCACGACAGTCGCATTTCTGACGCGGCAAACCGCCACAGCGGGTCGTGCAACCACAAGATGCCATCCTACCTCTCTGCCAGTGAAGACCGCGTCGAGGCCATTGTAGGCGCTCTGGAAGAACACGTCAACCCAGAAGATCTGGACGAAGGGTTCACCGAAGACACCCTCCGGAGACGCCTCGAAACCGAGGTTGCAGAGACACCACGGTCGACCGATATTGTCGAACGTGCCCTATCTGAACTCCAGACACCTACGCTAGGTGCAACTCCTCACAACGGGAAAACTCCGTCCAGTACAACGGAGACGTCTCTAAGCGACTACCTCTGATTGTAGGGGCACCGAAGGAACCAACACACGCGACCACAAACAAACACGACAACTAATGGCGACTGAAGATACTGAAAGCATCTCCAGCACGGCCAGTGGAACCGAACCACCGAATGACGCCGGCCCAGAGAACGAGGCCGCACCATCGCAGTTCCGAGCGTTCCTTTCCGCAATCGGCATCAGCGTCGTGTCGATGCTCCTCCTCGGATTGTGGACGGCGTTCCTGGGTGCGTGCTATTACGCGCTTACTGGCGGTATCGATAGGCCAACAAGCCTCCTCTTCGAGAATCTGGGATTGCTCCTCAGTGCAATCACTCTCGGCCTGCTCTTTCTCCAATTCTCCGACCACAGCACCAACTTCTACGACTTCGAACTCCCATCGGTGAAGCAAACGCTAATCGGTCTTGGTGGTGCAGTCGTACTTCTCATCGCCTCTAACGGGATTGCCTTCATCTTCCAGCAATTCGGCGTATCCGGGTCGCAGCACGCGATCACTCAAATGGCGACCGGCGAAAACGCGGTCTCACCAGAGTTCTTCCTTCTGCTCATTCCCGTCTCGATCTTCCTCATTGGGCCGTGTGAGGAATTCATTTACCGGAACATCGTCCAGAAGTCCCTCTATCCGACATTTGGGAAGACGTACGCCATCCTCTCTACAAGCATCATCTTCGCTGCAATCCATTTCCCCGCTTATCTCACGGGAACGCCGGGAGAAGCAGTCATCACGCTCCTGTCTGTGCTCGCGCTTTCGCTTGTGCTGGGTGGAGTGTACGCCTCTACGGAGAAGTTAGCCGTTCCTGCGATTGCTCACGGCGTCTACAACGCCATCCTGTTCTTCGCCCTCTACGCGGATCTCACTAACCTAATGTGAATCCGCAGGGGGAGCGGCGTTCGAGTGGAGATCATTCGGCTCTTACCTAACATTTGGAAGAGATCCCGTGGATGTGTTTGGTAAGACACGACCAAGATTTCTCTCTCCTTCCGTGATGTCCTGTTTGTATCTCCCCACACAGGTGAAAGAGGGTAGTGAGTCAGGAAGTGGAAAACACTCCCTGTAAACCCTCTCAAAGCCACCTATGACAGACGCAACTAACGCTGACTCCGCAACGTTCACATGTAACGGATTCGCAGAACGCAACCTCAACATCGAGGTTTCCGCAGAAGCCGGTGACTACAAGCAGGCTGAACAGGAAGCCCAGCAGCAGGCCGAAGAACAGCTCGAAGCACTCGGCATCGACCCGTCCGCAGTCCTCATCGAGTTCGACGAGATCGTGGAGGTCGACGATGAGTGAGTCGAAACAGCACTACGGCCAGGAGCGCGGTATCTACAGGGGAGACGCAGAGGTCGAGATCGATGAAATCGCTCGGCGTCGAGGCGGGTTCCTCGCCGAGTTCATGGACGCCCAAGACGCAGAGCGGGACGACGAGAACCCGGAGACTGTCTTCTACCTGACGTACACTGCCGTCGCACCCGGCGAGAACGAAGCGTACCATCGGATCGCGAAGCTCATCGAGGCGAAGGCGTGCGTCGGTGGGTACAGCGGGCACTTCTCCATCGAAAACATCGACGTGACTCACACCGCGTAACCAGCCGCCGACTTCTCGTTTCAACTATGACCATCAGAGAAATTCCCACCAGTCAGGGACTCCCCCCGCTGCGGCTCCCTGCTGGTGCGCTATCGTCACAGGATAGAGAGCACAGTATCGACCCGGTCCAAGACCAGCCCGCGATCGAGCCTATCGAGCACAAGCTCCGGGTCGACTTTATGCAGGCAGGTCCGCCGGACAACCTGAAACAACTGTTGGACTCCTACGTCCACTACCAGTCCGGGCCAGGAGATGAAGACCCGTGGAGCGAAGCCGGTGTAGGAGAGAAGCCGCTCGCGCTACAGTACGCTGAAACGACCATCGAGAAGCAGTGGGAGTCTGAGCAGCGTTTCTTCGAGAACTTCGAGTCAGACGACGTCCTCGCGGATGCGCCTGCATATCTCGCGAACGCCCTACGTGAGTGTCGGAGCAAGTCGAACCCAGAGCAAGCTGTTCAACAGGAGCGGGAGAACCGAGCCAAGTGGTATCGGCTGATGCCCTGGAAGAACCTGTACGCCGTCTTCAAGCGCAGTACACTCGGTGATCTCTCGCGGCCCCTAATTCAGAACCCAACTCCTGGTGCTGGCTACGGTGGGTCAAACTCGTCCGAAACCCGGTATGTCGGCGTGCTCGTCATCCCCAGTGACGCCAATGTCGACACCGTGGCGGATGAATACGGTGTCAATCCGACATACGTTCGCCGCGAATCGGAATTCGAGACACACCATTCCAGCAGTGCCGAGATGCCTGTCCCATCTGACTACGGGATCGAGCTTCCCGCACCCCTCCTGTTGGGGGATTATCCCGGTCAGAGCGAGTACCTCTTCATTCCGTGGTCGTCTGGGTTAGTCTGTCAGGGGCCGTTCAAGCAGGAGCACGCTTATCGAGTGACCTGTAAGCACGAAGTCTTCGCGTCCTTCGTCCTCCGTGAGGAGGGGAGTGTCTTTCTGCCCGTCGACGAAGGCATCAGCGTCCCAGCGCGCGCCCGTCGGTTCATCGACCCACAGGTAGCCGTCAACCACTCCCCAGAACAGTGACCCGAGATGCTCCACGCGACAGCGAGATGTACTGGAAGCCCCGTGGACGAACTCCTCACCCCGACGATACCCCGCTCGACCCTTACAGTCCGAGAGAGTTAGACACGGAGCCAGAGACTGAGTTCAAGCGTCCGTTGTTGATGATCGCGAAGAAGATTCGGACAACAGAGGCGCAACTGAAGTCCAATCTCTCAAAAGCGGGTGTGGCTACGTCCGATGACCTTCGTGACGCGACCATCAATCCACAACGTGAGATGGTGCTGAATCCTGCGAAGTACCCTGCGTCGAAGCGGGCGAAGACAGCGCAATCGCATCTCGAGTCTCACTACCGACGGTGGGCAACTCTGTGCGAGAAGCATTCAGCAGCTGTCCAGATGCTGGACGAGCAAACAGACGCTGACTAATAAGGATTCATCAGAATGGTAGTGTTTCTTTCTGCGGTCTCCGGTCCAGACAGGCCTGCGAAACTCCAAGAGTTTTATCGGAAACTCGGTGTGCTCCACGAGAGGACTGACGGCCCCTACTACCTGTCCGATGCCGACGGTAGTCTTGATTGGCCAGACCGTGGAATCTACATCTTCTTCAGCACGGACACCGACCTCGAGTTAGATCCCGTTGAGGAGTGGCACATCACTCGGATTGGCACCATCGGTGACTGTGCCGGGTCAAAAAGCACCCTCTGGGAACGACTCCGAGCGCACCGGGGAACGAAACAAGGCGAGTACGCTGATGGAGGGAACGCGCGTGGGTCGATTTTCCGTAAGCACGTCGGGCGGGCGATCATCGAAGATGAAGGGCTGGAAGAGAAGTACCCTAATTGGGGGACACCCCACCGGAATCTCCCTGATGAACTGAGCACACCTGAACTCCGAGCTCAGGAACACTCGCTTGAACTTCGGGTGTCGGAGTATATTCGCGACCTCCCGTTCTTAGTCATCGATATCCCCGGTGACCCTGGCCCTGACTGTGACCGCGCCCGGTTCGAGAAGAACCTCATCGCTCTCGTTGCACACGCACGAAGAACCACACCAGCCCTCAAGAAAGACGGCTGGGTCGGTCATTGTTCGCCACACGCGGAAGTGGCGAAAACGGGACTCTGGAACATTGACCACGTAAACGCCTTCTACACAGGGAGTATTATGACCGAGCTTGACCCCTTCATTGAGAGTACCGACCCCGTGGGGTACGCCGACACCGATTGAGCATCCCCCTCATTTTTGATGGTATAGAACCGAAAAAGCAGTACCAGACCAATGCTCCCCGAACTATCTGAACAACAGCAGCGCCGTCTCGCACCCGTCAAACGGTACGCTCTCTACGTGATTGGCCTCCTATTCGTGATGAACGGGCTGGGGTACTTCGCGGTCTACACGTACGCGGGCGGTGTCTTGATGATCGCAGCAGGCCTGTTCCTCTTCCCTGCGGTGCGTTCATCTCTCGAAACCCGACTCGGGGTTGACATCACACCGTTGGTCGCTCTCGGCGTGTTCGGGCTTCTGTTCTTGTCATCATCGGTGTTCGCCCTTACAGCGGTCGATATCAGCCAAGCACCCGATATCGTGGCACTGTTCCGATAACGGATGCCGGAGCGCAGAAGCCCAAGAGATTATATTTACCGCCGATAACAATCCGGGTAAGAAATGGCCACCGTCAGCTTTCTAGTCGCACTGGTGCTCGTCAGTTTCATCCTCGCAATAATGGTCGGGTTCGGCGTACAGCTCGCTGCCAGCCAGTTCGAACTCGGCCCGATCCCGCGTGCGTTCATCGGCGGATTCTTCAACCTATTCGTCATCATCGCTCTCGTCATCGATTTCGGCGTCATCTACTTCACCCCGATACTCCTGTTCGTCTACTACCTCGGGACGTTCCAAATGGGAACGCGAATCGGGCACGCCGTAGGCCTCCAAGCTCCTGACGATAACGACCCGCCGGATATCTTATGGGAGATGATGAACCGCTACCAGTAGTTATTCTCACTCGTTAGTTTGTATCCCCCAGCCCGAGTAGAGGCTAAAGTAATGAGAGTTGCCACCACAGGCGAGAATGAGCCATTCAACCGCGCTTCAGTCCCATCAGAACTCGCCCCATACTGGCCGTCACGTATCGAACACGACCGCCTCTGGTACCGGAAACTCGCCGTCGAAGGCGAGCGCTTCTATTGCCCTCACGAAGACCACGTCTACCAGCTCACCGACATCCAGAACGATGGAGACGTCTTCTCGCTACACCCCTGCGCGAAGACAGAAGACGTCACAGATGGGTTTGAAGAACCTCTCTCCGAGCCTAACTTCGTCGACAACGTGTGTGCGCTTGCCGGAGCCATCGAAGCCGGCGACCTCATCCACTTGGAGTCCGGTGTGATAAAGACGGTCGGAGACGCAGCATTTCTGACAGTCGGTGAGCTAACGGTTGAACTACCGGAAACGGAAGCAGACTCCAACGCACTCCTCAACCGACTTGACCCACCGAATGGGCCAGCCTCAACTGACATCGCGAAACTCGCGCCAACCCTCCGCTCACTCCAAACTACCCCTCTAGTATACGTTCCAACAGCCACCCCCCGAACAGAATCCGCGACACCAACCACCCAAACACAGTCCTCTGCCCGAGTCGGAGAAGATGTCGATACGCAGTTCTTCTCAGTACAACCGTTCAGCCGGTGGACGTTCGAAGACGCAACCATTCGAGCGTGGGTCGAGTCACACTTTGAATCCGGAGACCGGATTCTAAACGCCTGTGCGGGTGCTACTAAACTCACACCACCGCCAGGCGGGGATATCGTTCGCAACGACACGAATCCAGACCGAGATGCTGACTATCACCGGGATGTAGCAGAACTCGCAGCAATCCCTGACTTCCAAGCCGATGATTTCGATGTAATCATATTTGACCCGCCATGGTCCCTATATCAGGCGAATCTCCGGTACTCAGGCGAATACGTAACCAAGGAAGGTATACCGGAAATCGACCTATCAACGTTGCCATTCGAGACGCCCGATCCGGAAGAGAAGACCCAGCTTGGCCACTCCCGATTAGCGAAGGAGGGCTTTAATCATCTACTACGTTCTGGCGGCATCGTAATCGAACTGACCTTCCACGGGACCGCAATGCCGAATCGCCTCGGCTACGAGCAAGTTCGGCGGGCAATGTTCAATCCGCTTGGAGAAGCGAAAGCAGTCATCGGAAGTGTCGACCGTAAAGTCCGACAAGAACTGACTGATTTCTTCTGAGTGAATAACCTTCGAGACCAGTTTTATACCTCCACAGGCGAGTGAAGTGTTGTGTGAGTTAATCTCAGCTCCACAGAGGAATCCTAGTTATGAGCACGCCACGAAAAGCCAAAGACCCGACAAAGACGCTACTTTCCAAGTCCAAGTTACACAAGAAGTATCTTTGTGACTACGTGCTGAACATCTGCTCGGGTTGTCGTCACGGATGCGTCTGGTGCTACGTCCCAGGAACCCCTAACATCCGAGCACGAAAGAAGATGCTTGCCGAAGAAGTTGAAGTAAACGATCCGCAGGAGGAGTGGGGTGAGTACGTCCTCTATCGTGACCAAATCCCAACAGAACTCCCTGGAACCGTAGAACGTAAGCAAAAATGGAAACGCACAGACAAAGGTCGGGGAATCATCGGCATCAGTTTCCATACAGATGCATATATGGATCAGCGGGCAGCCAACCTCGCAACTCAAGCAGTACGTATCCTCACTGACAGGGGCCGCCACGTTCGCGTGCTTACTCGTGCACCGATGAACGCCGTAACACACCCAATCCGCCACGACCCAGCTGGACGGGTAACTACCAGAGGCATCGACGCACTTGCGAACGCTGGAGACCGCTTAACTGTCGGCTCATCAATTAACTCTCTGAATAACGATGAGGTGACGGCCTTAGAAAGGAATGCTCCGCCAGTTGAATCACGGTTCGCGGGTTTAGAACGACTCAACGAAGCTGGTATCCAGACGTTCGTGTCGATGTCCCCAACATACCCGACACAAGAGCGAAACGACCTCCGGCAATTGATGGAACGAATCGCCTGCCTCGATCCCGGAGTCGTGTTTCACGAACCAATCAATCCTCGGGGTAACAACTTCGAGCTCACCGTCGCCGCCGCCGAACGTGCTGGTGAAATTGAATTGGCACGGGCGTTGACAGAGATTCAATCACCCTCCGCATGGCGTGAATATGCATGTCGACAATTCCAAGCAGTGCAGGAAATAGGGGAGGAGTTGGAACTTCCTATCCACCTGTGGCCTGACAAAGCGCTGGTAGAGTCCTGCGAAGGCAAGCGTAAAGAGTGGCTTCAAGCGTGGCGTGACCGGCAATCTCCTGAAAAGTTCGCTGGTCGTAGTACCCCCGACATTCCGATGCCGGACCCGCCAGCAAAACAGCAGTCGTTAGTCTGATTGCTTGGGAGAACCGCTGAGTATAGTTTTTATCATCCCACCGTAGATGAAGAACGTTCAAAGAGGTAGTTAAGAAGATGTCCAAATCGAACACCCAGAGCAGCAGTGCTGCAGAGCCATCGAACAACGAGTCGGACTCCGGAATCGTCATCACCGGAGGCCTCGACACTCCCGATCAAGAGCCCGAGTCCCCAACCCCTCCAAACAAGGAAACGGAGTCCAAAACCGACGACGAAGAGCCCGAGGCCAAACCAGAACCCAATGTCGAAAGTGCTGGCAAAGAGCTTGATACCGGAACTGAAGAAACTGAAGAGAGGGTAGAGGCAGACTCCGAAGCCAGTGTGGACCGAAACGAGGCCAGCACCGACGACACGCTAGGAGAGGAGATCGAAAAAGAAGGAGCATCCACTGTGGATGCTGACAAGGAAACCAAACCTGCCGTCGAGGAAGAACCAGAATCCACAAAGGAAGTTATCGACGAAGCGGAGGCAGCAGAGATGGAAAATAGCGAAACCGGAAACTCGCCTAGCATGACTGAAGCCGATGGGACTGAGGCTGAAGCCGTCGAAGAGACAGACGCCGACGACGACGACAGCGAGGTCGATGTGGAGGACGAATCCATGGAGACCGGAGAGGTGAATCACCCACCGAAGCGATTCAGTGCGACCGCCGAAGCAGACGAACTCGCCAGGTTTCTGGACAGCCTCACCGTCATGGCCGATGAGTGTAAGATCCGAACTTCCCCGAATGGTCTTCAGGCTCGCGCCGTTGACCACGCTAACGTTGGAATGGTGGATGGAGAACTGAACGCCGATGCATTCGAGAGTTTCGACACGACAAACGGTGTTCTCGGCGTCAACCTGACTCGGTTCGAGGATGTCGTCAATTTCGCTGACAGTGGCGAACTTGTCACGCTGGAGTACGACACAGAGAAGCGGAAACTGCATATCACGGTAAACGGTATGGAGTACACGCTCGCACTTATCGACGCCGACACGATCCGGCAAGAGCCAGACATTCCTGATCTGAACCTTCCCAGCACGTTAAAGGTCGAAACAGGCGACCTCAAACGTGGTATCAAGGCCGCCGATATGGTGTCTGATCATATCGAGTTCAAGACCCAACTCGCACACAGCAGTGACCAACTCATCATCGAAGCAGAAGGTGACACGGACGACATCAAACTCGAACTGGACGACAGAGATCTCATCTATTCATCCATCGGCGATAATGTCGCGTCCCTGTTCTCACTCGAATATATGAAAAATATCAAGAAAGCTCTTCCGACCAACGGCTCTGTCGAGATGGAAATAGGCGACGAGTTCCCCGTCAAGCTCCGATACGGCAACGAAGAAGAGACGCTGAGCGTGGAGTTTATGATCGCTCCACGCATTTCCTCCGAATAGGTCACACTATACAGAGCAGGCAGCGCTCACTCTAGTTTCATCAATTCGTTCAACGAGGCTCCGGATTGGAGGCCGTTATTCTATGCTAGCGCCCTTCAATCAGCGAGAGAAACCACGATTAGTTATGTTTTAAAGGTGCTTCTTAACTCACGATAGCAAGGAAGAAGATCAATCTCTTACTTCCGTGCCCGTTTTGCGATAGGTTCGATTTCGGAGTGGACGACCTCGGCGTCGACCTGCGTCCAGCCGCTAACGGAAAGTTCTTTGGCGAAGTTGAGTTGGACGGACTCTGTGTCTTCGTCTTCTTTTACGGTGTGTTCACGCACAAGCGGGATAATTTCGTTCTCGGCCACCTCTGTCTCGATAGGTGTCCAGTTCGACAGATTCGACTCAGCACCAAAGTAGATCTTCGAGTACGACACCGCCCCACCTTGGTCGGGGGTAGAATCAGTCGAGCTGGTCTGCTCTCTTGTTTCTCGCGAAATTGTCGCCGTCTCGGTCGTGGGAACAACGTCTTGGGTTGTCGCGTCAGCTGTAGGCTCTTGAGCATCACTCGACTGTTCGCCTGTTTCGGTCGCGGCCTGGGCTGTTTGCTGCTGGCGCTCGTCGATGTCGTCCCAAAACGTCGAGAGGACTTGGGTCGTACTCTCGGGGCGGACGGTCTGGAACTCTTGTCGCTCTTGTTCGGAGAGGTACTCGTTCACACCGTCCCAATCCATAGACCCATAGCGTTCATCGATGAGCAAGCGGAATCCAGCCTCATCCGGTCCACGGATCACGCGCCCGAATGCCTGACGGACCTTCCGGACAGCAGGAATCGTGAGCGCAGTTTCGAACCCAGACCCGGAACTGATTCGCTCGTCGTATGCGGCAATCGTCGCGTCGATGCGCTTGGAGTTCGTAGGGAGGAGCGGAATCCCGACCGCGATACAGCCGTGGAGTTTCTCGCCGTCGTAGTCGACGCCTTCTGTGATTGTGCTGCGGGAACTGGTGAAGATCACCGCGTCACCCTCTGCAAAGAACGCTTCCAGCGTCTCGTCGGTTTCGAGTGCCGAACTGGACTGGTCGAGGTGGAAGCGCTTGGAGATTCCTGTGTCTTCCAAATACTCGTACGACTTTCCCGAGTCCTTCAAATAGTTGTATGCCCACTTGGCTTCTCGGTAGTTCGGCATCGCGACGAGTATGTTCCCCCGCGTCTTTAGGACGTTCCTGATGAGGTTGATGTATTGCTTGCGTACGGGCTTCATATTGCTGGGGTTCTGTGTCTGCTTTCCACGGTTCCGGTTGGTGTACTTCGGCAGGTCCGCGATCAGAGAGACGCGGTTTTCTTGGGGGAATCGGAGTGGGTACTGCTCGAACGCGGTCGGGCGAGTGTCCGAATCATCGAGGTCAGAACTATCCGACGGTTTCGACGAGACGTTTATGCTCTCGTCCTCGTCGTCCTCGTCGTTCTCCTCATCTTTTGTGGGGTAGGGGATGCTGTTGATACCCACTGCTTCCTCGAATACGTCTTGTGGCTGTAGTGTAGCACTCATCAATACGCCACCGCCGAGTTCCCCAAACACAGCGCTGAGCTCGTCGCGCGGGATGCAGTTGTAGAGCTGGAACTTTGGCGTCCACGCTTTGACCCACTGGGGGAACTCTGTGGGGATGGTGTCTTTCATCCGGTCATCGAGTACCACTTCTCGGTGATACTCTACAGAGTCCTCCGATGCCCATCGCTTGAAGAACTTCCCGACCTCGACGCCCTGTGGCGTCCGGTCGTAGAGTCCGGCTTCCTCAAGTGCTTCAAAGACAAACTTCGTGGCCAGCATCGACGGATAGACCTTGAGAAATGAGCGTGTATCGAACTCGTTCTCAGAGATGACATCCGTGGTGAATTCGTCAGTGCTGTCGAAGTCGTCAGGCTCAGCAAGCGCCTTCTCGACGGGATCGGCACCCCACCGTTCGACAGCCTCCTGCCAAGATCCGTCCTCATACCGCTCGTTCAGCCCTTCAGAACCGTACTCAGACAACTTCTGCTTGGCAAACCGGAGCAATCGCTCAGATTCTGCAAGGTCGTCGACGGAGACTGAATAGTTACCGACCGTATCAAGCGCCCCATCTGCGAGCGACTCTGCGAGTCGCGCATCACTATTGTCGAGGTTCGGTGTTGGCGTCTTCGGGATATCACCCACCGCGTACTGCCGAGCTATTTCGAGGTCGTTTATCGCGCGATCAAGTGTGTAAATGTCCAGCGACATTGAGAGCATATCGCGGACACGCTCCTCAATCTGGTGAGCTTCGTCGACGGCAACAATAGTCTCGGAATCAAGCAGGCCGATTTTCTCCTCGGTGAGCAGGCGCGTCTGGGGATCAGCTAGGTGGTAGTAGTTACCCAGAACGACTTCGGCCTCGTCCGCTAGCTCTGCCATCGCTTCGTGCGGGCAGATCCCGCGAGATGCAGCTGCGGTGAACAGCGACTCTTGATCGAAGACGTATTTGTCCGAATCTTGGAATCCGAAGGGGAGTCCCCGCTCGTCAGCGAACGCGCCTGCGTAGAATGGATCAAACTTCCCTTGAAGATCTAAGGGAAGTTGCCCTGTTCCACGAGACTGAAGCACATCCGTATCAACGACATCGTTCGTGTGCGGAACGTACTCGGGGTACGGTGTTTTTACGCCGTTGACGACGAGGCGGTCATAGCCCCCAGTCGTCTCGGGTTCCATTTCAGCAATGATGCGCTTGACAGCCTTTGCTCGTTGCGGGTCGTACCGTAGCTTCTCTCGGTGCTGTTCCGCCGTAACCGAGGCCTCCTCCCAATTGTAGGTCGACTTTGAGAACTCTGGTGGAGACATATCCTCCGGCCAGTCGAGAGGAATGTCGCTTCCGAACTTGATGATTTCGCGCGTCATCTCGCGTAGATCATCCATCTTCTCGCCGACGCCATGGTGGTCGAACGGCGGCAAGTCGACGTAAGCGTACGGCATCATATCTCCCCGGCCCCGGATGACGACAGTCGGGACTGGGGACTTCGTCTTAGGGAGAGATTGGTTGATGGCTCTCATTTCCCGGACGAATTGTCTTAGCTGCTGCTTCAACGGTGTGACCACGAGCATTCGGGAGAAGTCGGGGAACTCATCGGCTCCCTCGTTGAGGGTTTCGGTCAGCTGGTCTTGGTCGCGGATTGCGTGGATACCACCAGTAACCGCAGCCAGCGTCTTACCCGTCCCACACGCGCCTTCCAGTGCGTAATAACCGTTCTGTGACAGAAGAGTGAGGAACGTATCAATCGCATCGATCTGATCTTGGTAGACCGATTCGTAGCGGAAGTACGGTGCCCACGTCCGGTCGAGGTCAGCAACGTCAACCCGCTTAAGCCCCCGCGACTCAGACGAGTCGCCGCTAGCAGACACCGAACTATTCGCACCAGGACCACCTTGGATGACTTCCGGTTCGGGAGACTCATCACCCCTAACAAAGGGGGGAACCGGAGGAGAGTCGTCTTTTCCATCTCCGTTGTCGGGTGCCATTATATACTCATTCTTTAGCCGCTATCACTCTTGAACCTTTGTCTCTGAGTGAACGCTACATCCCGATATCGCTACCACTCCCCGAATGTATTCAAAAATCCCCTGTCCATGACTGAGTTATGTGAGAGTGTACACGCAAGTTTTTATCTGTCCACTCTGAAAAAGACGCTAAATTCAGCGTACAGGGTGAACTCACTGATGATACAACACTATATCCCCAGCTGGAATCGAGTTCAGAGACTTCTCTTGATCGCAACTGCGTTCGGTGTGATCATTCACGAACTCGCCCACAAGGAGATGGTTGAAGACTTCGGCCTTCGAGTTAGAGACCATTGCTACTTCCAGTTGAACAATCCTTCTGGGTACGTCATCCACGACGAACCGCGCGGATACTTTCCGACATTCGCCATTTCGACAGCTCCATTCTTTCTGAACAGCGCCGTCACATACACCACATTCACTATCGCTGGTGGGATGTTGACCTCTCGGCCCATCGGTAGCTTATCACAACTCCAAGTCGGCGGCATAATCGTTCTCATCTGGCTCGGGATTTCCTCGGGCGTTCACGCATTCCCCAGCAGTCAGGACACGAAGAACATCTGGAACGCAACAAAACGACGTTGGTGGAATCCGATTGCGATTCTGGGCATCCCAGCCATCATCTTCCTTCTCTTCCTCGATAAAACGAAAGCTATCGGCTCCAACTACGTGTTCACTGCTGGAATTGCATATCTTTCATACCGATTTCTCCGCTTCCTCTTCACAAGCAACAGTCTTGGCTGGTTCTAACAGGCGAACTCCGTTATTGGGGCACTTTGATATAGCGCCCGGTTCAATCCACAATTAGCCATGAGTAACGTCGAGAGCCGCATGAATTATATCTATACACAATCAGGCCAACGTCAGCTCCTTCTCGCGATGCTCACTGCCGGAGTTGTCTTCCCGGTTTTGTTCGCTGAGTTCCTCTCGCCAGTCATCGTTCTCTCTCCGGTTGTAGTCATTGGAGGGACGCTATTCGTCCGGCATGGGTTCCCCAAGGGAATCCCGACTTGGATCACATTCAACTGCGTTAGCTTCTTCATTATCATCTATGCGGCGTACACAATCGGGACAACATTGCCCGTCCACCTGCTGTTGCTCTTCTTGCTTGGGCTGTTGGTCTACGATGTCGTTGGAGTCGAGACAGGGAAGATGCAGAAGATGAATCAGACGATGCTTCTTTCAGGCCTCCCTATTGTCCTGTTACTCCCGCACTCCCCAGAATTCTCATACGACTCATTTCGGGATATTATCCGAGAAGACGGCTTAGAAGGACTTCACGGGTCCGCCCACGGCGTGACGATGCTCGGCATCGGAGACGCTGTCCTCCCAGCAGCACTTGGAGTCGGAGCCGGTATAGTTGGTACAGCATACCACTTCGGGCCGGTCACCATCACAACGGTCCAATGCTTTGCTGCGCTTGGCGGTATTTTAGGACTTGCAGCGCTGATCTGGGCAGACCTTCCCCGACCAATCGCAGCACTCACGGTCTCAGTTCCCGGCGCGCTACTCGGATTTGTTGTCGGACTCCTTGTAGACCCCACGGCCACCCTATCGTGGCTCCCAGTCTAACAGTAGTTAGTAATATAGCTTCTTTATTCAGCTCGCAGGGTCAACTCCCACTAAATCGGCTTTTGTCCTGACTCGGATGCAATAACGTCAGAAAGAACATCTGTGTCCGCTAGTTCGCCTTTCAAGTTCGAGAGCGGCGTTCCAAAATAGTTCACCAAATCCTTACCTGCTTCCGCATAATTCTCATTTAGCACTTCAACGGCATTCAAAATTGGCGTATACCCCCCTAACCTCTCTGCTGTCCTCTGCAGACCAGATATGGTTCCGGCCAGTGCTACAAGTGGATCGTAGTGGTCGCGTGACTCATATTCGATATCGAAGATACTCGCTGCAAAATCCGGCTCAGAAACGGGATTTTCGGGGAATCGGTGTTGCTCAAGCTCACTAATCACCTGTCCATATGCCCGCCCCTTCGTTTCAAATAAGAGAAGATGCAGTGAGATAGGCGGGCGGACACTTTCAGAGGGAATGAACTGAGCAACAAGTACAGGCTGATTGCAGTACGTCCGCGCATCCTGAAACAGTCGGGGATCACATCCTGGTCCATAGTCCATATGTATATCACTCAAAGGGGATTTACAGATTGATAGTCACAAGTCGAGGTTAAAAGTCCATCGGGGACGCAGTTGGCGGCGGTGACTCCGGTTTCATTCTCCTCTCTACGACGACACCCTCACATCCATCTGGGAAGGAACAGTCGGCGAATGGGTGGCTTCTCGAACAGACCTAAACATTCCACCCGGCCACGACTTCGACAGTTGGCTGACCAACCAGTTCAAACGGTTGATAAACGGACTCCAAACAGACTACGGATCTATCATCGATATTAAGATCGATTTGATCAGGAGTTGAGCCATACACACCAGCGTAACGCTTTCTCAGGTGTGACTCCAGGGAGAGGAACTATTAAATCACTATTCTCGGTATATTCGGTATTCAGAAGGTCGTTATGAATAGGAAAGGCCATATTGGACTTGTGTTACTGGTAAGCGTGCCGTTCGCCCTCTTGCTTGGGCTGATACTAAATCCGCCTTGGACAGTCATCGTCGTAGGGACCGCGCTCCTCGCTGACCGAATTCCAGATAAGGACCACCAAATCCCATTCATCTTGCACCGTGGAATCACTCATACAGTCATCTTCGGGGCCATCGCCAGCTTCGTTCTCGCCGTGTCCTTCACAACCATCGCAACCATCACGCAACCGTCATCACCGTTCGAGGTGGGTCTCCTTGAAAGCATAGCCACCAATCCCCTCCTGTTCGCGGTCTCGCTACTCGGGTTCGCCCTCGGATTCACAGCCCACCTTCTCGGAGATATGCTGATAAAGGCCTACGATTACGCAGTCACTCCATACTGGCCGTTCTCAAGAAGACCAGTCGCCTTAGGCTGGGCTAGCGCAGAATCAAAGCATCTCTGGGATTGGGGGCTCCTCTTATTCGGTATTCTAACGAGTGTCGGTCTAGTGGCCGGCGTTTTCGCTCTTAACTAGCTACACCTGAATCAATTGTCTGTTAGGGAGTTAGTCTCTCTTTCTGTTTATACTTCCCAGAGATGGTGAAGGAATTCATTCCATAAAAAGAGACTATGTCTACGAATACATCCAGTGCCGAATCAAGCAGTACAGACACTAAAACTCGGGATATCGAATCTGGCCTCAACGATTCTTCGGAAGATATCTCCGTAGGAGAGACTTCTGAAGGTACCAAGGATACAAATGGTGTTGAAGAGCATAAAATCCAGACAGAACAGCAGATGCAGTTCGGGGATAACGGATCTCTCGAACCCGCGGAAGAGACGGTCGAAACGACACTCGGACAATTCGATGTAGAAATCAGTCATCGCGACCCAGATACTCGACTTGAACAGCCCAAAGCATCCGGCATAATGCGCGACGACCGCCCAGAAGCACAATCCCAGAACGCGGGCGAGCAGACGAACCTACTGCCCGACGTTGAAGACGACCAGATCACCTTGGATGGAGACAGTGCCCAAGATCGGACTCTGTTCAAGGACGACGATTAGCTAAAACCAGAATCCAAGTTTCTCTCTATTATGAGTACTAATTGTATTACAGTGACGTCGACCACTACTCCGTCTCAAAAAGGCTGTCACAACGACAGTGAACTGACGCAGTGGCGAAGTTTAAATGCGAACGGGAGACAAAGATGGCGTATGAATAACGAAGAAAACCCCGACACCCACCTTCCGGACGTCGAGAACCCTGGCTCAGCTGGAACGCACCGGCACTCTGGTCGCCAGTACCACCAGCACTCAACAAACTTCGAGCAGGGTATTGGTGAAAGCAGTCCCAGTAACTGCGAAGTCTGTGGATGTTCAATCCCGCCAAACCGCTTCCGATGTAGCGACCACCGACAGTCCGGTTCCGAAGCACGGACGAACTCCGAGTTCGAGTGGTCTTTCTCTCATATCGCAATCGCAGTCGTCCCTGCATCGAACATCTTCCACGCAGCTGCGATGGGGAATTCTGCGTTCTTCTTGCGTGACGATAGTGATTCAAAGGACAGTTTCGACCTGATCTACGACTTCAACGAACCATCGAAGACATTCACCTCCGGTTGGAGTGAAACCCTGCCTGACGCTGTCCCGATCGACTCCGAGGACGGGCAGCGGCTACTTGAGTGTGCCAAGAAGAAGACGAACTGGGGAGGCGTGCTCGATGTGGAGAAGGCACTTGGTGTCGACGAGTCACCCCTCTCAGATTCGAAGGCATACATTTTCAGCGAGGGTGGTGAAGAGATTACTGAGAAAGAGCAACTGGAGTCTATGCTTGATGAGTCTGAAAAGGAGCTCTGGGTCGTCCCTGCCGCACTCTACAATCGGAAGCGAAACACATCAGGAAAGACAATCCGCAATCGCCCTTGCCCGTCATGTGATGCGAGGACGAAACACGTTTTCGACGAATATGACGGTGGTCACCCGTCCCTCCACACCGGCGGAGTGGCCATCTGGGTCTGTCTCGAATGTGAGACCTCGCACGCTGGATCTCCTCCCACCGGTAGCATCCCCGACGAGCCTTGGGAGGACGACAACTTTGCTGGCGGTGACCGCCGTAACGTTGATACTGCTGCTGACGAGCAGCATCGTGCTGTGATGAACCGGTTGGACGATGAAGGGAAACTTGATTAGACCCTCTGCGATAGGTGTACAGTAAGGCGACTCCCAATGTTGAACATACTACCCTTTGGGGGCGACTCTGAGGCCGACTCAACCGACCCCCCAGATGATTCCAAGGAAGACTCAGCAGAGGAACTGACCCGCGCCGAGAAAGTCGGCCAGCTCACATACGGTCTGCCTCAGACATACCGGATACTCCGATCCGAATGGAAAGAAGAGAAGGCCCAATTCTATTTTCTCCTGTACTCCGTTGCTGCCGCATTCGCAATGCTGTTTTCGATACTCAACGAAAAACAACTTATTCTCTACGGGATCTTTGCAGTTTACGCTATCACCGCAATCCCGCTGCTCTATATTTATGAAGAAGAGCGATACTTTAGTCACGACGAGAATCCGTTTAGCAATGACGAAGACTGAACTTGATTCCGCTCCGATTCCGCTCCGATTCCGTGCTCACAGTGACGAGTTTTCTAGTCGGTCCTCTACTTCGCGGATGCTATTCATTACGCTCGAGGATTGAATATCTCGGAGAGAAGCGAGGGCTTCAGGACTTGCGTTCGGTTTCGATGCGTTCGTGTACAAGAAATAGTACACCGCCGCCACAAAGTGCTCGCTGCCCACCTCTTTCAGAATCTGAGCGAGTGTGTCTGCTTGATTGGTGGGGTGGTCCTTCCATTCGAGTGAGAATGTCTCGAACTGGTCCGTTTCCCTGTTGTATTCGCCAGCACACCTCAGATGGCCTTCTCGCCGGAGTTTTGTCCTCGCCCACAGCGGGAGACTCTCCAATGTTTGGTGGAGTAATGGAGTACTCTCCAAGATTTCTGATGCGAGAACATCGTAGATTGGGAGGTTAGCCATCGACTCAGGAACGAATCGAATCGCATAACCTGTCACAGTTTCCGGTTCCTTGTTCTGTACTTGATAGCCCTTCTCGCTGTGATCGGTGGTCCCAGTAAATGTATCCTTTGCAGGTTCTACGACCTCTTGTAGAGCCGTGTGAATAAGCGCGTAAACATGTACGGTATCGTCTTGTCTCGCTTGTAATGAGGGCTCAAACGGGCTTGGTTTCCCAGCTCTGTTTGCTTCGTCAGTGGGTTCCGCGCTGGAATCGATTCCGAATAAGACGTCCTCTGGATTCCGTGGTTCTCGCTCTCGCCTCAAAGGCTCGCTCATATCACCTCGTTTGTCATCCTGTACCAAAAATGTACTTGGGCCTATGACATCACAGTCATTGCACACCACAGGACTGCCTCGAAAGCGGTTTCTTAACTAACATTCTAAAGAGTTACCGTGGCCGTGTTTGATAAGATCCACCCACGCTCTATTCAGTACCCCCACACATTTTATACCCTCCTGTGAGTAGTATACAGCAACCGAAGAAACGGGAGCCCATAGACACGGAAGTTGCTACCAGCAGGAGCATGAGGCTCTGCCGGCCTTCGGAACGCACCCAATCCGTACTATGACAGACAAAAACCATCAAGAACACGTCGACGACATCTTAGAAATCGTCGACACTGCCGAAACGGAAACCGGCACCACAATCAACGTTGATGAGGCCGAGATTGCAGACCGACTAGATAAATTCGTCCAAAAACGGATGGAGCCCGAAGATGGCGTCCGAGTCATCGCAAAAGAAATCATCCGAGATGCGGGTGAAGACCCCTACAAGTTCGTTCGTGGTAGTGGGACTGGCAGGCAAGCATCGGGCAGTAATGAACAGTTAGTCGCTGGAGATATCGAGGAAGAAGGCCGCTGGATCGCTTTCGAGGGGACAGTTATAGATCTCAATGACCCAAACCTAGAAGAGATGATCCAAACCGGGCGTCTCGCAGACGACACTGGCTCCATACGATTCACTATCTGGGAGACCTCTGACGGGCAAAACCCAATCGACATCAGTCTTGAAATCGGTGAAAGCTACCGAGTTAATCCGGTCGTCACCAATCTCTACGAAGAAGCAGAGCAAATGGAGCTCAACTTCCGTGAAGTGAGCGAGGTCACCAAGCTGGAAGGCGACGATGCTCTCGATATAGATCCCGATACATACACCGAGACCGTGAGTGGCACCATTATCGACTTCCAAGATCCGATGGGACTCGTCGATCGGTGCCCCAATAACGACTGTGGGCGTGTCGTCAAACAGCGAGACCACTGCCCGGACTGTGGCGATATTGAGGCTGAAATCGATCTCCGGACAAAAGCCATCCTCGACGACGGAGAAGCCACATGGGTGATTATCCTGGATGCAGACCAAACCGCTCAGGAAGCAAACCTCACACTCGAAGACGCAGAAGAGCTTGTCCGCGAACACAACGACCGAAATGTCGTGGACCAGTACATTGAAGCACAACTCCATGGAGAGTACCTCCACGTTCACGGGATGAACCACGGGCGGAACTTCAGCGTTGAGTCAACTGAACTCATCGAGCCGCCGAGTGTCAGTGATCTAGCTACCATCCGTGAACACCTGATGGAACTTCCCTGATAACCACCAACCAAACACGAATCCAACAATGAGTCAAACAAACTATCAGACACGGAATCCGGCACGCAGAACCTTTGCGTGGGAGTACAAAGATGCGACCCACGAGGAACGAAAGGGAGACGGTGACCGAGCACCCAGATACCTCCTCCTCCCCACTGGAGAATGGGCTAACCGCGTCTTCATTGTCGGGACGCTAGCAGAGATTGTCGACAGCCCTGAGAACGACCAATACATCCACGGCGAAGTCAACGACCCGACAGGACGATTCCACATCGACGCCGGCCAGTACCAGCCTGACGCCATCGCCAAAATGCGTCGGATCGAAACGCCTGACATGGTTGCCATCACTGGAAAAACAGGAAAGTTCGAAGGCGACAGTGGCGTAAACACAAAAATCCGAGTGACCAACATCACCCCGATTCCCGAAGCGCTCTACGACCACTGGGTGGCAGACACTGCTGCGAAGACAATGAACCGTCTTGAGCGATTCGGAAACGAAGATAACGAAGCGGCGAAAAAGGCCGCAGAAGTATACGGCACCGATCTTGGTAAGTACCGAGATGCCGCTATCGATGCTCTTGATCGCGTTCAAGAACTAATTGAGGAGGACCAAGGCCAAAGCAAAAGCTCAGTCGAAACAGCCACTAACTAAGCCCACAAAACTCTTAGCTGACGTCGGCCCTCCCCACCACTTCCTAGATATGCCCTACGAAGAACTCATCAAGACATCCTGGAAGCTCTACGAGATCGCCATCATCACAGCCGAAATTCTAGGCTGGATGGGGATCATCATCGGGGCAATAGGATACGGAATGACGAAAACGAATCCAGCGAAGCATCGTCGGTACAGAGGGATGCTCTTTGGCGGTGCTGCTGGGCTAGCATCTGTACTTCTTACGGGGAAAGTCTATCGTGCGATCACATTCACTATGATTGGTAAGGTGAACAGTATTAACCACGACACTGCGATGTATCCCCAACAGTTCCTCGATACTTTCAGCGGCCCGCTTTTTGATGCCGTCGCGATTGCGGGAATTCTCTCACAGGTAGCAGCCGTTATCGGAATGGCTGCATTCTCGTTCGGGACTGGGTTCTGGGGCATCAGTAAGCGGCGAAGCATATTTCACACGAAAGCCGTCCGAATCATCTATGCGGGTATCGCCTTGATGGTGATGTCCGTCTGTGAACGTATCTTTGCCGCAGCAGCATACATCTTCATCGACATCTTATCGTGACCCATGCGCAGTCGTGAAACAGAGTAACGGTGTTTCATAATCAAACGACTCCTCAACCGAACAACACGACGACTGCAAGACCGAATACAAAAAACGCACTCGCAGCGGCCACACTGATCGTGAGAGCAGACCACCGATAGCTCACGCTCCTTGCTTCGTCAAGATCCCCCTCCCATTGAATCCGGAGACGTTGTTCATCGATTCTTCCAACATCATGTGGGTGATACTCTCCGAGATGATCCAAGTACTCAGGAACATCGTGTCCATCGGCGTCGATATCTTGATTGCAGTACTTACACTCGACCATAGTAACTCTATCTCGGTATGACCGACTAAAGCTTAGGGGTCTACCGTCCCACACAGAATTAGAATGGTAACAACCGATCGTCCTCACTCAGTTCTCGTCCCGTGCCCATACTAAGACCCCGAAATAGATCAAACAGCAACTGTGGGTGCGAATAGTAGAAGTCCTAATAGAATCAGAAACCTTTATTTGACAGCCAGAGTATCGTTTTTTCAGATGGCACTACTGGAGCTACCAAGCCAGTAAAATAAATCACATTATAGGTTGACCCACAGCAGGAAACCTAACAAGTAAGAAAATAAATATGAACAAGAAAATCACAAACAGGACTAGCACTATAATTAAGCTAAGTATCGGAGTTACTGCTCTGTTGACTGTGTTTAGTGGCTCCGCAGCAGCCACAACAGGAGTAATGATGCAAACCTCAGTGGCTGATCTTGAGATTATCGCTGTTCTAGGGAGGCTCCACGAATTACTCAGGAACATAGCTTACTTGCTTGGCCCGATCATCCTGCTGCACGGGCTAACACTCTGGGCATTCGGAAGTAACAATTCTTCCTGGTCCCAACGAGGGTACACTGCCATGGTTGGTGGATTCATCCTATTTGGGCTGGCTCTAGCAATGGACGTGCTACTACAAGCAGCCGCGTTCATCGGGAACGTCTAATCGCAAAAAGCAGTATCACAAAATACGCTTCATTTATGATTACAGCATCAAAGACAATTCGAAAAGTTGGCCAGTTCGTCGTAATAATAATGCTGATTAGTTCTCTCTCTTTCACATCACCTGCCTTGGCGCAGGAATTATCTTCGCAAACTTGGTACGAAGCTGACTTTATTGGCCATAGTACTGGTACCCCTCCAGATTCAACAGTCAGAGACAACCCTCCAGCTAATTCGCAAATAACAGATAAACAGTATGGCGAAGCAGAAAGTTGTGGAGGCCAACTGTGTGTTCGGGACGGATACGATTCTTTAGATTTTGTAGTTGCGCCATCACAGTCTGTTACAATTGATAAAGGGAAGACTGTCGAAGTCACCCTAGATGCAAGGATCAGCAATCAGTATGGTGCCAATGGGAAGATGGTACTCCGTACCTCCGACGGTGATAAGAAACTCACTGAGAGTACCAGCTACGACGGGACATTCACCTACACAGCCAGCTCAGACAATACTGAAATTCAGGGCATTTACATTGATTACGATCATAGTAAAGATCAAACAATCTACGGTAGAATATACGAAATCACCTATGTACAATCCGTTGAGTTCGCTCATAACATTGATGGATATCAGTCGACCACAAACATTCAGTACAGCCCCAGTGGTGAAAATAAGTTGTATTCTAAGGGGTTTGAAAAAGAAATAACATTACCTAACAGATATGAGGAGGCAGAAAATATCTATGTTGAGATCAATTCTAAGCCCGGAAACTCCGGAGCGACTTACGAGGTCGTAGATAATGGCCGTGTGATCGGTTCAGCAGTAGCCGAAAGTGGTGTGTCAGGAGAAAGTGTGATACAGATAGAACCGAAAAGTAAAGATATCACTCTTCGAATGACTAGCAGCGATACCGTTGGTGTGAGTAATGTATCTGTCACGGCCCTTGCTCCTACTCCAGGAAGCGATCCGCTTAATGTTGATAACAGTGGACCTGAAGAGCTTGATTCACAAGGTGGATATGACCGAGTCTTGGGCGTACTGTCCCAAGTATTGTCGCTCACGACTCAAACAGTGTATTATCTCATGTTCGCCTCACTAGCGATTGGAGCAGTTGTATTCGCCTATTCGAAAGGCCTCCGGGGAACCGAGTTCTCACAATCGCTGATGATGGCTGCTATAATCGTAGGGGTCTCCGTGCTACTATTTAGTTCGATACTCAACATGAGTGCTTGGCTATTTACTGGAGACAACAGTCGAGCCTCACTAGGAAACCCAAATCTTGAGGCAGAACCTCCAGTCTACTACAATAATGGCTTCAATGACGGAAAATTGGATAACTGGAAGGCAGGAAGTGCTTCAACCTCTTTAGCCGTGAGGTCACACGGCAACGAGTTAGCACTTACTGCCAGTGGTCAGTCCCTCACAATATCGAGGGAGGTTGATATTACACTCGGGAATTCCTTGGACACTGGATACATTAATTACGACATTGAAACAATTTCTAGCGATTCGGTTTCGGATCATGCAGTCACAGTATATGCTAATGTATACATAGACGGTGAACAGGTTGTCACACGGAAGGAAATCGCCCGCTCATTCGGTGGACAAACCGTCTCAAAAACAGGTTCGGTCATTTACGAACAAGCCGGGACTGACGTTACCGTGGAATTCGTAGCCGAATCTAATGATAATAGTGCAGCTGCTAACCTCCGAGTCTACGATATATCTGTAGGAGCCACTGCTGGCTCACACAATCCAGGGGAAGAATAGCTCTCACCTTCTGATAATTCTCTATTATCCTTCCTCAGATGAATGCGTTCAGCAGGGAATCGAATCAAACACACCCTATCAGCCTGAAACAGTGTTACGCTGTTTCAATCTTGCATAGATCGCTCACCTTCCGCCACTCTATTATATTGTTAACAGAATCTGCTGGAAGTCTGTTCTCTCACTCTGTCTCTCTGGAAACCCTACCCGAAGGTATTAATTAGACTGGGGGAGATGGAATATATATATGGAGCCGGTACCGGTAGCAGAGAAACTCCTCAAGACAAAGCTCTTTGGCTTCTCAGTCCAACGGCTCATCCAAGCTTTTGCAGTCCCGATGGCCCCTGGTCTTATTTTGACCGTACTGAACTTCCCAGCGATAATCTTCGGCCCAATCGTCATCTTGGGAGCGGTGATTGGCATCTCAGTCTACATCCGCACCCCCTCTGGCCAGAACCCAGCTGCGTGGCTGATCGGGATGATAAAATTCAAGCTCGGCCCCGACTCGTTTTACTGGAAGCCCGTCCAATTTGACGACGACCCGGTTGAAATCCAGACTGGTGAAATGAACAGTATCACAGACGAAGACCCGGCTGAGACTCAAACAAACGAATCTATGGTTGGAAACGAAAACACTATCGAGAACCTTGACTTCGAGGCAATACACGACGATGGCGTCATCGAGACAGACGAGGCATACTCCCTTATCATCGAGATTGAAGCCCGACCGTGGCTCATTCTCGACAAGCAATCACGGCAAGCGGTTTACCAGTCGTTCTCACAATTCTTGATGGGTATCAAAAGCCCGATTCAGATATTCACACTTCCGATACCGTACGATGCAGACGATTATACTGAGAGTCTTAAAGAATCCAACAACCACAAAATCGACACTGAAAGCAAACTACTCGAATACGGTCGAATCCAACACGCACAGTGGTTAGAGAACGTCGTCGAAATGGGCGATATCCGCGACCGCCGTCACTTCATTATGGTAACCGCTCAGAAACACAAGCAGAACGAACAGGATGCCAGTGATAATTTTCTGGACCGCATCAACCCGACTAGCGACGATGTCGACCAAGAGAAGCGATACGACGAACTCTGGTCGAGAGCCCAAAGCGTAACCAGCGCCCTTCCACGAACAGGCGTGAGCACCGATATCATCAACGAACGGGAAGACACACTCAAAATCCTCTACTACTACTACAAGGGTCGGCGTCCTCCGGAGAATTTCAACCACGGGCTCCTTACCAAAGCACCATCCGAGAGCGACATGGAAGATATAGACACGCAGTCTGTACTGTAATCTTGCACTCATTCACCCACAGACTAATGTACGAACAAGAAGATTAGAGGCATAAGCAACAGTCACCTGCAGAGCCCGATAATTGCCTTGGTCCGCATGTGACCAGCGAAATCAAGATACTACAATGAATCCAGACGAAATCCGAGACAAATTCCAAGAGTTCATCGGCATCAAAGACGATAGCAGCAGGGAGCGTGGAGGCAGGATAGACATCGATTCCTTGAGCGGCACGGAACTACAGGATGCAATAGACTATCTCGATGCAATCGGTCGAGATACAACCCGTGACGATATCGAGGAAGCCGCGTACTACCTGCGAAATGTCGACGACGATGTCGAACTGTACTCCGCATTTGAGAGCGGCACAGAACGTAGTCGGGTTGATCGCTCTATCGTCGCACCGAGTAATATGGAGCGCGATACGAAATGGCATACCCGCGACGGAGACTTCTACCAGGTGCTCACCGCGACCTCAATGCCTCGTCTGGTGACTCCTGGCTGGCTCGTCCCGATTACCCTCTCGGAACATGACATCCGTCTCTCAATGCAGATCAAGCCCCGCGAAACGGCATCTGTGAAAGGCAAGCTCCAACAGCGCCTTACGCAGATGAAGAGCGCAATTCAGTGGAAGAAGCGACGTGGCCGGACTGACGTTTATGAGGAAGAGCACGAACGCAAAGAATTGGAACGCCTACTCCGAAGCGTCATTGAGGGAACAACCAAGTTGTTCAACGTCGGTTTCTATATGGAAGTCCATGGACGGACGCTTGAGGAGATGGAAGAAGCGAGCCGAAACATCCAGCGGACAGTAAGCGAACAGGGAATGGACCTCACGCCTATCGAAGGGCGACAGATCGAAAGCCAGCAGTCGATGCTTCCGGTCGGAACCGACCCAATTAGGAACTACAATACAGTCCAGTTGGAGGCGCTCGCGACATTTTTTAATTTCGTCGAACCACCGGTCAATCAGCCAGACGGAGTTCTGATGGGATTCGACGACAGCAAGCGTCCAGTTATTGTCGACCGATTTAGCCTCAGTGGTCACTCGAAAGTGGTCACCGGAAAGGTTGGTGGTGGCAAGACCTACTCAGTGAAACTCGCGCTATACCGTCGCTTACTAAATGACCCTGGCCTCCGTATCATCGTCTTTGACCCGCTTGGAGACGACTTCGTCGATTTTACCGAAAAGGTAGGTGGGACTGTTATCAAATTCGGCGGAGACGACCGAATCAACCCGCTCGACATCCAGCCGCCGAGTGGCGGTGAGTCTCCCGAAGATCTCTACACGACGAAAGTTCGCAGTGCCATAGAGATACTGAAGACCTATTTCGCCCAATCCAGTCGGGGTGGAATGAGAGCAGGTGAGGAGGGTGTAATCACGCAATGTATACACTATGCATATTCGAAGATGGGGATCACCTCCGATCCAGAGACGTTTGATAACAAGTCCCCCATCATCGACGACGTAATCGAAGGCGTCCGTATCATTGCGCAGGGCGGTCTGGAATCTGATTCCTCACCGATCAATGAAGAGATGGCGGACGGGGCCGGGACTCTTGATCTCTGTCCCCCACGCGTTCGAGAAATTATGATGGACCCCTCGGACCAGCACGTCAAAATTGCCCAAGAGCTGGTCCCGAAATTCGAGTCGTTCAAAGCGGGGTCAGTAAATAATAATCTAAATGGGCAGACAAATATTGAGCTCGATGACCGGATTGTCTGCTTCAATATGGAGTCCTTCGCTGACACTGGCGAAATGCCGCTTATCATGCACACGATGCTAGACTGGGCGTATCAGGAGACACGAAGAAGTCCAAAACGGACTGACGTAACGTTTGAAGAGGTCCACTACCTCTTAGGGCGGCCCGGTGCGCGAAACCTACTCAACCTCTTCATCCGTCACGCACGCCACTTCGATGCCGGACTGACGCTTATTTCACAGACGCCAGACGAGTTCCTCGGCCACGACCAGAAGAAAGAGATCTACGACAACTGCGACATCAAACAGTTGTTCTACCAAGAGAATGTATCCCCAGAGGTAATCAACTACTTCGATTTCAGCGAGGAAGAAGCGCGGTTCCTCCGGCAGGCAGCGCGTGGTCAAAATTCGAACTTCTCAGAATGTCTCCTGTCGACGTCTGAGCACGGTCGCCGCCGCTTGGAAATCTATGCAGGACCGTATGAACGACATATGCTTGAGGAAGACCTCGATCCAGAGGGATATCTCAAACAGCAAGGCTTGCTAGAAAACGAAACAGACGTCGGTAATAGTAGCCATCTGAAAGATGCGGTTCCTCAGACCCAGGACATCAGCGAACCAATGGCACCTTCGACAGATCCCGCCAAACCGTCAAAGGACAAGCCGCTCACTCAAATCGAGAATCCCGATGACCTTACGGAAGCGAATCAGACCGTCAGGCACGACCCCGAACCGGAGGACTCCGAGGATTCAGGTAAGACATCAACCCGTGACCCCTTCCGTGTTTCTGGTAGTGGCCAAGCTGAATCTGTTGAAGTCAATGGATCTGAGACTGAACAAAACGCTGTTGCTCCAGAAGAACAACCCAATCTGCAGGAACACCCACAAAACAACTCACTCAGTGGGGAGGGCGAGGATATCCGGGGAACCGCCCCCGATGACATCTCTCTTGATGACGTGGTCAAAGAGCAGAATAATATCTCCGGGCCCACCAAAGAGCACGAAGAGGCAGAGGAAACTGACCCAAGTCTGATACATCAACTGCTCGAGCGGGTGCCGATTGGTAGTAACGGATCGTCCGAAGATGACGAACAGTAACCCGCCGGCAAAACCGGTCCAAATCATTAAACGGACACCAACACAGCAGCCACCTCAAGTGACTGCCTAGACCGCCACTGTCGTGTGCTCCTGAAAGTGGAAGCAACCATTTTTGTGCTCATTGTTTAGGACTCGCGGGTAAACTACCGCCACGTCGGCTGATAGCCGCCCCACCGGTAGACTGATAATGCACAAGTTGGAACAAAGTTCTAACGAGTCACAAAAAAGTGTGACCACTCTGCCAGTGCAAATCCACCCTAATAAGAGAGCATGATACCACAACTGACACTTCTCGGTCTGAATAGCAACGGAATTCACCCTATGTCGGTGTTACTACTCGTCGGTGGCGGGATTGTTGACAGACTCTTGGATGGTGTCTCGAACGCAATACGCGCAGCTGGGGAGGGCCTAAACGGCTTATTCAACTTCGGGATTGAAGTCTTCCTCCACATCGAAAACCCGTACGGGGTTGCGAAGGCGAACGAAGCATGGATGAACTCATTTGAGGTCGCTCTCGCGATCTTCCCCGTGATGATTATCTTAGGGCTGTTATCGATGCCCTTTGCTGATGAAAAAAAGACAAGCCTCTGGCGTCAAGGCCTTCGGATCGTCGGCGTAATTTTTATTATTGCTGTCTCTCGGCCTCTTATTGGATTCGGCGTCGACCTATCTAACACAATGGTGACTGCGCTGATGCCAACGGGGACAGACATCATCAATATCATGAACCCGTTTAGTAGTGGGATTGGAAGCCTCTCGAATATTTTGTCCGGATTCGCCCTCGCGGGCATTATTTGGTTCCTCGGGTGGTACTCTCTCATCGCCGTCGCCATTGTTACTGTCCTCCTGGAGCTCCGTGATTTTCTTATCCACATCGTCTACATTTCGTCCCCTATTCTCGCAGTATTCTGGTACCCCGATTGGGGCCTCCTCGAAAGCGTCAACGAGTTTGCTAACAAGTGGGCGCGAATGGGCATCTATACACTCCTCTCTGGCCCTATCATCGCGATCATCTTCCAGACCATGGTAGTTATCGCAGGCGGCTCGATGATGCAAGGCGCTGATGGAATCGCCGAAGGTATCTCTGCTTTCTGGTCTCAGTTAGTCCTTGTCACATGCTTCCCAATCATTATGATCGCAGCAGTCTGGAAGATTGTCTCATGGGCTGGCGAGCCGATCGGTGCTGGACAGGCTATGACTGGTATGACGATGGCTTTCGGTGCTGCAATTGGCGGTGCGGCAGGCGCTTTAGGAAGTGAAGGGAGCGCAGCATCTGGAGCATCGGGTGGTTCCGAAGTTGGTCAGCAAATGTCTTCAATGGCTGGCGGTGGAGGCGGCAGTAGCGGTGGAGGTGGTAGCGGAAGCGCACCAGGAGTAGCATCCGATGTTGGTGCATCGAGTCCAGGGCAAAATTCGGTGGCACAAGCTGTTCAAGATCAGGAAGGGGAAACCGTTTCTGCGAGTGGAGGTCCCTCCAGTGAATCCACAGCAGACACGAAATCGGCAAGTGCCTCTGCATCACAAGCAGGACCGAGCTCACAAGGTGGTCTCAGTGGAGACGTTCCCGGCGGCACCGGCGGTGCCGGTGGCCCGTCCGACGAAGTGACTGGTGCTGGAGGACCGTCTGGAAACGAAAGTGAAACGCAAGGATACATCAGTGCTGCGAAGAAGCGGTACGGTGACTTCAAAGAGCGGAATGCAGCGAAGATCAAGGATACTGTCTCCGACTACAAAGACAGCGCGAAAGACCGGCTCAACCCAACAAACTTGGAACGTCACCACGCAGACCGCAAGCGGAGCCAAGCAGAAACCGTCGAACAGCAGCACCAACACTTTGAGGAGGGTGTCGATATGGAAGCAGGTGAGAATGGCACAATCGATTTAGCGCAAGCTGAAGAATCCGGTGCGTTGAGTGACTCAGTGAAAGCAACAGACTATGATACGCCCACCTCCCCAAAGGCCGAGCTCAGCGAGGACGGCACCTTCAGATACAAGAACGAGAATGATGAAATGGTCACGGGCTCTGTTGGGGCTAAACGCAAGCAGTTCCGTGATGAAAAGGCTCACCTCGAAAGTCAAGCCGAGGCCCACGAAGCTCGTGCCGACCGCATCGACGAGTCGATGAGTCATACAGGGTCAAGGCTGAAAAAGACAGGAGAAAACGCCAAGGAAAAATATGGACCAGCGGTCAAAGCAGCAAGACAAGGGTTCGGCCAAGAGATGGTTCGCGGTACTGTCGGTGCTCACTCGCCCTATTTGATGGCTGGTGGCGACGGCGTTTTCGGTGGTGGACAGCGCGGCGGAGAAGAGCCTCCTCAGAACCCTGACGTCGGAACACATGAACATGAAGAGAGTACGAACCGGCCAAGCACGGCAATCAGCCCCTCTACGGCGAAGAAGCATGAGGATACATTAGCTGAGTCAGGTGAGCGGTTCGACTTAGCGGGTGAGGAACTAAACTACGTCCCCGGCGGTGGTCGTACGCCCGATGATGTCGCGCAACAGGGCTACATAGAGACAGCAGAAGAGAACGAGCGAATTGGTGCAGTAGAAGTGAGTGAAGACTCCGATGTAAGACTTCCCACAGACGATTCATTCCGGATAGGGGATGTGAACATGGGGAAGCGCGACGGTAGTGAGGCACAGAGTCTCCCTGAAGAGAGCGGAGAATACGGAACGTTCCAAGTTGACGAGCATTCCCGCCTTCTTGATGAAAACGAAGCCCGAGTCGACCAAGTCATCGGGAACGATGAGATGGTCGGAGAAGAAGCCCAGTTCAAGGATATGCTGGTTCGTAAAGCCGATAGCGATCCTGAAGACTACGCAGCCCAATACTACGGTGAATCGCCTACTGGGGAGCGGATGCCAATCGACGCCCCGAACGAAGAAACGGAAGAAGTGATTGATGAGCATATAGGCGAGCGAGTCGATCTGACTGGAACGGTCAAGAACAAATACGGGATGTCGACTAACACCCATCCCGAATACGAGGGAGCACATGATTATGCCGCGTTAGAAGTTGACCTCAGAGATCAAGACGAAGGCGGGTCTTCCAACTCGGCTAGCGACGACAGCGATACAACGTCCAACGAAACTGCTACCTCTACGGGGGCTGGCAGTTCTGATGACTCAGAGTCTACTAACCACAGCATCAGCACTAACGGGGACATTGGTGGCGACTCATCCAATGGTATTAATTCAGCCTCCAACTCGTCAAGCGGTCACGAAATTTCAAAATCGACTGATACAGGGAGTAGCTCTAGCGGTAACGAAACTGGAGAGAAATTGAGTGCTGAAGAGATGATCGCTGGAAATGGTGATGACCACGACCGCGTCTCTTCAGACGACACATTCATGGTCGAAAGTTCAGCGACCGACTCAGACAAGCACGCCAACGCATACAAATTCCGAAGGACGAACGCTGAAGGTGAACCCGAAGGCGAACCCATCGCTGTTACCCGAATGGGGGGAGAAGCAGGACCACCCGAATTGGACGACCCTGAAGAGCCGCCTGCAATGAGGGATCAGAACGGAAACGACCTCGGTCGGCAAGACCCCCAGCCCGGCGATGTTGTGACTAATCTTGAGGGATTCAAATACGGATCATACGGTGAAGACTGGAATGGTTCTCACGAAGGCATTGACGCTGCTTCTCACGGCGGGGAGGAAGGCAAATACACAGAACTCCGCCCCGACGAGAATTCGTCTCTTACCGTACTCAATCGGAATAGCGAGCCAACGTCACAGTCTAAATCGACCTCTGAAAGCACGCCTGAAACGTCCAGCAGCAGCAGTTCACACCCAACAAATAAAAACGAGAGTGAGGGAAGTAGTTCCTCATCTTCTGCCAGTAGTGGAAAGAGCGAAGAAACCGCCCCAAGTGAGAATGAATCTGTTAGTAGTGATCGCCCACATGAAACCGAAAGCCGCGGTAACTCAGCCTCGGAAACAGAAGGCTCCCCGACCAGCGAGGTAGACCAAATCTCAGATGACGACAACAGCTCGTCGGAAAATAAAACTCCGGAAGCCGAAAAAGGCGACAATAAGTCGGCAGACTACGGCGGTACAGTCGAAGCCGGAGAAAAAAGCATTCCCACAGACGACATTGAGAATGTAGAATCCCTTGACGGTGAGCGCGTAGACGCTAAAGGTGTCGGAGGAACTGATATCCTTGAGGACGCTCAACTAGAGTCCAGCGAGAATGACAGTGATTCAAGAATCCACCTCGCAGACAAGACGAGAGATAACGAAGTCGCTGAATACGGCGAGGGTGCTTTAAGCGAAGTTGAAGAAGGTGAATCCTTTGAGGTCCGCAACGGCAAAGCCATTGAGTTCCAGAATGGGAGTCATGGAATCCAGATAGACGAAGATAGCGCCGTAGAAAAAACCGACGAGCACGAAGGCAACCCTACTGTCAGCATCGGCACTGACCGGAAAGAAATCAAGGAGAATAGAGGCAAAGAGGAGCAACAAGAATCTGGTGATGAAGACCTCCCTCAAAATCCCGGTAGTGGGGGGTCCACTGCCGGGGAACACTCTGACGAAGTGGACGCTTCAGAGTGGGAGGAACGCGCTCGTAACTGGCGTGAGCACTACACCGAGTCCGAATCTGAGACTCTAAGTGAGGGAGCTGGATTCACGGCAGAGTCAATGCGGATCGAAACACTCGATGATGGAGAGCGTCTCTTCATCACTGACTACGACGACCTTGACGAGTCGTTGGCAGAAGAAGAGATCATAAACCCTGTTAGAGCAGAAGAACTCAAACACCAGTCCCTCGTGGGCCACGCATGGACCAACGCAATGGGACAAGAGGTCCCGAACGTCGCGTATAACGAAGAGACAAATGAAGTTATCCAGCAAGAAGCAGGTGGTGCTGATACAGAAACATGGGGAATTGACGAAGCCCCGGAAGAAGCCTTGGAACAGGTTGAGCGTGAGGACTTCGAAGAAACGATGGCCATCCAACTTCTTGGCGGGAACCCCGACACCAATAAAGATAATGTCCACGTCGACGAAAATGGCGGATTACACGTTATTGACTTCGACCGTACCGCGAGTTCGATGGGCGAAGTCGATAATGCGGACGAGATGAAAATAAACGCTGGTGCAGCAGGCCGTGTCGGTGAAAAAATCGGAAAGATCAACGAGGACTTCCACACAGATCGCTTCGAATACGAATCTGAGGTTACCAGCAAAGCTGCCGAAATCGCTACAGAATTAGAAGAAAACGGCGAAACGGAAAACGTACTCAGTTCTGTGGAAGAGGTTGACGAAAACCACAGTGGCGAGTCTGAGCCGCGAACAGGTATCATCCGTCACAACATCAAAACGATTGCGAACGAAGATGTCGAGATAGACTCACCCTCTGGCACAAGCCAAGGAGAAATGGACGAAATCTTTGACGAACTTGACGAAGAAGATGCAGACAACGGAAAGTCTGAAGAATAGGAAGAATATCTCACAAGATTGTTCTGTTTCTGAAGTGGGTAAAACCCTAACCCCATATGATTTATATAGTCCACAGAGTAGTGACTTGTATGGGAGAAGGTAAAACCGTAGATAGCTGCCGTCCGCAATTCTTTGACGAACGCGGCGTCCCTGCGTCTGTTGAACCGCCTGAGAAGATGGTCGGGGTCTATACATTCCGCCAAGACGAGAGCGTATCCGACCAAGATCGAGTTTATAAGCGGGTCGGTGTGCTGACCTCGGAAGGATGGGTCCCACCCGTCTCGAAAATCCTCGTTCACGCTGTCGCTGAGACAGGCCGTAATCCGAACGACGTCGACGCGCTGGGGAACTACACTGTGGGGAAGGGGACGCGGATTGCTATTGACCCGCGAGAGCTCCGAATTCGTCTCAGTGAACAGGGGGAAATCGTTGAGGACGACGTTTCCCCAGTAATTCGCTCTCATTACCGGGATGACGTGGATTTCTACGTCCCCGAAGGCCTGGACGATGACGATGTGGCTGAATATCTTCGTGGATGTGTCCGACCAGCGATCGGCTACTATCTGGACAAACACGATGGCGAGCACCCATCTCGAGCCCAGCTCGCAGATATCCTCGTCGACGTGTATGGCGTTAGTCAAGACGACGCCCTGCGGACGGTTACACTCGTGGTCAGTGATTCATAGCTACGGTTTCTGTTTCCTTCTCCAAATATCGGGTCATAACGCCGTGCTATGCTCTCAGAGGCGGAACTTTATAACTGAAAGCGCAGAAGCAAATAATAAGAACGGATGAAAGCCCACCTCGAACCCCGGCGGCGCGTGCCTACGGCTGCGGCCCGAGCGCTGGGCTTCTTTCCCGTTCACTTGACTCAAGGAGGAAATCAACAATGAGTCTCAGCCTACTGCTATTTGCCATCGTCTACATCTGGATGACCCTCACATGGTTCATCTACGCAGACAGAGTCGAACAACCACCAATCAAGAGAACCGCCGTCCAGATTGTGTCCCTAGTAGCGCTCGCCAGTATGACGAATTCTCCGGCGCTGCTCTTAGCGCCTGTGGCACTCAGCGCCGGGAGCCACCTACATTTGGATCTCTGGGAGCCTGTGCACACGGGCATCGTTGCTGGCGCTGTCGGAGCCGGAATCATCACTCTCCATGGAATGAGTCTCGGCTATGCGCCCACTGAATGGATTACTGGCGACGGCAGCGCTCAGACTTACGCCATCGCGGGCATTGCGATGACGGTCGCGACTACCGCTACGCATATCTACGGAAACCCGATCCGGTCGGTTCTGGTGCAGAGTGGCGTCAGTAGCCCTACAGCCCGCGCAAGTCGCACGAGTGAGCTTCCATACGGGACAGTCTACAACGATGTCGTGTCTAACTCCAACCCGCCTCAGTCGAATGTGGGCGGTTCTGACGCGGCCAGTGAGACTGAGGAAGAAGCATCGACCAACAGCCCGGCTGAGTCAGACAGCAATTCGGAGACATCTTCCCAGAGCCACAACCACAGTATCAGGCCCGCCCGAAGCGACCCAGAACCCTCAGAACAAACGGACGAACAGGAAGCCGACGCACATGACGGCAATGCAGAACCGAGTGACGAAAAGAACGCGGGTCCACAGCCTGCTGACGAGCACTCGCAGGAGGCCGCAGATAACTCAGAAGAAGAGACCGTAAGGCCCGAAGTGGTGCTTGACGAGAACGGCGAGAAGGTCGAGGAAGAGCCTAAAATGGAAGAATTCGTCTATCCATGGGAGGAACCGCCGGATATTCGGTTCGCAGACATCGGCGGCTACAACGATGTTAAGGAGGAACTGACCAGTCAGGTTATCAATCCGCTGCGGTCAGACAGCGAGAGCTACGCTCGGTTCGACGTGCAGCCGTCGCGTGGCCTGCTGTTCCACGGCCCTCCAGGGACGGGTAAGACACTGTTCGCCCGGGCGCTGGCGAACGCTCTTGACCGTCCCTTCGTCGAACTGACACAGGCTGACCTCACACACGAACACATCAACAAGAGTCCGCAGCTCATCAAGCGCCTGTTTGAGGAAGCACAGCATCTCGGTGGAGTCATCTTCATCGACGAGGCTGAACAGCTACTGGGCAACCGAACGCAGGGAGAAAATGCACACGCGGAAGATAACAAGGTCACGAATATGTTCCTGTCTGCGCTCACGAAGGAGGATCAGGATTTCATCCTGTTGCTGACGACGAACCAGCGGGATAAGATGGATGAAGCAGTTCTCCGGCCCGGTCGCGTCGACAGTGAATTCGAGATTGGACTCCCCGACGTCGAAGCACGGACAAAGATCCTTAAGCTGACTGTGCTGGAGGTTCCACACAAGTTGACGGAGGCCCATGTTGAGAAGTTAGCCGAACGTACTGAAGGCTGGTCGGGGGCCGACTTGGATGCGGTCACGAATCAAGCTAAACTCTTGGCAGCCGAGCGCGGCGCAAGTTACCTCCGATGGGAGGATGTCAAGAAGGCGTACAATGAATTCGTCAGCAAAACATAATCGGGGCATCTCCCCGGACTTACCCTTCGACTCTCTTCGTTCCTTTCCAGTTGTCCCACGGCTATACTCCACGTAGTCTAGGCACTATCCACCAGATTCAACACAGCAAGGGAGACGATATGCTTTTATGAAATCCCTCTATCTATCCAACTGGGTAATCGCATGAGTGATTCAGAGACTACCAGTAGCCAGTCTGACCAGCCTTCGGATGGTGAAAGTGATAACCACAGTTCGGAGACCAGCGAAGCAAAATCTGGTGGGAAGAGCAAGAAGAGATTGTTCGAGAAGGAGATGGACGTTTCCCTAATGACAAAGGGCGCACAGGGGTACATCTCTTTCCGCCGGGACTACAGTATCGCCCCCAATTCCACTGTCGTCGATCAGTACCTCCGTGGATACTCGGCCATATCGTTTGCTTACGACGAGAATGCAAACGACCTGTGGATGGTTCCCCTTGAGGTCTACGATCAAGACGCAGAGGACGAGTACAAACTACCGGACGAACTCGACGGAAGTTTCAGTATTACCTCACGCCCCATCTTCAACAAGGTTGGTCTCGACTTCGACGCCTCCCATCGGTACAATCCTGAGTGGGATGACGACGTCGAGGCGCTTTGCATAGATCTCGACCAAGAACCAGACATCTACCAACACTCAAACAACGACGAAGACTCCGAGTAACGCCCTTAGCGCTTACTTGGGTGTCGATGCAGGCTCCACTTTCCTTGCGATTGGGAGATGATATTCGTCCACAACGCGGCTTTAAATACCAGACTTTCGTTACTCACAGTAGAGAGGTTTCGCAAGTATGAGCGAACACCAGCCATCGGAGAAGGCTGAATGGGCTGATATCTTCCCATTCGATCCCTATCCGAATCAAGTCAAGGGCATCAACTCCATCATCAACACATTAGAATCGGGTGGGTTCCATCTGCTTGAAGGGCCGTGTGGGACCGGGAAGACGCTAATCGGCCTCACTAGTGCGCTCTCGCTAGTTCGCGACCCCGAGACAAAATTCGAGCGGATACTCGTTACCACGAGCAAGAAACAACAACTGTCCGCATTTGAATCTGACCTCAAAGCGATTAACAATCAAGATGATGTCTACTTCCCTGGACTAACGCTGATCGGCAAATCTGAACTCTGTCCGTACGTCCAAACGGGTCATATCGGGGAACAAGAAATCTACCACGAGTGTATCTCGCTGCGGGATAACACTCAGGAGCTGATGGAAGAAGCGGTGAAGAAGGATCGAACCGCGCGTGAAGCGAACGCCGCTTTCGGGCTACAAGCACGGGCAGAACAGGCTCCGAAGCACGGGCGTCTCACGGTCAACGGGAAAGAAACTCCGTATATGCCAGAAATCCCCTCCGTTAGTGACACTGAATACTGTCCGTTTTACGCATCACACATCACGAATGCCGTCCAAGAGGAATACCCGCTTTCAATCCATCGCGTGACGACAGGAAAAGAGACACTCACAGAGGGGTCAGCTTGTGGAACGTGCCCCCATATAGAGATGCGTCGTCTCTATCCAGAGGCAACCGTCACAATGGGGAATTACAAGCATGCATTCGGGCCGAGAACTGTCTCCGCTCTCACCGCACCCCTCGTCGACAAGGAGACGATACTGATTTGCGACGAGGCACACGGTTTGGTCTCCGAGGTTCGAGACCAACTCTCGTACAGCTTGACTTACAGCAAACTGAATCACGGCGTCGGGAACCTGAAAGAAGTCTACGGGTGGTTGACAGGCGATGGGCACCAAGCGAAGCAACGTCTTGCCAGCTCACTTATCGCAGATAGTCCGTTGGAGGCATCGGACTTCGCGACGTCAATCAAGTTCCTTGAGAAACTCCGCTCGTTTATTTCTCAAGCGATCGTTGACGGCCTGAAGGATGAGCACGGTCAGTCGTGGCGGGAAGATATTCAATCAAGTCGCCGCAGCGAGATATCGATACCAATGCAGAGCCCGACTAAACCCCAGCCCGACCCGGTTTCTAAATGGGCCGAAAAAAACGACTATGGGAATATATGGAAGCTGTTCTTGCAGGTCGCGAAGCTCACTGATAGCGTGAAGGATATCGTCTCACGGAAAATCGATGGCAAAAGTCCAGATGGGTCATTCCCTATTGGAGCCGTCTATGAACTCTTCGAGCGATGGTGGGTAGGGGGTCACAGCGAATACTTCCGGCGAGTAACACTCTCCCCACGCCAGCGCATACACGCCAATCCGAAGGACAGTATGCCATGGCGAGCGGGTTATCTCGCGAAAATACAGATCAATAATAGCATACCCCAGAATGAAATCGCAGCGACACTCGATGCGTTTGGGGGTGCAATATTGATGTCAGCAACCCTCTCGCCGCTCGACATTTACAGCGAAGTAACTGGCGTGACAAAACTCAAAAACGGTACTCAGCCTTCCGGGAGCCTTGTGACGAAAGCAAAAGGTGAGTCTGAGCGACAACACGAAGATAAAGACCCACGAGATCAACTTCCTGATTTGAGTGCTGTCGGAAAGGTTGGCTCATCCTCAGACAAGTCGATGCAAGAGAAGCGCCGAACAGTCGGTCACTCAGAGTTCGAACTTGGGTTTCCCAAAGAGCACCGGCTTTCGGTGGCGGTTGACGTACCGAAGTTTACGTACTCGAATCGGTGGCCCCCCGAAGAAAACCCCGGTCTACGTAACACCTACAACACTGCCCTGTCTACCGTGGTTAGAACAACACCAGGGAACGTGCTGGTGTGTATGCCATCTTATGACGAGGCTGCGTGGGCCAGTGATATCCTCAACGAGGACTCGAACGTTCAAAAAGAAATTCTTACAGACTCACCTAGTTCCGACGGACAAACCCAGTACCTCAAAGAGGAGTTTTTCGACGGCCCGCCGAAGGTGCTAACGACGAGCCTTCGGGGAACACTGACCGAAGGAGTAGACTACGATGGCGATAAGCTCCGCGGCGTCGTCATCTGCGGCGTTCCGATAACAACAACTGGGACACCTCTCGCCAAAGCAATCGAAACTGCATACAACCATCGGTTCGATGGGAAAGGCTTCGAATATGCATTCACGGTGCCCGCTGTGAGAAAGGCACGACAGGCTATCGGGCGCGTCATTAGAGGCCAAGACGAAGTCGGAGTCCGAGTGCTTATCGACCAGCGGTATGTCCAGACAGACAGTTACACTTCCGTACGTGAATACTTCCCAGAACACGCTCGCGAAGAGTTCATTCCCATTGGTATTGACGACCTCGGGTACGAACTACAAACGTTTTGGAAATCAGTCTGAAATGAATAGCGCAGTGCAACTCTTACCTAACATTTGAAAGGATTCCCGTGGGCGTGTTTGGTAAGATAACCGTCCGAAACTGTATTTTCTGTGGATCTTCGAGGGGGACAGAGTGATTTTTATCTCTCAATGCGAATTAGGAGATAGAGGTAGATAGTCCCCACACAACTCACCCCATGGAGACTAAGGATATTTGTGAGGGGGGTCTGAATACCTTATCACCGATAACAAGACTATGTCCCTGCAACTCTCAAATGTGAGTAAACGGCTGAAGTCGAAACAACAATGGATCTGCTGGCGGACCACAATGCGGGACGGGAAAGAAACCAAGCTCCCCGTCGACCCAAACACCAACCAGATGGCGAAAACCGACGATCCCAGTACGTGGGGTTCCGTGATGGACGCCGTCCGTGCATTCCAGAGCAATAAACAACTCAAGGGCATCGGATTCGTATTCACCGAAAACGATCCCTTTGTCGGCATTGACCTCGACGACTGCCGTGACCCTGAGAGCGAGGAGTGGGATGACTGGGCGCTCAGCATCCTACAAGACGTTGATGGGTTCCGTGAAATCAGCCCTTCCGGCACTGGCGGCCACATCATCACCATCGGCGAAATCCCTGGCGACAGAAACCGGAAGGGGAGTGTCGAAATGTACGAATCCACTCGATACTTCACCGTCACTGGGGACATCATTTCTGAGGATGGTGAGCGTACCGACGAAGTTCCGGAAATCCAAGAAAGCCAGAATGGTATTAATGCCGTCTACGACCAGTTCCTAGTTGACGAGGACAGCGACTCTGCGAACGACACTGAAGTTGACGTTCACCTCTCGGGGTTAGACCATCTTGAACTGGAGAATCACGGCAACGGCCCCTCTGGAACGTACACAAGCGGAGCAAATCTCGACAGTCTACCCGAAGAAGAGCAAAAAATCGTCAAGACTGCCAAAGGGTCAAAAAACGGCTACAAGTTCACCCAGCTGTGGCATGGTAACTGGAAGCAAGTCTATCCTGGCGAAAGCCATTCAGAAGCCGATATGGGGTTCTGTGATATGCTGGCGTTCTGGTGTTCTGGAGACCCAGAACGAATCGACCGCGTATTCCGTGCATCTGGACTCATTCGTCCCAAATGGGACGAGCAACGGTACTCAGATGGGTCCACCTACGGAGAGCGCACTATTCAACGAGCCATCGCGAAAGTTGACGACTACTATGACCCCGATCACTTCGACAATATCGCCAACGAGAACAGTGACGATACCGATAATGAAGACGAAGGGAGAGAAGAAAGCGCTGACGAGGGAAATGAGAGCTCCGAGGCAAACGGGGAAGACTCAGATGGCTCTTCTGATGATCAAGAGACGCCGCCAGCAGAAGACGACGAATCCGAATCAGATTCCAGTGACGACCAATCTGAGTTCGTTGACGAGACAGGTTCTGATAAGCAGAACGCACCGAAGCGGCGGTCGCGGCGAAGTCGCTCCAACTCTACAGTCTTCGCAGAAAGCAACTCTAACAGCCCATCGGAAAGCGTGGCGAAAGAGGATGCTCCCTCTGAATCTAGCAAGGAAGAACAAACAGAAGAGGACGACAGCACTGCAACCAGCAGCGATCCGAACATAAACTCCAGCGGAAACGCGGAAGAGAACAAGAGTAATGCCAGCTCCAGAGATAGCAAAACAACTGATGACGGACTTAAGACCACAAACGGTACTCGGAGGTCGCGTGGTGGGCAAAACCGGATTGATAACAGTTCCGAATTCGACCCCGTGAACGTCAGCAGTTCCTCGAGTGAGACAACTGAAGACGGCACATCAACGAAGAGCGAGAATGATTCCGGCACACCAACCCCCGTTGAGGACGGTGACAGCTTCTTCGATCGAGAATTCGATGACGACGGCTTCCTTGACGATGCTCTCGAAAACAGTGATGAGGAGAGCACTCTTGGTATCGACCGAGAAGAAGCAAAAGGAATCTACGACGGTGACGATGATAAGGAACCCACGTCTGATTCCGAGTCAAGGCAATCGACCCCCGATTTGACCCCACAGGAGGGGGACAGTGATCAAGGCTCTTTTGATTCTCGGATGTCAGCAAACGGAAATCGAAAGATTCCGGGTGTGCTCGACGCCAAACTCCATGATATCGTTTCCGAGGTTGACCGACTACGCGAAATTGTCACCGATCTAGAAACAAAGCACGACAACGATATCGCTCAACAAGCGGACAAAATCCAACTCCTCCGTAAGGAGATCGCATTCTACGAAAACCTCGTTGACCAGCAAGAACACAAGATCAATCAGCTCTCTCAAGTCGTCCTGCTCTTATGTCAACACCATCCAGAACCGCTCTTCGATCAGGTTGAGCAAGCCCTTCTCGATGGCGAAGAAATTCCGGTGGAAGATATCGTTGACCCATCCCAGCAACCTCGATGGGAGAGTTCAGCGGACGGTCGAGATTCAGATACAAGCAGCGAATGGGTCGAACAGAGCCAACGTTCCAGAACCAAGAAGAAAGAAAAGACGAGCGACTTAGACGAGGAAGAGGTCGCAACTGAAGAAGGAAAAGACGATGATGAGAATATCCGAGACCATTTGTCGAGATTCTTCTAAAATCACTCCTGTTTTAGGTCGCGACCGTAATCAGACCGAATAAAGAGGTCAGTAGTTGGGTGCGCTTTTCGCCGGTTAGTTGACCGCTAGTTTGATATAGAGCGGTTTAGATAATCAAGGTATACGTATGACCGCTTCAGCGAAGCGAATCGGACTAGCTACTTTAGCAATCTCTCTCGTGTTCCTCAGTAGCGGAGGGGTTGTAGGTACCACGCTCGCACAGACAGATTCTTGCGACCTCAGTGGCCCCGAATCTCTCGAAGATTGCGAAGACCCTAGCTTGAATCCGTTCGAGAACGTACTGAACAATCTCTACAAAATCTTTCATACGCTTCTCCAGTATCTCGGGTTCGTTGCGGTATTCGCTGGTTCAACACTATACTATACTTCAGATAAGAACTCTTCACGGGGTCAGACCGGTCTTTGGCTTTTCGTTGGTGGTCTAGCACTCATTGTGCTTTACTTCGGCATGTCCGCCTTCATTTCGATGGTTCGAGGGATTGCGGAAGGCGGTGCGATGTAAGCACGAGTCAAGAAGAGTCTCTCCTGGTTTTCCTTGTTCACAATACTAGGAGAGAACTGCTCTCTGTTCTAGTTAGTCCACCTCGGACCGCACGAATGGACTCACTGAAACACCGTTACACTGTTTCAAACCGCCTGCCGTATAACAATTACATATAAAAACCAAAATCTGGAACAGCGTAACTCTGTTTCACCAATTTAATCGAATACCACTCTTGTACCCCGATTTCCGATAATGGGTTGTCCGATTGACCGGTACATTAATATCCTATCTATGTTTTGTTGATACTGAAGTATGGCTAATTCAGTCAAGCGAGTCGGTCTAACAGCACTGCTGATGTCCCTAATGGTTTTCACAACTTTCGGGGCCAGCGTCGGCACGGTTGCCGCGCAGTGTGAGGACCCGACCAACGTCGACAACTGCGAAGGCGGGATGGATCAGTACGTAAACATGCTGGACAACGTTTATGAAGTGGCCCATACGACCCTACAATATGCAGGGTTCGTAGCGGTCTTCGCTGGTGCGGTTCTCTGGTTCACGGCACGTCGGTCCTCCGACCGCGCCCAGACTGGCGTCTGGCTGCTCATCGGTGGCCTGATCATGATCGTGTTCTACTTCGGCTTCACAGCATTCGTCAGCCTGCTGAAGTGGATCGCTGAAGGCGGGTAATCCCGTTTCACACAGCAACCACAATAGCAGCATTCCTGAGCGGCTCGTTCCCTATTTTTAAGATGACAGACCCAGTACCGACTGTTATAATTAGCATGATCCCCCGTCTGATTAGACATCTTACCCTTGAGGCTCATTCCCAAGCACTACCAGTGCTCACGCGGGGACCGCCTCTACTCGACATCCAAAGTGACATCGCGAGTTCGTTCTCCAAATTCCAAGGTGTGGACGTCGTGATGTACTACGTAGGGCTCATCCTCGCCGTTCTCGGATTCATGGCGTGGAACCTGAGCAAAAAGCACCAACCACGTCGGGCGTGGGGGAAACGCCTCTTTGGAATCGGAATCACGTTCATCTTGATCGGTCAGAACTTCAGTTGGTTCTTCAGCCTTGTCAATTATGTCCTCAACACATAACCGGCCATTCACTGCAACGATTTTCGCCGCACTAATTGTCACAAGTGGGATCGCTGCCTTCGTACCAGTTCCAGCGAGCGCAGCATCACCCCCAGAAGCCAGCTTCACCTTCGACCCATCCGCACCCAACGCGGAAGATACAGTTACGTTGTCCGCATCCTCTTCATCCGCATCAAACGGCAGTATCAGTGAGTACAGATGGGAATACGAGGTCTCTGATAACAGCACAGAAACAGCATACGGCAAACAAATCTCTCACATGTGGAACTCTGCAGGTGAATACCAAATCACGCTCACTGTAACAGACAGCAACGGGAATACAGACACTGCACGACGCACGATCGGTGTCGCTCCGAAACAAATCGATAGCTCAGAAGGCAACCCGCTAGTGGAAAACGAATCTGGTGCATATCGACTCTTAACCAATAACGACCACGAGTTGAATGGAACCGGCGAATACGGCACGATGTACAGTATCCCGGTTGCTCGGCTTGAACAGCGAATAGTCGCTGAAGGCTCACCGTTGATCCGGATTGACAACCAGGCGCTGACTCTCTCACAGGCTGCCCAGTTCGGACTACTCACTGATTCGTACCGAGAAAACCTCTACTTGCCTGTTCGACTGCCGACGAACGACACATGGCAATCTATACAGGATGTCGAGGTCGTCGATACGTACTTCCTCGGGTTCTCAGCAAACGAAACACACGGCCAATGGACAGGGGACAGTCGACTCATATGGGTAAAAACCAAATCTGGAGTCGGGTGGAAGCCAGTTCGGAACGCTCACGTCTATCGGAGCCACAGCGATGGCGAATACAGCACCGGCGAGTTCTACATCGACAATAAGGATGAAGCGGAGGTCTACAACGGGGATACAATCAACTACACCGAGTTCAATCAGCAAGTTGTCGAAGAGACGTTTATCAAAACCGGCCCAGATAAGTCCCAAGTTGTCGTTTCAGAAGGAGAACCCCGATACAGTCTCGGGAACGTCTCTGTCTCAGGACGTTGGAGTGGTACGCACGAGGTTATCGTCGACCAATATGCAAGTACCGCCCGTATCGACGGAGGTGCAATTTATGACGATTTCTGGTTGGTCAACCCCGACGGGATCAACGTCACTGTCCTCAATGACTACCGTCTCCAAACACCGTCAAGATATGAAAGTGAGAGTGATTGTACGTACACCGTTGGAAACGAAACCAAGCACGGAACCGACACAAAATGGGAAGAGTGGACGCGAACAAACTACGATAATACCGTCCGGATCTACCACGCTGGAACGTACTATGAACCAGAGACTGGAGAGTACATCTTCAATATCCAAGACCCACAAGACTCAAAGCTTGTTCCGTACTCTCGGACTGAAGTAACGTTCACCCATGAATACGGTGTGGACAGTACGTGCCCCGGAAACGACTGGTCTGAATCGGAAACCGTGACTGTCTCAAACACCTACAACGCCACCTCTCACAACATCAAGCCTGCGACAGCCGAAGATCTAAACATCACCGTCTACCTCGTTAACCAAGGGCAAGAGCGGGCCGTGTACTTCGACACAATTGGAGACAAGCGACCCGAAGCCAATCCACTCGATAATATCGAGCTCGTCGCGGACGGCGACCGGGTGAGTAGAAAGAATCTCATCCTCCGTACACCATGGATTTTCGTCTCGCAATCCCTGTACGACAGAGTCGAGATGCGTCAAGAGGGGTTCGACGAATGGCGGTACACAAGCACCGAACCCGAAGCCTCACTCCACAATCTTCACCGTGACTACTTAGACGCTAACAAATATAAAATTGGCAATCAGGGGAATATCAAAGTGACCGTCAATGAAAGAAGGCATTCACAGGTCTACGAGGGTGTGAACGTTAGCCCATACGTGAACAGCACAGCTGGGAACGTTCAACTCTACCAGACGGTTGGTGCAAAAATAACAGAGGTTCCTGGCGACCGCGAACTCAACAACCCCCGAGCATACGCTACTGATGTCTTTGGAAACAGATGGGAAGTTGATGTAGTGAGGCGGAACTACACAGAAACTGATATCGAACTTGAGCCCTCCGGAAGTAGAATTGACGGCCAACTTATTGACAGCGAAGGCAACGGTGTCCCAGAGAAAAAACTCTCCCTCAGCGGGGCTCAAAACTCCACAGTGACCACCAACAAAAACGGGAATTTCAGCATCTACGTTGCGGATGATGCCCCCATTACGTCCGTGGAATTCAAGGGCGACTCTTACCGAGCAGACCACGATACATACTACGATTCCTCCAAGACGCGAATCGCCACAGCTACCAATATGATAAACATCATCGGGACTCCGATGGGGTACCTGAGCGATATGATTTCGAATCTTATGGTCTTCGTCGAGTGGATGGCACTCGGCCTGTTCATCGTCTATTGGTTACGGTTCCGCGATCAAGAACCCCGAAAATAGTAGCAATCCAGTTCCCCTATTTCCGTACTGCCACATAACTCACACCACGCGATGATGCGGCGCAAGAAATAAATTCAGCGGGTCCGACTCCCGCAATATGGCGGACCCGAATAGAGACGATAGTGAGAACCGAGAACGAGACGACCCACCCTCTCGAGAATCTGTTGAAGGAAACGATAGGAATCCAGATACACCGACAAGTGAGCCGACTTGGGGGTTCGAAGACAGCAATCAGTCCGATACAGCCACCGAAGACGATCTGTCTCTAGGCGAGGATTCCCACTCCCGTCATCCAAAAGACGATGTCGAAGGTGGACTCGGCGATTTATTCAACGAAGACTCGTCCCCAGTGGAACAACGTAACGATGTTTCAGACACTCGATCTACTGACCCTCGGGACCAGACCAACGGCAGTCACACCAAGAGACACTCCAATAACACACACCAGGACAAACACTCTGGCCCTCAACCGCACCAGCAGTCGTCTGAAGATGGCAGAACCGAAGAAGCCCAGCGGCGAACGAAACCTCACAACAACCAACCAACTGAGGAGGAGGCCGACCCGAGTGAACACTTCGATGCAGAGCTTCCGAACGAGAAAGATGAGAGGGACGTAGAGGACTTCATCAAGGAAATTGAGACCTCGCAGGAGTACATCAAGATTCTCCCTGTTCGGGACAAAATCAACTCTGAAACGGTCTCCCGTGAACTGTATGGCCTTCACAAATACGGGACAGGGAGGAAGCTCCCGCTCGATATGGAGTTGCATATTGACGCTATACAAGGCGTCTCCAACTTCGAGTTCATCATCTACAAGCCCGAAGGATCGTCCCACTTCGACTTCTATCTAGGCCCCGGAGAGCGTGGCGACGTCTCCACCGATCGTCTCGAAAGTGCCACACGGTCGCAATATCCCGAAGACTTCGAGTTCGACCGGAAAGGCTTCGATATCACTACCATCTTCAACAATGTTCCCCACATGGTCCGTTACGAGGGCCGTGAGGAACGCCGCAAAGACTGGATGACTACACTCACAACCTACGACACAGAAACCGTCGACCGGTCTCCTCTCTCGAATCTTCTCGAAACCGCGATTCAGAGCGATGGATCCGTCATCTTCCAAGTTATTTTCGAACCACGCTCGGACTGGTCTCGGAAAGCCGAACGGCAGAAAGGTCTCCTCAAACAAGGCGTCAATTCCACCGCTGGGATGATTGGACGGACAATCCTCGATGGAATCCTCGGTGTATCTGATGAAGAGAAAGCGGAACGTCATCGGGCGGATGCGCCCCAAGAAGTCGGTGGAAGCATCCACGACTCCCAGACAGCTGGCCAACGTCATGGCACCGACCGGATGGGTCAGATCGACCTGAAAGACCCTTCCCACACCTACAACGTGAGCATCCGCGCAGCAACAAGCCTCAAAGACTGTGCAGAGAATCTCACAGACTCGCTAAACCACCTCAGTGGGCAATTCTACACCATAGAAGGGGAGTACCTCGGCCAGAACGAGTACGAGTACAAACGAATGCTTTCTCACGGCATCACGTACCCGAATGGGTACGAGATCGTCGGACGGCAAAAGCCGTTCCTCGTCTGTAACGTCAAAGAGCTCGCGAACTTCATTACCGTCCCAAGTATCGATTCACTCCCGAAAGCCAGCCGAGCGGGGACCGGCGGCACCCCGAAGGCACAGTCTCCACTCACCTCTCCGAACGAGGAAATATTCCGCGAGTTCTCGGATGGAATGACTATTGGACGCGCTGTCACCGCTATCCGTGATACAGACGTACCTCCCTCAGATATCAGCGCCATCGAGAGCAAAAACGAGTGGTGGGACCAGCTGAACCAACGCCACGCCATTGGGCTTTCAGCGAGTGACCTCACACATCACTACTTTCGCGCAGCTACCACTGGATCGGGGAAGACCGTCGCCACAGTCAATGACATCCTCTCCACCTACACCACCCTCAATGGCCCGACAGTCGTTGTCGACCCAAAAGGAGGTGATATGTGCGAGAACTACCTGCGTTGTCATCGCACCCTCTTCGGGGACCTTGACGACGTCGAGTACATCAAAATCCCCGAAGAAGACGGAATGATTCCGGGCATCCCCTTCTTCGACCTTCGCCCCCTCGTTGAGGCCGGTGACCTCGAACGTGCAACAGCTGTCCAGAACATTGTCGACCACTACTTCCAAGTACTGTACTTCGCGCTGGGAAAGGAAACAGTGGACCAAGCGTTCGTCGCCAACGAAATCCTGACGAACCTCATCAAAGCCTGCTTCGACCCCGTCTACGGCAGCGACCACTTCTCTATTGGAGAGCTACTGGAGGTAGCTCAGAACTTCCAACAGTTTGGCGCACAAGTTGATGATCTTCAAGACGATGCCCTCGCGGTGAGTCAAGCACTCCCGCAAGTCAGTGACGATCAAGTCGAAAGCATCCTACTGTCGCACCTGCAAAAGGACCAGCGTCAGTTTATGAACACAACTGATGCAGTCCTCAATCGAATTCGGAAGCTAAAGGAGCGCGACTTCATCTGGGATATGCTTTCGTTCGACGTCGATGACGAACACTGGGACCACGATACGGGCTGGTACGACCGCGAAGCAGTCCCAATGCTGGACCTCAAGAGCGTCCTAAACTCCGACAAGGTCATTCTCATCGACACCGGGGATATCCACGGTAAGTCCAGTAAGATGTTTACTATGCTGTTCCTCAGCCACCTCTGGACCTCAGTGCGTTCTATCTGGACGCCTAACGACGACGACTACATTGCGAACGTCATCATCGAAGAGTCCGCAGACATCGCCAGAACCGAGATCGTCTACGAAGACCTCCTTCCAAAAGGCCGCGAGTTCAACATGAGTCTGGGACTCATCATGCAGTATCCTGAGCAGGTTCTCGGTGACGATCCACAGGCAAACCGACGCGCCTACAAGGAGATTCTCAATAACGTCAATACCAAGATCATTGGCAACATCGCGACCGACGATATGCTCGCAGAATCATTATTCCACGAGGACTTGGACAGTGACGAGGTCAAAGACCGCATCGCCGGCCTTCGGCGTGGGGAATGGATCGTTCAACTCCCCTCCACTGGATTCCACGAGCAGAAACCCGAGATTCTCACCCTCAAACCACTCCCTATCCCACCAGGACACGATGAAGGCCCATTCGAGGTTCGCTCCCAAGCTGAGTTGATCCGCCGCCGGAGTCGTGCCCGACACTGCGTCAGTCGCGACCACGACGCCATCGACGTCGCGAGCGCAACGGCGAACAGTCGCGCCCCAAGCGAAGCAGAGCAGGAAGTCAAAGACGAGGACAAAGACGACATCGAAGGCGAGGGACTCTCGCATAAGCATCTCGCGTATCTGGAACTGGTCTTCGACGCGCTGACGGATGGTGTCGACGGGTACACCCTCGGTAAATCGATGAAGGAGTTGTCCTTCAGCGAAACCAGCGACGACCTGGAGGCGAAGGGGTATCTGGAGAAGGAGTATCTCGGCAACAACGAGATCTACTACAAGCCGACAAAGAAAGCAGAGACCACTGTCGACCGAACGCTCTCCCCAGAGGGTGGAGGCGAAAAGGGCAATGAAAGCCTCACTCACCGGATCGGCGTGCGCCTGACCGCGACCTACTACGAACAGCAAGGCTACGACGCAAAGATGTACCACAGTCCGGACGGCGACTCCAACGTCTACGACGTGTTCGTCGCCCCGGATGATAACTCTCCGAACCAACGCCACAAGATCGTCGAGGTAGAAACGTCCCCCGAGAAGCGCGGGCACGTCGAAGGGGACTACGACAAGCTCACAATGGCCTACGGGGAAGCAGTGTGGGTCGTAGAGAACTTCAAAGGAGCGAAGAAGCTACTGCGTTCCCTCTCTGACAAACTCGAATCCACCATCTCCACGGAGAGTGGGAACTTCTCCAGCATCAGCGACAAACTCGATTCGCCGGGTGCCCACGAAATCCTGAGCATCAACAACCTCCGAGACGAAGTCGAACAGTAGACTTCTCCGACACAGTTTCGCTCTTCGCACGACGCTTTCTCAACGCCGTTCTCAGACCGAACCTCAACAGTGACCACACGATTGACCCACAACGGAGCCCCCAAAGCGCTCGGCGGCTGACCACTACTCCGCTGGACGACTCCTCGGCGTGTAACCAGCCGAATCACGAGCGCTCACAGCGGGCAGTCAGTCACCATCGACGAGACTGCTATCAGATTCTGTATGTATGGGGCGGATTCGGCGGAACTAATCACGGTACGGGTACGTGATTCAGCGTCCTTCTAATCAAATCACTAATCACGGGACTGCGGTACGATTGGGTGGGTTCGTAATCACAGCCCGAAAACTGCGCTCAGATTTTCGTAATTACCACACGGCGTCGAGATAGGGCATATTCGTAGTTACATCGTTAATCACCGGACAGCGCCCAGTTTTCGAGGGTGTTGTAATCACGCAGCTGTGGCAGCGGAAGTGGTACCGATCCGGCTCCCACCTGCTCGGTAATTACGGGACAGCGTTGGGTTTGGTACCATCTGTAACTACTTCTCTAATCACGGTACGAGGGCAGGATTCGGGGGGTTCGTAATCAGCCGCGACGACGACGGCTAACGCACTGATAATCACCGGACAACGTGGCGATACGCCCACTTCGTGATTACTTCCGAGGCCACCGGCCAAATTTCATAATCACGGCACGGGGGCGGGATTCGGGGGGTCTGTAATCAGGCTACACCACCACACGATTCGGGCTGTATGGGCTTTCGCGGTACGAGAGGGCTTTAGAGCATCTCTAATATATCGGAGAATCGCTCCTGTATGGGCTGGCCAATTCACACAAATAGGGTCCAAGGGAGCTACCTACTCAGGGGTAGTCGCGTAGCGGGGGGTTCAGGCGGAGCCGAGGAGAGACAAGGGACAGGTGGGGGTTGCCAATGGGATGGACTACCAGTTTGCTGACAGAGTGATGGGACCCTGGTCGAGCGTTCGAGAGGGGGAGACAAAAGGCATCGAGAAGGACTGGAGAGAGTGGACAAAAATCGAAGGTTCGGTGATCGATGCTAGAGTGGATGGACAATGTTCGACGAGGAGACGGCACCAACAATTTCAACGCCGACAGGGACAGCGAGGACAGCAGCGTGCAGCGATGGCGGAAGCGGGACGGCAGCGACAGCGAGAGGGAGAGTGGAGCGAGGTCGCGTTCGAGTGGACGTTCGGTCTGGTCGCGCTCCGTGGGGGGTTCAGTCTGAGTGCGCTCGGGGAGAGTAGATCGGCGGTCGGGGCAAGACGCAGGAAGAAGAGTCCGGCTGCATGGCGAGAGAGGATTTGAGGCGGAACGCAACGGGAGGGAAAGGCAAGATCGCATTTCATCTCGCAGACGGGGTGCTGGAAGAGCGCGAAAGCGACGGCGGCGACAGCTTCAACGACGACCGGGATCGCACTCGAACAGCATCAGCGACGACGACGGCGAAAACAAAGCAACGAGAAGGAAGTTGAGCGAGTGAGCTTCGCGAGCGATGTCCAAGATGGATAGCACCGCAAGAGAGACCGCATCCAAGAGAGCGTCGACGGTTCGACGTCGACGTGACCCGGCCCATGTTCGGGATGGTCCGGGAGAAGGGGAAGCGTGGGCTAACGAGACCCACGCTAAAAGAACACATTTGAGAGCGTCAAAGTGTGTGTGTGTGGCACTGGGGGCTTCAGAGAGTGATTGGATGTGGATGAGGACAAGGCGGGAAGCACTCCCCCTGGTTGCCGTCGGCGAGATGTTCAGGACGGAGCCGACGCGATAGCACATAGGCGGGGAGTAGCCGGGGCCGGCAGACCGTGAGAGACAGCAGGGTCTGAGGGGATGGGAGCTCTCGCCGCCTTGTGAGATCGCGGATAGAGGAGCAACGACTTAGTAGGGTCGCCGGAAACGGGTGGGTATGGGAAAGCGAATCTCCGGCTATGTGTCTGATGAGTTGGGCAGCCAGATTGAAGCAATTGCAGATCACCACAACGTCGCTCGAAACCGGGTCGTGGAGATGCTACTTCAGCAAGGGATGAGTAACTGGGATACTCGGGTTCGGATTCTACAATTAGAAGCGAAGCTGGACTTGATTGTGGATAACTTTGCAGAGGAAGAGAACGCGAAGGACCGAATGCAGGAGCAGATGAGCGAGGCGTTGGAACTACCCCTACCGGACGGCGCAGTAATCGACGACATAGCTGAAGAACCATACGCGGCGTTTCAGTCGCTAGGGATTCGACCTGACGAGTGGAGTGGACCAGAGGGAGTTCAGACTGGAGTAGAAAATGAGAGCGACGACTGACCGAGCGAGCTCAGAGTCATAAAGAGGCCTCATGTGACGGGACACTTTCAGGGTGTGTTCTGGCAGTCAGTCGCAGTTCAGAGAGCTTGAAAGCCCTCGGCGGCTCGCGGTCGCTCAGCGACATATCCGCTAAGCGGATAGGGGTCAGCTGAGGCGACACCATCGCGAGCCACCTCGCCCTTTCAGTCCACCAGGATCGCAGTTCGTCTGCGGGTACTCGCTTCGGGGTGTCTGGCAGACATGAAACCCCCGACCATTCTCGGTAGCTTTTCCGACCCTCCTCGAACGGCATCTCGTCTCAAACGAGGCTCTCGACGAAGCGGCCTCAGGACTCACTCCACTGCTGCCCTCTCGTGAGTCGAGTTTTTACCCTTCCAAAACAGGTAGAAAGATGATTAGTACTGAAGCGCAGAACACGCAACCCGGCACGCAGACCACCAGCATCACCACACTCAGTTCTACCGTCTCAGGGCTCCCATGGGACATCTATCTCAGCAAGCATCCCCACCACGAGAAAGAGACGGTGACATTCACGTCCGAGCAAGTCGGCATCCTGAAGCACTTTGTCGAAGTCCGTCCGGTCTACACCAACGGAGAGTGCTGTGGCTACCGCGTCAGCCGGTACCACGACGGCCAGGAACAGCCGACCGTCCTTGAGGAGTGCGCTCCATCGCGTGATGAAGCACTCGACACCGCCCACGACTGTATGAAACAAATGACAAACTAACCGGAACGAGACTGTCTTTCTGGGTTGCTCCGTAACCCACAGTGCAGAAGAGAAACGAACCTGATCGTATTTTCTCTCCTCCAACAACGGCTGGTCCGCCTGACCGCAACCGAACACCGGAATTTTTACCCCTCACTGGCGAGTGAGAGGAATTCAGAATGAGCAAAGACTTCGATCCCGACTCAATGAGCATCGAAACCCCAACCGAATACGACAAAGTCCCTAACGCCAGTAGCCCCATCGAAATTCTCGTCGACGGACTCGCAAGAGACGAGGCGACATACCTCTGCCAGCAACTCTCGTTGTTCATCGAGACACACGACGTCGAGGCGCTTGGTCGCTTCGGCGCTGCGCTCCAAGACGCGACAAGCGACCAACCCCAGTCGGTCGTCAGACAGCGATTCGAGGGTGGCGAGCGGCGGCCCGGTCTCGAATGGCACACCGACACCGAAGCCGATCTCAACTCAGACTAACCTCTTAGAACTCATCTTCGATCAACAGCTGACGGCATATTTTTATCTCGCATCATAGCGAGCGATGACTGAATCAACCTCGCGCGAATCGATGTTCGCCAGTGCTCCAACTGAGGCAGACGCAGTTGAGGTCTTCACCGGTCAGGACCTTGACGCGCTGTCAGAGCTTGACTTTCAGCCAGGTGAGTGTCGTTGTGTCACCGGACTTGCTAAGGGCCGGTGTTATCATCTCCGGGTCGGAAACCTCTTGCTTGAAATCACTGCTGATGGCGTCCAACAGCGCTTGCCGTCAAACATCCACTTCGAGGAATCGTACGGATTCACAGAATCTGTTGACCCTGGAGAGGCCTTCGAGTTTCTCCATGGGGATTACAGTCCACACAGAACTTACATGTGTGCTGGGTGTGGAGCTACTCATCATGGAGAGGATGTTTGTGACTGTCCACTGGGGAGCAGTCTAAGTTCGATTGAGTGGCCAGATATCCCAACTCGGTCTCCCCGGAGGGTTGAGAGAGGCGAGTTACTCACCTGTTCTAAATAGGCCTACTAGCGCTTCCCGTTGCCCTCCTCATTGTCAGTGAGAGGGTACGGGGTCAAGCTCCCGCACGCGTTTGTTCGGATGATCCCATCAGAAAAAAACAACCGTTTCAGTGTGGAATCCGATAGGTCGTCACCCGAGAACTGTGCTTTTTCTTGAGGAGCCGTCCGTCTTCGGTTAATTCCTCTAACCGATTTCGGATTGTCTCCCGGCCTGCCTCAAATTCACCCTCCAATTCTGTCACCGTATACGGCTCACAGCCCTCAAGATGTTCATACAGCTCCTCAGTGCTTACAGCAGTTGGCCGACCACCACTCGCGGACTCGCTATCTGTCATTGTATATCTACTCGTACGGCCCCATCGTATTTACTATTTGGGTTCGTGCCCAATATGGGCAAAGTAACACTGTTGTTGACTTCTGGAGTGTCGCCAGCTCCGACGCTTCAGACTACTTCTTCGGACTAACCAGAACTGCCACTACTGCTACTACTGCTTTCACTGACACCGCAAGCACCTCGAAACCCCTCACCCGCTCGCGGCCGCTCAGCGACATATCCGTGCAGTAGCGCGGATAGGGGCCGCTGAGGCGACCAAGTAAACGCAAGCGGGCTCGCCGTTTCATCCCTCCAGGGCAACTACAGCGGAACCGCGAGACGGCGGCAAGAAACGCCGTATTCTCGACCCCGTAAAGGGGGCAACACTGCCGCCCCCTTTACGCGATCTCCGAGACGGGGATTCCCGCCGTCTCGCGGACACTAGTGCAACCGCAACAAGAATCCGCACAACCCGACATCCCCAACCTCCATAAATCACCTTCTAAAATCCTCTACAGGGTTTTTGGGCACGTAACCAAACATACTTATGCATGGCACTATATGTGTTAAATGGAGACAGACAATGTACGACACCAACGCCACTGAGACCGGAGCGCTTGAATCCAGCCACCACGATACCCACGACCTCGAATACCAGACGCAGACGTTCCAGTCGATTCCTCTGGGCAACGCCGTAGACAACGCTACCGGTATCATTGGCGATGCGCGGACTGTTGACAACAATGAGATGCGCATCGGCTGGGAGCGAGAGCAAGCTATTGAGAACCGCGCCAGCCGACGGCCAGACGAGCGTGTGGACCCGGACCGGCAGGACATGACCACTGAAACTATCGAACGCATCAACGGTGAACAAGAGGAACTCGAACGCCATCACGAGCGTGCCCACCGAGCCAAGGCCGCCGAACACGACAGAGCCGCCGCCTGCCGTGACGAGGTTACTAACACTGACCGCCACTACACCACCCATCTTGAAGATGGCCGTCCTGTCAGAGCCACCCCCGCGCCCGCCGACCACGACCTTTCGACCCGCTTTACGCCTATTTCAGACGACACCCCTGACACTGACACCCTTCCGAGTGACCCTTGGCCAAGCCTCAGTCAAGAAGAGGTCGCCGAAATCAACAAGTCCGCAAAACGGCTCTCCGAACAGTTTAGCGGCGAAACGGCAATGGGTCGCGCCTCGTTCGCCTCCCTCCTTGCGAAGTATGTGGCTGACGGTAGCACGGTCACAAGTGCCCTGTTCACGGTCAAGGAGGGGCTTGAATCCCTCCCGACGGTCTGCCAGCCAATCGCAAACATCGACCCGTACGACCAGTACGAAACGACCATTGAAGCCGAAGTTGTCACTCTCTGGCAGCCGAAAGGCGACGGTCAGAAGCAGGTCGGAGTCGTCCGTGACGATAGCGGCGAATCGGCCAAACTCACCATTTGGGAGAACGCAGGCGACAAGCCAACCCTCCACGAAGGCGACACGGTTCGGGTCGAGCGGGTCAAGGTCAACGCCTATCAAGGAGACGCCACCCTCGCTGTCGACTCCGAAGCAGTTGTCACCCGCCTCACTCACGGAGATGGGGACGCACCTCAGTCCCAATCGGCCACTGACGACCCGACTATCCCCGCGTGGAGAGCCGACAGCGACACCCATGAATGGCTTGAACAGGGTGACGCTGGTGGCGACCCCGATGCCTTCCTCACCCACGCAGAGAAAGAGCGAGCAAACGCCTTCGTCAAGGGGAACATCAACGCCGGCCAATTCATCGGTGTGGACGACTGACACCACCACCCGGTTGGTCTTCACCACCACACAGCCTCGGCCCAGCTCCGCAGCCGCACCGCTACCACATACAGCAGCCCTCCCCCGAAGCCCGGAGGGTCGGCCTCCGCCCTCCCCTCCTCCCCTCCTCACGGGCTCTCTCCACACCGCCCGAGCCCGTTCGGCTGCGCCTCTCGTACGCCGCCAGCGCCGCTACGGTACGCGCTCCCTTGGCGCACTCGCCCTCCAGTTCGCGGGTCTTAGAGCCATCCGACCACGTTCCTCGGTGTCAACAGCACGACGAATCCAACAGGGGCTTTCCCTGTCGGCCATCAACGGGGGTTATCGGGTCGCCAGAGGGGTAAAGCTCCCGCAATCGCCCTTCCGGTGCAGTAGCGCCGGCTTGCGATTGTCCCGATGGGATTCCAGTAGGACGGCAGCAATACACCCTCTGGCGACCCGCGCCCCACTTACGATGGCCGACGAAGTCTGCCCCTGTCTGGATTGCGACGCGCCGATAGTTGACTCCGAGTCCGCAGTGGTCGGAGACTCGCGCTCCCCTGACCCGCGAACCGAGTTCGTCGTCGAGTGCGCCGACGGACACAAGCGCGTACCGTAGCGGCTCGCGGCTCCAACTTCCGCGTCTATCGAACCTCCCACCGAAGCCGGAGCCCGACGGACGATGTTGCGTCGGCCTCCCCCTCCTCACGGGCTCTCTCCACACTACCTGAGCCCGTTCGGCTGCGCCAAAAAAGCGCACTCACAGATGCCTATACAAGTTGGAAATTAAGCAGATTGCACTCTGTGATAGCTCTGCAGACGACCAAGATATTACCTGAACCAGTAATTGGAGTTGCACCGGAACCCACAGACAGCACTACTGAATCGCACAGTAGTTTTTACCCCTCCAGTCGAAGTACGAGGAAAATGTCCAATTCAACTGCTTCAGACGGAGGGAAGCACGGCACGCCGACCCGCGTCGGCCACTGCAAGCGAAACGATTGCAGCGTCTACATCGGACGAAACCGCACGGACGGCGAACTTCGGCATATGAACAACACGCCAGTCAAGACACGCGGATGGCTGGGGAATCCGTATCCACTTGACGACGGCTACTCTCGCGAGGAGTCCGTCGCGAAGTTCACCGAAGACCTGTTAGCGCGAGTGGATTCCGACCCCGAGTTCCGCAAGGCGCTCTATGAACTTCAGGGGGAAACGCTCGGGTGCTGGTGTCAGGGACTCTCCGATGATGGGCCGCTGTGTCACGGCGAGCCGCTCTCAAGGGTTATCGACGCGATAGAAAAGCGCTAGCCGACCGTCGCAGAGCTGAGTTGAACAGGCACACCCTCCGAATCTGTGACCGCGACCTCAAAATCCTCTCATCACTCGCGATTGGTCAAGATGACCACGTAAGTGCTACGTACACACTTTTTCCTCACCTACCGCGACAGCCCCACGACCGCTCAGCCCCGCCAACCACGACGCGCGCGTTCCTCACGCGCGATTTCTTCGAGCCGACGGTCCACGCTCCGATTCGCCTGCTCTGCACAGATCGTCCTCACCGTTTCGGTACCAAACCGGGGGTAATCGGGTCAGGAGAACGTGAACCCGTCGCCGCTCGTCCCTCGCGGTTCCCTTCGGTCACCCCACAAGGGGGCGAGAATTCATCGGCTCCTGACCCGCGCCCCCGGATATGGCACCGACTTGCGAGGAGGACGATTGCGATGCAGAGCTTACCGAAATCGAGCGCGTGGCGTGCGTCGACTCGAAGTACAGAGGCGATGCCGTTGGGCGCTACGCTGGCGCTTGCGCCAACGGCCACCTCTCGGTCTGGGACGAGCTCGAGGCCTGACCACCAGGCCTCGACTCGTCCGACCTCGCGACCACGTTGCGCGCGTCGGAGTCACGCGCAGTTAACGAACGTCGACCGCACCACACGCCCGCTCAGCAGCCCTCCCCCGAAGCCCGGAGGGTCGGCCTCCGCCCTCCCCTCCTCCCCTCCTCACGGGCTCTCTCCACACCGCCCGAGCCCGTTCGGCTGCGCCGAAGGGCATCACCACCAAGTTTTTATCCGGCCCAGAGAAGTGACCCGTATGAGAATATTTAGCTACAACTTCGGATTCGATGGAGATCTTGATGAGCCGGGCAAGGAGAAAGAAGTGAAGTCAACAATACGAGGCTACTTCGACTCTCGAGACGACACTGAACTCATCAAATTCACGGGTAATCCTGACAATGTAGCAGCCGATATAATGACCTGCCGAGTACGAGTCTTTGAGGAAGATAGAGTCGATGGGTATAACATCATCGACGATCTGGTGGGCTCAGATGGGACGAATCTCGACAACGACGTGTATATCATACAAGGCGGTCCGGAATAAACGACTGCCATCTCTGACACCACCTCGAAAGCCCCTCGCGTTGTCGCAGCCGCTCAACGACATATCCGGACCTCACGCGCCGGCTCGGTCCGGATAGGGGTCGTTGAAGCAACCAAGCAAGCGCGACAACGCGAGCCCCTTTCATTCCCACCCACTACCACTCTGTCCAGCTCCGCCAACGACGACGCGCGCGTCCTTCGCGCACGGTTAGAATCGAGAAGCGACACGACGATCAGAGATAGTCGGTCGCTCTCATGTGGGTGATTTGGCCGTGCAAGGGTACCGGCGGCTGATTTCCGGGACACTGCTCTACGCGCGTTGGACACCTGAACCCGCACGCCTCCGGCGAATCGCGTAGCTTTCGCCGGACGCGCACGGCTCAGGAGTCAACCCCCGAGAGTCGATGTCTCCTTCGACCGCCAAAGACGGGAATTGCGCGGCCCCGAACCCACCGGATGTCGGCGGAACCTGCCCGCGCTCGCAAGCCTCGCGCGGGTCCTTTCCACCGACCTCCGCCGGCTCGGGACACCGCTCATAACCCGTCTCCGACGGCCTTCAGTCCCATCGAGTCGTGCTACGACCAGGTTTCCTCACTCCGTCTGCTCCCTTGCGTTGGCGCTGACGTAGCAGCGCCACGCACCCGCCGCGTTGGAACGCTGAGCCACCAGCGATATCCGGCGGACCCTACCCGCCCCACCGGGCGGGTCCCATCCACCGGATATCGGGCGGCTCTATGACCAACCCGACGGGTCGGGACGCCGCCGGGAACGCGCCCATGGAACGCCGACCCCACCGGAACCGCGTCGGTCGCTTCGCTCCCCTCCGTCACTTCGGAACGGTTGGCTGAACCGGACCGGGTCACGATTCCGCCAGACACTACCCGCGCAAACCGCACGCGGGTCCCTTCTCCCGGAATCGACCGGTTCAGCCACCGTTCTCGCCGTCGCTCGTACTCAGCGCGCGATTCGAACAGCGAGCGGCTCTGAGCCGGCTCACGATTCCTGTTGGGAATCGACCGGCTCAGAGGCTACGCTCGCTCTACGAATCACCCGTTCGAGGCCGACGGCTCATTCCTCCGCCCGACCATATCCGCCCGATTCATCGGCGTTCGCCCACCCGCGCACGGCTCTCGATCTCGGCAGACACTACCCGCGCAAACCACGCGCGGGTCCCTTCTCCCGAAATCGACCGTGCGCGGCTGGCTCACATTGTGAATCGACCGGATTTGACGGGTTCGTGCTTCCGGCGGCTCGGCGACCAGGGCACGTACCGGGCGGCGTTCCGGCGGTGGGGGCCGACCGCCGGAATCAGCGGAGCCACATCAATTTCTTTGCACTTAAGCGCCCACCGTTCCGCGCCGGGCCGACAGACCCACGACGCGCGCGTTCCTCACGCGCGTTTAGCAGCATTGCTGTCGGCCCGCCCCGGAACACGACGGCGCTCGCGGCAATCACCCAGCCGCGAGCACCGCCGTTCCGACAACCTGTGGGCACTGACACGGGTGATTCTGCCGGACCCTACCCGCTTCGCGGGTCCCTTCCGATTGAATCACCCGTCTCAGCGCTCCTCGCCGTGTCGGAAGGAACGCTTAAGTGCAAACCAACCCCCCCACTTGTCGGCTATCGACTGCACGCCTTGGGGAGCCACTTGCCGGTTGGAACTGCCGCGTCCCCACGCCGACCGTGGCCGATTCCGGCCGGACCCTACCCGCTTCGCGGGTCCCTTCCGATTGGAATCGACCACGTCGACGGGGACCCGACAGTTCCCTTCCAGCTTATGGCGGTGAGCACGTCCTCGATATCGACGGACCCTACCCACTCGAATCCGGTAGGTTCTCGTGGGTCCCTTCCATCGATATCGGCGCGCTCCCCGGCCAAGGCGCACAGTTCCTTCCAACTTTTGGGGGGGTTTGAAATCATAGGGGTAGGTGAGCCCACACGGGTCGTACCGGCCATCGGCGGTCGGTTGGACGTTCTCGTCCATCTCGCGGACGGACGTAGAACGTTCCGCGCGTTGTTTTTTATCCCCCTTCGAGGCCGAAGGGGGGCTCGCGTGACGCCCCTCGTGGACTCGGAGTGTTAGTTATGCACGACAACATCGATGCCACCGACAGCGGCGCACTGGAAGCTAATCATCACGATGCACACACGCTGGAGTACCAGACGCCAACGTTCCAATCGATGCCTCTCGGCGATATGGTTGAGGACGCGAGCGAAATCGTTGAGGGTGCTCGGACGCTTGAGGGCTACGAGATGCGCGTTGGCTGGGAGCGCGAACAAGCCATCGAACACGGAGTTGACAAGCGTCCCACCGAGAGCGTTGACCCGGACCGTCAGGATATGACCACGGAGGTCATCGAGCGCATCAATGGCGAACAGGAGGAGCTCAAGCACCAGTACGAGACTGCACACCGAGCCGAGGCGGCAGAGCACGACCGCGCTCAGGCGTGTCGCGGGGAGGTTACCTCAGATACCTACTACCAGGAGACGACACTCGACGAAACGCCAGAGGTGGAGGGTCAATCCGAGAACCCGTGGACGGAGCTGTCACAGGATGAAGTAGCGTCAGTCAATCAGGGCGCGAAGCAGTTGGCGGACCGATTCAAGCATGAGACGGCGATGGGGAGTGCATCAATGGGCAAACTGCTGGCCCAGCGCGTGACCGAGGGTCAGAACCCGGCGTCGGCAGCTCTAAATCTCAAGGATAGCATCGAGCAGTTGCCCGAAGTGAAGCAGCCCATCGCGTCTATCGACCCGTTCAATCAGTACGCAACCACCATCGAAGGGACGATTGACGTCCTGTGGTCTCCGAGAGGGGCAGGTCAGCGTCAGGTCGGACTGATTTCAGACGAATCGAATGAATCCATCAAAATAACCGTGTGGCAGAAGGCTGGACAGAAACCGACGCTCCACGAGGGAGACAAAGTGCGTGTCGAACGTGGGAAGGTTAACGCCTACCAGCGCAGCGGTAAGTGGGAAACGTCCATTGCCATTGATTCCGAAGCGCGAATCATCCACTTGGAGCAGGGAGACGGGCCGGCTCCTCGTCAGAAGAGGATGAGTGACGAGCCCCGACAGGCTCCGTGGGATGTAGACTCTCGCGCTCACTCATGGGCGAACCAGCACGAAATGGGCTCCACGGACGAGTAGAGTTGCATCGCCCCTTTTTTGCCCAGTGCGTAGCACACTGGTTAGTTGGCGGGCTATCGCCTTCTTGCTTGCACAGGGTGTCGTCCGCACGCTACAGCGCCCTCCCCCGAGCCCGGAGGGTCGGCCTCCGCCCTCCCCTCCTCCCCTCCTCGCTCCCTACCCGGTCGCTCGGCTTCGCCGGAGGGACTAACGCTTCAATCTGCCTCCATCGAACTGACTCTCAGCTAGCGACAGAGATTTTTATCCCCCTATTGCGGTAGAGGCTAAAATCAGATGTCCAGAAGCGAACACAGCACGGTGAACCCCGACAAACAGACGTACACCGAAGAGCAGTACCAGACCATTGTAGACAGCGCCCCAGCGTGCCTCAGCGATCCTAGTGAATGGGCCGACAATCGTATTGCCAAATTCGACGAAGATCCATCCTGTCCAGAATGCGGGATGGGACCAGCTGGTCTTCGAGATGTCACCGGCAGCGGTGACTGGGGCCAGCTCAAGACGTGGTACTGCCGTCATTGCGAGAACCGCTTCAATGCGGGCCGTAGATAACATTCCGAAGGTGGGTTTGTAGCTCCCAACGGAGGCAGAGGGTTATCAGTTATGACGCGCATTCCGACGATTCAAAAGACGAACCTCCAGACAATCACCCCGAAACGACTTCAGAGTGAAATAGACTACTCCGTCTACAAGCAATTCACCGACTTCATGCATCGGGGTAGTCGCTGTCAGGTTGACCGACTACTCTCCTACCTCGGTGCGTCAATCGACAACGCCGCAATCCAAGCCGGCAGCGAGTCTGCACCCTCCACTCTCTCCGAGTTTGACGTCGTCAATGTCGTCATCGACGCTGTCGCTAGCAAGTACCCAGCGTGGTTTGGTGAACCGAATGCAGTTCAAAACCTGGACCAGACCATCTCAGACTACCACTTGTCAGAAAGCGACCTTCGAGAGCAGTACTGGCAGGAACAACTCAATTCCGATGGTCACATCGAAGGCGATAACTGGTCCGACCAAAAGCGCGTTATCATTCCGCTAACCGGCCTCATTCTCCAGTCAGTCCGGACACAGAAGCAAGCCGACTCCCACGCAGCAACCGGTGATGCCCAAGACCGAATCAAGAAGACAGTGATGCGAGAATCGTACGAGAACGACCTATCTGAACATCAAGTACAGCAGGCAGTCAACGAGGCGCTGGGCACGCTGCATTCATAGCCCTCTCACTCCCATAATAATGACATCGGACTCACAGCCAACCGACGACGAGCACGGTACGATATCTATTGACGGACTCGGTGAAATCACCTCACCAAGCGCCCTTCGCGAGCAGAACCGCTCAAAGTACGAGACTAAACACGTCCCAGTCCCCGACAAGTGCCCTGTTCTCGGTTGTAGCGCATCAGGCTACAGTAACTTCAAGGAGCTCCGAGCGCACTTCGGGAACGCCGCAGACGCCGCTCACCGAGCTTATAACCTCAGCATTGACGACTATCGCAATACAGAGAAGTAGGCGTGATCATTATCCAACTATTATAACTAAGCGAACATTTGTTTCTACACCCCCTCCAGAGGTGAGGAGTGTCAGAAATGAGTCAGTCACAGCCAGAGCAGGTTGACCCAACAGAGTCCGACATTTCAGACGTTCAGACCGGCCCAATAAACATCGGGTCGGACTTCGACTTCGACAGTCGGTGTGGGAGCGATGTCAAACGAATTAGCGACAAGTCCGAGCGGAATGATGGCGTGTTCCGCCCCATCTACACCGCGCTCGGCGAAGACATTGAAGTCGAGCTGATCACACGCATCAACCAAGAGAACAGCCCATACAAAAACGGGCACCTCGTCATCACCCGCCCCAATTGGGATGAACCACGCGAGGCACCTCCACAGAACATCCGAATCGAGACGGAGGCCGATCTCCAATGAGCCCCATCTACGGATACCCCCTAGCTGGCTGTCTATTCTTCCTCTCAGGGTTCCTTACTCTCTGCATCTTCATATCCATCATCTAGCAGTGTACTCGCTTTTAGGCGATAGTGCCCTCCCCCGTGCCCGGAGGGTCGGCCTCCGCCCTCCCCTCCTCCCCTCCTCGCGCGGTCCTGATTGACCGCGCTCGGCTGCGCCGGAGGGCACCCCCAGTTATATGAATCCTCTACAACCAACCAATAGCACAACCAGTTTCTACTCCTCTACCCGAGTAGAAGGCGGCAAACGACGATAAGAACCATGTACTACTCTATCATGACCTTCGACGACAATGTCGCGCCAGCATATCTCGGTAAGATACCGCTTGTACAGGCAGACGACGGAATCCGATCTGTACAGCGAACCGGCGATAAAGGACGTCTGGTCGGTGAGAACAGGACCGTTGAGTTCCACTGGGGTGACCGGAACGCCTGCGAAGTTCCGCTCCCATCAACCGTCGATTCAACTGACCCGTTCCAACTCGCCCCAATGGCCAGCTACTACGGACGGCCCTGCGGACCTCGCAGCGAGTTCATCAAACACGGTCCCGACACAGTTTATGTCTATAAAATAGAAAGCGACTCTGACGAGACAGTCTCAGCCGCAGACCTCGACTGTATAGACTACCGTGAATCAACTGACGACACCGACAATCCGCACCCGAAAAAAGTCGAACGGTGGTACGAATGGGACGACAACGAAGTTCCGCCAAGAGAGGATCTGAGAGGCTATCCAAATTTCGACGACGCCAGCCACGTCATCGGCTTCGTCGACGGACAAGATATGTTCGACCCCTACACACACCTCGGTGTCAGCACAGCAGAGGACGGTGCTCAAGCTATCCGAAACGTCCTCGACCGACTCGATAGCGTCCCGCTATGGAGCCCACAAGCCACTCCAATCAAAGATATCCGGGCCTTCAACGCGACTTGTGTCTTCAACGTCGCAGCTCCGACCTCTACAGACGCCCTCGCATAACGTCAGTCACAGCAGGCCACTGAACTCACAGCCAAGGAGGGCGCTGGAGGCACAAAACTTGATTAGCGGACAACGAGAATCGAGTCATAGACAAAGAACGCACCGTGAGAGTTTCTACCTCCCCACGGAGCGATAGAGGATATAATCAATGAACGCAGTTCCCACCGCCGCAGACCTTGACGTGCCGGTCCCAGAAAGCATCCAGAAGCTCCTTCGCTACCCGAACATCAGCCTTACCAGATTCAACTGCCCACACGACCACTGTTCCAAGCCACTTGCATACACTGGAACCGAACACAACGATATATACGACGACGCTGGCTACCGCATCGGCCACAAAGAGCGTGAAACCTACAAGTGCTTCGCCGGTCACCGAGTCCACGAAACCGGCCCCGAGCGCGACCTCAGCGAGTAGCCACCATCACTCCCTTTTTGCTAACAGAGGGTTTCTACGCCCCCACAACCAGCGAGGGTTGCTCGATATGTCCTGCTACTGTAGTTCATCCGGCATCGATGTCTCGTTCGACGGCCAGCTCCCGATTAGCAACGATGACAGCCTCCTCGTCATCTTCGGCAGCCGTTCGTACGCCCAGCGGGGGCGGGCAGTCGACCTTGCCGAGGAGGTCATCGACGAGATCGAGGACCGCGAGCTGGTGTTCGACGCGATCATCAGCGGTGGCGCGGATGGTGCAGATGACGTAGCCGAAGCCGTCGGCGTGAAGTTGGGCGTTCCCGTCATCGTCTTCAACGTGGGAAAGCCCGCTACCCGCCACGACCTCCGGGCTGGCTTGAGTGACGCACCATACTCCGTCGAGACGGTTGCGTCCTACCAGGGCGATTCAGACGACCCCCGTTCGGGGAAGGGGGCCTACCTCTACCGGAACTGCCTGATGGCAGAGGTCACCGCACAGCACAGCGGAACCGGATTGGCCATCTGGGACGGACAGTCGAACGGCACCCAGCATATGATGGACGCCTGCGAATCCCACGGCGTCTCGCACGAGGTCTACCACTACGACGCCTAACGCCCCATTCCGACCGCCACTGGGGGTTTCTACCGACCCAGTTGAGTGATGCACTATGGAAAGTGAATTCGAAGTCCCCGAGGAAATCCAGAGTATGCTCACAGACGAAGAAATCGAGAACATCGAGTCTCGATCTGGCTGGGCTATCGGCACCGTCCAGTTAATCCGCGACGGCGGTGTCGTCGAAACGCTCGAGACCGTGTTCATCGAACTCTTCAACGGGGAGGGGCGCGCTGGCACCTTCGGCGGCGTCCGATTTATGGCCGCCGTCGACGAGGACAGTAGCCCGAAGTCATTCCGGGAGGCGTACGCCTACGCAACCACAGAAGCAGGACAGCAACAGGGCGGCGACGAGTACCACGTCGTCAGCGAGTATCTCGACCCCGAAGACCCAGACTACGGACAGGCCGCTCCCCCGCAGCGGCACGCGCTTTCGCTCAGTGGCCCTCCCCCGCGCCCGGAGAGGGCGGGCCGCCGCCCGCCCCTCCTCCCCTCCTCGCTCCAAGTGTTCGCTCGGCTGCGCCGGAGGGATACTGTTCTGTTGGGGTGAAGCGTAGCTCACGCTGACTGGAGGGGGGTGGCGGTGGGTTTCTGTCCTCCGAGTTTGGTGAAGGGTTGGCAATGTGGGACGACAAACGCGAACCGATGTTCGCTCCTCTTAGGACAGCCGTGGCTGTCACCGCGACAGCTCCGCACGGGTGTTTTTACTCCCCATTCTGGGTGAGAGGAATCGTTCCAAAATGCAGACGACACTCTTCATCTCGAGTTCCGTTCGCCCGCGTGGTGGCCTGCCCGCCGCAGGGAGGTTTATAATCCCCAAATTGGGTGAAGGGAGTAATCGAGATGCGCGGTGTGCACAGACCTCTGAGGTGCGTCCGGGTCTGGGTGGCCGCGAGCAGTCTTCGTTCCTCAAGCGCATTCGTGGGTTTATATACCCCGATGTGGGTGAGGGGCGAGATGCAGAGTGCGAGCGTCGAACGTCCCTTCAACTAGAGTGAATACCAATGAGCGCAACTGACGACACTCAGAACGGTAGCAACGGCAACGAACTCAACGTCCTCGTCGCGGCCCTCGGTCTCACCGGTAACTCCCGGTACGTTCCAAACGTGGAAGCACTGGCAGACAGGGCAGAGAAGGCCATAAAGTCGATTGCGGGTATCAACGGTCGCCGTGTCGACACCGTGGTCGTTCGCGAGAACTATGAGCTCTGTCAGGTCCTGCAGAATCGGATGGAAGGCGAGGCGCTTCCGGACGTGCAGTACTATGGGATCGACTGGCGGCGACTCCTCGACGACACTGACGAGACTGACTCCGAAGGCAACGTCCTCGCAAAGGGGGTGATGCAGGAGGATGAGAAGCCGGTCGGCCAACTGATGGCTGAAAAGTACGACGACGTCGACGCGGATGGGTTCAACCTCCATGACCGGGAGGACCGGGAAGAAATCGACTACGAGCTCCTTAGCCAGGACCGCATCAACCGTGCGAAGGCGCGTGCCCGCGGCAAGACAGACGAGCGTCTCTACAACGACTACTTCGATTCGGTCCCGACGGTGAGCGAGGCAATCTTCCTCAACGATGGGACGAACCGCGGAATCGCAGCAGTTGAGGCAGCCCGTGGCATCAATCCCTTCGTGAAGTACCCCTCAGAGTGCTCCGGCAGCGTGCTTGAGGTCTCCTGCAACAAGGACGGCGACCAGATCATCGACTGGGCGCGGTACTTGTTGGAGACGGGCAAGGTCGAGGCCGACGAACTCACCGAGACTCAAGAGACGCACCTGCGTGAAACCTACTCTGATGAAGATCTGGAGTACATGGGTCTCAGCGTTGAGGCTGAAGAAGAAGCAAAGGAGCCGGCTGTCGAGCCGAATGCTATGCCCGATCGCGATGAGGTCACTGCTGCCGAAGCGGAAGCCGTGGTCGGTCAGCCGGTGAGCGGGGACTGAGCAGGACGTTCGACGCAGGCTTTTTTTGCTACCGGGACGGAGCGATGCGACCCAGTCGGGTCGCGTTCCACCGCGCCATAAGGCGCGGTCCTCATCGACAGTTTGACTTCGATTCTCACCTGGCTGCTCACTATACCACTCCAAGAGTTTTTATCACCCTACTGGGGCAGAGGCGTTTCAAAATGGCGAGCAACCACACGCACACCTACGACGAACCAATTTCCGATACCAAGTTCCGATGCTCCTGCGGAGCCGTCAGTGACATCCGTTCGATACCCGACGGGGCGCAGCAGATGTCTCACACCGCTTCACCGATAGACACGGGTCGGAAGCAGAAGTGGTGAGCTGACCGCTGCACCAGCGCCGACATCCTCAGCATTTCGGCGACCGAATTGCCCTCCCCCGAGCCCGGAGGGTCGGCCTCCGCCCTCCCCTCCTCCCCTCCTCGCTCCCTACCCGGTCGCTCGGCTTCGCCGGAGTGCAATCCTGTGACTGCCTGACACGATATTTTTACCCCTCACCAACAGGTGAGAGATTCAAAAAATGAATTCAACCACCGACAATGACAGTCCAGTCGACTGCACGCCAGAAGGCGACAAACAGAACGCGGCACTCCCGAGCGGAGAAGTGTTCGACGAATACGGTGTTGTCGACCTCAACCGCAGCTTTCCCAGTGAGCGCAAGGAGTGGCATCCCGAACTGGGACCAGCTGAAGACCACGTCGTAGTCCCGTTCCGCGTCGTTGCTCGTGGATTCCGGTCGCAACGAGCCGCTGAAGCCAACGCAGAACGTCACGAAGAGGAAAACGGCGGGACATTCAGAGCCGTCAGACTGAACGATACGCGCGGCCTCTGATCGGGAGTTTCTAACTCCCAGTTCTATATGAGGTGTATGTGTATCGACCCAGCACCAGCACCACATGACCCCGAAGCGCGAGCGCACGCTCGTCAGAGCGCTGAGCACGGTACCTTTGAGGTCGTCATAATTGACGCCGATGGCGACAAACTGGGGTCGCTCAACGAGACGTTTAGCAACGGCTTCAACGCGAGCGTAACTGCCTACGACAACCAGATTCCTGATCTCGGCATCACTGCCGAGGTTCGCCGCATCGACGAGTAACCGCACCACACCGCCCTACACGGTAGTTTCTATCCCCCCATTTGGGTAGAGGAGTACAAAACGATGTCCGAGAGTCAACGCAGCACGCTCAGTCGCTTCGCCACCAGTACCGAGTCGGACCATGATAGCGACAAGTGGCCTGTTCAGGTCAACGGCCACACTGTCATCCGAGTCGAGCCCCAAAAAGTCGTCTACGGAAGCGTCGATGAAGAGCTTGCCTTCAAATGTGAGGACTGTGATAAACTCGTCCGCATCCCTGATGTTCGTGCCGTCCCTGACCACGAATACGCTGAGAACCGTTTCAACACCATCTCATGTACAACTAACGACGGCATCTTCTCATAACGTATACATCCCTTAGCACACTATGACACGAATTATCTTCACTGTGGACGGAGCGGATATCCAGGCACTCGTCGCTGCTGACGCATTGCTGAATGACTCAGGCCTCGCACCGCTCCTTCAAGCAGCCGGAACACAGGTCATCTCTTCCACAGAAGTCGGAGACGCCTTTACCGGCTCTACCGAGCTTGTGGGAGTGCACATCTCTATCAAAGTCGCCGCTGCTCAGAGCGCTCTGGACAGTATCACCAGAGCCAACAAGCGTGCTGGTTTCCAAATCAAACGGCTTGAGGACCTCGCTTCGACGATTCGCGCGGGACTCACTCAACACAGCAAGCCAGTCGACACCTCTGACGATGTCGAGTGGGTCGCTACATTCGACGGCGCTTCTCGCGGTAATCCTGGACCAGCTGCCGTTGGTGCGACCCTCACGCGAGACGGCAACCGTATCGACAGTACTCACAAGACGATCGGAACAACGACGAACAACGTCGCCGAGTACCGAGCGCTAGAAGCTGCACTTGAACTTGCTTCTGAAAACAGCGTCTCTTCGCTAACCCTTCGCGGAGACTCCCAGCTCATCATCAAGCAAGTCACTGGAGAGTGGAACGCAAACGAGAAGTTAGGCCAGTTACGCGACACTATCCACGACCAACTCTCTGCCTTCACAAACGTTGAGTTCGAGCATGTCAGTCGCAACGACAATCGAGCGGCTGATTCGCTGGCGAACCGAGCGCTTGACGCCTGTGAACCGTAACCATGTAGAGATCTGCCTACGCACTCGTATTTAGACGATAATGCCCTCCCCCGAGCCCGGAGGGTCGGCCTCCGCCCTCCCCTCCTCCCCTCCTCGCTCCTGCCAGTCGCTCGGCTGCGCCAGAGGACATAATGTCCTACTCTGCCCGCTCACACTCAGGATGCCTCTATCGCACTGCCAGGACTGTTTTTAGCCCCCACTTGGGGCAGAGGGGACAAAATGATTGCACTTATCGCAACGGTCATTAACGCCGTTTCCGACAGTTCCGACATCAAAACTGCTGGCGCAGATGAAGCCCCTATCGCTCTCGAAGACGTCAAAACGGAAACGACACTCTCGGACGTCGTCGACATCCACCGGCTATCGAATGAGTTCAATGCTCACTGGACGGCACGCTTCAATCTCTCGCAATCGTCCGAAGATGGGCTGTACGAGACGATTAACATCTCTCATCGGTCGAGCCATATGGAACTGACCGTTGTTCCAGCAGACTACTTAAAACCGACAGGCAAAACAGAACTTTATCTTGATGATTCATCGTTTACAAATTCACGAAAACACGTCAATACCTTCGATACCCTCGATGACGCCATCGAAGAGGTCAAAAGCCGTGCTTATCAGTAATTGGTAGCGCAATTTCTTTATTCAGATGATCCCTGAAACTGAAACAATCAGACCGGATACTGAACAGCGCGCTATCGCGTGATTTCTATGCCCCATTGGGGCGAGGGGCGTCCCACTGAGGGCGTGCCGCCGACCGATTATGAGTAAGAACAAGACGGACAAGACGGCTGCACAGCAGTACAACAACTACCCCGATCCCGACGCCATCGTTCACTTTGGCGACGCCTCGGAGGAACTGGTCGAGCTGATCGAGGAAACGCTGGAGACCTCCGAGTTCCTGTCGACCTCTCGCGACGACCTGCCCGAAACGACGCTGCTTGTTGAGGAGGTCGAAAATGAGTGACGACCACCTGTTCATCGTCGTTGAGGGCGTCGGGCCAGCAGATTTTTCCGAGAACGAGGCGAGTTCCAACAAGCAAGACGAGGCCGTTGCTCTCGCGAACGACATCCATGACCTGATTCGTGAAGAGTACGGTAAGGAGGATATCGAAGGCGTCATTCCGGTGGTCAATTCCGACGCACACAAGCAGATGCAGGCGACTGAACTCTAACCGAAGAGTCTTACCTAACATTCAGAAGTAAGTTTCGTCTGTTAGGTAAGACTCGACTTGTCCCCCTCCTGCTCCGATGCGTAGCTCACATGGTGGGAAGAGATTGAAGAGTTTGTAACTCCCAGTGGAGTGGGGTAAGATCCACTCAAAGCGCACTTCGGCCAGCGAATCTGTAGTGGGTCCAGAAGCGTCAACCCCTTCCAGATCCAGATGATTCCTGTTCACTCTTATTTCATCAGCGCGCTACAGCAGTCGATGGGAGAATTGGACGGTCAATCAGCTTGGATCCGGTTCCGGTCCGTGTGGAAGGGTCGGAGAAGAGGTAGTTTTGTATCCCCCATGTGAGGTGAGGGGGATTCGAGGTAGGTCGTGAAGCCTCGATCAACTAAGTTCATCCCTTCAAGCGAATTGCAGTTAGCTGTCAAGGTGACAACTATGAGTTCCAACGAAGACCCCAACAACGGTAGTAACGATAACGATTCGATCAACGTCCTTGTGCTCGCAACTGGCCTCGTCAAGGCTGAGAGGTACGTCAAGGACTACGCGGCAGTCGCTGAGCAGGCAGTGAAAGGCATCACCGGCATCGAAGCGATGCTCAGTTCAGACGTCGACAAAATCCTGACGCGCGGAAGCCGCGAACTCCAGACTGAACTGGACACGGTAGTCGATACGGAGGTCGATTCGGCATACTTCGGCTGGATCGGCTTCCTCAACGACGAAGCGGAGACTGACGACTCTGGAAACGAGGTCGTCCCCGCTGTGCGTCAAGAAGGCGAGATCGAGGTCGACACTGACCTCGACGATGTCTCGGAACTTCCATGGAGCAAGATCAGCAACGCTCGCATCCAACGCGCCAAGGCGAAAGCGGGCGCGAAAATGAACCACTTCCTGTTCGACGACTACTACGACCAGTTCCCCTCGGTCGATGCGGTCGTCACCCTCAATTGCGGGTCGCACCGTGGGATGAACGAGATCCAGGACTCTCGCGGCTCCAACACCTGGGTCGTTGGTCAGGCTGGACACGTCAAGCAGCTCGTGGACATCAATGTACAGGACGAAATCCTGTATTCACGCCACCTGCTCGACGGCGACGACGACATGACCGCCGACGATCTCCAAGATTCCCAGGTCCAAGAGCTTCGCTCGCACCTGTCTGCGAGTGAACTAGAGGACTACGGAATCGAGACCGCCGCGACGGCGAGCACTGGAGGTGTTCCAGCAAGCGCGGACTGAACGTCACACGCAGACCCCCATATCTGCCCGTCAAACCTGTCGTGCACGGAGTCCCACGTAGCGTTCTACGAGGGGGCTCCATAACACTCCACGCCCATTCGGTCTGAAAATCAACGGAACCATCGACGAGCGTCCCTCTGCATCTCAACGTGACCTCACGATTCACGCCAGCCAACGATGCGGACAATCGCCATCGTCGATCGGCTGGGTTCGACTCCCAGCAGGCCATTCTCTCAGCATCGCACGCATACCATGCCACAACTGGGCACGTCGACTCCAAATCACAGGGGTCCACGCGCTCACGCCCCGCGTCGACGCTTACCCGATACAGAAATTCGGAATACACTCGCCCGACAAGGGTAGCCCTATACGGGCTCGGAGTCCAACCCATCAACCGAGGACGACTCTACCGCGGAGGTCACAGAACACGAGTCGTTCGAGGCCGCCAAAGCCGAAGCGGAGAAACCGAAATCGAACCCAGCTCTTGCTTGAGCCTCACAGGGAGTGGATGCAACGCTACGCCCAGCCCGAATCGGGCAGGAAAACCGATTCGTACGCCATACACGTCCCGTATCCACAACGAAGGCCATGCCCGGCTTCCGGGCCATATGGCCAAGGAGACGCTAAAACCTACGGTATCACTGGATAAGAGGTATCCAGGTAAGTCGGCTGAATCAGACCCACCGCAAAAGCGGTTATCGAACTCGCGTCGACGCGAGGTGCCCTTCGCTTCTTGTAGGGAGGAAGGACATCTCCCAAGGAGTGCAATTTTCGGGGGGTGCCCTTCGTGACACCGTCCAACGTCCGGTGCCCCTCAACACCCGGTGCCCCTCAACACCCGGTGCCCCTCAACACCCGGTGCCCCTCAACACCCGGTGCCCCTCAACACCCGGTGCCCTCCGCTACCCGACAGGGCCTAAAACAACGAGGCCGCCTTCCCGTCGTTAGAGGCCCCTCGGTCAGTATCCCGTGGCTCTTGGATATCAGAGACCCGGCCACTTACGCCCGTTCCCCTGGATCCGTGCAATAGGTGACGTCGAGTGCCCACTACTACTGAGGCTCGCCCTTTCTCATGTTTTGATGTCTTGTGCCACAAGAATCCGTAGAACCTCGGTTTCCGGGTGCCCTTTACTGCCCGGTTCCCTCTGACACAACAAGTCCCGTCAACCTTCCACGTCTGGTGCCCTCCGTTGCTTGGTGCCCCCCATCACAACGGTGGCCGTAGTATTCTAATTCCCGGTGCCCCTCGCTGCCCGGTGCCCCTCGCCGCCTACAGTACCGATCTCTAAAAGCGGATTAGAACTACACCCAAATTTTCCAGTCATCTCCCGACAACCGCAGTTCAACCTTTTCTTCTCGCCGTTGTACGGACCCATCGGCGTCGGTCAGAACAAGCGTGAACGTCAGCGTCACCGACGCCCCGTCCGATTCGTCTTCGACACGCTGCATTTCCTCGATTTCGTACTCGTAGCTTCGAAGGTTCGACAGCGAGCCCTGAGTGTACCTGGAGACAGAGCTGTCGTTATGGAGAAGTTTGTTCGCCGTGTCCGAGTCACCAGCGTACAACGCTTCGTAGAACGTCCTCACCACAGCCTCCGGCTCATTGTTCTCGAGAGAGACAGTCTCTTCTCCCCACTGCGGCGTTCTGTTTTCAGTTGCAGCAGTGGTGTCTTCTTCAGGAGACGACGTCGGCTCCAAGGTTGGCGTCTCTTCTGATGGCGTGTCGGTACTCTCGTCCGTCGGGTCGATCTTGGGGATCATCGAGCAGCCCGCAAGCGTAGTGACTAGCCCGACACCTCCCGCAAGGTACGCTCGCCGTCGCATATTGGTTCTCACCAGCAATTTCTGTCCCCGGCTACATAAACTGAGGTGTGGATTGCTTCCACCCCGACCACATACCGCCTTTCTCTGAGGCCACAGCGCGCCGCTCACGGCGTTCCTCTATCGACACGGGGCAAACTACCTCAACAACCAACAGAAACGCCAACTCCTGCCTTGTGCCCCGCTCGTCGCTCTATAGTTGCCAGCAATCCCTCAGCCTTGGCGATGTTGTTCCACGAATAGAACCAACTTCTGGCAATTCGATGGTCCAGTATGGACAACTCGGCCGTAGCGTCACCATCAGGCGTCGATCTCGATTACAGACTCTCTGAATACGACGTGTCCCAACAATGAGCACAAAAAAAACGACCACTGTGGTGACGGTGCGGACTGGTACGTCTTCGCAGACAGAGTCATCTCAAATACGTCTGTGACGAGAACCATGGCTGGGCGGTTGATCAAGCAAAACCAGACACCGACTACAGCGATAGCAGACGGAGAAACGGCGGCGGTCACTAGCCCATGGAGTGAACGACAGCTGGTTGGTGGTGGGTTTTTGCCCCTCCTCTGCAAGCAGAGCGGTAGATGGGTAGAGAGGCAGCCGAACCCAGCATCCTTACTACATCACCCGGAGAGCATCCATGAGACAAGACAAATTCGTCCACAAGCAGCACGAAGACGACGTTGAGCTAGTCGAACGCCGAGTCGAAGGTCACCCGGTACTCGCGTGGTACGTCGAGCGAGCCTGCCCCCGTGACGACTGCCAGCATCACATCATCGAAGACTTTGAAGTCAGCCACAACGTCGAGCCGTCCATCGACATCGACGAGAAGTTGGACTGCTTTCTCGAAGAAATCGAACTGCCGGTCTTCCACACCTACCACCGGGCAGGTGGGATGGACGAGGGACGGGCAGCCTTCCGGACGATGGAAGAGGCATGTGCGTACATCTACGGGCGGTACGGCGATGGCAGCCGCAGTCCCGGCCCTGGCCAGATTCGGAAGACGTACAGCCGTACGAGCGGGTCGCATACCCAGCACGCTCGGGAGATGGACCATCCGATGGTGTTCGCCATCGTCAACACGGAATCGGGCGAGGCGCTCAAATCGAATCTCGTCCCGAGAGACGACGACGTCCCCAGTTCCGAACCACACTGGCGGAAGTCGGTGATGTATCATCTCGAGAAACACCTGAACCCGGCTGAACACATTGTTCAGTCGCGTCTTGGTGAGTTCGAGTACCACGCCCCCAACTGGTACGAGAAAGATGCCTTGGCGTGGTACGTCGAACAGATTCAGTACTGGGACGTCGTCATCCAGACGCCCCAGTTGCTCCTCGATGATGAGGAGCACGAACGCGCCATTGACCTCGTCGACGAGTACACTCCACCTAAGAATAGATTTTTATCCTCCCAGTGTACCCAGAGAAGTTCTACTTGAATTAGTCCCACATCAGACGTGGAGAACTGATTCAGAGAAATTGAACCTATGTCAACTCATAACAAACCGAGTGGAACCACTGATTCCACCCCAGAATCCGATGACGAACAAACGGTCCAGACGCTACAGGATGTCCAGCCTCAGTTCGACTGTGAGATTACTGTTATCGCTTCAGTCAGGACCGAGAAGAGTATGCGTATCTCCGGAGACGGCCACATCAGTACCGACGAAACCTTCAGGGAACCCGACTGGCTCACCGTCGAGATCGAGACGTATCGCTGTACTGGCTGCTTCGAGGATTATGACACCGAAGCCGAGGCTAAAGCGCACCTTCGGGAGAAGTACGGCCTCTGGCAGAACCGCCACACCCTTCCTGGGATTCCCGGTCAATCCACTGACACACCCGGACTGAAACCCGAGTTCCGAGAGGAGACGGAAATCTCCATTGGAGATTTCTCAATTTCGGGGCGTCTAGACTCCACCGACTGCCTCTTGCTTGTCAAAGACAGTATCGACATCCTCATCGAAACCAGCCGTCGCGAATATTCCATCCCATCGAAGTTCAATTTCGAGTCTTGGGACCCGATTAATGGCGGGCGGTTAACATTCCCGAATGGGAATAAACGAATCAGCAAAGAACAGCTTTCGAGAGCGATCAAGCACCTCTCTCAGGCAAACGGTCCAAGCTATGACGCAGAAGAGTTCACGCTCTACGATCATGGTGATGATCCTTTCCTTCTCGTCGCCTACGGAAAAGGAATCATGATTGCCCCCCGTATCACAGACTGCCCTACTGAGGAATAGCCACGATTAGACAGTCATTCCAATCCCTTACAGCATCATATTGCCGGATTGTTCGAGCAGACACTTGACCAATGTGCTGCGTCATTCGTCAACGCGGAAAACACCGTCCCGCGGTCGATAAAAAAGAATTCACAGATGCCAACATGCCAAGACTGCGGTAACCAGACCGCATTCGAGCACGAAGTGAGTGGTACCGAAACCCGTGTCTATGACCCCGATACCAGCAAGCTAGATGGGGTGGACACTGAATCGCTGAACACCGAATCCGTCACATGCGCGGAGTGCGGTTCATCGAACATCAACCGAGATTCTCGATAGCAATGAGTGCGACAGCCTCTCAACCCCGTCTATTAGAACAGAGTTCTCAACAGCCAGTTGCAGACCGGCTCAACGCAGCCAACAACTGGAATGGCGAATCCCTCGACTCCGTCGCTGTGTTCAAGGAGTACACGACCACCAACGAGGGCGAGTGCGGAACACGACCGCATGTCCTCAACCACCAGGTTCCAATCTCGATCGGAGAAGCGATCCTGACAACGCTCCCGCTTTCTCCCCTGTACCAATATCATCGGAAGACCGAGCAAGTGACGGCTTGGCGGGTTGGTGAAACGTCAAAGGCACTCATCCGACTGGACACTCAAACCCGCACGCTATATCTCCTTCCCGCTCTTGGTGAAACACAGCTAGACGTATTCTGGATGCTGGCTTTCAGCCTTCGGTTCCGTCACCCATTCACGCTGACCTACCTCACAGTATCGACCGTCGAATCGGTGCTATCCATTATCCCTCCGTCATGGCGAGAAGGTGCAGAGGAGCTACTCTACAACCACTTCGACCGAGACACGCCTCGCATGACCTCCAATTAAGTACCAATATTGGCGTCCTCAAAGCACCGGTTGAGGTATATCGGGCCGCACACGGGTTTGCTCCTACTGCTAACATTCGAACGAAACAGCTCCGCGAATGCTTTCCACCAGCCTACGTCAAGAAACTTCAAGAGCAATATCTCGTCTACAGGTGTGATGCGAGTAGAACAAACGGTCGTTGAATACCGAAAATGGACATGCCGCCAACCACAATATGAACGCACTCACAAAAGCGCTCGATGACATTCTCAAGCCGAAGTTCACTCGGTTCAATCGAGGCCGGAAACGGCCAACGAAGCGATCGATCGAACGACTCACCAAAGAATACGGACCTCCTGGCGAAGAAGACCACCATACGGTCACCTACTATCTCGTTGAGGTCGAGCTCGGATACCTTCGCGACCTCAACGCTAATCCACCAACGTACCCTGCTGCCCGAATAACATACCTCTCAGAAGACGGGCGGCTCAACCAATGTGTGATGAAAGCCGTTCCCAACGAAGACGGTAAACTTGAACCAAAAAGCGGGGTCAAGCCAGTTGTCGTTCGTCCTTGGATGGAGGGCACAGCCGCTACCAAGGAGCAGTGGCAGGAGTACGCTCCGATCCTGCATCGGGCTCACGGCTTGTCTCTCTCCCCCAACGAAGAGTAGGTCTTAGAACCGGAAAATCGCTGGACAGATGACGATTGTTTTTATCCCCCTTCCAGCCCGAGGGATACTATGAATAGGAGGAGTACCCGCAAAACCCACTCTCAGAGAGGTGTCCGAATCTATGGTTGACGCAACGTGGTCCCGAACGTGCCCGTGTGGAGCGAAAGTCCGAGTGAACCTACTTGGACAGCACCACCACACCGACTGCGAGCACAACCCGCTCCATCCAGGATGCTGTAGTGATCCTTCCGTCAAACGACTCTGGTACTTCGACGGGTCTGCAGGAACTCGATGCGAGTCATGCGGTGAGACATGGAATGAGACCCTCAGAAAGAAGGTTTCCGCAATGGCGTCCCATCTCGTCGACGATTACAACATCGAGCCCAAAGCACGTGCCGTGATCTACCAGCAGAACCGAAAAGCAATCACACGTAGTATCGGAACACCCCGATAACACTCACAATACAATGGACGACTCACGAAAAGTCGAGATACTGGAAGCACTGATCGATGACTCACTCTGGGGGCTCGTAAGCGTCTCTCCCAGCAGTGATGAAGGTACCATTCTCTACGAGCGAGGGGCCAGTCGTGTTGGCGGCGAACCCGCAATAGAAATCCCTCACGAGAATCCACATCTCGTTGACGAAAGCCAGCAGCAAGATCCGCTCACGGGAGGGGTAGAAAACGTTCCGGGAACCAGCCCGCCACAGAAGTCCTTGAAGGAACTACTCTCCGAGTATGGATGCCTAATGAAACAACGCGACAGCTTCACGTACGTAGTCGTGGACGAGAACGTCGCCTCAAAGCGACCTGCTAAAAACTGAAACAATCGAAGAAAAATATCGATGAGTGAAAGTCAGCGTCAATGGCCGATCAGAACGCGTCAGTAGACCACGAAATTATGTCTTATATTATTTTCGTTGATTCCAGGCTTCTCACTGCTCCATTCAGCAATCTCAGATAATCGGACTTGGCTCATAATCCTGGTAATATGGACCTGTATGTTTGGCCTTATTCCGAGCGGTGCATTAATAGTTCTGTAGGAGACTCTTATCAATGACCGAGAGAGAACAAATGACGGGGATAGAATTAAGACTCGTGGACGATATCGAGATCGCAAGTACGCCAGCAGACCACTCAGAAAAAGAATCCAACCGATTACTCGCATGGAGAGGTGAATAATGCATTTCACTGCAACAGATGGCCTTATTGTTGGACTCGGCTTAGGAGGCCTTCTAGCGCGGCAAGCGGTCCTTCCTGAGTGGTTTACAGTAGCGGTTATGGCTGGTCTAGTGCTTTTGAGTAGTGCGTCTAAGTTCACGCATAGCACGGATACACTTATCGGGGGCAGAGAGTAAAATGTCTAACTACACAGTGGAACGAGAATCACCGCTCCGTTACCAATCCGCATCCACTTACAGATGAAATTAAAGATTCTATCGATCACGCTTATCTTGGTCCTCTCAGCAGGTTGTAGCGGATTCCTATCAGATCCTACACCGACGCCAGAGCAAACCGAATCAGCACCAGAAACTATCGAGCGCACTTCTACAGCTGATCCAACCCCTGAAGTAGCAGATGCAAGCAGACAACAGTTTCAATTCGAGGATTCTCCGTTTGGGAAAGAGCGGGTTATTGTGGGAATCAATGACACCGTAAATTATGGTAACTTCACCTCTGCCGCATCTGATGCACTATCGTATTGGAACGAATATGGTAGTACATATGGAAGGTACGACGCTCACTTCGTGCTACAACCAAACGCCACGAACCCCGATATTGAGTTGCGGCGTTCAAAACAGGTTAACTGCCCGAAGGAGATACAGATCGGATGTTCTCCAACTCCTGCCGAAGAGACTGTTTTCAATGGCAGCTCCAATCACACTGCATTTGTTGATAACACAACAGTTATTGTCCGCATCGAAAGTAGCTCAGAAACGAACTGGCGGATGGATAGGAACAACGTCATTCATGAAATGGGCCACATGCTTGGCCTAAACCACTATAATTATCCAATCTGGGTCATGGCCCCCCCTGGGAAAGGCATCAAGCACTCTGTTAAGGACGTATCTGAGACATCATATCCTTGGCGTGATCCAGAGTTGAAGGTATACGTAGATACATCGAATGTATCCAAGAGCGAACAGTCGCAGGTGGTGAATTCAACTCAAGAGGTTATTGAGTACTATAATTCGGGCGCAGAGGATACCCGAATCAAGGAGTTGAATCTTGAGTTGACGGATTCACAGTACAAGGCTGATATTATCATTAACCCCGGAGCGAGCGTATCTGACATCTACCCGAAGGGACGAAGCGTTGACCGAGATGCAAATTTGGAGTATCTTGTCAAAGGTGTTATAGATATTGGCGCTGAAGATACTGACCGGTCGTACGATCTCATTGGGCGTATGATGGCCTACCTAACTCGGCCAGGTAGTCCCCCACCGGAGTTCAAACAAGTAACTGTGGGCACAAAACAGGGATAAGAAATCTCGTTCTGTACCAGTACCGCCGGCCCACCTTCGAGGTTAGTATACATATCGTTCTACGTGTCGGTAACAATCAACTTATTGGGTTGTCATTTCATTTTCCAATTGTTGAATATACAGTTAGTCCGGCGAGTGTTTTTAGCTCCCCAAAAGGGGTAGAGGTTTCCAGATATGAACTCGATGAAGACCCTAACAGCACGCGAAGCGTACCATGACTGCCTCCAGTTCTTCGAGAAGACGATTCGACCCTCAATGGAGATTGCGCTCTCAAACGGGACCTTCGGAATCTCGTTCAGTGGGAGGGTGGATCCATGCAGTGACTTCGAAGTGAAGGTAACTGCTACCCACGCAGCGCTGGTAGCATTCGTCAAGCGGTACCCTAGTGCGGAGTTCAAATTCCACTCTGAGCGAAACCGGATCCCCGGCGTTAGCGATGCTGCTCTCAAAGATGACCCGCTAAACACGCAGTACGTCGTTTTCACCATGAATTTTACCCCCTACGGAACGATGTTTGGAGGATCTTCGGACAACGACGGGGGGAACAAAACATTCGCCAAGTGTGGCGAAAGTGAAAGTGCAGGTCGCGGTGAGATTGAAGAATCCAAATCACCCGGACCGATGGAGGTACCCTCTGGCCCGTCCGGCCCCACTAATACATCTTCTCCTGTCACACCAGCTACCGCGTAACTGAGCAATCCAATCGGCTTAACAATTTCTGATAAACCAAGAGGTGTTATCTATCAGGAGGTATAGTTTGTCGCATATATGGTGCAGTTTCATGCCCCTACAGATACTGGGCAAGGAAAATCTCCGTCACAAAAGCAGACAACAGTTCTGCTGGTAGACGATGAACCGGACTTCCTCTCTCTTGCTAAATCAGAACTGGAGGATCAAATAGAAGAAACAAAATTCATCACTGCATCATCGGTCAGAAAGGCCCATTTCCGTCTATCCGAACTCGATATCTCTTGTATCGTTTCTGATTACGATATGCCTGCTAAGAGCGGTTTACAGTTCCTTGAAGAAGTTCGCGAAGACCACCCTAACCTTCCGTTCATCCTATTTACAGCGCAAGGCTCAGAAAATCTCGCCAGTAAAGCGATCTCAGCCGGCGTCACTGACTACCTCCAGAAACGCGATGGCGGTCAATTCGACATTCTCGCAAACCGAGTCATAAACGCCGTCAAACAGTATCAAGCAGAACAGACACAGAAGAAGCTCGCTGAAACAGCAAGTCGATTACGTGCCGTCGTTAACAGTACCCCTGACTCTATCTTTATTATCGACAGCTCTGGGGCGATCGTCGACGTCAATGAGCAAGCGGAAAAAACGCTCCAGTATAATCACAGCGAACTTGTGGGAAAACCGCTCTCATCAGTTATCACTTCCCGTGAAATCGATGATAGCATACCAGATATAATCGGAAGTAGATCCAGAGTCCGGTTCGAGGGCCACCATACTCGTCGGCGTGGGTCAAAGTATCCCGTTGAGGTCCGGATCAAAGAGATAGACCATGCTGACACAGACCAGTATATTGTCATTGCACAAGACATCACCTCTCAGAAAAAGCACAAACAGACAATCGACGAGTTGAACGAGACCGCGATGGCTTTGATGCAGTCTCGGTCGAAAGAGGAAGTCGCAGAAATAACGGTCCAGACTGCAAGAGAAGAGTTAACGATACCATTCATAGGCATTTGGTTCCACGACGACAAACACGATGTCCTAACACCAGTCAAGCAGACTGGGAAAGCAGAAGAGACACTCGGAGCACAATCTGAGATACCGCTGGAAGGCGCAGTCGCTGATGTGTGGGGTGAAAAAGAACCTTGCATCTTCGAGGGAATACAAACCCCCGAAACACGGTACCCCAAAGATGTAAATGTCGAAGATGAAATGCTGTTCCCGCTCGGTGAGTTCGGGATGATGATCGTCTCCGTCACCGACTCTCGCCTTTATAGAGAAGAAGATATCAATCTGGCCAAGCTCCTCGCGACGAACGCGCAGCGAGCACTGAAACAAACTGACCGGGAAGAGCAAGTTCGTGCTGAGAAGATGTTTTTCGACGCCGCGATCAACACCGTCGAAGACCTCTTTTTTGCTATCGACGAAAACGAGAACCTCATCCGGTGGAACGATCAGGTTTCGGCAGTCACAGGAAACGAAGCGACCTACATCGGCTCACCAACTCTTGACGACATATTCAATTCTGAAGACAGAGGGAAGATAACTCACGGTATCAACGAGGGATTTGAAACGGGAGGGTCACGGGTGAAAGCGACAATTCAAACGGTCGAAGGCCCTCAGACATTCGAGTTTAAGTCGTCGAAGATGGACTACCCTATTAACGACGAAACGTACCTCATCACACTTGGGCGCAACATAACCCCTTTAGAGGAAAAACAAGCAGAGCTCCGTCAGAAGAACGAACGGTTGGATAAGTTTAGCAGAGTCGTCTCTCACGACCTTCAGAGCCCCATCAATATCGCTTCAGGAAACTTCGGCATAGTTCGAGATGACATCAGCGATGAGCACGCTAGAAACGCGGAAGCGGTCGAGAATGCGCACAGCCGGATGGAGAACCTCGTCAACGATTTACTCACACTTGCTCGCCAGGGCCAGCAAGCGATTGAAATCGAATCGGTATCACTGGACCGCCTCGCGAGGGAATGCTGGGAAATCGTTGATGCCTCAGACGCAGACTTAGAGGTCCGCTCCAGCGAAAATATTCAGGCAGACCCTTCTCAACTGCAGCAGTTGCTTGAAAACCTGATGAAAAACGCGGTCACACACGGAGGGAACGATATAACGGTTACACTCGGTACCCTTGAGGACGGATTCTACGTTGAAGATAACGGAAGTGGTATCCCTGGTGACAAAATGGACCACATCTTCGACACAGGATTCACGACGTCTGACAGCGGCTCTGGTATCGGACTGATGATCGTTAGCGACATCGCCGAGAACCACAGCTGGGAGATCAATGTTACTGAAAGCGACAGCGGGGGCGCGCGATTCGAGTTCACTGAATCGCCTTGACCAGTGTAGAAGGCACTTCTGCCAGGCGGAGACAAGTTTACACAACACCACATCCGGTAGCAAGGTGAACTAGGGGCCTCTTGGTTTACATCTCCTCACCGCTGAGAGCGCCAGAATTGTTCTAATTTCGGTTGAAGCTCATCCGGTTTTACTGGTGTAAACTCATCTCTGACGTGCTTGGGGAAATGTTCTCGAACGTCGCTGAATCGGTCCGAGCGAGCGTACCGCTCGTCCGCCACAACACGGACTCCGATGTCGTCCGTCCCCCGAATCACGCGACCTAACGCTTGCCGTGTCTTGCGGATCGCGGGGACCGTATACGCGTAGTCGAATCCGTTCCCACCACCAAATCGGTAGCCGTATGCCGCTTCAATCGCTTCTGCAAATTCCGAGCCCGTGTGAGCAATCGGGACGCCGCAAATAACTGCCCCAGACAGTTTGTCGCCAGAGAAGTCAACACCCTCGACGAGCGTTCCGCGAAGCCCCGTCGTCAACACCTTCGGCTCACCACTGATGAATTCGCGTTTCAATCGTTCTGTTTCCGCGTCAGAACTGCTTTCATCAGAGAGAACCGGCTTCGAAACAGCCTGATTCTTCTTAAGAACCTGCGCCGCCCAGTTAGCCTCAGCGTAGCTCGGCATGAACACCAAAACGTTTCCTGGAGTCGTCGTTGCGACGGTTGTGATGATGTCGTTATACTGGTCGCGAAGATCACGATGCTCCTCAGGGGGCCACCGATTCGAGTACGTAAACTTCGGTACGTCAACCGCGAAGCTCGCGCGATTCTCTTTCGGAAAGTCAATCTTGAACATCGACTTCTCTACACGACGCTTCCGCTCATCTGGATCAAGCGTCTCCCGTTCAGACTCATCATCTTCGCCCCCATCACCACCGTCCTCTGTATTAGAACCATCCACTGACTGTTGAGAGGTGTTGGATTGATCCTGGTTGTAGCGCGCCGCTGCTTTGGTCACAAGGCTGTGGGAGGGTTGAAGACCCTCCTCTAGCAGGTCCACACCGGTCTCTTCGCTATACACGTCGATGGGGGCCAACGTCGCGCTCTGGAGGATAGTACCACCGAAGGCGTCGAGCGTGGCAGCAATCTCCTTCTCAGGGATGCAGTTGTTCACCTTGAGTTCTGCACGGAAGCCAGCTCGCCACGGGCAATCGTCTGGGATGTCCGAAGGAGGTTCTTCTGGACTCAGCAGGATTTCGCGGAAGTATTCGGTATGGTTGCCGATCAGCCATCGGTGGAGAAGCTCTCGGACTTCTGTGATTGCGAAATCGCCTTCAGGCATCCTGTGTTCAACTTTCCGAGCGACAGCATCTCGGATACTGCCTACAGCGTAAGAGAGATAGAGCGCTTGGACCCAGTCACCCTCCTCAGCGTTTGCGTCGACCCACCGCTCAAGGATGTCACCGTCCTTCCCTTCCTCGTTTTGAATCTGGATAGAGTGTTCTGATAGTGCGTCTGGCCCAGCACGTATCGCTCGCTTCCAATTCGAGCCATATTCCTGTTTTAAGAACTCAGTAATACGATTAGCGAACAGCTGCCTGATTTCCTTAAGGAAGACGTAGAGCGCCTTTATCTGGTTCTTTTCGAAACTCCCTCGCTCCTCCATCGCACGAACGAGCGACACTTTTCGGTGATATCCATTTCCGTTCAACCACTTGAGAGCCTTCGAGACATCCCCAATCGCGTAGTTCAGCGTGTTCATCGTAACCGCGTGCGAAAGTTCGTCTCGAACCTCGCTAACGAGTTCGTGAGCCTCATCGACTATGAGGAGCGTTTCCTCGTTCATTACGCGTCCCGTGAATCCTTCCACGGTCAGGGGGGCAAATACGTGGGCGTAGTTCCCGATGAGGACATCGCCTCCGGTCGCCATCTGTTTCATCGCGATGTGTGGGCACGTTCCAGCGCGAACGCCGTTCGCCATCGTCTCGACAGCCGTCATCCCCTCATCGACAGTCACCGGTTGCTTGTCTTGGTAGTCGTTGGCGAAATGCTGCGCGAAGAACGGGCAGTACTCTTCACCCTCCGCTACTGGGATAGAGTCTTGATACGGTGCTTTCGCTCCACCAGCCATCAGTGGTTCGGCATCGGACTCGGCACGAGCTGCGAGCTCATAGGCGGCTTCAGCCTTGACCTCAACAACTCCGTCGTTCGACGCTTCTCTCATCAGCCGGTCCGTGTTCTCCTTGAGTTCGTCGCACTTGTGGTAGATGTCCTTGGACTCAACCACACCCGCGTCCACGTACGGACAGACATCTGCCTTCCCAACCAGAGTCAGTCCCTCAAAATCGCCTCCGTGCGCGTTAATCTCTTTCAGGTCGTCCTCGAACGCCCGGATCTGCTGCTTCTTACTCGTGATGACGAGGATTCGTTGGTACTTCGTGTCCGGATTCCTGACAAGTGTCAGCCCTGCTGTGAGTGCGATCAAGGTCTTCCCGGTTCCGCACGGTCCCTCGAGAAGATATACTCCATTGTCCCGGAGTGTATCAATCGCAGTCGTGATACCTCGCGTTTGCTTGTCGTATGGGTCGTAGGGAAAGATATCCCGCCAATCTGTACCCTGACCCTGTGCTTTCTGACCTGCCATAGCTATCTCCGCTGCAACACTCTGTTATAGATTCGTTCCCACTTCGTCGTGTTACCTCTTTCCACATACTGTGGTCTACTTGGTTCAATGCACAACCAGCTATAATCACACCCCTTATCCCCGAAACTTCATAAGCGAAAACGTCACATTCCAGGGTGAATGAACGATTCCACAGACTCCAATGAGGTAGAACAGACTGAGCTTGGCTTCGACGGCGAGTCTGCTACTCAAGAGGACCGCATAGAGGAACTGGCGGAAGAAAACGAGATGCTCCGCTCACAGAACGAGCAGTTGGAGATGAAGCTCGTCGACGCGAATGCCGAGCGGAACAAACAAGAACAGAAGGCCGACCGTCTCCGTCGAGAGAACCAGAAGCTCAAGGATGATCCACTGTTCATCGCGACGGTACAGGAAGTGACGGACGACGGTCTCGTAATCAAGCAACACGGGAACAACCAGGAAGCGCTCACGGAGGTCACCGACGAGAAGCGAGAACGCATCGAAGCCGGCGACCGCGTCACGATCAACAACGCTCTGTCCATCGTCGACGTGATGGATTCAGAAACCGATACCCGCGTGCAGGCGATGCAGATCGACCAATCGCCGGATGTCACCTACGCCGACATCGGCGGCGTGGACACGCAACTGGCAGAGGTTCGTGAGACCGTCGAGATGCCGCTCAAATCGCCTGAGATGTTCAACGAGGTAGGCATCAACCCGCCGTCCGGAATCCTCCTACACGGCCCGCCGGGGACTGGAAAAACGATGCTTGCGAAGGCCGTCGCCAACCAGACCGACGCGACATTCATCAAGATGGCCGGCTCCGAACTAGTCCACAAATTCATAGGCGAGGGCTCGAAACTCGTTCGGGACCTCTTCGAGACCGCTCGTGAGAACGAACCAGCCGTCCTCTTCATCGACGAGATCGATGCAATCGCGTCCAAGCGGACGGACTCAAAGACCAGCGGTGATGCTGAAGTGCAGCGGACCCTAATGCAACTCCTATCGGAACTCGACGGTTTCGACGACCGAGGCGATGTCCGAATCATCGCGGCGACGAACCGATTCGATATGCTTGACGATGCACTACTGCGCCCTGGTCGCTTCGATCGTCTAATCGAGGTCCCAAAACCCGCCGTCAGCGGCCGTAAGCAGATCTTCGAGATCCACTCGCGAGAGATGAACACCGTAGACGATATCGACTTCGAAGCCCTCGCAGAGATGGCCGAAGATACCTCCGGTGCGGAAATCGAAGCAATCTGCACAGAAGCCGGAATGTTCGCAATCCGGGACGGGCGCACTGTCGTCAAGACCTCGGACTTCGAAGCCGCATACGAGAAGATCCGGATGGAAGATGACGAGGACACGGAGTCGAGCCCGTCATCTCTCGCCTTCGCCTAATCGCCATGGACAACCCGAATGATCCACAACAAGAGTTCAACGCAAAACTTGCCAACCATCGCGCCGACACACCCAGAGAAAGCTCCAAGCGTCGAAAACGACCGCTCTGCTCTCTCTCACCGTCATCGGCGTAAGTAGCGCTCTCGCGTGGCTTCTATTCGGAGTCTGCTGTCTCCAAGCTCGCCGAGCCCTCAAGCGGTGATGCACGCGGTACTCTATTAGTTGCGCCTGTCAGCGATGTATTCTCTGTGGAGCAGTTAGTTTTTCTCCTCCCTTCCAGCTGGAGGAGTTATCTTGAGATGAGTTCTGGACAATCTGAGCTGGATGACTACGGCATAGCAGTCCCTCAGTCTACAATCAATACTAATGAAGGTCAATCGGACTGCAGGCCCAAACTGGGCTTTGAGACTCCGCCATCTGCTCCGTCACTCGCAGACGACGTCGCCGCCGCGAGAAGCGCCGACTGGATCGTATTCACCGGACGCTATCCCTACGTCTTCGATGCAGCACGACTTGGCTTTAGTATCGGCCATCGAGAGGACTCCTCTTACCAATGGACGCCAGATGAAGTCCGTCTCCCAATCCACTTTCTCGACAATAATTACCAAGACGCCGATCTGGAGCGGTTCGTCAAAAGAGCCCTCAAGTTCGAACCTGAGATTGCAGTCTTGGGCGACATCTACAACGAAGACGACCTCCAGTCCTACTTAGATGCGGCTGACGAAATCTGGGAATCATTTCCGGAGATGGAACTGATGCTCGTTCCCAAATGCAGTGGTGTTCTTGAGGACATCCCCTCCGAGTTCGTACTCGGGTACGCGAACGGATCGTCCCAAATCCAAGCAATAGATGTTGCTTCCCGTCGGAAGTGGAGAAGTATCGAGAATCGACTGCACATCCTCGGCGGGACACCTCTATCCACATACGAGGAAATCGTCGCACTCACCAAGGAGTGGGTGACTGGCGAATCACCTGCAAACATCGCCGGCCTCGACTGGAACGGTTACCAACGATACGCCGAAGAGCACGGAGACTACGCTTCTGCGGCTGGGGGATGGCACCGAAACCTACGCGATCAGTATCTTCCCGCGAGGGACCTCATCCGCTACTCGCTGTTGAACGCGAAGCACTTCTGGATCAGCAAAGGCATCTGGCCGAATGTCGACGTCGACGACCTTCCGACCAGATCGGAACTCTTGGGCGCGAACCAGAGCGGACCGGTACCGTTGAATGCCCAATCAGACCGTCGTGAGCTTGTCCTCTCCCCACCACCGTCGAACAGACGGCACGAAACACCGATATACCGAACGGACAGCACGCAGGCCGAAATTATCGAGCCGCTCTCCCCTCTGGCTTCAGTCCTCAATGCTGCCGAGTGGTCGCCAAGTGGTGTATTCTCTAAATCTGTTCGCTACCAGACACCGAAGGCTCATCACGTCGAGTTGACGTGTACCGGCTGTGGCGCGCACATCCTTGCAGAACCCAAAGAATGTACCGGGGTACAGAATACTTATCGCCAAGACGGAGAGATTTTGGAACCACCTACATTCCAGATCGTTTCATACGAGCACCAGACGGAATCCCAGTCGAACGACTACGAGTCAGTCCCACAGCAGGGGCCATCCACATTAGAATCACGGAAGCGGTTCCCGCAAATTCACGCCTACTGCTCGGATACCTGTCGGCAGCGTACTGAAAGGCAGACTCCCCGTTTGCTTCTTAGCGCAGATTCGACTTCCAAGGGGTCAGAGGATTCATATCCAGATGGAGAACTGATCGCAGAGCTTACCCTCACCACCAAATAACGCTTGTTGGTTTTTATGCTCCAATGGAATGAGAGTCAATGAAATTTGGACTTGAGCCGCGGTTTGACCGAGAAGAACTGAAAGCGCTCAGCGATGACAAGCTAATCGAACTTCAGCAGTACGCACAGTCCAACTTGCCACATCAGCAGACGTACACGGAAGCCGACTACCAGATGATGCTGGACGAAATCAAAGAGCGGTTTAAAATGAAGTGCGAAGCTGAGTCGCATTTCGGGACGGAACTGACTGACCTCCAAGTCGGTGACGAGGCTGGCCTCATCGAAATCGAAAGTCGGTCAGGCTACATACGCATCGCAATCGAGCGCACTCCAAGTGAAGAAGCCGATCGTATGAAGCTCCAAGTCCCCAGTGGCAACAACGCTGAGGACTACACCGACGAAGAACTCATCGCGACTGCTGGACGGTGGTTCAGTCGTCACGCAACGTGGGAAGACTTCGCTACAGACACCTAATCAGAGCACGTTCCTGTGTCTTCCGTGGGACCCAGCTGCTAGTTTCTATCCCTCCACTGGGGAATGAGGTAGTGAGCAGGAGATAACGTGCCTACTCGCAGAATTATAGATCATGTCACCGACACCCGAATACCAACCAGGAATACCGAACAAGATAGTCGCGACGGTCAAAGAGATGAGAGACGCTCTGATAACCCGTAAACTCGGGGAAGACTGCTCTCCGTCCGATAACCGGCGCGTTCTCGATGGGTACTGCCACGAGAACGCCTATCACATCGCGAAGATCCTCCTTGAACGCGGATACGAACCATACGTGGTTTGGGGCGCAGTCTCCGCCACGCAAGGTCACTCACTCAAGATCGACACCATTGACCAACTGGAGCAAACAGACCGAATACACTTCTGGGTCGAAATCCACCCAAGGAGCGTCGACGAAGCAGACCATCCCATAGACGAGATTACCAGCCCAGTTATCATAGACCTGTGCAGTGAGACAATCGGTCACGTCAATTGCCCCTACGTGTCGCTGCAACGGCCTGCCAGATACCAACGGATGGGCGTTGACCCATCGTACATCCGGTTCGAACGATCATTCGAACCGGAAGACCTCATCTCAAAGGAAAGCTACCAGCGTCTACGTGAGCGCTCTCCTGAGCTATTCAGTACTTGCCCGTGGGCCAACGATGAGCCAACGGCCTGCACGGATGTAGACGAACAGAGACACAAACGTAACTCACTCGACACCCAATAACAATGGCGCGAAGAGGCGGATACAGAACGGATGCACAGAAACACGGCGGTGGGAAGACCCGCCAGCAACAGGTTCGAAACAAAATCAACCGGCATCGTCGCCGACTCCGTGAAAACGGGCTTGAAGACCTCGTGTTCAGTACGAAGCCAGCATCGGTAGCCCGCGGTGATGACACCGATTACGCGATCTTTGGAGTCTACAAGGACGGGTCAGAATGGGTACTTACCGGGCTCGCGGCCACCGACAAGATTGAAAAAGTGAACCGACACCGAGGAGGTGGCTACTCTCGAACCGAGGTTCGAGGTCGATATGTCGCAACTGGCGGCTCCAACGGCATCAAGCCCAACAAGGGTATCGAAATCAAGCGATTTGACACCAAGAAAGCCGCCCTAAAATACGTCTCAGCAGAAGGAAGCGAGCGAGTCGAGGCAGGATCATATCTGGTCCGCTCAAAACACAACCCTCGGACTCGCCGCGAAGAGGTCGACAAAAACGAGTTCCAGAAGTTCAGGCAGAAGGCCACCATCGTTCGAGAATAATCCCGAGAAACAGCTATGCCAAACACATCACCACTCCTCAAGTATATCTTGAACGACAAGAACAAAGAACCAGGCCACATCAACAACCGAGACGAACTCCGAGACGCGATCCGGAAACGAGACGAAACACTATTTTCAGCCCTAGCCGGCAAGCAGATCACGCGTCTCGCGAAGACCCTATCGTGGGATGACTACAATTTCACTCCGCGTGGTGAACAAACCAAGCGAGCGAAAGCTACCATCCTTGAGGAGGTGAACAACAAGACACTGTCCGTGCTCGCTCCAGACGGAGTCGTCTACCAGCTTGGAGATATCATCCGATTCGAAGCGACGACATCTTCAGTATGGGGAGGGACAAAAAGTCAGAAATCTCAGACATACAGAAATCAGATTGACTTCTTGAGCAACAATACGGCATCCATCTCCCGGATGCCGACGTACAGCAACCCGCCATCGGACTCCCCGACCGCATACTTCTCGCGGACCGACATCGAACTCGTTTCTCGAAGCAATCTTCAGGACTATCGGGACCGCTATACCGAGGGAAGTGATATCGACATTCCATCGTCCGTAAATGGCTGGGAACTTACTGAGACGAAAACCTACGAGAAGGACCAGACTACACTTCCCACGAACCTCGTCACGAGGATGCAGTGGTCAAATGGAGAGAGTACGTACATCACTGCCCAATGGCGCGGCGGGTACAGCACATGGCGTCTATCCACTCCGTGTGAAGGGGTGTTGACTGGCGAGAATATCGACGAGTACTTATACGAAATCGATGTCCCGCAACAGGTCGTTCGGACAGACACCATCATCACGCTTGCGACCGCCGCGATGAAGGAACTCGACCCCAACGACTTCCAAGACCCCTACGACCTCAGGAAGCCAGAGGACATCGAGCATCCGAACAAAATGCTCGTCGCCCCAGTCCCAGTTAAACTGCCAGCGCAGGTTGGAGACTGGAGCGTCGACGAACGACGGAAACGTCGGGTAGTATGGAAAAACACGAATCCGCAGTCGGCATGGAGTTCGTTCACCGTCAAGATTGACTACCACGGTGGTGTCTCAGTCCGGAACGAAGCCGAAGAGGAATCCCACGACCGTCGCCTCATAGAAAAGTACAGTCCGAACGGAACACCGTTCAACGGAAATATCGAAGCGGACTACGCCTGGAGACGTCGCGAGATGTTCCGTGAAAACTGGTTCTACGGTATCGCATTTATGATACAGTCGAGTCGAACACCAGTTGAAAACAGTACGCTTACCCAACTCAACGAACAGACGCCTGAAAGAGTCGACATCGAAGCGTTCAATCACGGCATTGACATGGACCCACAGAAGACGATGAACCGTGAAAACGGGACGTTATTCGCCTACGGACAGGGTTCTCAACCAACTCGCGGACGGGGCTAAGCTTCATCTAGCTCTACGCGACCGTCTGGTTGATGAGCGGTAAACTGCCAAGTTGTCCCGTCCACGTTTTCAAATGGGCCTCTATCTACAAGCTCCTTAGTTCGATTTCGGATCATGGTTTTTTCTTGCATGTCTGTTTGCCGGGTATAGATCTCTTGAATTTTAGTGATTGACACCTGTTCCGGATTCCATGCCTGAATCACCTGGAGAACAGCCACATCCCGGTGATCGAAATTGGGAGTCGTCAAATCTTCAACGCTCCCATCGGTCCCAACTCCAACGGTGTCTTCAACGTACGTGAGCCGGTCAGCGATTTCGTCAACAGTTTCATTGGTCGTAACCGCCTCTGCGCAAATTTTCACGAGTATTTCAAGTAATTCGTCGACTTGGTTATCTTCAACATCATCACGAAGGCTATCGATCCGGTCTAGGAGATAGTCGTTCGGCATATTTGCCGATATGATATCATATACTAAAAATCCATACTCTTGGACGGTTAACTTCAAACCTGCTCTGTAGTGTTTTTCTCTCCCCACCTCGGGTAGAGGGTATAATAGAGATGGCACCAAGCACGCAATCAAGCAGTGTCTCAGGGACTGAAGCGCGATCCCATCTTCAGACAGAGATCAAGCGTATTGCTCAATTCCTCAGCCAACGAGGATTCAGCACATCACACCAATCAAGGGATGTTGGAACTGGCAGTGGCTCAGGTAGCCGCCACCCCTCGATCGAAGTAAAGGTCGAACAAGACCAACGAGCAGAGCTCGAAAAAGCTCTCAAAGACGCCAAGACAACCGCCTCCTACCGTGTGATTTGGCCAGAAGACACATCGGCTCTACGTGGATGGCCGTCAGCTACTAGCGAGTCTCGTCAGAGCAGTCGAACCGCAATCGTCACGTCAGCCCCTGACTCTGGATTTGATGCTCAAGAGGAGGCACAGCAGCGGGCTTCATTTCTCTGATGGAACACCGTAAGGGTGTTTCACACTATGTGATGGTACAAAAACCAGTTCGCTGAGATGTTTCAAAGTAAGCATGATACCGGAAGAATTAATTAAGCTAATTGTTGTATATATGGGGCAGACATTCTATGCGCCTTTCAATATTCAAATCTGATAATTACTACTCAAAGACTATATCCCAAAACGTAGTTATCCATACTCAACACCTCCAACACTCATAAATGAACGTGCAATCGCCACAAACCAAACGCCCTGATATTCGTCCGGAAATCGAAGAGGAACGGGTTTGGAATTTCGTCGATAGAGTACTTGTCGACAGTCTCTCACGGGAGATTGCGCAGAAACATTTGCGGCCAACACAGACCGTCGAGTTGACTGCTCTGAGTATCAAGCAGATGATTCCACAACCAGAACACTGCTATCAAAACACTTTCCTCAGCAATTGGAGCGTGTCGATAGCAGAGACTGTTGGGACAGACGTAATTTCTGAGAGTCTCGAAAAAACTCAGCGAATGACCCCATCGAAATCGGTTAAGCAATTTTCGTATAAACAGGCCGTTCTCTGTGTATCCTGCTTCATTGCCAAAGAACTCGACGCCTACCTATCAAACTCTCCCGACGACGCAGACCGAATTTTTAGTCTCGCCGAGGATATTAAATTCGACCGACAAAAACTCATACAAGAGGCACACCGCTGAATCTGTTTATATCCCTCCAAAGGAGGTGAGGGTACACTTATGTCAGGATATCCGCCAGGCGTCAGCTCTGGCACGTCAAGAGCTCCGTGGAACCAACCTGCTGCTCCAGAATGTGGGTACTGTGAAGAGATCATCCACGACGAAAATGACCATAGCGATGACTGCATAAACGCAGGGATGGATGCAACCGATATCCGCACTCAGCGTGAAGAAAATGCGAAAGCAGACAGAGCCGAGGCAAAGATCGAAGAGCAGCGACTTCAAGAGCGATCCAAATGAGTTATCGAGGCCTCAGTGCAGACCCAGAAGGCTTGCTAGTTTTCGATGAACCCACAAGTGTCCAAGTCCATGATGGCTCCGGGTACTCGTCTGTGTCTGTTGAGGTTCTCCCATACAACGCCCTACTCGACGAACAGGAGCACGCAGATAGAGGAGTCGAACTATGGCTTGGTGACGAAACGTACTATCTCCCCGAAGGCGCGACGTATACCACCATTACAGACCTTGCTACGGTTCCGTCAAGGATCGAAGTAGCAACGTACGATTCAATCGATAGGCAATCACACCAAGCGGTGGAATCGTGAATGTAGTTTATACTCTCTGTCCGAAGTGAAGAGTAATCGATTCAGAGAAAAAAGAGAACGTTCGTGAATCAGTTCGAAGGAACACCAACTCAAACCGATGGTTACCAAACTCCAACTCGCTCTCGATACGAAAGATGAAGTACAGCACCTCAGCAATACGCTCAGCCACTTACTCGGAGACAAGATCTACCAGCGTAATGCCGAGCAGTACAACACCGATATCGATATTCCCGACAGTATCAACTCAGACAAGGCACTGGGGACGCCACCAGCTCGTGTTAGCGGGTCATCATTAGGGAGCGTTCTCACATTCAAAGGTGATGTTCCGTTCGCGATGGTCCACCTGTGGTACGACCCAGAAGACGGCCCTGCCTACTCACTCGGTACTCACGCCGGGTGGGACAAAGTTGGTGATGTCGATGATGTGCGAGAATACTGGAAAGCGCTCGATTCGATCCTCGACCAACTCGGAGTCCTCCCTGAAGCATACAAAATCTGCTGTCCGTGCGGTCACACCGAAACTGTTGCCGCCGGTCATGTGCCCGTGAAAGACGCAATTAGCACTCACTACGACGGAGACCATCCTGAGGACAGAATCCGGACGACAACACTCGTCGAACGTGAAGTCATCCCCGTCGACAGCACGTCTGGTCAGCTGTCGCAAACGACTCCGATAACCACCTGAAGCCAGCAAGGTTTTTATCTCCCCAGAGTGGGCAGAGGATAATGGTAGACCAGCACGACTCCACGCATACCGATGCAGCAGACGCTGAGCGGCAAGCAATAGCCGAAGACACCGACTTCACAACAGGCGGAAAGCCACCACTCGTTATCGACGAATCGGAGGCCGCGAACGTCGTTAGTGATCTTCGGGCGGAGGGCACCGTGGAGGCCATCCCTGAAGACCAACTTCTCATCCACACTCCTAGTGGCATCCTCTTCAAGTCTGACAAAGCCTTAGCGTACTTTCATAAGGGGTGGACATCTGGAGAGACCTGAATCAGACACCCCATTTTCGTGCGGTAACAGCCACACGAGAACTGCTCGCCACCCTCGGCGAAATGATTCAGGATATAAGCCCCGATGGGAATCGAAATTGGAGCCAAAACTACAGGTATTGATCCAAGTCGAACAGCAGCGGTTGTCCCGAGCGGTATCGTAGACAATCCACGATGTATCGCAGATCTCTCTCAATTGGCTCGCGAGATCGTGGACGGCCTATCGTCTATTCGGGGAAC
>NZ_JBTWBG010000004.1:0-204563 GCF_054850705.1 Haloarcula sp. H-GB5 | reverse complement strand
ACACGAACACGAAGCCTCGATGGCCTCGCGTTCTAAGCGAGTGACCCAACCCACCACGGGGGTGGTGTTGGGGTGTCGTTCCGGGAACGCTGCCCGGCGCGACCTTCGCATTACATCCGATGGGCGGGGAGTATATAAATGGACGGTCTTGGATCCGCCGTGTTCAAGCACCACATGGGACATATGTCGCACATACTAGAACACGAGTTTCTATTGTACCACAAGAGTCAAAGTAAATGGAACAATGCAGATATCACTATCGCGGCTGGGACGACGAAGAGAACCTCCTCGTCAGGGACCACCATTTTTCTTCGTGGTGGGACGGCCACGACACCTCGGAATACGAGCATCTAACCATCGAACTTGAATATCTCCGGCGGACACGGAACGAACCCGACCCAGCTCCGGAATATATCGAGGACTGCCGGCAGTCGGTCCAGAAACAGATCGACCGCTTCGACGGGATTGCTGTTGACGATACTGCGTTCTAACGACGACTGTTCCACGTCGCGACGCTACTCAGTGCTATCGACCAAGAGCAGGCTCTGGAAAGACCGTCCCGACGTGTCCCCACCTGCTGAATCGATAGAAACGATGCTGGAAACTGTGCTATCTACTTTTCAGGATGTTGTGCGTAGACCTGCCAAATGCCAGCTATGAGAACAGCAGCGGTTCCCAACAGGACGGGCGTGCATAGCGTATAGAAGGTTCGAAGGCTAACGACCAGCGTTTCAGTACCCCAGACAGGTAAGTTGAGCATGCGAACTAGCATAGTCGCATCATGGAGTTTCAACGTGAGTTGCATGAAAATCACACCCCCAGTGAAGATCCTACCGGGCCATCCTGAGAGAAGATATAATAGCGGTATTAGTGGATAAAAAACGAGAGAAAAATACATAGTATACGAGGGGATCACTAGCAAAATTCCACACAGCGTCGAGAGGAGCGCAACGAGCCGTTGAATACGACCGTCACTATGTAGATATACGTAGGCCACTACTGGGGCGACTAGTATCAATGAGAGTCCTGCCAGAGCCGTCCCACTTATGTCGGTGAAAATAACCGAAATGGGGCGCTGAAGTGTGACGTATAGACTTGACGGTGAGAGGCCACCCGAAACAGCGTTCGCAGTCCCCCGTGGGAAAAGTTCTTCAACAAAATAGCTCTGCGTACGGGTTACACCAAAAAGTACGGCACCAGCGGCAAGCGCTCCAGTACCAGTGAATATAGCAACCAAACTGGCACACCACTTCCGTCGCCAGACTAACCAGAATCCGATGGCAGCAGGGAAAACCTTTGGAAGTGCTGCGAATCCAAGAGCAACACCAGCGCGGTGTTGCCGACCCTGTTCCAGCCATATTAGTCCGATTCCCAGCGCCAATGCGATGTGGTGATTGATATTACCAGTTACCAACGAGGGCGCGCTAATTGGACTGATTGTGATAAACCCACAAATCAGGACACGATCATAATTCGACAGCTGCACCCCGTATGATTCAGTTGCCTTCGCAATGGCGAGTCCAAGTAAGATGCTGACCAGAATTGTCCCGGCAACATGGATAGCAAAACCGGCAACAGGTGAAACCAGGAGATACAGTGAGAACGGGACCAACAGTATGATTGGGTATCGGTATGTGAGATTTGGGACGCCGACAGGGGAACGACCGTAGATGTCCTTCCCTGAATGGAGATCCGCAGCGGCGGCCCGATAGATTTCAAAATCAGTTCCAAATTGATCGGGAGTAATAGTTAGCCGATATACAAAATATGCAATCCCGAGGATGATCCCGAGTCCGAGTGCCAAACGTGCTCGGGTGACTGCCGTTGTTGAACCCCTTCCTTGCAAGATACAGGTAGTGGAGACAGTTCGGATATATGTTTTCTGTTCCACACATGAGTGGGATGCTACCCTGGGTATCAGTCCTCGCACTGAATGATGTCGCCGTCTTTGTTACAGAGTTGTAGCCAACACTGAGATCTCTCTCCATCCAGACACAATTTACTGAATTAGCTGAACAATATGTATCATCTATCTCACAGCTGGTTCACGCGAAGAGTTATCTGAAAACAGGATTTCAACAGAGCGAGTCGTATCTGAACTAAGACCGACACACCGGTGGTACGTTTTGATTATCGCACCGACCGTCTGATATTGATATCTGGGGCAACTCGAACACTGTCGCTACCCCAAATGGGTGACGAGAACCACGCCACGCCCATCTGACTTTCAGCGTCACACCGTTGTGAACTGGGGAATCGCTGTGGTCGCTCCGTTCGTGTTACGACTACTCACTACACTCCTGAAAAGATGGGTCGCTTCCGGTTCCTGCAGTTAGCAGACAGCAGCGTCGGCAGCGGCAGGGCACGTGCCACCGCGTCCAACAGCGTTTGTTCAGTGTCGATTCACGTCTCGCCGGGCGATAGTTCAAGACGCTGGGTCGTCTCGGCGGCCAAGTCAGCAAGCAGGACGCCAGTACCGCTGTCGCCGGCGCTGGCTGGGTCGACGTACTACTTCGATTGGGTACTGAACAGCCAAATCGATTGGCAGAGCTGGTGTTAGAGGAACGGAAGTGATGTTACCGCAACTTGGGCTCAGTCAGGTCTGATGTAATAAAGCGGTTGAACACGAGTGCCGAGCTCGACATCGACTGTTCGGCACGTTTTACTCCGTTTGAGCCAATAGAGACTCTACTTGAATATATGATACGCAGAAGAGAAATAGTCTTCTCAGACCATCCAACTTATACAAGTTCCCCATACACGACTACATTGACATTGTATGTTTCATTTTCATATTCAATGAACCATCCAGCAGAGAAATCAGGTTCGTTGGGCGAATGATACGTATATTTGGAAAGTGTCTGGCGCGTTCGGTTATATTGTTGTTCCGTTAGATTTTGCCTATATTCGGTCGAATTTCCGATGTTGTGTACCCCTTCAGAAATGATCTGGGATTCAACTCGGTCATGATTAATGACCGCCACACTCTCAGGAACTGTTTCTGGAACGGTGATGTGTAGGTATCCCATAGGGTCGCTATCTGGAGAACTTGTAGCCAGCACTTCAGTCGATGTGGTTGCATCAGAAGTTTGCTGGTCTACATTTAGCATATCAACACAGCCTGCTATTGCAAGCAAACCAACCAGAACAAGAATTAGAATTTGTCTCACAGAAGTCAATAGCTATCGACAAGTGTAATTTTTTGGATTGTAATCCAGCCCTACACAGCCTGCATTGAATCTTCTAACTGTATTAATAAGAATAGCTTTCACTTCAAGGATGAGATCGTAGACGTGTGAGAGCAAATGTTTGAGTATCTCATATTCACACAGCTCGACTATCACATTGGAGCATCCTGAACACTTTTGCTGGCGATTAGCCCCCAAGCCGGTGCATGTGATGACAAGCATTCGGTCACGGCTAGTGATGGCGGTTCGACATTGCCTAACTTGACCACTACTGGCAGCTTATACCCTGATGTCGAGGACTTGGCAGCTGAAACCAATCTAAGCTACTCCGATGACCGCGACAACGGATTCGGAACCGATTCATGGACATAGCTGTGGGACTTATCAGTGAGACGCATTCGGGTCAGACACTTGTATTCCCACGTCGACTCGAACAAGACTTCTGCCGCATCATCAATCCAGGTCGCCGGAATACCATCATAACGCAGATTCTCAAGCGTTTCACCGACAACGGCAGAGACGATCTCCCAGCAGCGTGACTCCGAGATGGTGCCTTGCCGGACAAGGAAACGGATGACTTCCGCGAGGTGGTTCTGAAAGAGCGCATAGGTCAGTTTGTCGTAGGCCGGTTTCATCTCATCCGAGACTGTTACTGATCCCGGGTATAGGCTGATGCTGTGAGACGCCGCAGCGAGGCGATCCCGACAGATTCGGAGGCCACCATAATCGCGGATAAACACTTCATCGGGGAAGCCATCATCGAAGGCGATAATACAGTTCTGGAGGTGTGCTTCCAATCCGATACCATAGGCCACCAGCAATCGAAGCGCATCTGGAACGATCGTTTCAGCATATCTTCGAAGGAAGGACGCCGTCATGTCAGGCCCGCCGTCTGGAGCTAGGACATCGATTAGCGGCCGGTCTTCAAGCGGACCACGGGCCAGCAGCGCTGCTCCCGTCACCGGAAGTTTCCCGTCATCGACATACTTGAGGGGATTGTGACGCACCAGCGCCGAGAGGTGTTTGGCCCGGTCGTGGCTCTGGCCATCAGTGTGTGGACCGCCGGGGTCGTGGAAGCACGCCCCGGCGGTTTCAGGCAGTCCACGGAGCGATTTGAACTGACCATCATCTAACACCCTATCGAGAACGTCAGTGATCTGTGGACCGTTGTGAACTGTCTGTGGCGTAATTGTCCGAATGGAAGACGTCGTCTGGATACCAAGCGAGAGCTTCAGATGGGGAGGTGTAGAGCGTTTGGTTCCCTGTGGAACGAGCGTCCGAAGTGAGACGGTCGCCGCTGCAGGCAGAGCGCAATCTGGGATAGCAACTATCACACCACGGTCGAGCTCGCGACCGTACCGTTCCGGGAGTTCGTGGCGGTATTGCCAGGGGTGGACCGGGAGAACTGTCATCGATTCGGGGTCGTGCCCAGCATCTGTTACCGCGTCAGCGACAGCATCACGAAGACCTGGGACTAACTCGTAGAGCCGTTCTGAAAGCGTGAGGCCGCCCTCAGTAGTTGCACCGCTTGAGTATTCGTTTGTGACTGCTACGAACCGGATCTCAGGAACACCATCGTATTCTGAAGCGTACGAAACGACTTCCGACGAGCAAAATCCTCGTCGAAGTTTCGCCCCCGGATGGAGTGGATGGCCCTCGGTTATCAAGCGTTCCGAGCGCAAAAGGGGATCAGTTGCTGCACGCAAGAACGCAGTATCGGAGTCCCAATCAGCGTCAGAGGCCTGCTGGCGGACCGACAATTCACGTTGGTTTCGTTGTGTGTACGACAATGCGAGGTTCGCGGCGCTGTCGGCGAACTCCTCGGCCAGTCGCTCGATGTCATCATGGGTTGCGTCATTAAGTCGGCCCGCCGTCCACAATGTCTGCAGCACGGTCTTGGGCCGCATGAGCCGGCGTGTTGTGTCCACGTCACATCGAACCACGTCACCTACTGGATCGGGCCGGCGGTACGCCCGCATCGCCTCGATAGGTACTGCGAGGGTTGTGTCTATCGACGGGAGCGGCAGTACAAGTGCGCGCTCGGCGGTGGGTGGGAGTGGTCGGAGTCGGTCGGCAACCGTTGGGGCCGACAAACCGGGTGGGACGACAGTTGACTGGTCAGGCTCGGACAGAGGGAACGTCGTTGCCTCTTCTGCCAAACCACCTATGTTCTCACGAACCACCCCAGCGAGTAGGCGGTGTAGTATCGCCCGCCGCGCGGGTCGGATCGCCGCACTGTAGCTGTCGAACAGACATCTCCCATCACCCTGTGCAAGTAGCGGAACGGCATTCGCGAGACGACGTTCAGCTTCAGATAGATTGAGGCGTCTGCCGTCGGCAGGATCGAATACCGACATTCTCACTTCCCCCACATCCCTGAACGACCGCGGGCTGCAAGGGGATTAGAGACGGTTGTTCGGCTGTAGTCGTGGACAGCGTCTCGGAGTCGCATCGCCGTCAGCGCCTTGTGGACCATCCGATCATCAAACAGCGACGAGCGGTCGGTAGACACACGTCCATCCGGCACTGTATCACTGCTTGCAAGCGCGTCGAGCGTCTCTTCACAGCGCTGCCTGACCAAGTCCCAACAATCTGTGGCCGTAATTGGTTCAGTCACAGTGAGCCGTCCGATCAGTTCACCGATGTGGTTCTGGAACAGCGCGTACCAGAGCTTCTCACGAGCCGTGCCTGCGTCGGTGGTGATCACATCGGATTCAGGATACGGTGATAGGTCAGCTCCGCCGAAACGACCTTCGTGGATACGAATGCCGCCGAAGTCACCGACGAGTGCACCCGTCGGCTGACCCTCATCAAACACTATGTACGTATTCTGGAGGTGGGCCTCAAGCGCGATTCCGTGGTCAACGAGGAGCGAGAGAGGACCGGGAATGACCGCATCGAGATACGCCGCAAGGAACGACTCAACGACAGTTGATCGATCAGTGGCCGACAGACGCTCCGCGAAAACGTCGATCGTGGCACTAAGTACTGACTGATACCCAGAGGGAGACCGTGACAGGAGACTTGCCGCCGTCACCGTATGCTGGCTCTCCTTGACAATAGGATGAGTTGCGGGATGCTGACGAGCGAGCGCTGAAAGGTGGCGAGCATCGTCGTAGTCCGATCCCTCGAGATGAGGCCCGTCTGGCGGATGATAGCAGGTCGCGGCCGGCTCAGCCAGTACGCCAAATCCCTCGACAGACAGGGATTCACATATTGTAGCCAATCTCCCGCTCAACTGTGGTCCGTTCGTCACAGCATGCGGCGACAGGGTCCGGACTGCGTTGGTCATCTGGACACCGATGGCGAGCTTGAGATGTGGCGGCCGGTCGGTTGTTGTCGCCTCTGGTGACGGAACGACTGTCCGGAGAGATAGCAACGGGGTTGCGGGGACCGTATACGATGGAACTGGGACGACAGTCCCCACCGCCCGCTCTTCGGTGTAACGCTCAGGCAAGACGTGCCGGAACTGCCACGGGTGGACGGGCACGACGGCGTATTCTGTGACAGATCGCCCTGACGGGAGGGCCGTCTCAACGGCGCTCCGAAGCCCGGGGAAAGTCGCATAGAGACGATCAGTCAGCGACTGTCCATTGCAGTACTGCTCCAAGGCACGGTCACAGTGGATCGCTGCGAACCGCAATGGAATCGAGTTAGCGAATTCCGGAGCAAACGAAAACGTCTCCGTCGGTGACATCCCGTGCCTGATCTTCGCTCCAGGATGGAGGGGGTGTCCCCCAATAACCAATCCGTCAAATGATGCGGAGGCGTCCGTCTTCTGTAAATCACTCGACTCAGTCGGTGTTGGTGCTGTCGACCGATCTGACCACTGGACCCGCCGAGCCAGCTGCGCAAGCGCAAGGTTCGCCACGCTTTCCCCGAGCTCCTTCCGGAACCGTTCGGGCGCGCTGGGGTCATCGAATACCTGTTCGCGTTCAAGAAAGCCCACGAGTGATTCCGGTGACCCGATTGGCTCCGTCGCCTCTATTTGACAGTTTATAGCCGGTGAGACGAACTCGTATCGCTCAAAGGCTCGAATCTCAGCGACTGGTACTGCGATAACAGCCTCCGAGGCAGGAAATGGGAGGAGGAGAGTACTATCTGCGCTTTCGATATCGGGAAGTCGGGCTTTAAGAGAGTCACTATCGAGTGATGCGAGTGGATCGTTGCTGTTATCCGGTAACTCAAGATCTGTCGCGTCGACGACGTGCGGGTCCGGAAGTGGATCTGGGCGGTCGCGAGCGAGTCCCCCAACCAATCGGGCAAGTATTCCCCACCGTGCAGCGGTGACCGCACGTCGATATGCCTCATCCGGTGGCGAGGCTAAATCGTGGCGGCGTGCGTATCGGAATGCGCTCGCGAGCCCCGTTCGCTCGTGGTCGGTCAATTCTCCGTGTCCCACCGGAGGCTGCTCCTCGACTGCTCCACCGCTCAACAATCGTGTCATCAGAGCAGACTTCTAGGCTAACCTAAAATAAGGGTTTTCATTTTTAGGTATACCTAATATAATAACACTCAGTAGACAAGAGAGTAGGTATGCCGCTACTCACCCGTCGACCTAGCCCTGCGTTTGCGGCGCTGTCAGCAACATCAGTTATTCGTGCTTATGGATACGCGCTAACAGCAACCTATCTGTCGTTCTACGCGGCAGCATTCGATGCGACTGGACTCTGGATCGGGATGTTCACCACGGGTTTCGCGGTCTCACAAACCGTGACAACGGTAGCACTGGGGGCGTGGGTGAGCGGCGACGAAATAAAACGCCTGCTTGTAGGGGCCGCATGTGCGAGTGTGGCAATTTACCTCGGGTTCGTATTTGTTACCGATGAACTGACGTTGATCGCGGCACGGGTTGCTCAAGGCGCTACGATCAGCGTGCTGTTCGTGCTTGGGACTGCTGCGGTCTCAGGCCGGGCCGTAGCAGACGACCGTGGCCGACAGGTAGGTGTGTTCAACCAAATCGGTGCACTCGCCGGTGGCCTCGGTACTGCAAGTGCGGGGGCGATTTACGAGATTGCAGGGTTTGCCCCCGGCTATATCCTACTCGCTGGGGTGAGTCTGGTCAGCGCCTGGGCGTTGACTAGAACCGACCTCGGCGTCGATGACTTCGATCCCGCTGGAGGCCCCGCTGCCTACCGACGACTCATTGGCCACCCTGCGATACACGGAGTCGCTGCTTTTCGCGTCGGTTTCAGCTTCGCCAAGACTGCCGTCAGAGTATATCTCCCTATTTACGCCTACCTTGCAGTGTCGGTATCACCGTTGTCGGTCGGTATCATCCTCACCGCTCCCAGGGTAGCACGGACTATCTGCCAAGGATATGCCGGCGCACTGGCCGACCGGGTCGGCCGGCGGCCACTACTCGGTGCCGCTGCGCTCAGTTATGCCACCGCTGCATTAGTCATTCCGTTCGCCCAGTCAGTCACAGCCCTCACTGCCTGTGCATTTCTGTTCGGACTCGCCGACGCCTGTCGGGTGCCTGCAAGCGTCGCCTTATTCACCGAGGCAGGGACGGCCTCTCGGGCTGTTACCTCCCTGTCGCTACGGAGTCTCCTCTGGAAGCCCGGCTCCGTTCTAGCACCAATCATAGCAGGGACCCTCCACGATATTGTCTCGGTGAATGCCGTCTTCTATGCGACCGCCGCCGTGGTTGTCGGGACTACCGTTGTTGCGGCCTCGCTTGATGCCAGCCATGCACCGAAGGAGGCCATCTCTGGTGCAGATTGATGTTAATCAAACGTACATTCCAATAGGCTTTTATACTTTTAGGCTAGCCTAAAACACGATGCGGAGACGAACCTATATTACGAGTGGTATCGTTTCAGCGACCGGACTGTTGGCGGGCTGTAGCAACGGAAGCGGTGAAAGTGAGTCAGTAACCGAAAGTAGCAGCTCTTACACTGTTTCGATGGAGCCAATGGGACCCGTGACCTTCGAGGGGCCACCCGAAGATTGGGTGGCACTGCTACCGAGTTACGCTGACATGGGGATGGCCCTCAACGCGGGCCAGACACTTGGAATACAGTTGCCGTACCGGTATGCCACCGAGTATTACGAGGAGCTCCCCGGTGTCGAGTACGATCCAGATGCGGTGACGACCCTCTATCAGGACGGCGTGGATAAAGAGTTGTTCTACGAGATGGATGCCGACGTCCACTTCATGGAACCAAACCAACTTCTCAACTGGTACGACTGGAACGACCGAGACATCCAAGAGGTCAAAGAGAACATCGGGCCCTTCTTCGGGAACTTCATCCGGCGGCGCAGCGACGACTGGCACGACTACCCGTACTACTCACTGTACGAGGCCTTCGAAAAGATTGCACAGGTCTTCGGCCGCGAGCAGCGCTACCAGCAGTTCGCGTCGTTCCACGAGGAGTTCCTGACAGACCTTCGGGAACAACTGCCCGAAACGACACCGGAGGCCGCACTAATCTACCCCGCAGACGAAACGCCGGAGACGTTCTACCCCTACCAGCTGTACGACGGTGGTGTCGGAAAGAAACACTGGCGCGATCTGCGGCTCCGGGACGCTTTCGAAGGGACCGACGTAGGACACTACTCCGGCAACACGAGCCTCAAAGTGGATTTCGAGACGCTGCTGGATATCGACCCGGATGTCCTGCTGGTCCGTGGGCAGGTGGAAAAGGATCAGTCGACGTTCGAGGAGTCCATCGTAGAGCCGATGCGGAACAACCCTGTCGCCAGCGAACTGACCGCCGTCCAGAACGACGCGGTCTACCGCGGCGGATACCTCGATCAGGGACCGATCATCAACCTCTTCCAGACCGAAGTCGCGGCCCAGCGGATCTACTCTGACGTGTTCTCCGATGAGACGCTGTTCGACCGGCAAAGGGTCGCGGATATCATCAACGGCGATGGCTAACTGACTGAAAGGGCCGTCCGATATGGAACCGACCATCGACGGCTTCGTCCATGTCCGATACTACTGAGATGGGAGCGTACGGGCAACAGTTTAGCTGGGCCACCGTTTCGACTCGGCAACCCCGACGCCGTCTTTCTATTTCTGGAGAATAGCGATAGAAATAATGTAAGTTACCAAGTTTTGATATTTGATTGGAGAGTCACTCAGAACAGATTTGAGTATGAGGAAGAGTACAAATTTTCTGATTGTAAAGGGCCAGCTCGCCGCAACAGCGAGTACGGTCTCCTTGGACTAGAGATCTGCTCAGGAGATAAGACCGTTCTCGTCACGAACGCGACGAGGATATATAATCGTAGATGTGGAGATTAACATAAACGTTCCGTCCTTTATAGCATCATTTCTCCCCTAGGTGATAGTGTATTCGTAAGGCAGTGGCTAGAATTCCTCGAAGCAGACTAAAATAGCGTAGTTCTATCAATCGATTCGAGTATCCCTGTAGAAAAGACGCCACCGACAAACGACTGGGCGGGGTGGCCGACGGTGATTGTCCCGAGACCGATGAGTTCGAACGTGAAGCGGATAGATTGCCCTGCTCGGCATGCGCAGGGCGTAGATCAAATCACTGTTTGCCGATATAAGATACGTCCGAGCGTCCTGAGCCTGTTTACGCTTCTCACTTCAAGAATCATTATACCGCTCATCGAGTAACAATCACTAAGTGGTTGTCATTCTAATTTACCAATGCGGCAACTCGATACGCCGCTGACCGCGAGAGCGGTTCTAAACGACGGGAGTCGTACAGCTCGTGTCCTTTGGTAGTACGGTTCTCGTCCGCTCTTTCCTTTCACGGCGGACAATCAACCCTGGTGGACGACGGCCAGGTCACAGTCGAGGTCACGGAGCGACTCGTGTGTCGGCTCTGAGAGCAAGCGCGAAAACGTACTCCGATCAGTGCTCGCTCCGAGTACGACAAGGTCATAATTGGTAGCGTTGCGTTCGAGAAAGTGCTCAACAGAGTCGTGCGCGACCCGCGTTTCGACGGGCCTGTCGAATGGCTGTTCAAGGTTTTCGAGCATTATCTCGGCATTTCTTCGACTAGCACGTTTTTCGATACAAGTACAGACGCTAATGGTTCCATACGTCGGACAGAGTCGCTGGGTGAACTCGAGCATCGCGTTCGCAACCGGACCTGCAGCCCGCACCATGACGAGAACGTGATGCCACTCAGTCATCCCAGTAGCCGATCGGAATGCGATTACATCGGTCGGTCCACCTAGAATCTGTCTCACGTATTTCGTCGGTTGCGCTTCGTTGACCTCGTACGGTGCCACGACCAGATCACAGTTCTCGTCGGCTGCGGTCCGGAGAACGGTTTCACCAGGCCCGTCGGATTCGACGGCTACGACGAACTCACAGGGGATGTCGACGGCCGACGTGAGCGACTCCTGTATCCGTTCAAGTCTGGATAATGACTGTTCCGTGATCATATCCTCCGCGAGTCGGTCTCTTTTTTCGGTCGGTTCCGTCTCGGACTCGCTAGTTGCGAGGTCTGCTTCGAGTTGGTCGATCGTTTCGGTCGTGACGGAATCCATGAGGACGACCTTCCCCGCATCATGCGCCGCGGCTATTTGGCCGGCGAAAAGTGCCAGCGAGGTGGCGTTCTCACCTCGAATCGGGACGAGAATCTGATCGTTACCGCTGGTCGATTGGAAGAGATACTGTGCCCGCTCCCGGTAGAACTCTCGGCGCCAGAAGATGAACAGGCCGGCAATGATCGCGCTTGCGACTGAGATACCAGCCACATACCTCAGTTGTTCGGACCCCGTTACGAGGACTAAAAGCGCTGAGGAATAGGCCGTCGGTACTTCGAGATCCAAAAGCCACGTAAGTGCTCCCGTGAGAAAGATTCCGAGTGCGGCTGCACCGGAGTGAACCTGAAACTGGGTCGGTGGCACTGTGTACCAGAACTGTGCAGTAAGTTCGAGCGCCAGCCAGCCACTCACTGCTCCGACAGTCATCCCACCGACAAACCGGCGAGCATCCGAGTATCGGCCATGAGGATCGGCAAACAATGTGTACGTCCCCGAAGCGAGCGGTGGGTATACCAGGAACGAAACCACCGGGGACATGTTCGAGAACCAGGTGACAGCCGCAATCAGTAGTGGGACAATAACAAGAACACAAATATGCAACAGGTTCTCAGTATCCTCAAGCCAGCGGCGAAGCGCGCGAGTCCGAGTTCGCTTGCGACGGTGGAATTCCCGCTTTGCGTTCAGGATACGTCGTCGTAACGGCTGGGGCATCTCTCAGTGGGACTTCGAGAGTATCCAGTGTAGGTGTTTCGCCTCTATGGGATGCTCCGAAGCGAAAGTTTAGTCATGACCCTTGGTGAACGGCTAGAGGATGACAGATAGCACTGCCGGCACAGAAACATCAGTTTCGGCAGACTCGTCCGAAGACGTCGAGACGGAACTGTCGAGAGACATGAGCCTGTTCGATATCACGTTCATCGGCGTGGGCGCGATGATCGGTGCGGGCGTGTTCGCCCTGACAGGCTTTGCCGCCGGATTGGCCGGCCCGGCGCTAACCGTCGCCTTCTTGCTCAACGGGTTTGTCGCGTTGTTTACCGCCGTATCGTACGCGGAGCTTGGAGCCGCGTTCCCAGAGGCTGGAGGTGGCTACCTTTGGGTCAAAGAGGCACTCGTCGATCCGAACGGCTTCTATGCCGGGTGGATGAGCTGGTTCGCTCACGCGGTGGCCTGTTCGCTGTACGCCGTCACGTTTGGCGTCTTCCTGACGGAGTTCATCGTGTATGGCACCAGTCTCACCCACGAGTTCGTCCTCTTCGGCGTTCTCACACCGGGGCTATTAGAGAAAGTACTGGCCGTTGGAATGGTGGCGCTATTCGCGTTCATCAACTACCGTGGTGCTGAGGAAACCGGGAAAGCCGGTGTCGTCGTGACTGGGATCAAGGTCAGTATCCTCGCCGTGTTCGTCGCCTTCGGCATCCTTGCCACTGTCAACACTCCACAGTGGCCACAGAAGTTCGTCGGCAGTCCGGGGTTTGCACCGAACGGTGCCATCGGTATCATCGGTGCGATGGGCTTTACCTACATCGCCTTCGAGGGCTACGAGATTATCGTCCAGTCCGGTGAGGAAGTCGTCAACCCCGGCAAGAACGTCCCCAAGGCGGTGTTTTACTCGCTCGCCATCGTCGTCCCGATTTACATTCTCGTCGCCTTCGCAGCATTGGGTGGTATCGAAGTGGTTCCGGAGTTGGCCGAACGGGCTGAGGTCGCTGCCGACGCACCGACGTGGCAACTCCTCGGAAACCTCGGCGAACTCGGTATCATCGAGGCCGCTGGGCAGTTTGTCCCGTTCGGTGTGCCGCTACTCCTCGTTGCTGGGCTGACGGCAACGATGAGCGCGCTCAATGCGACGGTCTACTCGTCGTCCAGAGTCTCGTTTGCAATGGGGCGGGACCGAGCACTCCCTGAAATGTTCTCACGGATACACGACGACAAGCGTACCCCACACATCGCTATTTTCCTCTCAGCGGTTCTCATCGCGGTCATGGCGGTCACACTGCCGATAGAGGCCGTCGCCGCGTCGGCGGACATCATGTTCATTCTCCTGTTCGTGCAGGTCAACTGGACAGTCATCAAGATGCGCAAGACCCATCCGGACCTGCCGCGCACGTACGAAGTTCCATATATGCCGTGGCCGCCGCTTATCGGCATCGTCCTGCAGTTCCTCCTGACGCCGTTCCTGCTGTCGGCGCTGGGCCTGAAGATCGGTCTGGGTCCAGATTCACACGGCTTCATCGCACTGGTAACGACGGTGGTCTGGATGGGGCTTGGACTCGCAGTCTATTACGGTTACTCCCAGCGGAAAGAACAAGAAAAACTCGAAGAGGAGACGCCGACCGTCGTTGCAGAACAAGCCCCTGCACCAGAACGAACGGCACAGGAGGAGCGGCTACTCGTCCCCATCGCCAATCCGGAGAGTGTCGACCAGCTGATGGAGACCGCGTTCGACGTTGCAGCCGACCGCAATGCGGAAATAGAAGTGATGAGCGTCGTCACAGTCCCACAGCAGACACCACTGTCGGAGGGCCGTCAGTTCGTCTCGGAGGAACGTGCCGTACTTGATTCGGCGCTGGAGTTCGCAGAGAACGAGCGGCCCGATGTCCCGGTCAGTGGGACCATTCGAATCGGACACGAAGTCGCCCCGGCGATCCTGAACACCGTTGAGCAGAACGATGTCGACGTCGTGTTGATGGGATGGCGCGGCCAGGGCCGCCGGCGGGATGTCGCCTTGGGGAGCAACGTCGACCAAGTGGTTACCCAGGCGGGCTGTGACGTGCTTGTCCAGCGAATCGGAGACCAGCCAACCGTCGACGACATATTGGTCCCCACCGCAGGTGGGCCCCACGCGGAATTCGCCGCTGAGGTGGCCCGGGCGGTAGCACGAGGTAACGATGCCCGGGTAGAGATACTGACCGTGGCCGACTCCGGAGAGCCGGCCGAGGCCAGCGAGGGACTGCTCGAAATGACGGCCTCGATCCTGAACGACGTTGAAACGACCCGGAGGCGTATCGAGAGTGATGACGTCGCCGGCTCCATCGTCGAGGCCACTGCCGACGTTGACATGACCGTCATCGGCGCATCGCGTGAGAGTATGCTCCAGCAATTAGTCGTCGGAGCCATTCCCGAAACCGTCGGGCGGCGCGCACAGAGTACGGTTATCATGGCCAAACGCGACCTCGGTATCACATCGTTCGTGACGCGGTGGCTCCGCGGGTACCGCCGGTAGCAAGTCGAGATATCTTTTTCCGTAGATTTGTTCAGGTGTGCATATAACGGTTGAAACGAGATGGACAGACGGCAGTTCATCCAGACAGCCGGAGGTACAGCGACCGCTCTGAGCACGCTTAGCATGTCTGGAACCGCAGCTGCGCAGGAGGACGGTGGCGGTGAGGGCGGTGGGAGTGAAGCAACCACAGTGCCGGACTACGGCGGGTGGTTCGGTGACGTCGGAAACTTCAGTGACCCAACGAGTACCGTCGACGCGACAGAGCAGAAGTCGGCAACGGTCGAAGTCGGTGTGCAGGCAAACGGCGGCGCGTTCGGCTTCGGCCCGCCTGCGATTCACGTCGACACGGGCACGACAGTCAAGTTCAAGTGGACGGGCGAGGGTGGTGGCCACAACGTAGTCTCGGACGGCGACGGCCCACTTGACTCAGGGTCACCAACGGGGAGTGCTGGCGTCAACTACGAATACACGTTCGAGGAGGCTGGTCTCTACAAGTACTACTGTGACCCGCACAAAGGCCTCGGGATGAAGGGCGCTGTGGTCGTGGGCGAAGAGTATCCAACAACAACTGTTGGTGGTGGTGGCCCCGTCGAAGTAGACCCCCATCAAGCGGGAGTCCCGTTACAACCACACTTCATTGGTTTCGGTGCAGGTTTCGCCGTGATCCTCTCACTGATATTCGCCTTCTTCCAGCTCAAGTACGCCGAGTCACCGCACACCAGCGGCGGCAACGACTAAGCTATTCGTTTGCAATATATGGGCCAATGAACGCCCAGTGAAAGTGTGTCTCGCCGTTCAGTTGTTTTTCTTGTGTAACTTCGTAAACATACGGCCCGTGTGGGCAGTCGGGACAATTATCCGCACACTGCTGGCGTTTCAGTACCGTGAACCGCTTGCCTTCACCTTTTATTTCGACGATCTCTTCACCCGGTAATGGCTCTATTTGCTCGGTCGGTTCATGATTATGCTGGAGTAGCTCCTGAGCATATATCACACTCTCCCGTAAGTCATGAACAGACGCATCTTGTAACACAGAAACAATGTTATCGGACAGATCAACTGGTGGTTTTGGATGAGTGTTCTCTTCCTCCATAGAGACGGAAACGCACTCGATGCTTCTATAACTCCCGGAACAGGAACATATTAACAGGGGCTCAGTGGTTGTTTTCTGAGCAGCGTTGATGTTATGCGCAGTTCAAAACCCGCAGAGAGCGCCACTTGCCCCGCAAAATCACCCGAACAGTTGGCGCATCATCGGATGCATCTCCATGAGTTGCTCTTCAGCAATCTCCTCGTACAGTTTATACGTAATCGAGACAGTGAGCAGCAAGCTCGTTCCCCCAACACCGCCGATGGTACCGAGCATGTTCGCCATGACCGCCAGCAGACCGACAAGCGCGCCTCCCAGAACCGTGACTTGCGGGATATACCGTTCCAGAACCTTCTCGATGACGCCGACGTTCTGGCGGAAGCCGGGTATCTGCATCCCGGAACTATGGATCTGCTGTGCCGTCGACTCAGGCCCCATATCGGCAGTTTCGACCCAGAAGACGGCGAAGATGGCACCACCGACGATCATAAACGTCAGGTCGATGCCCATCCGAAGCAGTACTTTCCAGACGGGTTGGGTGACCTCGCCGAGGAACCACATCCAGTCACGCGGTGATTGGATCGGTGCAAGATAATAAAACAGCCCCCCGACGGGATGCCCGTTCGCGTAGACACCGAGCCACGCTGGCATACTCTCCAGTTGCGCCCGCAAAATACGGCCCAGGAACTGAATGTTCGCCTGTATGGCGCGGACGAATATCATCGGGAGGACGCTCGCGTAAATGAGTTTCACCGGGAACCGACCTCTCGCACCCTTTACTCTCGCGTTCGAGAGTGGGATCTCCACACGCACGGATTCGGCGTAGACGACGATAGCAAAGATGAGGAGCGTCGTAAAGAGTTGGAGTAAATGGCCCTGTGTGAACAGGAGTGCCTGAAGGCCGTCGGAACTGAATACGGGGCCGATAGGGACGTCACCGGTTGCTATCCGTATCCAGGTCAGGATGATACCGTACTGTTGGCCGCCGATAACCGGATGTGTAAGCAACCCACCGACGAGTCGCTGACTGATGCCGGCGACGATAAACAGGCCGATACCGGAGCCGACCCCCCACTTGGATATCACTTCGTCCATGAGAAGAATGAGCAATCCACCGACGAACATCTGTGCGAAGATGAGCCACTGGACACCGGCGGTTCCAACACCGAGCGACTGGGCCACCTGGGTATCAACGGGCAGGAAATTCCCTGCAAACACCATCGGCAAGCCGGTCAGACAGATCATCACAAGCACCAGCAGCTTCTGAAGGCCCTGATAGAGTATCTGGTCGCGTGGGTCGTTCTGTGTATCGAGTCCAAGGAGATTGGCCCCACCCAGCAGCTGCAAGACGATACTCGCCGTGACGATGGGCCCGATGCCGAGCTGTAGCACTGACCCCTGGCCGGACGCAAGTATCGAGCTAAAGCGACCGAACACGGCCTGATCACGGGTGATATCAAGCCCGAACAGCATCACGTTCGTCAGGAAAAAATAGAGGACCAGCACGCCTGCCGTCCACGCCAGTTTCCGTTTGAACGGGATGTGTCGGTCCGGCTTGCGGACGGCTGGCATCCGGACCAGCACGGGTTCTGCAGTGTCTTTCCAGCTCATCGCTGTCCTCCAGCGCACGGCCAAGTAACGATACCATACTGACAGCTGTACCGACAACGAATCATATGCGTCATGCTTGTGAGACCCCCACGCCAGAACAGGTCACAGACAGCTCTACCGCTGCCACTCTACGTAGCGCTGCCGATGATACTGCTGACGCGGTGGTTGTCGCTATCTCTTGTGTGGCCTTTCAAATGTTTACTGGTTCAGGAACGTCCGGGTTCGCCGTAGCGTCCACCGTTTCGAGACGGTGGCGCCGGCCTGCCCGATCAAACGCCGCGATAGATGCATCGTCCCAGGGTGGCACAGCCACAAAGACGACTTCGTGCAGGTCATCGCGTTTGGTCACCTCGAGCCCAGAGCGTGGGTGTGAGATGAACCGACCCTGCGTCCGCTGTGGTGGGGTCGACAGGTCAATGCCGAATACGGAACTGACCGAGTTCGGCGCTTCGGGCAGGTAGACGTCTGAAAAGACCGGGGCCTGGTCAGGGGCGTCGATACCAGCTTCGAGTTCTCCCGCCGGCGTGACCGCAAGGCCGAACGACACCGTGTCCGGCTCCGCTTCCGCGGCAAGCGAAAGAAGCATCTCCTGCAATGGCTCGGTCATGTACACTGTCTGGCAATCGAGTGTTGGCGGGGTATCACAGCCCGCCGGTATGAGGACTGACTCCCCGAGGAGTGCGACACCGCCGGTAAGCACCCCGATGACCTCCAGATTCCTATCGGCATACAGTCCCCACCCTGAGACACCGATCGCCGGGTGAGTGTCGGCCAGTGCCCCCAGCGCTCCCAGTACAAGGAAACAGACGCCGATGCTGAAGACGACTAGCGATACCGGTGACTTGAGACGCGAGCGTGACGACGGCATTCACTCGACATCCTATCGCCGTGTCGCTAATCAGTTTCGTCTTTACTCTTTCGGGGGCCAAGTAACAATCACTTAGGGCCTGTCAGTCCGACGGCGAGGCGGACGGTCGAATATCGAGGGTCTTCTGGATGAGCTGCCGCGATACCATCGAACAGAGAAAGTACCAGACAATCCATGTTTTCATGGGTCCGAACAACGGCTCTTGCCAGCCGACGGCACCGGCGAGTGGTACGATCAACCCGGCTTCGGTCCCACTGAGATGCCCGCCACGGACTTTCCACCGGAGCCAAAGGAACACCGGAATGGTCAAGAGCATGATCCACACCATCGGCCGGAACTGTAGTTTGAACATCCCGAGCTGGTCGCCAGCGGCTTCCAGTTGTTCCTCCTGTAGTTCCTCGAGTGTTTCATCGTCCCCGCGCTCTTTCGCCGCCTCCTTGCGTTCTTTCAATTCGTTCATCCGCTCCTGATACGCCTGTATCGTCTCGGTGTCTCTCAGCCGTGACTGCAGTACGGTCGAATACAGTCCGGTGACGAGTGCGAGCAATATGATGACGGCGAAAAACGGGAGCGCATCCGTGATCGGGGCAAGAAGGAGATCATCGTACGATGCGATGGTATTCCTGATACCGGTGCTCCAGTACCCTGCAAAGAGTGAGAGGGCCGCCAGCCCTGCTGTCTTGTCATACCAGGCCCACGATTCAGCCTCGATTCCGTCCGTGTCCGTCGTTGTGTCCAGGGGTTCGTCCGGTTGCAGTGCCTCCCGCACCCGCTCTGGATTCGCCAAGGTAAATCCAGTGCCGTCACTGACAAGCACCTCCTCCCGTACGAGCCGCCCCCACTCCTCACTGGACAGCGAACCACTCACGTCGTTCCACTGGAGCGGTTCGTTTCCGTTGTCACTGTGCTCGACCACCGTAGCGAGAGCGTCACGCATCGCTGGTTCTTCTATAACCGATGGTATCGGTTTGTCTGGCATTCCAACAGGTAATTCTAAAACTGAACCGTTATCAATTCTTCTGTCCCGCCGGTTTCGTACTACCGTCGTCCCGAAGCGAATAGCTTAGGTCCGAAGACAGCACACGTTCAGCTATGCCCCCAGCAGTTGTAGCGGAGAATATCAGCAAACGGTACGACGACACGGTCGCACTCGACGACGTGTCGATTAATGTCGACGGTGGGGAGATATTCGCACTAGTTGGCCCAAATGGGGCTGGAAAGACGACCCTCGTCGAAGCCCTTACTGGAACAGCAACACCCGATTCGGGCTCGGTTAGCATCTTCGGCGAGTCACCGACCAGTGTCGAGGGCGGTCGTCTCGGATTGCTGCCCCAGTCGTTTACACCGCCAGAACGGCTGACAGCACGTGAACTAGTAACGTACTATCAGGGACTCTACGACGACCCCCAGCGCGTCGACGACGTACTCACTGCTGTCGGCATGGAAACAGCCGATGAGACGTGGTACAGGAACCTATCAGGAGGGCAGCAGCGGCGTGTCTGCGTCGGCATTGCTCTCGTCAACGACCCTGACCTCCTCTTTCTCGACGAGCCAACGACGGGAATCGATCCGGCTGGTCGTCAGTCACTCTGGACACTCATCGACGACTTGGCGGCCGAGGGGACGACGATATTTCTCACGACCCACTACATGAAAGAAGCCCAGCAGCTCGCAGACCGAGTCGCCTTGCTCGATGACGGCACACTCGTCGAAGTCGGCCCGCCGACCGACCTTATCGCATCCTACGGCGGCGGTACGCATCTCCTCGTCGAGACAGAAACGTCTCCAGAGCAACTGGCGGGGCTTGACGCAGAGGTCGAGTCGACGGAAGACGGCATACGAATTCTGGATGTTGCGACAGCTGATATCGGACGGGTCGTCGGACAACTGGACGCGCAGGGAGTCACGTACGAGACGCTCACATGGACCGACCCTTCCCTCGAAGATGTCTACTTGAGCCTCACCGATGAGAGTACCGACGAGGACGGACCCTCGCGAGAGCCCATGACTGCCGGAGGTCGGTCCCGATGAGTCGGACGAGCCGTATCACTGCCGAGGCCGGAGCGGCGTGGCGAACGTTCCTTCGTCGGCGGACGGCCGTGTTTTTCACCTTCGGATTCCCGCTCATCCTCGTCGGGATCTTTGGCATCATCGTTCAGACGAACCCGGCGGGCGGCGGTCTGTTCGGACACCCGACTAGCTTCTACGTGCCGGGCTATCTGGCGGTTATCGTCCTCTTTACGCCGCTGTCCAGAATCGGGAGTTCACTCGCCCGATATCGGGACGGGAACCGGTTTCAGAAGCTGTCGACCACGCCCGCGACTTCTCGCGAGTGGTTGGCTGCGCACACACTCGTTAACATCGCTATCATCGTTCTCGCGAGTACCGTCGTACTAGGGGTGCTAGAACTGCTCGTGGGCGGGACTATCCGACTCTCACCGTTGCTCCTTCCGTTTATCATCCTCGCGGTCGTGGTCTTTTGCGGGCTCGGAGCCATACTGGGACGGATCACTGGCTCACAGGACGGCGTTGTCGCTGCCAGTAATGCCGTCGCGCTGCCGCTCGTGTTCCTCTCTGAGACGTTCGTTATGCCGGAGCGGCTTCCGACGTGGTTCCGCCCGGTGATCGGTCTGTCACCGCTCACGTACTTCTCTCGCGGGGTCAGAAACGTCACGTACCTCAACCAAACGGCCTGGCTCGACCTGCTGGTACTGGCGATGTTCGCCGCGCTGGTTTTCGCCCTCGGTGCCTACGCTGTGCCACAGGAGTGACGGGGCGAGCAGTGCCCTCATCCTTCACAGACCAGATCTAACAATGACTTAGTGGTTGTTACTACGAGTGTCCTCGTGTCTACTCCGGCAACTCCGCTAGACTCAAATGTCGATATCGAGCACTTCCTCAGACTGGCAGTCCGGACACGTAAGCCGATACCGTATGTGGCCCGACTGGTGGTCCGTCTCGACGTGGGTCTGCCAGTCGCTGTGGAGGACTGTATCCTGGAAATCACAGTTGCTACACGTCTGTTCCCTGTGCAATAAGCTCTTGGTAAATGCTTGGACTCCACGCTCGTGGGCTTCGGTAAACTCGCTCATCACATCAGCGGCTAACGTAATCGGAAATATAAGTCTGGCGAGAATGCATTACATGTTACCACGGGCCGAACCGATCGCTGCTTGGGTTAGCGTTACGCTTTGGTTTCGGCCCGATGAGAGACGACGTCCCAGTCGGATGGGGAGAGTTCGTTTGCGTCAAACCCACCGTGTTCAGGATATGCTGTCAAGACAAGATAGTCAACCCGGCCCGCAGTGTACTCGACGAAGGTGGCGATGTTGTCACTTGCGAGGCTTCCCAGCCCGTCGAGGAGCAACACCGGGACACGCTCACCCACGTCGTATGCCTCGTGACCGGCGAGTGCAACGACGAAACCGAGTAGCTCCCGCTCACCCTCGCTAAGGGCATCGAGTGTCGTCTCGCGCCCATCACGAGCGACGACGAGGTCGAACGTACTGGTCAGGCGAGCCATCTCGAAACCAGTATCGAAACGTTCGAACAGCTCCGCTAGCGCCGTCGAAAACGACTCGCGGAGGTCCTGCTTGATCTCATCTTTACGGTTCCGAAGCGAAGCGATCTCGGCCGTGAGATCGTCGTACTCCGCGCTGAGCATCTCACGCTTCTCGGCACGGGACTCGGCGTCGGCCAGTTCCGCTCGAACATCTTCGAGTTCCGCCTCTGTGTATTTGATCTCACTCTCGATGTCGGTGAGCCGTTCCGATTCTGTCTCGACGGACTCCGTCACCTCATCGACGCGGGCCTCCAGATCAGCCAGTCGGTCGCGGGCCGAAGAGAGTTCCTCGGTTTTTTCGTCGAGAGACGTTTCCAGCTCGGCGATTCGGTCCGTCAAGTCCGCTTCCTGCCGGCGGGCGGTTTTGACCTCGTCTCGGCGGGCCTCAAGCTCTTCGACTCGTGTCCGGTACTCTGATTCCTCACGACGTAGCTCGGTGATTTGCTCGTCCAGTGCGTCGAGCTTGTCAGCCATTTCGTCACTCGTCGTCTCCGTCCCACAGAGCCAACACTCGACTGTGTCCCCGAGCACATCCCGAGAGACGTCAGTCAGCAACTCAGTTCGGTCCGAGTCGAGCACCCGCTTGTTAGCCTCGAAAACCCCCTGTAACAGCTCCCGGTCCCGTTCGAGTGATCGGAGACGCTCGCGGACCTGTTCTAACTCCGTCTCTATATCGCTCTCCTCGGGGACAGTCAGCTCAGAGAGTTCAGTGCGGTTCTCGGCAAGCCGGGTTTCCACTCGCTCGACAGTCTGTTCGAGCCGGTCGACACGTCGCTGCACGCGTTCTCGCTCTGCTCGGAGGTCGCTGAGTTCTGCTCTGGCTTCGGTGTCGTCGCCGTCGGCGTCAAGTGCCTCCCGTTCACTGTGTAGCTCCTCAAGCTCAGCCTCAAGATTGGTCTCTCGCTCCTGCAGTTTGGGAAGCCGCTCTGCCGCATCGTTAGCCCGTTCGAGTTCACGTTCCACCTGGTCTCGTTCGGACCGCAGCTCGGCCAGTTGGCTGTCGATGTCCTCGAAATCGAGCGGCTTCGTAAGCACCGGCTCAAGCGGGTCGCCGTCTCGGACTGCCTTTCGAACAGCGTTGTTCTCGTCGAGAAACGCGAACAGTTCGGCACAGATTCGGTCGTACTCGGACGAAAGGTACGGGGTACCGCGGCGACTGACCGCCACGCCGTCCCGTTCGAGTCGAACTTCAAACGCCTCCCCGTCCGCGTTGAGTTCGACCCGCCCCTGATCAGTACCCTCAGTGAGCGGCGTCTCAGCCCCGAACACTGTCTGGATACCCTGTAGAAAGCTCGATTTCCCCTGCCAGTTACTCGCCCGGACGGCGTTCACTCCAGGTTCAATTGCCTCGTTTGCGCTACGAATCCCGGCGATATTCTCGACTGTGAGTTCCCATGTCATATTCAGAAGGCTGGGAGTAGGAGTGTCTCCAAGAGGGATGGTTCTTCGAGTATTAGACACTGAACCGCTTCGACCGCACCGTATGGTGTAATCACCGACGAGAGAGTGTTCTTCCAGCTATCCACGGTAGTCTCTTTCTCGTCTTCATCCGAGACGTGCTGTTCACAGACGTAGCCACGCTCGACCGCCTCGTCGAACGGGACCCGAACGGAACAATCCGAACAGCCGAGTTTTACCTGGACATCTACTTCGGCGGACTCAGCATCTGCGAGTCGCTCCTTCGATGCCAGCGAAGAGAGAACCGACTGGGCCTTTTCCTCGGTCTGCTGTCTGGCGACCTCGACGGTGTTTGACTCCCAGTCAGTCTTCGCCTCGTTAGTGTTTTTGTCCGCTTCGAGGCACCCCTTGAGATGATGGCGCATCGTGCTCCAAGAGATGAGTTCGTTCTCGATACGCTCGACGTCGAGTCCATCAGCAGCAAGCGCGGCCGCCAGCTCGTCGTACGCTACGTCGTCATCACCGGTGATGAGTTCGTACTCACGGTCCAGATGGACACCCAGTGTTTCCCGATCTACTTCGGCGTATAGCTCTTTGAGAACCCGTTTGTTGAACCACTCCGTGAGCGATTTGTACCCGTCCGCTGATCGTCCGTCACGGCCGGTCCAGCGAGCCACGAGATACTCGTCGAGAGAGTGGTCCCCTGACCCAGGGGCGGTGAGGTCATACCGGTCAGCCAGTGTCTCGACCTTGCATCCCATACTGTTTCTACCCAAATCAAAGGGATGCCGACTATTAAACGTGCGTACTATCATTTGGCTCGCGTTCGGATGAGCTGATTCTATGTAAAGCTGACAGGTCTGGGCCAATCGTTGTCAATTTCTTCTTTCGCGGTGCTGGAGCAGTTTAGGGTGCTTATGTTCTTGCGTTTGTGTTTGCAGAGATTCGTACTCAGCAGCATTTTGCTCCCATATTTTCGTATCTGAAGACAAATTTACATGATTTGCTGGCTATTAGTAATATTTTAGATACAGATCTGAGGTATAAGTGAGATATATCTTCGTTGTAGTTGGTCTTAGAGTTATATGGAGGGATAAGTTTGTTTATAATCTACTGTCCGTGTTTCGATGGACGTGTCCAGGCGATCAACCAGAATCGCTACGCCTGTCGGAAGGCGTTCGACGGCAGCGGCCCTGTTTGATTTCTGAAGCTGCGTCGACTTCTCTGAGGTCTCGATACTAAGACCGCTTTTGCACCCATTTCACCGCCCTCAGCGGCCGTATTCGCTGTGGTTAATCAATTGTATTTTTCGCTCAGTGGCCGATCTCGCGACTTATTATACAGGTCGGCACACCGAGCCGCCACACAAAAATAAGTCGTTGCCTGCGAAGGGCGAGCGAATGGCGATAGATGGATGTTACATCAGTTGCAATCCTGCCGGGAAAACCAGTTACCGACAGCTATGGATAAGGCACTGGTCTGTCTGAGTTGCCAATATTACTCTTGGCTTTGAGCGAGTGACACCAAGAAAAGGTAGGCAACCACACCAGTGATCCAGACGAGAACTCCGGCGACCTCGGGTCCTTGTAGGTCAACGTATTCGATGAGTGCTACTGGACTTATACTCAGCCCGAATATCCCGATCGCATGGCCGAGCCTATGTGGTTGCTTCCGAAACGTGATCTGTTCTCCAAGCATCGGGATGTCAAATGAGACATAGAAATACACACTACCGGCGTACACTGCTGCAATGCCGAGCGCGAAGAACCAATCCGGAAGCAAGAACCGGTAGACAAGACCACCGACAGCGAGACCACAGAACAGAGCGAATACGAGGGACTTGGTTGGGGACATGGGTTACGCTTTGACCAACGTGTGGTTATCCCTGTTGCATAGACACTTTAGACCGCATCATTCTTCGCGATAGTCATCGGTGGCCAGACACATCGTCTCGGGCTATCTCGGGTTGCTACGGCGAGGCGTCCGTCTCACGGTAAGAGAACGACTCTGGCGAGACGGTCTGTTCATCGCCTTGAGAGTTGATCAGTACAGCCCAATGCTTACACTGACACGTGGCGGATCGCGGTTGTGGGCGATAATCTTACTGAGCCACCTGAGGTCTGTCCTGAATGTGGAGCAGTAGACGCTTACGCCAAGCGATTTGTGACAGGTGGTGGATGGCGGCCAGTGTACCGGTGTGAGCATTGCGGACATCATAGGGTGTCATAGAACAGTTCACAAAGGTGTTGTTTGCCTCCGTTGTACCGAAACACAATCCTGAGACCACCAACCTCACTACGCGAACTCCGATATGAGAGTTTTTCCTGCTATACTCACGTCCTCTCCGTACTTGTTTTCCAGATGTTCTATGATCTCAGATTCAAGAAGGAGAAATGAATAGTTGTCGCCTGTGTCCGCTAATTCGTAGAACCGAAAAGGAAGATTTGCAAGGAGATGTTCGTTGATTTCGTCGACAACCAAGTCAAATCGATTGTGGCCATATTTCGTATCCGGATAGGCAAATTCGAAGGAATCAACTCGTTCATCGTCTCTATCGAGGAGTTCGATCCTAAAGGATTCACCATCATCGAGATAGTAGGATTGATCCGGCCCCCACCAGCCAACTCGTTCGCCTGAATTAGCATAAAACCGGATTTTGTAGCCGTAATTCTCTAAAACCGCACTGAGCGATTTTTGCGGCACGTCCTCGGGATATTTCCAATCTGAAAACACACCCCGAGTGGATAATCTGAGAAACGTGTGAACGGTATTAAATACGGGGACTGGCTCACCCTCGCGGACATTATAAAAGGTCTCATCCTCGTCCAAAATGTAGTCTTCAATAGTCTTGGACTCTTCTAATTCGCAGTTGTAATACTGTTCGTAGGACCGTCTAACGCTGTCAGCATCGAAGCCCAAATCCCGTAGAAGATCAGCGATCCGAGACGCAGCCTCTGGTTTCGAGGTATCAAGTCTTCCCTCGTGGTTGCTCTTCTCAGGTTTACTCACAGAATGTGTATTCTGGTGGGTTGTTTCTGTTCCGGGACGGGGTCCGTGATTGTCGTTTAATTCAGATTCGTTTGTGGACTTCCCGAAGATCGACATCAACCTATCGAGTGGATTCATAGGTCAGGTTCCCCCAGATCTTGCATATAGGTTTCATCGAATTTGATATCGAAGTAATATAAAATTGGGGGCTGTACGGCCGTTCTAGACTTGCCCTCTTAAGAAGGTATCATAGAACAGTTACACACCAAAGAGCAGGGTGAACGCTGAGATGGATGAGTCCAGCGACCCTGCAAGATGATCCTTCGGTAGAGTCGGTTTTCAATGTCGCGGAGACTGAGACGCTAGCGTTGTTTGAACACCTCTCCTTCGAGTCTCTCGAAGGTTTTGACGTGTTCTCCCCGGCGGAGACGGGGAGAACACGAGCCTCCAGAGGTGATGCGTGGCTTCCTTCATTGCTACTACCACGATATCTACGCCATTCGCCCGGTTGAGCGGGGGCTTCGGAATACGGTTGTCTGGCTTAGCTGTGGGTTCGATCGACCGCCCTCGATAGACGCAGTCGATCGCTTTCTCACCGACCTCGAACACGTCGTCGATGAGGTCTTTGACCGACTCGTCGAGCAGGCCGCCTGGCGCGGCCTGCTCGACTTGACTTACTGCATCGATTCGGCCGATGTGAGGGCGATACCCGCTGATAAAGATGCGTCGAAGTGCTACAATCCAACCGCCGAAGAGTACTACTACGGGTACGGTTGTACGATTGTTTCGACCGGGTCAAAAATCCCAATTGCGGCGGAGTTCACGGAAAGCAAACAAGCACCAGAAGAGACGGCGATGCGCGTCACGCGTGACGCGCTCGCCGTCGCAAGACCAGTATGATGGTCGGTGACAGATTAGTGGTCAATGTGCAGGCTTACCGAGTAGTCGTTTCAGGGAAGTACCCGAGCAATAAATGACTGCCGAGCAGAGTCCCAGGCGAACGGGCACACACCGGAGCGTGGCCCTAACTAGGTACCAGAGCCGTTCAGCTACACTGTACTCCCAGTGAAGGACATTCCTGCTAGCGAGCGACAGCGTCTCAGTACTCTACCGCCACACTCCGGATGTCCTTCCACCCCCAGTACACCGCGTGATGCGAGCCGCAGTTTCCGCACTCACTCACAGAACACCAGTCGCTACTGGTCACGCAAAGAGAATGGTGGGTTGCTAGGGGATGGGAGAGTTGGGGTGCAACGCACCATCCATTGTCGCCGTCGTGGATGTCGACGACAGGCTCCAGCCCCGACACAATTGGGAGGATGGGTGAATCCAATGGAATCGAACAGGGCACGGAACCCATGTAGTCCTGACACGAGTGGTCACGAAAACGTTTGTGATATCCCCACGCTGTCTGTCGGTTTGTCGACGATCCACGACCGACTGAATAACCAGCCACAGAACACAGAAACGACTGCACAGCTCTTACATTCAGAGCAGCAGCAAGGCGGGTGGCAGCCGGGGGAAAGCGGCGTGCCACGCACCACCCAATGTCGCCGTTGCAGGCGACAGGTCCTGCACCCAACACATTCGATAGGACAACTGGCTATCAGGGAAACATGGAGCGGGGGGCAGAACCTAACCGACTGGTATGGAGTTAGTAATAAAAGGGGTTGTGATATCCGCTTGCCGTCTGTCGATAATTCGACAGCTACACACTCACACGTACGTTCTCGGGAGGCAGGCCGATGACTCCACAGCCGGCCGTCGGCGAGATCGTCGCTATCACGACCATCAACAGTGAGCCGCTGTTGCTAGTCAGTTCCGTCACCGACGATCACGCCACGGATGTCCTGCTGGTGGACCTCCCAACAGAACCGCTCTACAGACTGCAAGCATCCGATCCGGACACAGCCACACGCCGACAGTTGGCTCAGACACTTGGTCGGGTTGATGACCGCATTTCGTTCACCGTCACCCACACAGACTACGCACTGGGAGAACGCGACAGCAGCCGTCCCCACCCTTCGAAGGAGGCGAGAACTGATGGCCCCGATGGTCCGTGTCGGTCCATCACCGGACCCTGCGACCGATACAGCGCCACCAGACACGGGCCAGTGGCGACTCCGTCATGTGGTCGGGGACTGTACCCACGATATTGCCATCGAGCGCCGAGCGGTGCTCAAAGGATGACCGATCTTAGTACTCACTACAGTGTCGATCACGACTGTCACCCTACCACCAGCAGGAATGCTCCGCTACCGGTGAACCCAGTGGCACGCTGGTCCGGACGGCGACAGTGCGTCCATACTGTTAGTCGCCGACGCCGCTGTCTGCCAGCTGCAGGAACCGGGAACGACCTCCTGTTTCTAAGAGTGTAGTGAGTAGTCGTGACACGAACGGAGCGACCACAGCGATTCCCCAGTTCACAACGGGTGTGACGCCGAGAGTCAGCTAAGCGGCCTAAATATCTCCGTTCCGAATGTTGGCGACTCGTTGCCGGCTGAACAGTTGCTCGTCTTGATCAAAGATATCGGAGAATAGCTGTTTTGCAGCACGCTCGGTCTTTGCGAGGTTGATAATTGGGCCTTGGTACATCCCGCCCGCCGGGTAGACTTCTCCGTTCTGGACTGCGCTAAGTTGGCTCGCCACGCTGTGATCCTGGAGGAACGTAAGATACGTCTCACGGAATTCCGAGCGCGTCCAATACGTGTCTGTGTAGAACAGCATAATCTCGGGATCAACCACCAATAGCGTCTCGTAATCGATGGTGCCGCGGTCTGAGGTAAAACTCTGGATGTCTGAAGCTTCAAAAGCATCGCTCACACCGAGGTCGTGCCAGTGTTTGTATGCGGTCGTGTCATCGAGCCGGTAGGGGTAGTATTTTTCCGGTTCGGTTGATGCTGGAGAGAGGAGCCCGATAGCCGGCCGCTCGCTCTCGGATGGCAGTCGTTCCTGTATGCCCGAAATGGTCTCGTCGTGGAGCGTCTGAAGCGCCTCAAAGCGATCCATTCGCTGGAATACCTGTGCGACCTTCTCGGTGGCCTCATACAGCGAGTAGTACGGATAGTCTTCGTGCCACGGATACGTCGAGAAACTCGTGTTGCCACAGAACGGAGAGATTCGGTCAGCCATCTCCGTAACATCCGCACGTTCCCAGTTGGGGATGAGATTACTCATATAGTTCGGGTCGATAAAATGGACGCCGCTATCGATTTCCAGAAGCGTCTCCTTGGAAATCCCGTCCTGCCAGAGCGAGACCATATCTTCCTTGCTTGTGGACAGGCCCGGAATGTCCTCGTATGCCCACGTCCGGTACTCACCCGTGAGGACGACCGCGCTCGGCTTCTCCAAACCGAGTGCGACACCCATGTCTCCCCAACTGGCGTTTTCTGCGACCCACGTTTCGGGAACGGACTCGAAGGTCACTTCGCCGGCCGGTTCTATCGACACTGAGTACGAACTATCAGCCGTGATCGTGTCAGAAGTCGTGGTCTGTATAGAACCCGACTCATTCGTGTTGGACTGGGAGCCATCCCCATCGGTACAACCAGCGAGCAATCCGCTACCGACGAGGGCGCTGCCGTACTTAATGAGATCCCGTCGCGTCGATGTACGAGAGCCGGTGGAATTGTCTTGCACACGATTTAGGCCAACCTAAATATTCAAAACTGTTTTGGAACGCAACAACTCATTCGTAGCGTCATCAATCCTTAGAGTGAAATCGGGTCCGACACTACCCAACCACTCGAAAGACAGTTAGCAGATTATCTGGTAGCAAATGGGCAAACGGACACGAACTGCTCACGTCTCAAACTGACTCAACTGGGCAGTACCGTTTGTATTAACCATCTGATAGAAGGCACTGTTGAGGGTATGCAAACTGTTCCATAACATCTTTTTAGTGACTAGAGAACAGGATGCTACGTTGTGAATTCCGCCCTCCAGAGGCCCCACGGTCCACTCTCACAGTATTATATCCGAACTGTAGACACCCCCTGCTTGCCCTGTCACGTTCAGTTACAGAAGCGAGCTAGCCCACAATTACTCGGGGACTGCGGTGACAATTGGGTGCCGAGAACGTCCAAAGAACCTGAGGGGGGCTAGTAGTATGGCCAAAGATTCAGAGCTCAGTGTGAACGGTCCTGATACCCTGAGCGGCGCAGTACTATACATGCTTGTCGGTATTGCTATCGCCGGCTACGGCGGATTTGACTACGTCCAGCAGACCGAAGCGGTTCGAAATTCGGTTGAAGTGGACGCAACCGTCACAGAACTCAGCATCGAGACAGATAGTGGCACATCATCGAACCCGGGCGTAGAGTACGAACCAGCCGTCGAATTTGAATACACGTACAATGGGACAAAATACACCGGGACAAAACTCTATCCAGCGAATATTGAGCGTAATTATGAGACACGATCAGCAGCCGAATCAGCGGTTAAAGATTACGAACAGGGAACACAGACGACTGCATATGTGTCGCCAGACGAGCCAGGAGATGCGTTTCTAAAGAACAAAACATCGAGTGCACCAATCATAGCTATCGGCATTGGTGGATTATTCGCTCTCTTTGCAGCTTTTTCCGCAGTGAGAAAGATCTGAGCCATCACGTATAATTGACCGCCGTCTTCGAGAATCCTGACCAGTCGCTGGAGCAGGGATAATGCTAGCTTGTAACCGACCGTAATCGCACTTCTACGTAGCTAACCAACACAACCGACAACTAATGAGAGTGCGTTGGTTAGCACATGCCCGATCGCGCCCATGCCGAGACCGGATTCGAAAAACGCCGAGCCATTGACCGTGACTCGATCCCCCCAGAGTTGACTGAGATATACGAACGAGCATCGAGGATATCGAGGCACTCTGTGCAGACCTAGAAGTGGCAGCCGAAACGGGCGATCAATCCACAGACTAGCCCGACACACCGGAGGACTGGGACGAAGATGACTGGGAGGACCAACTTGCCGAGGCGCGTGAGAAGGCAGAGATTTCATAAATAATGGGTACGCTTACCACGAAGACCATCGATGACCGTAATTTACTATTTGCAGTGGCGAGACAGTGACACGATCACGAGCCAGTATGTGGGACCTGTTGATCCAGCCTGAGAAAATTACCTGTGAAAGCGAGTGAACCAGATCCAAGGTAGACCTGCTTTCTGAGCACCAGTAACTGATTTTCGTCCAAATTCGGCTATCCAATCGATACGGACCTATCTCGAATACATTGCTTGTCCTGATAGAGAGCTATCACAAGCATCTTTACTGGTAGCTAATTTGTGCTGATATGGTCAACCGCCCTCAAGATTCCCTCCCTGCGGTAGCACTGGCCGTTGTCATCCTCTTGGCTGGCTGTGCTGGGGTGCCTACCACAGACCAACAAGCACCGACTCCCGAATCGACGGTGGAGAATTTTTCCTATCCACCGGGGTGGTCTTAGGAGGGGATTACAGTCTCAAACGTCTCTGATGCACTGCAAGCGCACTCTGCGACGGTGAAGAACACATCCCGCAAAAGCCGGTTGACTACTATCAGCGGCGGCAAGAACCGCACGATAGTGCGAACGCTCGATGCCGATGCTGGCACCGCTGAAATACGGTTTGTCGATACGAGGTACGGTACGGACTCACACACATATTATAACGCTGATGGTGTGTACAAGTATGATCGAATATCAGGCGAGTTGGAACAGCGTCCCGGCGAGGATTGGGAACGAGACCGTGTCGCCTCGCACGAGGGACTTCGACGGCCCTTGCTGAGTCTCGAAATAAACGCGACAGAGACTGTCACTGTTGAGGGGACGACAGCTGTCAGGTACACTGTGACTGGTATCAGAGACCCTGACTTTGTCCCAGCCAATACCGCAACCGGGCACATCATTGTTGCCGAGGAAGGATACATCGCAGAATTCAACATCACGAGAGGGAACGAGAAGTTCACTCACCAGACGATATACGACGTTTCTGAGTTTGGAAACGCGACGGTCCCCCGGCCAGCGTGGATGCCCGAAAAGTAGCTTCAGCGACACTGTTGAACTCTACTGGTCGGACGCTGTTTTCGGTGAAATAGCCGTTCAGAGAGTCTGCGAAGCTACCTTTTCCTGCCTCGGGCGTGCATTCGATTCGCTCGCGTTCAGAATACCACACTCATTCCGCTCGTGTGGATGCTCACTGCACCACCTGTACTGATCGCTGGAGCAACCTACAGTTCAAGTCGCTCCATCGGCTCAACCTCGAAGGTCAGCAAATGTGACCGAAGACGGGCGTAGGCCCTGTCGCCATCGGTCGTCACACAGTACCGGTTCGGCCTCGCATAGCGAGGGTCACTGTCGTTCTCCTTCCATTCCTCCAGCATGAATTCAAGCGTCTTCAATTCGCCGTCAGCACTCTCGAAGACGGTCGCAACCGACGGTGTTCCGTGGTAGGCAGCGACGTAGGCCACCGTGATAGCGTCGTGGTCGGCGTCAAGTTTCGTCCACCCATCGAGTTCGTCCGGCGGGTCCTCAGCAAACTGCTCGATCTCACGCCGGGTCAGTTCGGCCTCTGCTGCATCTCGCCACGCTTGCTTGATATCCTTGGCTTGGGACCGCTCAATCTCTTGGAGCACGTCGGTGTCGATACAGTCCGCAGCCCAGGCAAGCACTGTCTTGGCCTTCTTATGTCTCTCCTCGGGTTCGCCGACTAGCTGCCCGAAACTCATCTCATTGGGAGACGTCAGGAGAACGTGAAAGCGCCAGTAGCCAGGATCAGCATCGTAATCCTCACCGGCATCGGGAGCCCACGACTCCATCAGGTCCGGACTTCCTCGTGATGACCGAAGCCGGTTCAGTCGACGCCGGCGCAGCCGTACTCGCAGCAGTCGTGATCGTGGGCGGATGGCGGTAGCTCCGTCAGTGAGCGCCGTTCCCATCGTCTCCTGTCATTGGGCGTCGGAATACCCAACGAGATGATATCGGGTTCCGCTTCGACCGCGTTCCGGATGATACCTTCCAGAGAAGCCTTTTATTCCGTCGCGAAGCCTGTTGCTTGGATGTTACTCCCGGTGGAGGCCGGCCTACTGCAGCCAAGTGACACTTCCCGTTCCCTGAACGTGCAGAGTTACGAGGGAGATGATTGTACTCGTTAAGCACGGCACTGAGGATGAACGCTTGTAACTCGGACAGCGTGACAGCATCGAGACACGACTTCAGAAGAACGTCGGGGATTATTTGAAACTCCGGAGTCGTTGACCCACACAATGGTGTCACTGCTAACCGTCGCCGGCATCGCTGTCGCCGTGTTCGTTGGCTTCAACATCGGGGGCTCGTCGACAGGTGTAGCGTTCGGGCCGGCGGTGGGCTCACGTCTCGTTCGGAAGGCGACTGCGGGAGTTCTGTTCGTCGGCTTCGGCTTCCTCGGGGCATGGACCGTAGGTCGGAACGTCATCGCGACGATGAGCAGCAGTATCGTGCCGGCAGCCCAGTTCACGCCCATTGCAAGCGTCGGGGTTCTGTTTTTTACGGGCGCGTCGCTGTTGATATCGAATCTCTACGGCGTCCCAGCCTCCACGTCGATGACGGCTGTCGGCGCCATCGTCGGGTTGGGGCTCGCGTCGGGCACGCTCAACCAAGCGCTGATGTTCGTCATCGTCTCAGCGTGGATCGTCGCCCCACTGGTGAGCCTCGCCATCGGGCTCGTGGTCGGGCGCTACCTCTACCCGTATCTCGACCGCTACGTCGCGTTCACGAAGTTCGATCTCCACTTCGTCCAGATTGACCGCTCAAGGACAATTCCACGCCCATATCTGAACAAAAACGCGTCGCCACAGGACGTCGTCGGGTCACTTTCGGTGGTCCTCATCGGCTGTTATATGGCGTTCTCGGCGGGCGCGTCGAACGCGGCGAACGCCGTGGCACCCCTTGTCGGAGAAGGCGGCGCCCTTACCGTCGACCAAGGAGTCCTGCTCGCGGTGGTAGCCTTCGGGCTGGGGAGTTTCACCATCGCTCGGCGTACGCTGGAGACAGTCGGGGACGACATCACGGAACTCCCGATCCTCGCGTCGCTGATCGTCTCCGTCGTTGGTGGGACTGTCATCACAATCCTCTCATACTTGGGCATCCCTGCGAGTCTCGCGGTCAGCACTACCTCGGCGATTATCGGGCTTGGCTGGGGGCGGGCGAGTCGGGCTGCAACGCTTTCGGAGTTAGCCACCCCGACGCCCGAGCGGTCGGAGCTCGACGTCGCGACGGGGGCGCTGGTTACGTCGCGCGCCGAAGAGGCGCCCGCGAGTCCGACCATCGGGGACATCGCACGACACGAAGAGCCTGCAGAGGGGTCGGAAGCGGTCCCGGATGTTCCGGACATCGGTGCGGAGGGACCGGCCGATCTCGACGAGCGAAGCCTCTTCGACCCAGCGGCAGCCAAGCGGATCGTCACGATGTGGGTACTGACACCCTCGCTGGCAGTTGCCGTTTCCTACCCGGTGTTCGCAGTGCTGCTGTGAGGGTGGTCGGACGCTATACGAGCGGTGATACACACCCGAAATGGTCGGTCGCGAGCGATGCGGGGGTCCCGCGAACGCAGTGCACGGGACGTCGGTGAGTTTTGCTCACCTGTAGACGGCAGCGGCGAGCGGGACGAACACCTGTTCAACCGGTCATGTCAGTCGGCCAGCCATCCTAGCGGACGCAGAAAGGGCGAGGCCGCCTCAGCCGTTCCCCGACTCCGCAACACCGCAGGCACTCGGCTTCTTGCTCGCCTACGCAGGAGCCCGAAGCGCGGAACTCGTCGCCGTCTTCGATGACGAGGATTTTCAGAACTCACGGTTGATTGTCGTGTAGTACATCAGAAACAGGATACCGATCTAGAGTTCCAGTTACCGCTCGTAGTTCGGGGACTCGCTGCGAGAGTTCTGCAGGCGTGTGGCCGTCCGATCCAAGAACGAACTGGATTCCGTACTCGGTGAACAGATCTAGCACCGCTGGGTCAGGATGTACTCGGCCAAGTGAGCCGTGGACGCGGCCAGCGTTTACTTCAGGAACTATCTTGGAGTCAGCAAGCGCTCGCGCGACCCGTTCGTAATCTTCTCGAGTTGTGTGCCGCCGCAATGCTGGAATGCGTTCTGGGAGGTCGAGATGCCCCAGTACGTCGAAGAGTTCAGATTCGATGAGTGCAACTACCGCATCGTAGTACCGCTCGACGGCTCTCCGGCGTTGGGTTGGTGACGCAGTTCCGTACTGCGTCCCACTGGTGTAGTCGTACTGGTCGGCGAAGTGGACGCTCCCAATAGTGTATGCGAAGTCGGCCGTGTCGAGAAACGCCGCAATTCGCGACTCAGTCCCCTCGACGTAGCTTACCTCGGCAGCATCGTACAGTCGGAGGTCAGTCGTCGCTCTGGCAGCACGAATATCCTCCCGGCGTTGTTGATACGTTTCGACGAGGTCGTATCTCGCACGTCGCCCGAAGTCGTCTGCAGTGACCATACAATGATCGGTCAGCCCGAGTGCAGACAAGCCAGCCTGTTCGGCCGCCGTAATCATTGCATCAAGATCTGACCCATCCGAGTATGTGGTATGCGTGTGGATATCGGTCTGCATCAGCTCTCGCTCTCGCCACTCACGTCATAGAGTCGTTGCCCGTCCAGCTTCGGAACGATGTCACGGCTGTCGAACGCGAGTGTGTACTCGTAAAGATCCGTCCGTTTGATCTGCGGTTTCTCCTCGTACTTCGGCCCCTTCCCAAACTGAACGACCTCCCGATAGATCTCGCGTTGCTCCGGTGTCAGTGGCTTCCCGTGCAGTTGCCGCGCAATATACAGCGCGCCAACGAGATCCTCAGGTGAGGGTTTCCCTTTTGAGCCGGCGGCAACGAAATACGTCTCGCGACCGCTGTCTGCGAGATAGTTGGCAACCGCCTTCCCGTTAGTCAACCCGCCAACATAGATATCGATGTCGTTACCGCCTGCTAAGCGGAGATCTGTGACCGCGTTCCCACCGTTGGTGGAGGTCATTGCAGTCGGTCGACCAGCGACGTCAATATCCTGGACAAAGCTCGGCGAATTGAAGAAGTCATATCCTTCCTCGCCCTGATAGTCTGGGCCAGAACTTCCGCCGATTTTTGCGTCTGGATGCTCAGCCTTGAATTCTGGTTCGTTCCCCCGTTCCTCGGTAATATAGATACACTCTGCACCATTTGCAAATAGTTCTGGGACCGTCGTCGAGAACTGCGCTACGTCGACGACGACATAGTTCCCTGGATCGGGATCATCCGGGATCTTTGCACGTCCGAGGATAATCGTCTCCAGCAGTTTCGATTCGAGTGAGTTACCAGTAATCAAGCTCACATCTCTCACTCAATCCGTCATGTCAAAAGGACCGCTAAGAGTGCTATACACCCGTTACACTCGATATATATGCCTCAATAAGTCTGTATAACACCAGTAGATCCCCTGTACAACCAATCGGAACGGCAGTCTGAGAGTGAGAATGAGAACACGAAGAGGGTGGAAAGACATTAAAGGAAAAGCGCGAGCGCGGCAACGACAAAGAGAGAGCCGGCAAAGAATCCGACATCCATGGGCCGGATCTGCATATCTGCTAACCGAAGTTCTGTACTCGCTTCGTTAGCTAGTGAGTGCGAGAATCCCCGAGCCTCCATTGCCTCGACAGTGACTCGACTTCGCTTTGCAACATTGAATATCATCGGATAGAACGCACGTACCGATAGCTTCAGCAGGTAGGCGTAATGTCGCCAGCGGAATCGCCCGGGTGAGTCAGGAGCCGTACTCCGTAGCCGGAACGAGTTCACCAGATCGTGGTATTCCTGAAACAGCACTGGGAGCATCCGGTAGCCGTACGTGATGAGGAACGTGAACTGTCGTGGAATCCCGAGGCTTCTGAGGCCCTGAGAGAGGGTCTTCGGGCCCATGCTCGAGAACACTGCCAAACTCGATACGGAGATGATCGTTAACTTCAGCGTGTACGGAATTAGCGCTCGAATTGCCGCGACGGGATCACCCGTGAAGACAGTCACGACAGCGTACGATCCTAACGTCGTTGCCACAGTAAACGCCATCAGCCCGACGAGAAACAGGCTGACCCGTGACAGGACTGCGAGCACTGACACGAACGCTAGCAGTCCGAGAAGGACGGTCGTGTCGTAGAACAGCCACGGGACGAACAGGAAGACGACGTACCAGAGTAACAGAACCCTGGGGTCCAAGCGGTGGAGGAACGAACCTTCATTCTCGTAGGCCGTCCGGAGCAGGTCAGCTTTGATCGTCTCGACAGACGTGGCATCCCGAAGCGCATCGAGTGTCGTCATTGCTGCTCCTCCACGGCCGGTTTCGATGGTTCGGTCGACGGACTTGCCGTGCTCAGTCGGTCTGTGAATGCCTCGACTGTGAGCGGTGCGGGACTAAGACCGAGTTCTGTCCCGAGGCGGACCACTTGCGGCGGGCGAAGATTTGCTTGCTTGAGGGCGGCAAGGTCAGCAAACACGTCACTTGGCGGACCGTCAGCGATGATGTTACCGTCGTCGAGGACGACGATACGAGTCGCCCACGATGCTGCGAGTTCGAGGTCGTGTGTCGCAATCACGACCGTCTCGACACGCTCGCCTGCCCGGTTGATAGTTCGACCAACCTCCTCACGACTCGCGAGGTCGAGACTGCCGGTTGGTTCGTCGAGCAGGATAATCGACGGGTTCGTCGCCAGCCCGATTGCCAGTGACGCCCGTCGCTGCTGGCCGACGCTAAGCAGGCGGCCATCCCGGGACTGGAGGTTCTCCAAGTCGAGGAATTCGATCACCTCGTCCACTCGCTGCTCAACGTTCGGGTAGTCCCTGTCGTCGAGATAGTGGGCGACATCGGCTCGGACACTATCGTCGATAAACATCTCTTCTGGGTTCTGCTTGACGTACACAACCTCCTCGGCCAACTGCTCCGGGAGTACATCTTCAGTGTCCGTTCCGCCGACGGTTACCGTCCCTTCGTCGGGTGTTTCCAAGCCAGTCACCAGTTGCATGAGCGTGGATTTCCCAGCACCGTTGCTGCCGGCGAGGACGACTCGTTCGTCCGGGTAGACATCCAGTGAGAGGGTATCGAGAACGTCTTTCGTCCCGCTCCGGAGTGTTTCGTATGAATGCGAGACGTCATCAAAGGAGACGACAGGCTTCCCAGTCTGGTTCACTTTCGATGATCCATCAGTTCGTGCTCCAGTGTTGCTGCCGTAATCGGTGAACAAATCAAGGCCATCCGCAAGTGTCACCGGGAGCGGGCGAGCGTCATCAAGGACGCGCTCGGCGATACGCGTGACCTGTGGGGGATGGACATCCTGTCCTCTGAGATCTTCGAGCTGATTGAGGGCCGTCTCGACCGGTAGTTTCCAACTGACAATGCCATCCTCAACGAGGACAACGCTATCACAATATTCGGCGATGAACTCTGTCTGATGCTCGATAGTGACCACGGTTTTCCCATGGGTTTCGTTGAGCATGGCGAGACGGTCGTAGGTCTCTCGGGCGTTGACTGGGTCAAGCTGTGCCGCTGGTTCGTCGACGACAAGGATGTCGGGGTCTAGCGATACTGCTGCTGCCAGCGCAACCAAGTGTTTTTGCCCGCCGGAGAGTTCCCAGACGAAACGGTCCTCCAGCCCACTCAAATCAAGCAGATCTAGTGTTCGGTGGACTCGTTCGCGGTAGTCCTCGTGCCCATAGTTCATCGGGGCGAACGCGACTTCCTCGAAGACAGTCGGACTGACAAGTTGGTTGTCGAACTCCTGGAACACGTAGCCGACATGTTGAGAGAGGTCTGCAACAGAGCTTTCCGAGACAACGTGTCCAGCGACGGTAACTTGTCCTCGCAGATCTCCTTCGTAAAAATGGGGGATGATCCCATTAAACGACTTACACAGCGTCGTCTTGCCGGACCCGTTCCCACCGATGATGGCGACGAACTCGCCGGGTTCGATTGTCAGATCTGCCCCGGACAACACGGCTTCCTCAGCACCAGGATACTGGAACTGCAGTTGTTCAACGTCAATGTGAGAGTTATGTGTCGTTGTCATCATCTTAGGCCGTTTGCGTTGCGCGGTACCAGACGATGGAGGCCACGATAGCGGAGACGACAATCGGGACTACAATGTAACTCTGGCCGAACGTCGCGAGGAATTCCGGCTCCCAGACGACGTTGACCGCCCCACCGACTTCGCTGGCAGCCTCGGCCACAAAGGCGAGCGGGAAGGCGATAAGCACCGCCAACAGCGCCTTCGGCGAAAAGCCACGCCACATCGACCCGCCGCGTTCACCCTCAAACGGTTCCATACCGAGCAGCGGTTCGACTTTCCCGTGAAGCTTGGGGTAGAGATACAGTGCGGGGATTACGCCGAAAAGAATCCCCGTGATCAGCAGCTGTGTGAGGAAGTCGACCCCTTCAAGGACGATAATGCTCTCGGGGAGACCGGGTACGGCTTCCAATTCTTCAACCCCGATATACACCTTCCCAATATCGATGAACGTAGCGAAGAACTCTTCGAGTGCCTCAGCAAGAAACACGACAATTGCCAACTGAGTGGTGTTTTCCGGGTCCTGAAGCAGTTTCGCGGCGAAATAATAGCAAACAGGGATGAGGAGCAATCCCTCCATGGCACCCAGTCCATCGAACTCACCGAGCAGTATTTCGCCGAATACGATTTCGCCAACAGGCACAGCTACTGCAGCCCAGTAGGTCCTGAAGAGTAGCACCAGCACGATCGGGATAAAGATGAAGCCACCAACGCCCAGTTCTAGCGGTCCGACCGTGAACTCAGGCATGATTTCTGTGAACGCATTCTGCAACCCAGTAAGGGACATAACGAGTATGAACACCATCATGTCCTGTTTACCAAACGAGAACCAACCCTCCGTATCAGCCGAGAGTGTGCTCATGCTACACTGGAACGCATGCTGATGACGTGTTTGAATATTTATAATACGTATACTGAGTACTATGAACTGTCCACCGTGGCTCATGATACTATATACGGCCCTGTTTAGATGTCTCCAATAACGTGAGACGGTGTCGCAGAAGGAGACGTCCGTGGCGAGACCCGGTCAGCAGCCCTGGAGTCGTCCACCCATCTGGACAGTGATGCCCTCTTCGCGAGCATAGTCTGCGACGGTCTTGAACGGGAGACCGAACGACTCGACGGTTGTCTCGTGTGGAATCGGCCAGTCATCGCTGTAGACGACGTAGGAGTTGGTGGCAAGGCTGTACTCTCGACTGGCTTCGAGACTCTGGCCGTTGACAGCCACACCGATTAGCCGTCCAGCCGCGGAATCGTACTCGACGGTCATTCCGCTGACGTCGCCGTGCCAGAGCCGTCCGTCCTCGCGGTGGGGACAGAAGGCCGCCTGCAAGAGGGCTCGTAACTGTTCACCCGTGACGTGGAGGACCTCTACCGTACCGCCGAAGGGGTGTACACTGGCCACCTCGCCAGCCGTGACTTCGCCGGACAGGGGTCGCCCCTCTCGAAGACCGCCATTGTGGACGAAGCTGACATCGGTATCAGCCGCCCAGCGATAGGCGTCGGCCACGAGATTGCCAACACGACTCTCGCCGCGGGTTCGCCGGTCAAGACCTCGATGGATCGGGTCGTCGACAGTGGCAACAGTCTCCAGCAAGCCGACATCGGCCAGCTGCTCGCGTGTCGTGTCAGCCACGGATTCGTCGAGAGGTCCCTCAGCTGTCGAGTGACGGGTGGCACTCGGCGAGCAAGTCCCGTCGAAGAGCTCGATTTCCCAGACCACCTGCCCGTTCGCTCCGGGATGGACGACCAGTGTTCCGTCGACAATCTCGTGGCGTTCCGTGTGGACGTGGCCGCCGAGGACCACGTCGACGCCCTCGACGGCCGCAACGGCGGTCTCTAGGTCGCTCCGCAAGTGTGCGAGAACGACGAAATGATCGACACTGTCACCGAGTTCACTGACCGCTGTCCGCACGCTCTCGACCGGACTGGTCACGTTCAGCTCTGACGCGCCGGTGGGTGCAATCCGAGGAGTCGCTGGATCGATGACGCCGACGAATCCGACTCGCCGCCCGTCTCGGTGCAGGACCGTCGTTCCGTCTAACCCAGCGAATAGAACGCCACGCTCGTCCTCACTCTCCCCTTCAAAAACGTTCGCGGCGATCCACTCCTGTGGACTCTTCGAGATCACGTCTAGAATGGGGGCAGTCCCAAAGTCGAAATCGTGGTTCCCTACCGTCTCGACGTCGGTACTCACTGCCCCGAAAAACGGCATCGCTTGATGCCCCTCGTAGTAATGGGCGAGGACACCCGGTGCAGTGTTGTCGCCGGTGCCAGCGACTACAGTATCCTCACCGCGGATCGACCGGATCGTTCCAGCAAGCCGACCCATTCGCACGGGGTCGTCGCAAGCGTTCTCAATGTCAGAGTAGTGGAGCAACCGGATCGACATCTTTCGGAGCCGATTCCAGCGGGGCATAGAAGTGAATACCGTTTGTAGCTTCTTGTCAGGGGGCCGATAGCAGAGGTGTTGATTCTGGAAGGTCGCGAGTTCGTGTAGCGGTTACACCGGGTTCAGCGCCACTAGTTTGCGGAATACCGGTAGCAGGGCGAGTAGAAATCCAGTATCCAGATGAGTGTCCCCATTGAAATTGTCGTCCCGCTAAGTACCAACAGGACTGATTCGCTGCGATAGTTAGAACGGATTTGAGAGATATTCGTTCGGAATCGAGTTGCGCACAGTAACGAGTGGGTCGACGACTTGGCTGATTTCGAGGCCGCCAACGAGGCTCGAAAAGAGGTAAGCGTCGGTCAGCGTGTAATCGTGTTCGGCAGCGAGTAATTCGATGAGGTCCTCGTTTGCCATCTTGACCGCATCTTCCATCGTTTCGGCACTTGCAACCGTCTTCCACGCGTCACCAGTGTCGACGAGTGGGCGCTCAAGGTCGACAGCAGCGTCGGCGATTACTGAGACGGTGACGTCGATTTCGGTTCCGATTTCGGCACCAGTACCACACATTTCACCGTCTGCCATCGCAGCCTTCGAATCACCCATCGCTAACATCGCACCGTCCTGGAACACCGGAAAATAGGCTGTCGTCCCGGTGGTCATATCCGTCGTATCGAGATTTCCGCCGTGGTCGTGTGGCGTCAAGGTCGACATCGCTTCCTCGGATGTTGCCACGCCAATGGTCCCGATGACAGGGTCAACTGGGATCTCCATATCCTTGAACGAGAGTGACGTACCGTCGTTGGTTATCTCCGTCACGCGCGTCGCTGGGTGTTCGATGTTTTCGTGATCCTGCAGGAGTCCAAACCCCGGTGCCGTAATTACGCGACCCAAGTCCTCGTTGACTCGTACGTCTTCGATCTCAACCTTGAGGACATCGCCGGGTGTGGCTCCCTCAACAGCGACCGGCCCCGTAGCCGCATTCACTTCTTCAGGGATCGCATCCATCAGATCGGCGTCTGACTGAACGGCTTTGTTCAGGCTATCGATGGTTTCAAACGTGAGTGATTCCCCGTCTGCAGCCGTATACAGCGGTTCCATATTCGGAGCGAACTCGTAGACATGGCCATCTTTGTATGATATGACAGTCCGTGACATCGTACGATTTCGTTGAAAACTGTCACTTATAAATCTATGTGAGTGCAATCTGCCTTATCTCGTTTTTCGGTACTTCGGGCCATCGGCTGAACTGGGACGCTCCATCGACTTCCCTTCGAAGGTCAGACGATGTGAGCGAAGAAAGTCGCAACTGGTAGAGTCCGTGGTTGTCAGTTGACTTGTAGCTGCACGGACGGTTGCCACTCGACAGTGCCACTCGCATGGTCCCCACCCCACGATGATTTGCTGAAGCTAGCGTGTATTAACGCGAGAATCTAACGGGCCGTCTCATTCCGATTCGTCGATCAGCGTTTTGAGTTCCACCAGCCGCGGCAGTTCTGAAACGCCGCTGAGTACAACCAGAACCGACAACGTGTTTCGACCGGGCGTCGGCATATCTCCGCTCCGTACCTCCGGTGACTGGAGTTCCTCCGTGAGCCATCGCCGCCCGTCGGTAACGGCATCCCGGATCAACCACGCGGGCGGCCCGGCAAACACGGCTAGAGCTCTATCGACCGACTCCAGCTCGCACTGGGCCGTCAGTTTGCCGCGTACAGCACGGCGAAGCGTCGTCTCGACGGCGTTGTATGCCTCGATTTCGTCGACGTCGTCTGAGTTGTCGCTGAGAAAACGGTTTTTGAGCTGGTCTATGACTGTCCCGTCACCGCCGCCATCGGCCGCTTGCAGGTCCTGACTGGCGTAGCCAAGCGCCGTGAAACCCGAGTCTGAGAGGGTGTTGATTATTTCGCTGGCGTCGACGACACTCTGGCCGACTGCCTCGGATGCCGTCGCCTCACCTGCTGCGAACAGCGCCCCCAGCCGCGTCACGACTGTCTCGTTCAGTGTCTCGGCGGCCTCATCGACCGTCTGCCCGCTCCCGAGCCACGCTTCGTTGTCGAACAGTATCTGCCCATCGACGGTCGCTTCCAGCGCTCGAAGTGCTTGGATGGTGTTCGTAGCTGCTCCGTCGTCTCTGCCGGCGGGTAACACCGACAGACAGTAGACTGGGATCGTGTAGACCTCTCTGAGTGCGTCGGCAACGTGAGCCGTGGCACCGCTGCCCGTCCCGCCCGCAAGCCCGGCCACGAGGACGATGGCGTCGATATCGCTCGTTACCAATTCGTCTATTGCCCGGCGCACTTCGAGCCGTTCGTCTTCGATGGCGGCGGCACCGTTCGTCCGGTCCCCGTTCGTTCCGCTCCCGTTTGTTTCGGAGAGTCCGAAGGCGTGCCGACGGTCGTTCGGGAGTGCGTCGAGTGCAGTGAGCGCTTCGGTGTCCGTGTCGAGGGCACAGGCCGCGCCGAGATACGTCGTCTCGCGGCGGTCGTTGTCCTGCCACAGCCGCTCGACGATCCGGCCTCCAGCACCACCAATTCCGACTGCCGCGACTCGCATACGTCGCATTTAGTGTAGACTGATATTAATAATCCGACTCGGTACGAGGCCCCACCGGAACCTCATCGCATGATGAGGTACAATGGAAAACAGGGAACGAGCTTCGTTAGCGGTCCCTCTGTCTGGTGTCCCTGTGCCAGACCACCAGCATCCGTCGGACCAGAGGCTTTTCATGCGGCAAGCGCTGAGAGAGGCCGTGTCTCAGGCCCTCACCAACGAGCCATCCGATTCCCTGTCTGTCACTATCTCCGGCGGATCGATGGGTGGCCTATTTACCGGCATCGCTCTCGGTAGTGCAGGCCACGAGGTAACTATCGCCGAGCAATCGGCCGGCGACCTGCGAAGTCGCGGCGGCGGCATCGTCGCCCAGCAGTCAATCCGCCGGTTCCTCTCGCACCACGACATCGTCGACCCAGCGCGCATAACCACCCGAGCCAGTGAGCGGCGCTTTCTGACCGCCGACGGCGATGTACGGACATCAACACCAGATTCAATGGTTTTCACCTCCTGGGACGCCGTCTATCGGCAGTTGCGAGCAGCGTTCCCGGACGACCGGTACCACACCGGTCGGACTGTCACGGGCGTCAGGGCCACAGACGGCACGGTTAGATTCGCCGACGGGGATCGGACCACCGCCGACTTGGTCGTTGCTGCCGACGGCGGGCGGTCTACAGCCCGGGCGCAACTGTTTCCCGACACCGACCCGGAGTTTGCTGACTACGTCGCCTGGCGTGGTGTCGTCCCGGAAGCGGATCTGTCGGACACAGTTGTCGACGCGTTCGATGGCCGTTTCACCTTTTATCAGGGGGAACAAATGCTCATTCTTGCGTACTTCATCCCCGGCGAAGACGGCAGCACCGCCTCCGGTGGCCGCCGTCTCAACTGGGTCTGGTACGATACGCTCTCCGGTCGAGAGCGTGAGACGATCTTCACCGACACAACAGGAGCAAGCCAGCAGTTCAGCGTGTCGCCGGGGCAACTCCGAGGCCCAGTCGAAACTCGCCAGCGCGAGCGGGCAGCCGAGATACTGCCGCCCGTGTTTACCGACCTCGTTGCAACAACAGCAGCCCCCTTCGTGCAGGCGATTTACGACCTGCAAGTCCCCCAGATGACAGTCGATAGAGTCTGTCTGCTCGGTGATGCGGCGTTCGTCGCTCGCCCGCACACGGCCGCTGGCACTTCGAAGGCGGCGAGTGATGCTGTTGAACTCAAGGCTGCTCTCGACCGCCACAGTTCCCTTGGAGACGCACTGGCGTCCTGGGATGATGCTCGGACCAACTACGGAGCGCGTCTCGTTGCGCAGGGCAAGCGAATGGGCGACGAACGGTTGTCACTTGGGAGTTGATTGACTACCGTTCTGCGTGCGGGTTCTCTCGGGTATAGGTCCGGTACTGGCTCTTAGATTCTGGCGCTGTCTTCCCGCGTTGTAAGAATTGACGGCGTGTTACTTGTCTGCTGCTCTGCTAGTCAGCATATGACCCTCGTTGTCCCGTTCGACGGTTCCGAACTAGCCGAGGCAGCACTCGTCCGGGCGACGGAGTTCGGCACTGTCTTCGAAGAGGATGTGCTGGCCGTCAGTGTCATCCGGAACGGCAATGCCAAGTACGCTCGGGAACACGACTGGATCGGGCCGAACGAGGACTTCGATCTGGAGACGGTCGTCACCTCACTGCATGAACAGGTGATGGACCTGTGTCCGAGTTCGGATTTCCGACATACAGTCGTAGATCGATACGCGCCGGCTGGGGCTGTAGCGAAAGCCATCCGCAAAATGGCCAAGAGAGAAGACGCCTCAATGGTATTCATCGGAAGCGAAAACGCCGGTCATCTCGTTACAAGCATCAGCAGTGTTGGCGGGTCGATTGCCTCGGACGATGCCTACGACGTTGTCATCGTTCGACATCGAAACCCGTCCAAGATCGCCAAGCTCAGGAACACGTCCCCGCACAGACAGCCGAAATCCGATTTTTATCTCCCGGAATAAGAACGACAGTCGTTCAGCAAAACAAGTATTGAAAACAGAAGCGCGTCTTTGGACGCTTTTTCTCCGAATATTTCGCACTCTGTCTCACCGATTGAGACCTGTGGTATCGTTCACTTAGCAAAGCGTGGGTCCCACGTATGCAAATACGCGCTGTCCAACGGATTGATAACCGGTGCAGCTATCACGGCGCGACTTCCTGACCGCGGCGGGCGCGGGGACGGTCGGCGCACTCGCTCTCGGTGAGTCGCTCCATCTCGTAACTGACACCCGCCCGGACGATGTCAGCGGGGCTCTCGAAGATCTTACCTCGGCACTGCCACGGGTGGCCGTCGAACAGAAGGAGTCCGGGCTGTGGGCGCTACAGATATCCAAGACCGTTCCTGACCCAGCCGAAGACGTGACCTGCTAACCGAGGTTGAACGCCCGGGTTGCCAGACATTCCCGGTTCGCTTTTCCCTATCAACTAAGCGGTGTGGCTGGTTCGAGATGATATATGACTCTCCGCACCGATGGGAAGGGTGCTTCTCTACCGTCGCTCGATTGACGCTCCGGTGTTGCAAAACACCGAAGTTATTTATATTCACTTCGTAAATATGCAACAAAATGTACACTGAGGCAGAGCTTCGGGCGCTGGAAGCCCTGCAAGGAAAGTCGACAGTTTCGGGACTCGCCGAGGAACTAAACCGGAGTCGTAGTTACGTGTCCGAACTCGCTACCCGGATGGAGTCGAAGGGACTGGTTCACACCAGCCGTGAGGGAAAGCAAAAGCAGATCAATCGGTCAGATGCCCGAGCCATAGAACTGTTCGACGGTTTCGTCCAACAGTACACCCACATCCCGTTTCCCGAATTGCTCGGCGGCGCAGCGCTACGGATTCTGTACTGCCTGCAGTCGCCGGCGAGTGCCAGCCAACTCGCGGAACAAGCCGGCGTTCATCGAAGCACGGTACATCGGTCGTTGTCCCCGTTGGAGAACCGCGGGATGATATACAAGTCGGACGGAAAGTACAGGCTCAACGACGACTTCGAGGAGCTATCTACCGTGGCCCATGAGTTTGCGCATTTGCGGCACAGACACCGCATCGAGGACCACACGGAGTCGTTCACAATTCTCTGGGAATCGCTGGACGAGTTTCTCGTCCAGACCCGCACCGATATCGAGGAAGATGCGTTCCACCTGACGGGGCCGGAATTGTTCCAAGCGTACGACCTCCCGTTGATGGCTCGTCAGCGTCGGTACTACCTGTACTCGGAGTCGATCGATGAGGTATCGCCGCGGGAGTTGTGTTGTCATATGCTTGTAATCGATGACGGAACGCGCTCGCAGTCCTACTGCCTCCTCGTGCTCAGCGAGACGGCAATCGACCGCGACGAAGTACTCCAAGCCGCGCAAAAGTACGAGGTCGACGAACAGGTGTCGACCCTCTTCGAATACCTCGATACTGAGGGAGAAAGTCGGTCGGGACGCCTTCCGCGGTGGGAGGAGTTCCGTGAGCTCGCCGACGAATACGGGGTGACAGTATGAGGCGGCGGTTCGACAGCGAGTACATCGAGTCTGAACTGCGACGGGTCGGCAGGCAAGTCGAAACTGAACTGACTGTCTATCTGATCGGCGGCGGTGCGATGTCGTTTCGTGGTCTCAAGAACGCCACTAAGGACATCGACCTCATCGTTAGCGGCGGCGACGAGCTTCGAGTGCTACAGGCAGTCTTGCTGGACAACGGGTACGACATCGTCAAAGAGCGCGGAGAGGAGTACGGCGACCTCGGAGCGCAGCGGATCCTCGAGAACGACGACGGGTGTCGTATCGACATTTTCAACCAACAGGTGATCGACAAGCTCGTCCTCTCGGAGGGGATGCGCCGGCGGAGCGAAACCTATCTCGACGCCGGGAGGCTGTCGGTCGCGCTGGTCAGTGCCGAGGACATCTTCCTGTTCAAGTCGGTCGCCGGGCGGACAGACGACATTGAGGACATGTTCGCCCTCGTGCAGACCGAACTCGATTTCGACGTTATCGAGGACGAACTGGAGCAGCAGATCGACTTGCTGGGACAGGAGCTGTTCGTCACCCACGCGAACCAGGCGCTACTGGAACTCGAAGAGCAGCACAACATCTCGACGCCCTTGGCCGAGCGGGTCTCCGAAATCACCGAACGCGTGTACCGGGAACTCGAAGTGTTGCAGGCCTTCGACGAGTCGATCTCCCGGGCAGAGTTGAAGGCCGCAGTCGACCTTTCTCCCGAGGACGTAGACGAGGCTCTCGAACATCTCGTAGCGAAGGATGTCGTCGCGATCGAAGACAACGAGATAGGTCGGAAGTCGACCACCCTTTGACAGGGCCGTCACCCTCGACGAGCGTGGCGCTGAACGGGTAGGCGCTTAGCAGCCCTCGGTGTTCTGAGGGCTCCAAAAGAGTATCATGTATCTGTGCCTCTATCTCGGCATCAGGTATAGAGTCGGAAACGAAGGAAACGTTTCGACCGTAGAACCGGTCCCTCTGTAGGAAGACGGATTTCGCGAGGACGACCACTGAGAGGTCGGACTCAAACTCCTTCCGTTCGTCAACACGCCGAGGCTCACCTGCTCTCGAGGAGTACGCACAGGCGGAACGAGAACGGATCGAGTCCTTCATCGAGGAGTACGAGCGCAAAGCCGACGCCGGCTCGGACATGGATATCGCAATCCGTGGCCAACAGGAGCGTCTCGAACAGCTCAAGCACAGAATCGAAACCCGTCGCGAAGAACCGACGGAAACAGACCTCCGTGATGCTGTCGAGCACGCTGGAGATGCAGTCGAATTTGTAGACCGCGTGGAGGCCAACACACAACTCCAAGCGACCTACGATGAGTATTCCGTCGTTGCCCGGCTTGATGACTCGCAGATTGTTGGTGATATCGACCGATTGCTTGTCACCCCCGGCAGCTACCGTATTATCGACTACAAAACGAACGACCTCTCGGAAGCCTCAAGTGCCGGATTGGCTGAACACTATCGCCCCCAGATGCTCGCCTACGCGCTAGCGCTCTTCCAGCACGACCGGAGCCGTATGTCTGTGCGTCTCTTCGATTCACTGATGCCGGTGTCGAGGAGCGATTCGACTGGGATCCAACCGAATACTCCCAGATAGAATCTGAGCTCAGTTCTATGGTTGAATTGGTTTCTGTGTGGGACTAGCCCAGAAGAGAAGTGCCACTCCCGATACAGCAGACGGGGTGGCAGTCAGTTTGGGAGTCGCTCCGGAATTTCCTCCGAAGGAGTATCGTAATTGCGACGTGCTCGCTGACAGTCGACTGGACATACCCCTTCCGAGAGCGTGTTCGTAGCCGTGCAGCAATCACAGAACCGATAGACTGCAAGCAGATATCACAACTGTTTTTGTTACCAACTGCGTACCGGTAGGTGGGTTCTGGTCCTCGCTCCATTTCCCCCTTGAATCCGATTCAGATCATCGATTGGCCCGAGTCCAGAACCTGTCGTCGTGGATGACGACTCTGAATGGTGCGTTGCACGCCACTCCCCCCGGCTGCCCACCATTCTTTTGCTGACCTGACGTGAGGAGATGCACCCCTCGTGACACGTATCCAGAAGTTCGTCCGCCGTCACTGCCGCGTCTTTCCAGCAGCGGTGCGGCTACAGATCGGTTCGAGTATAGCGTGGCTCTGGTGTAATACATCGTAAGTACACGTATACTATTGGTGCGAGCAGCACGGTTTGAGTGGATATCCAATTCGGTATTCAGGTCGCACTAACGACCCCGCTATCCATCCTTGCAGAATGGCCTGCCTTACGATGCTGAATCCGTCGATAGAAGCGCTCATAATACGGAGAAGGGGGAAACCAGGTTGGCAGACACTGGCGTTGGCCCCACTGGCTATATACACCCCAAACGTATAAGTTTTTTGATAATAATTATACAATATTATAGAATCAGTTGAGCGGATAATAATAGGCGACGGGAGGTGGCTGCTCGCCTACATTACTTTCTTGCGCAGATAGGCTGAGATGGCTTCGCTGATGAGCACAAGGCCCAGAATGGAGATGAGTATCGTCAGGACTGCTTCCCAATTGAAGTAGTTGATCTCTGTTTGTAGCGGGACACCGATCCCGCCTGCACCGACGAACCCGATGATCGTCGACGCTCTGACGTTGATATCCCATCGAAGCGTCGCGACGCTGATGAACGCCGGCTTGATCTGTGGAACGATACTGTAGATGAGTACATCAACGGGCGATGCCCCAGCTGCCGTGATCGCTTCGACAGACCCGCGGTCGATCTCCTCGATGGCTTCCGCGATCAGCTTTGCAGTGAACCCGATCGACCTGATCGAAATCGCCAGCACGCCAGCGAGGGCCCCAGGGCCGAAGATAACCACGAAGATCAGCGCCCAGATAATGACGTTGACCGAACGGGTAAACGAGATGATGAACTTCCCCAGCAGGTACGCCGGCTTGTTGGGTGCCGTGTTGCTGGCACCGAGGAATGCGACCGGGATCGCCATTACGATGGCCAGTGCCGTGCCGAGGATCGAGATATTGATCGTCTCGAGCAGCGGCCCGACAATCTTCCGGGAGTACCCTACATTGGGAGGATACATCCGACCGAAGAGGTCGGCCAGCTCACGCGGGGCAGTCACGGCGTAGCCGTAATTCACTTCCATGGCGCGCCAGGCTGCGACGAGAATGACGAGGCCAGCCAGTAGCCCAAAGAACCGGAGCAATCGCTCACGGCGATCGAACCGACTCCAGGAGTCAGTACTGTTTGACATTATTGTATCCGCCTCCGGGCGAGAGCGCTGACACCTTCACCGACCATGACAATCGCGACGATGACAGCGATGATCGCCATGCTGAATTGATAGTCGTACTTGTCGAAGGAGTTCAACAGCGTGATCCCGATACCACCCGCTCCGACAATCCCGACGACAGTGCTGTGACGGAGGTTGATATCGAGCCGGTAAATCGACAGCCCAATGATCCGCGGCATTACCTGTGGGAGGACGCCATAGAGATACGTCTGAACGGGCGTCCCGCCGACAGCAGTGATCGCCTCCATCTGGCCACGATCGATATCTTCGATCTCCTCGGCAAGGAGTTTCGCGAAGAAACCGATCGTTTTGAACGCGAGGGCAAGGACACCAGCGAGCGGACCGAATCCGACCGCTTTGACCATAATGATCGCAACAATGAGCTCGTGGAGCGAGCGCGTGACTGCAACGATGCTGCGACCGACGTAGTAAACTGGCTTCGGCGAGAGATTGTTGGAAGCCATGATGGCGACCGGCACGCTGACGATGATGCCGATTGTCGTGGCGACAATCGTCATCACGATACTCTCGACAATGCCCTGAATGAGCAGCTCCCGCTGGGACGGAGTGTACGCTGGTGGGAGCATACTCGTGACGAGTTCGACACCGGCTCCGATCCCTCGAACGAATCGGCTGGGGGAGATCCGAAGGTTCCAGAAGCTATACGCGAAGAACAACAAGATAAGCCCGTAGATGAGATACTTGACCTTCTTGTTGTAGAAGACTGTGGGGCGCTCCCAAGATCCTTCAACGGCCGATCCAGATTCAGCAGCCATATTGATTAGTCACCTCGTTCAGCAATGACGTCGTCAGAGTCGGTGCTGCTCCCCGCACTCGGCCCTTCGCGGTCCGCAATGGATTCACCACCGCGATATATTTTGTCTCTGGCTGCCTGATCTAGATCGTCAGGTGGGCCGTTAAAGACGATCTCACCGTCACTGAGTCCGATGATCCGGTCCGCGTAGTCGACCGCCAAATCGACTTCGTGGATGTTGATGATGATCGGGATATCGTCTTCGTGAGCGATGTCCGTCAGAAGGCTCATGACCTCCCGGGAGGTGTCGGGGTCCAGCGCGCTCGTCGGCTCGTCAGCGAGCAGTATCTTCGGCCGCTGAATGACGGCACGGGCGATACCAACCCGCTGTCGCTGGCCGCCGGAGAGTTCATCTGCACGGTTGTTCTCGACTCCCTCTAGATTCACCCGACTGAGGATCTCCCGTGCGCGCTTGATATCCTCTGGTGGGAAGTTCCGACGGAATGCGTTCCACGTACTGAGATAGCCAAGGCGACCGGAGAGTATGTTCTCCATCACCGTGAGGCGCTCGACGAGATTGAACTCCTGGAATATCATTCCCATATCGCGACGGACATCGCGAAGGGCTGATTTGTCCAGGCCAGTCACCTCTGTATCATCGAGCGAGACACGCCCGGCAGTTGGCTCGGTTAATCTGTTGATACTACGAACGAGCGTGCTTTTTCCGGCCCCGCTTGGCCCGATGATCGCAACGATCTCGTTACCACTGACTTCGAATGAGACACCTTTGAGTGCTTTATCACCGGAGTCGTACGTTTTTTCCAGATTATCTACAGTGAGCATTATTCGGTTCTCTTCTTAGCCTTCGATGTTATCGGTGTTGTACTTGATTTCGTTGTTCTCCTGAATCTGGAGGATGATATCGTAGGTCGTAGCGTAATCAATCTCCGTCCATTTTCCGCGACCACCGAAGACCTCCGCGATCTTGGTGTCCGAGTAGTCGTAATCGAGGAATGCCGCCCTGATGCCTTCCTGAATTTCTGGTTTTAGATTGTAGCGGTAACAGAAGCTCGTCGTGGGGAACGGATTGCTGGCCCAGACGACTTTGAGATTCGTCGGATCAATGTTGTCCGCCTCCGCAACACGCGTGACACAGGTGCTACAAACAGGGGCAGCATCGTAGTCGTCGTTTGCCACTCCGAGGATGCTCTGTTCGTGGCCGCCGGAATAGCTCACTTCGTAGTCTTCGCCTGGAGTGACACCCTGATTCGAGAACAGCGCACGGGGAGCGAGGTTTCCGGAGTTAGACGACGGTTCGGCGTGTGCGACACGTTTGCCCTTGATATCCTCAAGCGACGAGATGTCGTCGTTATCCGCCTGCGTGGCGAGCCACAGCCGATATCCGAAGTCACCCTCCTTCGAAATCTGGAGCGAGAACGGGACAGCACCGGCCAGATTCACAGCGAAAGGCGTTGGCCCAGTAGAGAAACCGGCGACGTGGAGGCGTTCGGATCGCATCGCCTCAATCTGGGACGCGTACGAGTTGAGGGGGAAGTACTTGACCGATTTCCCCGTTTCTTCGGCAATGTTGTCCATCAGCGGTCGCATCGTATCCCGGTAGACTGCCGGGTCCTCCGTTGGTGTCATCGCAAACGCGATGCGGTCCGGGTCAATCAGGTCGTCTTGATTATCCGGAGTACTCTGGACGGGGTTACCGTAGCGAGGCTTCTCGCGTTCCTTCATGTTTTTCAGGTCCTGCAGGGACCCCGTCTCGAACCCCGCCTCGATGAGCGTCTGCATCAGCTGCGGGAACTCCGGGTTGGCCGGATCGAACTCGGGATAGTTAGCACTCTGTCCGGAACTACCGTCACCGCTACTGGAACCGTCACTGCTATCAGTGCTGTCACCACCAGATGATTCGGTGTTCTGGCTACTCTCCTGAGAACAGCCTGCAACGCCCGCTGCAAGCGCAGTAGCGCCAATTTTCAACACAGATCGTCGGTCAACTGGGTTCTGTTTCATTGTCGACACAGACATGTGCGAAACCTGGGTTAAAAAGCATTTATGTCTAATTCTGACAAAAACTATAAGCCAATCAAGCCGAGTTTTAGACTCTCCTCGTATAGAAACTAGAGTTAGTATTAGAATAGCATATATGAGTGCTACTAGACACTAAGCAGTAATCGAGGGCGATCTTCGAATTCCGCAGGGGCTACGACAATATTCAAGCGAGCCTCAAGGCCAACACCTATTACCCATCAGTATATTTGTCTCCATATAGAATATAGTAGTATATAGACTATATAAAAATGACGGAACCACCGTTTGTAACATAAGATGACTGTAATGAGTGCAATCGCGAATACGGCTGTTTTCGGAGGTATAGAGGGGATAACTGTCGATACTGAGATACTCCACCTTTTTATAGCAGGTGCGCTGGGTATGCTGCTCGGGCTCGAACGAGAGTGGGCCAACAAGTCTGCGGGAATCCGCACGTTTACGTTGACCAGCCTGGTCGGCGCTGCCGCAATGTCGCTCAACGAGACAATCCTGCTTGCTTCGGGCGGGGCATTGGTACTCGTGCAAGGGGGGTTGCTCGGGATCAGGGGAATTGTCGCACAGTGGACCAGCGACGACGGTGAGTCGGAGTTCGGCCTGTCCCTGACAACTTCAACTTCACTACTTGTCGCGTACGCGGTCGGCATACTGGTTGGAGCCAATCACGTTCTGATCGGCGTCATTATTGGCATCACGTCGTCGTTCCTGCTAGTCCTTCGAAGGGAGCTACACGAGTTTGCACACCAGCTATCGCGAGAAGAAGTACGCAGCGCCGGTGAGTTTGCGATCATCTCGTTTGTCGTGTATCCGCTCCTGCCCGGCGGAACGTACGGACCATGGGATGCGATTGATCCGAAACTGGTCTGGATGCTCGTGATTGCGGTCAGTGGGATCGGGTTTGTCAACTATATCGTGATGCAGCGATACGGCAGCAAGGGGATCGCTGTAACTGGCTTCTTCGGTGGGCTAGTGAACTCTACCGCCGTAATCGGCGAAATCGCGGGCCGTGCAAAGAACAACACTGGGATCACAGAGCTCGCAGTGGGAACGATACTGATCGCTGATGCGGCGATGGCGGTCCGTAATTTGGCGATCATCGTTGCATTCGTCCCCGAGTCGGCTGTCAGTGTTGGACTTCCGCTGGGCCTGATCGCCATTAGTGGTGTCGGACTCGCATATTACGATAGCGACTGGGAGGGCGATCTGGAACTGGATTTCGACTCGCCGTTTAGCAGCGCGAACGCGCTGAAATTCGGACTTCTCTTCCTCACGGTCTTGGTTCTCACCGCCGGAGCACAGCGCATATTCGGAACAGCCGGATTCCTGATTACGAGCTTCCTCAGCGGAATCGTATCGAGCGGCACGACGACAACGACTGCAGTGACGCTGACATCGACTGGTCAAATATCGCCGGCAGTAGCGGCGCAGGGTGTGCTGGCCGGGACGCTCTCCAGTATCCTCGTGAAAATCGGGTTTGCAACGAGTATCAACCGCTCACTGCTAGCGCCGGTGGTGCGAAAGTCACTCTACTTGTCGCTGATCGGAATCGGTGGCGTGGTTATCAGCATCCAATTAGTATGAACGAACAGAGCTATCGGCGTGTTTCGAGGGTCGCCACGGTCCCTGCAGTGAAGAAAGCGCCTGTGATCTCGGCAGCAGCGGCTTCTGTGGAAGCATCACCGTTTGAGATGGAGGACACTAGATGACATACACCAGTGCAATTATCGACCTCGACGGTACAGTCTATCGCGGGGATTCGTTAGTCGAAAACGCTGCAGAGGGGGTACGGACAGTACGTAATGCGGGGCTCTCGACGCTGTTCGTCACAAATAAGCCGATTGATCGGCGTGAAAAGTATTGCGAGAAGCTGAACGCACTGGGCATCGATTGCAGCAGTGATGACATCATCACGTCCGCCACCGCATCAGCGGACTATCTATCCGCGCAGTATCCGGAGCGCGAAATCTACGTCATCGGCGAGGACGCCTTGGTTGCGGAGTTGCGCGCTGCTGGGCTGAAAACGACAACCGATCCAGAGCGAGCAGGCACCGTGATCGCATCACTTGATTTCGGTTTTGATTACCAGGTCCTACAGGATGCGCTAATCGCACTCACTGAAAACGACGCGGTTTTCGTTGCGACTAATCCGGACCGAACGTGTCCGGTAGATGGGGGTGAGATACCCGATGCAGCAGGGATGATCGGGGCAATAGAAGGAGTAGCTGGGCAGGAATTGGACCAGTTGATCGGCAAGCCGTCCAACGTAATCCTTCAGATGGCGCTGGAACGCCTCGGTAGTGAGCCGGAGCACTGTCTCATGATCGGTGATCGCCTCGGGACAGACATCAGAATGGGAAACCAGGCCGGGATGGAGACGGTACTGCCACTAACTGGCGTTACCAGTACGGCGGACTTAGCGGAGAGTGACGTGAGCGCTGACCACGTCGTGACCGACCTTTCAGAACTGGCAGCGATCGTAGAAAACGGACAGTAAGTCCGGAAAAGGTGGGAGTAACTGTTTCCAGCGGTCTCGATACCCCAAAAGTTCAGTCGAGCACGCCGGGGTAGTCAGCGATGATTCCGTCAACACCGGCCTCGACGAGTTTCTCCGCCTGATGCCATGTCGTTATCGTGTACGGGATTACCTTCCGACCTTCCTCGTGAGCGGTCTCGACCAGATCGATCTCGGCGAAATCCGGGTCTTCGAGGTAGTAGTCCTCGTTGAAGAAGGGCGTGTTCATGATCATATTGTACGGCGGCTGGATGTACTCCGCGTCCAGGTCACGGACGATAGAAAGACCGTCCTCGATCGAATCCCAGAGCAGGTACGCGATCGGAATACTGGAGTCCGCGTTTCGGACGGACTGCAGGGCGGCCTTCTGGAACGACTGAATGATAACGTCGTTTTCGTGATGAGAGAGGACTTCGAGTGCCTGTTCCGTGAACGGGTCCCAGGTCTCAACATCGGATTCCGACGCGTCATCGTCAGGAGAGACACCAGCGGCCTTCCACTCGATATCGAGCGGGATACTGTCCGGCGTCGCTTCGACGAACTCGTCTAATCGAGGGATCGTCTGACCACTGTCACGGATTTCAGCGTTCAGAACTGTCTGCGCATCGTTTTCCCAGACGTACCCGGATTCGTCTGTCAGGTCGTCTAGCTTATCGTCGTGGAAAACGACGATTTCGAAGTCCTCACCCTTCCAGGGTTTCCCGCCTGCAGGCACGATATCGCATTCCATCATATCGGTATTGTACTCGTGACTGCGAGGACCGCCGTACGCTGCCTGCTGAACTGCGGCGATGGTGTTTTGCGGGTACAGACCGCGGTAGCCACGGTGTGCAGCAAGGATCGGTGGGGAAGCGATAGGCGGTTCGGTACTGCTGTGATCGTTTTCCCTGCCAGCCGCAGTGCCCACAATGGACCCGAGTGCGGCAGCGGACGTACTCTTCAGCACGGTTCGACGGCATATGTCTGGTATTCGAACCATTCCGTGGCCTATTACCTACACAATCTATATATAACTATTGATCGGTAATATTGCTATATACTGTTCTGTTTTCTTGAGTTTATTCACACTTCAGAGCGACAGAACCGGCTGTTGGCTGAGAGTACATATTAGTATATAGTATAAATATTAGTAGAATCTCGGATGTAGTTATGCTGAAACGACAGACAGCACACGAGACGGACGGAGCTGTGCTTGCCGGTCCTGTCTCGCCAGTAGTACGGAGCGGATCTGCCGCGAAGTCACATAGTACTATCGACGGTACTGGTTACTTCGGGCGATTGCGCCGCCGCTGCGTGATAGATGGCTTCGCCCGTCTGTGGATCGAACAGGTGGAGCCGCTCGGTCTCAACTGTCAACGGAACTCGGTCACCCGGTTCGACGGCCGTTCGGGGTTCGGCATGTAGTTTGAACTCCTGATCGCCGGTCCGACACTCCAGCAGAAGGCTATCACCGAGCGGTTCGGTGACGGTTACCTCAGCGGGGAAGGAACTTCGGTCGGCCGAATCAGCTACCGAAAGGCTCTCGGGCCGAACGCCTAATAGCGCCTTCGCACCGGCGGCTGTTTCCAAGCCGTCGGCCTCTGGTAACGGGATACGGAACGTTGGGCCGACGGCCTCGTATTCGGTTCCGTTGCGAGTGATATCCACGGAGAGCATGTTCATCGCGGGATCGCCGATGAACTCCGCGACGAACCGAGTCTCAGGGTAGTCGTACAGCCGCTGTGGGCTGTCGACTTGCTGGATGCGACCGTCGTTCATTACCACCACCCGGTCACCAAGGGTCATCGCCTCTGTCTGGTCGTGTGTCACGTAGATGGTGGTGGTTTCGAATTCGCTGTGGAGTTTCGCCAGTTCGGCCCGCATCTTGATCCGGAGTTTGGCGTCGAGGTTCGACAGCGGTTCGTCCATGAGGAACACCTCCGGGTCCCGGACTAATGCGCGACCGAGTGCGACTCGCTGTCGTTCACCGCCGGATAGCTCGCCGGGCTTTCGGTCGAGCAGGTCGTCGATGTCGAGCACCGCTGTAGCTTCCTCCACCTGGCGGTCGATCTCCTCGTCGGTGAAGTCGCCGGCTGACTTCATGCCGAACGTGATGTTCCGGCGCGCGGTCATGTGTGGGTACAGCGCGTAGTTCTGGAACACCATCGCGACATCGCGGTCTTTCGGTTCGACGCCAGTGACTTCCTGATCGCCCATCTGAATCGTCCCCTCAGTGGCCTGCTCTAGCCCGGCGATCAGCCGAAGTGTGGTGCTTTTCCCACAGCCACTCGGCCCGACCACAGTCACGAACGCGCCGTCCGGGATCTGGAGGTCGATATTTTTCACCGCGACGACACCATCGAATTCTTTCCGTACGTCCTGTAGGGTTACGTCAGTCATTGCTCTCCTCTCATTTTTGTTGGATCGTAAACGTCTCTAGCAGCTGTCGTCGGAACAGCACCAGCAGCGCCAGCGGTGGCAACAGGGTCAGTATCGACCCGGTCATCACCATGGACCAAGCGACTTCCCCAGTGCTGGCCTGTCCTCGAAGCAGATTCAAGCCGACCTGTGCGACCTGCAGGCTTTCTGCATTGATGATCACCAGCGGCCAGAGGTACTGGTTCCACGTGTAAACGAACATGATCACCGACACGCCCACGAGAACGGCACGGGACATCGGAATCAGGACAGACCACAGGAACCGCAATGGACCGACACCGTCGACCTTCGCCGTCTCAACGAGCGATGCTGGAATCGACAGGAAGTGCTGACGAAGGATGAACACGGTCGTCGCGCTGGCCAGATACGGGACTGTGATCGCGAAGAAGGTGTTGTTCATACCGAGTTCAGTCGTCAGGCGATACAGCGGCACAAACCTGACCGGAACCGGGAGCAAGAGAGTAAAGAGAATAAACAGGAACACCGCGTTCTTGTACGGGAACCGGTAGTAGACGATCACTAACGCGGCCAGCAGTGACACTATCAGCTTTCCGACGACGACGGCAACAGACATCACGAAGGAGTTCAGCATGAACCGCCAGAATTCGAGGCCCATGAGCGCACGCCGGTAGTTCGACAGTGCGTGGCCGCCGGGTACCAGATCGCCAATTGAGGTAACGATCCCGGCCCGCTTCGTCGAGACAAGCGCCGCGATCAACACTGGCAGTACGATCAGGAACACGACGGTCGCTGCGAGCACGTGTAGCGTGAGCTGCTCCGTCTCGAACCGCCGGATGCGTTCACTGGTAGTTCGTCCCGCGGACTGGGAGCGCTCAACAGCGGCAGTCAACGCAGTAAGGAGTGAGCCGAGCATGTTATCCTCCGTAGTAGGCGTATTTGTCACTCAAGCGGAACTGACCGTACATCAACAGCCCGACAGCGATGAACAGCACAACGGACTTCGCCGAGGCGAATCCAAACTCGTAGAACTGGAAGGCGGTCCGGTAGAGGTCATAAATGAGGATATTTGTCGCACCGGCGGGCCCACCTTTCGTCATGAGATCGACCATCGGGAACGTCCCGAAAAAGCCGTATATCGTGTTCATGATGACCAGAAACACAAGCGTCGGCGAGATGATCGGGACGTACACGCGGAGCAGTCGCTGCGTTCGAGAGACGCCGTCGAGTTCGGCGGTCTCAGTCAGCGACTCGGGGACGTTACCGAGCGCGGCTGTCATGAAGATGACGTTGTACCCGACCTGTTTCCACACTGCCGCGATCAGCACGACGATGAACGCCTGCGGACCGTTGCTGAACCAGTTGACATCGACGCCGAGGGCCTCGATATAGCTCGTGAAGATACCGATGTTCGGGTGAGCGATGAACAGGAACACCAGCCCGGCGACAGCCGGCGGCAGTGCGTACGGCCAGATAACCGCCACCAGATACACTCCCTTCCCAACATTGATCTCATGGATAAGAAAGGAGACACACAGGGCAACGGCCATCACGCCGACGACGACACACGTCGCGAACAGTACCGAGATAAGCACGCTCCGGAGATACTCCGAAGAGCCGGCTAACCGTCTGTAGTTCTCAAGCCCGACAAACACGTCACCTCGGGCAAGCGAAGCCCGGTAAAAACTGAGTCCGACCGCACGGACCGTCGGGTAGTAGAGGAACACCAGCGACACAACCATCGTCGGTAGCAGCAACACGCCGGCCTGCAGACGGTCTGTGAAGACTTCGCGCGTGGACATTAGCTGTAGTATCGGTTAAGCTGTTCTTCGACGGCCGATTTCAGCTCGGAGAGCCCCTCGTCGACACCGACCTCGCCGCTGAACAGCTCGACTGACTTATCCTGAATTGTCGTCTGAACCTGTCGAGCCGGGCCGATGAGCATCCGCTTTGTCGCCGGCGTGTTCTCGGCCTGGGTCAACTGGTCGAACGCGGTTCGGTACATCGGGTTCTCGCTGAACCAGCCGTCGGTTTCGAGTTGCTCGACAGCACTCTGTCGGATCGGGTAGTAGCCAGTCCCCTTGTGCCAGGTGATCTGTGACGCCGGCCGGCCCATGAATTCGAGGAAGCTGCCGATGTCGTCCTGGCGGTCCTGTGGCAGTCCGGAGGGGACGAACCACGAAGCCCCGCCGATAACTGGCCCAGTCCGGTCGCCGTCAATCGTCGGATAGAACGCGTTGTCTACCTCGAACCCGTTTTCCTCCGCGCCGGATCGGATACCAGTGACAGACGCCGTCGAGGTCATCAACATAGCGGCTTTCTCGGTAAGGAATGTGGACGTTGCTTCCCCCCAAGCCTCGATTCCAGGGTTGCTGAACAGGCCGTTGTCAGCCATTTCGTGCCACCACTCATACAGGGACCGGGCCGTCTCGGTGTCAGTTTGCATCGTCGTCGGCTGGCCGGCATGGCCGTTCTCAGCGTCGAGTAGCGTCTGCCCGTCGACGGAGTAGAAATGCTCGACGAACCAGACGTGGTTCGGCCAGGTGATCCCGGCGTCGGTAACGCCTTCGTCGACAAGCGTCTGTGAGTAGCTCCGCACTTCTTCGAGTGTCGTCGGTGGGCTGTCCGGGTCAAGCCCGGCTTCCTCGAACGCCGACCGGTTGTAATAGAGGATGGCGTTGGAGTTGTTGAACGGCATCGATGTGAGCGTGTCATCGATGGTGAAAAACGAGGTCACGTTCGGCAGGAAGTCATCGACCGGGTAGTCGTCGGACAGCAGGTTCTCGACGGGCTCGACCGCATCCGTATCGAGGACCTGCTGGGCGAACAGACTGTCGATCTGGAAGACATCGGGGACTTCACCGGAATCGAGTGCGCTCAGCGTGTTCGTCAGAACTCCCTCGTAGGAGTCCTGAAAAACGAGGTTGGCTTCGATGCCAGTCTCGGACTGGAACTGGTCGACCAGCCCCTGCAGCGTCTCGCCGTTAGTCCCACCCATGGCATGCCAGATAGTGAGGCTGTCCTCGTCGACCGGCCGAACACTGGCACCGCTGCTACTGCTACACCCGGCCAGACCCACGGTCCCAACCGTGAGTGCAGTCCCCGATGCTTTCAGAACCGACCGCCGTGATACATGGTCGTACCCGCCACCACTGTGAACCATATCTGGAGCCAGCAATGCATGAAAGATGAATGATTATAATTGCTCTCTATACTGTCCAATATGTATACAAAGATCTTGTGACAGAACAGTAGGCGCTGTCAGTTGCGGGGGCTCGTGAATGGCCGTCGGCCCTGAAATGCACTGTGGGAGTTTCCGCCCGGTCACGCCATATCGGAGGGGAGCGAATTGCGGCCGCTCCGCCAGCAGACGATATTTGATAACGGCTGGCACTATTCGGCATATGCTGAACCACCCGTTAATTGTGTTATCCGCTTATCCGTCGACGTGACACTGTTCGACGAAACTACACTCAATGAGTTGTCGTTAGACAACCGAGTCGGCCTCGCACCGATGACACGTGTGAGCGCCACTGACGACGGTCGTGCTACCGCGGAGATGGCACAGTACTATCAGCGGTTCGCCGAAGGCGGCTTCTCGTTTCTCATTACGGAGGGGGCGTATCCTGACGACGCATACAGCCAGGGGTATCTGAACCAGCCCGGACTGGTAACCGACACGCAGGCAGCGGCCTGGGAACAGGTTACCGAGGCGGTCCACGACGCTGGTGTCCCGATTTTCGCCCAGCTGATGCACGCCGGGGCGCAGAGTCAGGGGAATCCACATGTCGACGGGGACAAGACGATCGCCCCGTCGGCGGTGCAACCGGAGGGGCAAAAGGCCGAAGCCTACGGCGGGAGCGGTGAATTCCCTACGCCCAAAGCAGCCACGGTCGATGAGCTAGCCGATATCCGTGACTCGTTCGTCAACTCGGCACAAAACGCCATCGACGCGGGGTTCGACGGTATCGAAATCCACGGTGCGAACGGGTACCTGCTTCACGAATTCCTCTCGGCAGAGTTCAATCAGCGTGACGACGAGTACGGCGGTAAGCCCGCAAACCGGGTGCGCTATCCGCGTGAGGTTGTCGCCGCGATTGACGAGGCGACACCCGCCGATTTCGTCGTTGGCATCCGTATCTCACAGTCGACCGCCCTTGACGAGACCCACCAGTGGCCCGAAGGCGAGGACGCCGCAGCGGTGTTTTTCGATGAACTGTCGGCGGCTGGTGCCGACTATATCCACGTTACTGAACCCGATGCGACCACGCCAGCGTTTGGCGACGACGGACCGACGCTGGCCGAAGCCGCGGCTAAGTACGCCGACGATGAGACGGTCATCATCGACAACGGCGGGCTTGGCACGCCTGACGCGGCACGCGAGAAGGTCGATGCCGGTGCCGATCTAGTAACGCTGGCGAGGAGCGCACTCGCTAATCCGGACTGGCCTGATAAAGTCGAAGCCGGCGAAGAACTGACCGCGTTTGACCCTGCTGAGTTCCTCGCTCCGTCCGCTTCACTCTCCGAGCATGAGGTGCAGAAAGAGGGTGCCTCGGCAGACGATTGAGCGGATTGCTGTAACTGTGTACCGGTACGGCCGCATGGTGTGGCGCGGTCGATACCGAACCGAGTCCCAGTAGTTACTTTGAGACAGTCTTCTCTCACTTTCAGAGAGACGGATCGCTCAGTACCGCGGTCATAGCTGTTAGGGCCACGTATCTGAAAGCAGCGCCGTCAAGAAAACAGCCGTTCCCAGAGCACCGAACACCAGCCCAGTAGTCGGATAGGGAAAGACTCCTTCGAAGAGTACGACCAGAAACAGGCCGACGAGAGGCAACTGCACGCCAAGAAGCTCCGCCTCTCTCTTCTCCATATCGCTTCGTCTCTACCAGCCGATAGAAGATGGTGTGTAGTTCGATAGATGAAATGTTCAGATAAAGTGAAAATGAGAACGACTAACTAGGAACGTTGCGACGTGGGAGGTACAGATGCCAGAGCCAGTCATCGCGTCGGTTGGGGCTTCAACGCTCGGCCGCACAGACCTTCCGGGCCGGGACCTGTTCTCGGTCGCCCTTGCAGAGGCGTTCGACGAATTACCCGACCCCGCCGACATCGTCGAGGCGGTGTACGTCGGCAACCAGTCGGAGACCTACGAACACCAGATTATGCAGGGGACGCTGCTGGCCGAGTGGGCCGGCCTCCGTCACGTCCCCGCAGAGCGAGTCGAAGGGTGTGCCGCCGCGGGCGCGCTCGCGCTGCGTCATGCAGTCAAGGACGTCCGCAACGGAGAACACGAAGCAGTGCTCGCGTGTGGCGTCGAGAAGATGACGTCCGCAGGCACCAGCGGCGCGACGGACGCACTCTCGGCGGCGTTCGACCGCGCCATCGAGCAACGTTCTGGCATCACTGCACCCAGCCAGTACGCACTGCTCGCCCAGCGGTACCTCCACGAGACCGACGCCACGGAACGTGATCTTGCCGAGATTGCAGTGAAGAACCACGCCAACGCCGCTCGCAATCCCCGGGCGCAGTTCCCGAAAGAGATCGACGTGGCGACCGTGCTGGAATCGGACCCCGTCGCTCCGCCGCTGAAGCTCTACGACTGTGCGCCGGTCGGGGACGGTGCCGCCGCCGTTCTTGTGACGACCGCCGAGATGGCGGCAGATCTCGACCAGCCGCAGGTGCACGTCGCGGGCAGCGGGGCCTCCGCGAACAACATCGCGGTCGCCGAGCGGGACATGACCGACATCGCGGGCGCCCGCATTGCCGCCGAGACGGCCTACGAAGAAGCAGGCATCGACGCCGAGGCCGTCGACATCGCGGAGGTCCACGACGCATTCACCGTCTGTGAGGCGCTCCTCGCGGAAGCGGCTGGCTTCGCTCCCACAGGAACGGGCTATCAGAGCTACCAGCCGCCAGCGGAGCGGGCTGACGGCTGGACGGACGTGCAGTTGAGCCCGAGCGGCGGACTGAAGGCCCGCGGTCACCCCATCGGTGCGACCGGACTCTTGCAGGCGCTCGAAGCCTACGAACAACTCACGGGAGCCGCAGGCGACCGGGCAGTCGAGGATGCCGAGACAGCCCTGTTGCTCAACGAGGGGGGCGTCGCGGATGCGGTTACCGTTGGCCACGTGCTCACGACGGCGGAGGCACAATGACTGACGGCGACCTCGATGCCGGCGGAAGCACAATGTCTGACAGCGACCTCGATGCGACCGACCCGCGGACACTACCGGGATTCTTCGATGCGCTCGCCGATGGTGAACTCTTGGGCGGGGTCTGTGTGGACTGTGGACAGGTCCTGTTGCCGCCGCGACCGGCCTGCTACGCCTGTGGTAGCCGCGCCGTTGACGTCGAACCGCAGTCCCCCGAGGGCCAAATCTTCTCGTACACGGAGGTCCACACGCCGCCGCCGGCGTTCGCAGCGGACGCGCCCTACACGGTTGCCGTCGTGGAACTCGCGGACGGTGGCCGCCTGCTTGGGCGAGTCACCGCCGACTACGCCGATGTTACTATCGGCGACGCGGTCGAACTCACGGTACGAGAGCCGACGGCCACAGAGCGTGAGGTCGCACTCGACTACGAGAGCGACTGGCCAGTCCACGTCTTCGAACCACGGTGAGGGGCGGGCCGACTCTCTGACTCGACTGGGAGTTGTGGATGACCTGGCCCAGCGCCTGTAACAGGAATGGGTGCACACCCCCACCCCACTGGTTCCGCTGTTAGGAGATAAATAGACGGCACCACCCCCATGGGAGGGGGTGCTTTGCTATTTTGTGATAACGGTCTGCGGGTATTGTTCTCCGCCGATATACTTGAAGTTATTCACTAGCTCTAGAAATGTTGAGGCTGTGATCTGGATAGGTCACCACCAACTTTCAGTGCTAACAGCGGAAGCAGTGGGGTGGGGGTAGGGGTCGAGAAAGGGGTATTCCAAGATACTCGATCTGTTCAGACTGGAGAAACAGCGTGCTCCCGCAGCCCATGTCCGTTCTTATTGAACTAACAGCGGAAGTGGTGGGGTGGGTGTGTCGACCTACCGCTGAAATCCCACTAAATCTCGCTGTCTAACCACTTGAGGTTACTCGATCTTGTCCCTCGAGGAGGGCCTTTCTCTGCTACCGTGCTAACAGCGGAAGTGGTGGGGTAGGGGAGTAGGAGGGTCACTATCCCATTTCTCATCTAACAGCGGAACCGGTGGGGTGGGGGTGTGGTCAGTCAGGTGTGTCCCTCCCATCTAACAGCGGAAGTGGCGGGGTCGTTTATTTATATACTCAACCGAACAGCGGAAGCAGCGGAACCAAAGGTTAAGACACTCGGTGTTGCAACTACACACAAATGAGCGATATTACGTTTTCGCCCACCTCCACAATATTCGAACAACGCGAGGCACTACTCGAAGAGTGGACCCCTGAGGAGCTCGTCGGACGTGACGAGGAACTCCAGCAGTATCACGCTGCTCTCCAGCCAGTCATCAACAACGAAACCCCGTCGAACATCTTTCTGTACGGGAAAAGCGGTGTCGGGAAGACTGCTGCCACTCGATACCTTCTCTCCGCTCTGGAACGCGATGCAGCAGATGTCGACGGACTGGACCTCAGTACGGTCGAAGTCAACTGCGATGGACTCAATTCGAGCTATCAGGCCGCGGTCGCAATCGTCAACACACTTCGTGACCCAGCGAATCAAATCTCAAACACCGGATATCCACAGGCTTCGGTGTATCAATTCCTCTTCGACGCACTCGATGATCTGGGCGGAACGGTACTCATCGTTCTCGACGAAGTCGATCACATCGAGGACGATTCGCTGCTGTACAAGCTTCCCCGTGCCAGATCGAACGGTGATATCTCCGAAGCGAAACTGGGCGTCATCGGCATCTCAAACGATCTCGACTTTCGCAACCAACTGTCCTCGAAAGTCCGGTCGAGTCTCTGTGAAAAGGAAGTGTCCTTCTCGGCGTACAACGCCAACGAGCTTCAACTCGTTCTGAAACAGCGTGAGGCCGTCGCGTTTCAGGACGATGTCCTCGATGACGGTGTCATAGAAATGTGTGCTGCGTACGGCGCGAAAGACTCCGGGGATGCCCGCCAGGCGCTTGACCTCCTCCTTGAGGCCGGAGACCTTGCTCGGGAGTACGACGATGAACTCGTAACGGAACATCACGTGCGCGAAGCCCGGCAACGGCTTCAAACCGACCAAGTCGTTGAAGGTATCCGTAACTACTCCGATCACGGCCAACTCGTTCTCTATGCGCTCACCGGACTCGCCGAAGACGACGACACCCCGGCCCGGACACGAGACATTCTGGGCGCGTATCAGGAGTTAGCACGTGATGAGGGACTGGATCCGGTTTCAGAGCGTTCGGTCCGTGACTATCTCGGTGAACTCACACAACTCGGCATTGTGTCCTCAGCGGAGTACAACCGAGGGAAAGGCGGTGGCAAGTACAAAGAATTCGAGTTAGAGCAATCCATCAGCTCGATCAAAACAGGGCTGTCAGAACTCCTGAAAAAAAGCCCGTAACCCCACTGGTTCCGCTGTTAGCCACCCCACTGGTTCCGCTGTTAGACGGAGAGCAGAAATAGACTATCGGCGCAATTCCGGACCACGAGCGACAAGCCACTGAGAGCTAGCGAATGCGGGGCCTGTCCGATACCGATGACGTACTCTGACTGTCGGCAACGCTGAGCGGTTCGTTCCGACGTGTTCTATCGAACCGCTGTTTGTGGGCTTCTCGGCACTTCGGGCGTTCGCAGGCAACTTCCACGGCGTTCAAACGCGGTTTGTCGGGCCCAGGTGGCGTCGGCACAGCAAATCACAGGACGACGACAGCGATGCCGGCGGCGGCGACGATTCCAAGAGCGACCGTCACTCGCCGGCCCAGTTTGACTGTCCCCAGTAGCCACGCGAGTCCGGCCTTCGTGAGCGTGTTCGCGATAGCGCCGATGACGATGCCGGTAGTCGCTACTTCGGGAGAGATCTCACCGTCAGCTTCGAGTGCGCTCAGCGTAAGCGTGATCGCATCGACGTCAGCGAGTCCCGAGAGAAACGCAGTTGCATAGATGCCCGAATCGCCGAACCAGGTATTCGCGGACTGGGACACGAGGAGCACGATTGCGAAAACAGCGCCGAAAAACAGTGCCGGTCGGAGACGAAACGGGTTCTTGAGATCGGTCTCGACCGCGGACTCTGTCGTCGATTGCCAGTAGACGATGCTGGCGATAAGCACGCCAACACCAGTCATCACTCCGAGCGGAGCGACGACGCGAGGGAGTAAGGCTGGGTTGACGACAGCGACTTCGACGAGTGCACGCGGGAACATGACGATCGATGCGACGACAATCGAGAACGACCCGATCTTGTAGAGATCCGGAGCTTCACTGATTCGCTCGGCCATCGAGACCGTCGTCGCAGTCGAAGAGACGAACCCGCCGAGGATTCCCGTGAGGGCGATCCCCCGTTTGGCTCCGACAACTCGGCTCAAGATGTAGGCAACGAAGCTCAGGCCGGTGACAAAGCCGACCATCAGCCAGATGAATCGCGGATTGAGACCGTACAGGGCATCGAGTTCACGATCAGGCAAGATTGGCAGCACGACCAACACGACGAGGATAAATTTCAGGGAGGCACGTCGTTCCCGCTCGTCGATCTGGTCGACGAAACTGTGGATCGTCGGTTTTGCAGACAGGAGGACAGTGACGCTCCCGCCGAGAATGATCGCGAAGAGCGTCCCGCGTTCGGAGGACACTGCCAACGCACCGAGGAGGACAGTGAGCAAGGCAGCGGTCACCGTCGTGAGTCCGATATCCCCTTCAGTTAGAACTTTCCCGGCATACGCGACGGTTAGGGGGACTGCAATAGCGAGGACAGTGACGGGCAAGAGAGTCGGAAAGAACGCCTGGACGGTTGCGCCGACGAGGACAAACATCGGAAACGTCCGGCTGCCCGCGAACGTGCCCCCAGATTTCGCCTGTTCCCGTTCCAGTCCGATAAGAGCGCCAATACCGAATGCAACGAGGAAACGAAGGAAAAGCGAGTCGATAATTTCGACCAACCTCTGGGATTTCACTTCTCCAAGTTGTCAAACTTCGGGTGTGAGAGTCGGCATCAGTCGCCTGCTGTAGTTGCTACGGGTCCGTACTCGGTTTTCCCTGATGACCGGAGCACGCGCGAGCCATTCCGGATAAGCCGACCACACCTGTTTCGCCACCTGCATTCCGACCCTCGGTCGGATCACTGTCCGTTCTTTTGGAGACTCGGTGAGTCAGGAGTTACGACTCGATGTTGATGAGATAGACGAGGAGAAAGCTGGCTGCACCGGCAAGCGCGGGAATCTCGTACGGGCGGTCGTGGAACGTCAGAACCGCTGCGGCCACGATGAGCGCTCCGGCGACAACCGCGTATCCGAGATTCTGTTCACCCGTTCCGCGTCCATTGACTGGATCTGTACGGACGACCAGTTCGCCCCGTTCGAGCCGCGACAACGTTCGCTCGAACCGGGACGGGACCCGTGCCAGCGCGGGAAGCGACCGGCGCACGTCCGCCCACGTTTCCTCGATGATTGCGTCGAATTCACTCTCGATGAGGCCCTGTTCGACGAGGAACGAGCGCACAGCGGCGAGGAAATCGAACTCCGGATCGAGCTGTCGACAGACGCCCTCACCGACAGTCCCGACCCGAATGAGTAGCATCACGTCCGGCGGAATCCGAAACGGGAAATCGCGGAGCATCGTCGTTAACTCCGTAATGATCAGCCGCCAGGTGATCTCCGATCGACCTTCGAGGTTTTCGATGACGAGTTCGAGCACCCGGCCGACCTCGGCACGGTTGACGTGTGGTTCGAGGACATCGAGCGCAATGAGCGCGTCCACTAGGTCGTCCACGTCACGGCGAACGAGTGCCCGATAGAGGGCGATGATATCGCCCTGAACCGTCGGTGGCAGGCGTTCGCTCATGCCGAAATCGAAGAGTAACAGACGGCCGTCGTCTGTGACACCGAGGTTGCCTGGGTGGGGATCAGCGTGGAACACGCCGTCGACGAGACCCATCTCAAGGTACACATTGATGATCCGTGTCGCCATCTCGTGTGGTGTCACGTCGACATCGTCGAAGGCGCTGTCGTCGGTTATTTTCCGACCGGTCAGATACTCCATAGCTAACACACGTTCCGAGCACAGGTCTTCGTAGATGGCAGGGATGACGACTCGCTCATCGTCGTCGAAGTTCTCCCTGATATCTGCCATGATCGTCGCTTCACGGTCGAAATCCAACTCGTTCAGGATGATGTCCTCAAAATCGTCAGCCGCGTTTTCGATCGAATACTGCTGGCGTTCGGTAGCGAAGGGGCGAATCAGCGGAATCAGACCCCGGACCACCCGAAGGTCACGCGTAATCACGGGTTTCAATTCGGGACGTCGAACTTTCAGTGCGATTCGCTCACCCTGATAGTCTGCCGTATAGACGTACGCAAGCGACCCACCGGCGACCGGTTCGAGCGTCGACTGATCGAGTTTGTCGCCCAGTTCTTCCGCAACGACGTGCTTTGGATCTCCCCCTGCTCCCTCTGGAATTTCGTCCTGAAGCGTCCCGAAAACGTCGGCATACACCGGTGGAACGATATCTGGGCGTGTCGAGAGTACCTGCCCGACTTTGATGAAAGCCGGTCCGAGTTCGAGCATTGTATCCCGGATCTGCTCGGCTCGCTGCCGATGTTTCTCGTCTGGAACCTGTCGTCGTGAGCCAAACAGGACGAACCGCCGACGGTCACGGAGAAATGCCAGTGCAAAAGGTAGAAACCGGACGATAACGACCAGATACCGGCGAAACAATCCGTTCATCTATCGAAGCGACAAACGGCTGAGTGGCGTCAATTGGCAGTGCATACTCTGGCTTCGATCAAGTGTCATATATAACTGAAGGAAACATTATATTGTCTCGTATAAATCCACCTCTATTGAGACACCTTCGACACTAGTGATCCGTACGTTTCAGTTCACACAGGGGGCGATTCGAGCGATAAACTGTGCCCGGGATGTACGGGTCAGTGAAACGGTGGACTGACGACGGTACATATATGCCATTGGGACAAGAGGTTGCTAAGAACATCAGCAAAACAACTGAGGGCAGGTAATGTCGAGCCACTACATCACGTCAGCAGACCATCTCCCAGAGGAAGCACAGACAGAAACTACACTACAAATCACGGATGCCCAAACGAAACGTATTTTCGAGGCACGCGTCCGGATTGCCAAAGACCCCGATGCACTCACTGACCCGGAACCGCTAACAATCGTCGCTGGGCCACACGAGAGCGTCAGCGAGACCAGATACGTCGAATTGCTCGACGAGACTGATGCGACCGGTATCGATCAGGAGCTGGTGACCCATCTGGCGGCTGAACAGGAGACGGCGTCGAACATCCTCAACACTCGGTCCGACGATCTGAAGGTTCTCTTGCAGTATCTCGTCGAGACTGGCGAGTACGAGTCAACGTCTGATGCGCTTCGCGAGATCGCGTTCGACCACCTCGCCACAGAACGACCGGCCCTGCTTGACGCCTACGCGGAGGTCCGCCGCGAACTCGACGACGACCCACTGAGGCGCGTCCTCGAGAAACAGGAGTGACAGATGTCAGTTAATTCGCTCCGCGAGTACCTCGATTTGCTCGACACGACCGGCTGGCTCCGGACTTTTGACCAGCCGGTGTCGTGGGACCTCGAAGCAAGTGCAGCGACGATGCTTGCCAATATCCGTGACGGCCCGATTCCGGTGTTCGAGTCCATCGCGGGGCTAAAGACGGAGTCGAAACTGGTTGGCGATCCGTACCGGGGCCCCCAGACGCGCCCCTGGGATCACTTCGCCCGCGCGCTGGGACTCCCGACTGGCCTTTCGGGCCGTACGTACTACGACCGAGTGATCGATCGCCTCAACGCGCCGCAAGCGCCCCGAACTGTCGCGAGCAACGAGGCCCCCTGCAAAGAAACAGTGCGGACGGGGAACGGGGTCGACCTCCTGTCGTTCCCGTGGCCATATATCCACGAGGGCGACGGGGGACGGTACTCGAACCACCACACCATCGTCGCACCGGACCCCGACACGGAGTGGGGGACCTGGTCGAGCCATCGCATGATGATCCACGACAGTTCCCGGGCCAGTCTGCTGTTACTGGCTGGTGAGCAGGTTCCCAACCGCTACTACTACGATTACGAGCCACGTGGCGAACCGATGCCAGTTGCAGTCGTCATCGGTGCCGAACCCACTGTCGAGTGTACCGCGGATATGTGGATTCCGACAGGGCGGAGCGAAGCGGCCTTCGCGGGCGGCCTGAAAAACGCGCCTGTGGACCTCGTCCAGTGCGAAACCAATGACCTGTACGTCCCGGCGACGGCCGAGCTAGTTCTCGAAGGGCACGTTCGGCCGGACGACCGGCTGGATGAGGGACCGTTCGGAGACTACTTCGGCTACATGAATGGCCCGCGACGCTCCATGCCGGTGTTCGAGGTCGATGCGATCACCCATCGCCACGAACCGCGGATACCGTTTTGTGTTGAGGGGAGCGGTGTCGGATACGGGCAGAACTCGACCAGTACGCTTCGGCTCGTCGCAGCCGGTCCCGACGCGACTGTCGGACTCCGGGCTGCTGGATTCGACGTTGCGATGGCGGTCCCGTGGCGGTTCACCTCTCGCACTGTCTGGGTCATCGCGACGGATCGACCGTATCCGGGCTATCTCCATGAACTGGCGAACTTTATTTTCACGACGTGGGGAATGCTCCACATCGACTTCTTCGTCTTTGTCGACGCTGCTGTCGACCCGCTCGATCCACGGGCAGTCTTGACGGCCATCGCACTTGAGGCCGATCCGGACGCTGACTTCCACCAGTTCGGCGTCGAGCGGATGCCGAAAGTTCCGCTCAACATCTATCAGACGCCAGACGAAAAGGGAAGTGCGGACGTGGGAACTTCGAAGGCCAAGACGGCGAAAGCCTACATCGACGCGACGACTGACGGTGACGCGGCGGATACGACGGCGACCACAGAAACACGGAAGCGAGCGCAGCAACGGCTGGTCGAAGCGGGACTGGACGCCGCACGATTCGACCAACTCGATGAGCGGGAGGAGAAATCACAGTGATACCGTTCACGCAGTACGTTCGCGGACTGGCCGGCGACGACGACCTCGTCCGACTCGGCGGCCCGTTCGAGGTCCCGGTGGACGTGCTTGCGGCGGAGGCGCTCCGTGCGAGTGGGCCGGCACTTCGATTCCAGCGATCAGCTGGCAGTGACCTAGTTAGCGGTGTGTTCAGCGGCCCGGACCAGACCCAGCAGCGCGAGGCTAGACCGTGGTCGCGGCTGTCGCTCGGCCTCGGACTCGATCCGGAAACCACGCTCGTTGAGCTACTAGAGACGATCAGCACTCTCGGCCCGGCCGGCGAGAATCCGGAACCGACGTACACGGGCCAGGCAGCCTCGGGGACAGATATCGACGCACAGGACCTGCAGTTCCCGCAGGGCGAAACCGATACGTGGCCTGCAGTGACGCTCGGCGTCGCCTCGGTCTCGACCGCTGACGGCACACACTGGGCACCGGTTCACGGCTCGGTCGTGGGTGGCGACACGCTCAGAGTGCGTGTTCCGGACCCTCTGTCGTCGCTTGTCGGTGAAGGGACGACGATGGCGATAGCGCTCGGCGTGCCACCGGCGGCGATTACGACGGCATACCTGCTCGCTGTCACCGAGCAAACTGCCACGCCGATCCAGTCCTGTGGGGTGGCCGGAACCATCCCGCTCGTCCCGACCAACGGCGGACTCGTTCCGAGTGCGACGGAGGTCGTCATGGAGACGACAGTCGTGGACCGCCAGCCGGACTTCCGTTCCGACCGTCGAGAGGGCTGGGAGTACGTCGTCGAGAGCGGCCCGCTCTCGCTGTCGGTCGAGCGCGTTCGCACTACTGAAAACCCGGTCATCCCCATCTCTCCCGTCGGTCGTCCGCTCGCGGATGACACCCGTCTCACGGGACTCGCGACCGCCGCAGCGCTCTATCACCGGGTCAACAACTACTGGGGTATCTCGCCAGTGGAATGGATTATGCTCCCGGCGGAGGCCGAACTCGGGATCTGTTTCGTGGCGAGTGACGTGCTCTATGGCGGCTTCGAATGGCAACTCGCGAACATCCTCTTTTCGTTCTCGTCGCTTTTCGACACAGTCGTTATCGTCGATGAAGACGTTCCGCCACAGGACTTCGGCCGCGTTCTGGCTGATATCTGGCTGAAATCTCACCCGGCCCGCGACTGGACGTTCAGCGAACCGGATGCACCGGCAGCGACACGCCCTCACTATCGACGAGACAACGCGACCGGGTCGCGCCTGTATGTGAACGCAGCGTGGGACCCACGCTGGAAGGAAACCTACATCGCGCCGCGAGTCACGTTCGAGAATTCGTTCCCGAACGACGTCCGCGACGTAGCTCGTGTCTTGTGGGACGAACTCGCCACCGCTCCCGGAGAGACGACTGAAAACGAATCGTCCGATTAAATATGTCTCTCGAATGTATATATCTTCAAATATGTTGTAATCAGTTCTGTTTTCACCTTACTGAGTCCAAATAATACCTACGTAGGAAAAAGAAGTAAAATACATACAATATATTTTTTGCAAAAAATAACCGATACAGTTATACCAGAATCCGGTATTCCGAGCGGTGTATGGTCACCAGCCACAACCTCCCGGATTACGACACAGCGCGGAACGAGTTCTCCTGGGACGATATCTACGCGGCAGCGGACTGGGACGCACCGAACGACCTGAACATCGGGCACGAAGTTGCCGACCGACACGCGACCGACCGGGGACAGGTCGCACTCTATCAGGTCGGGACCGACGGAGAGCTGTCGAAAATGACCTTCTGGGAGCTTGCCGACCGCTCAAGCCAGTTTGCTAACGTCCTCGACGACCTCGGGGTCACGCAGGGTGACCGGGTCTTCTCGTACATGCCGCGCATCCCCGAGCACTACGTGGCGCTGGTCGGGACGCTCAAACACGGCGCTGTCTGGGGGAGCGTCAACGAGCGGTTCGGTCCCGACGGCATCTCGTACCGTCTGGACGACTGCGACGCAAAGGTCGTCGTCACCACGACCGACAATCGCGACACGGTCGAAGACGCACTGGACGATGCGCCCGCGGTCGAACACGTGATTACCGTTGACCGCGGTGGCGGCGCACCCGCCGGTGACGTGGTGTTCAATACTGCGCTGGACGGCGCGAGCACTGCCTACGAGGTTGCCGAGACCAGCGGGGAGGACGACGCACTGCTGTACTACACATCGGGAACGACTGGGCTGGCCAAGGGTGTCCTCCACAAACAGCGCTGGATCGCCGGTGTCGCGGCAACACAGAAGTACGCCGTGGATCTTCAGGACGGCGACCTGTACTGGTCGACGGGCGACCTCGGCTGGCTGACCGGGGCAATCAACACGCTCGGTGCCTGGTTCTGGGGAGCGTCGCTGTTCACATACGAGGGCGAGTTCGATACCGACGAGTGGGCCGCCCTGCTCGACGAATACCCGATCAGCGTCCTGTTTTCGGTTCCGACAGCGTACCGGATGCTTCGGGAGAACGAGGAGGTCCTCGCCGATGTCGACCTCGATCTGCGTCATGCCCTCTCCATCGGCGAACCACTCAGTGCCGGTGTCGTCGAGTGGGGGGAGGAGGAACTCGGCGTCACGATTCTGGACACGTACGGGCAGACCGAGACCGGGAACATGATCATCAACAACTATCCCACGATGGAACTCCGGCCCGGGTCGATGGGGAAACCTCTCCCTGGAATCGAGGCCGATATCGTCGACCCACAGAGCGGTGAGGTTCTAGAGCCCGGCGAAACGGGCGAGATCGCACAGCGGGGCGATTACCCGTGTTTCTTCGCCGAGTTCTGGAACAAGCCCGAAAAGACCCAGCGGGCATTTATCGACGGGCCAGACGGGAAATGGTATCTCTCGGGCGATCTGGCACACAAAGACGAGGACGGGTATTTCTGGTTCGAGGGGCGGGCAGACGACGTGATCCTCTCTTCCGGCTACCGCATCGGGCCGTTCGAGGTAGAGAGTTCGCTGGGCGAACACGAAGCGGTCGCCGAGGCGGCCGTCGTCCCCAAGCCACATGAAGCGCGGGGGAACATCGTCAAGGCCTACGTTGTGCCGAGCGAGGACGCGGAGCCGTCTGACCCACTCAAAGAAGACATTCAGAGCTACGTGAAAGAAGAGCTCTCAGCACACGAGTACCCGCGCGAAATCGAGTTCCGCGAGGAACTGCCAAAGACTGTGACCGGGAAGATCCGCCGAACCGAACTCCACGACGACGCTGAAGCAGAAGCTGAAGTCGAATCCTGACACAGGGTATCAAGCACCACGAGTGCAAACACATACACAACACCAATGAATTTCGAAGATACAGAGGAGCGTTCGATGATTCGGTCGACCGCAGCGGACGTGGCGGCCGAGTACGGACCGGAGTACTGGCGCGAAAAAGAGGAAGCAGGCGAGTTCGGAGAGGAATTCTGGGACGAACTGGCCGCAGCCGGCTTCCACGGCCTGCTGGTCCCACAGGAGTACGAAGGGGCCGATATGGGGATACAGGAGATGGGGCTGGTCATGGAGACGCTCTGTGCCGAAGGCTGTGGCATGGCGGGCACCTGGTATCTGGTGCTCACAGCCGGTATGGCCGCTGTCGGTATCAGGGACCACGGAACCGAAGCACAGAAACGGACCTATCTGCCGGACATCGCCAATGGGAAGCGTAACTTCTCTATCGGTATCACGGAGCCCGAAGCCGGGACGAACACGCTGAATGTCGCGACCCGTGCCGAGAAAGACGGTGACGAGTACGTACTGAACGGGAACAAAGCCTGGATAACCTTCGCAGACCGGGCTGACAACATGATCCTCGTCACGCGAACGACTCCACGTGACGAGGTAGAGCGCGGGACCGACGGCATAAGCCTGTTTATTGTCGATATGGACGATCCCGATATCGACGTGTCACCGATCCCCAAACACGGCATCAACTATTCGAAGTCCTGCGAGGTCTTCATCGAAGACGTTCGGGTCCCCGAGGAGAACCTCTTGGGTGAGGAAGACGACGGCTGGTGGACCCTCGTCGATATGCTGAATCCGGAACGCATCGGCTTTGCGGCCGCCGGGACCGGTATCGGCAAGCTAGCCGCCGACACTGCTATCGAGTACGCCAGCGACCGGGAGGTGTTCGACGCGCCTATCGGGAGCCATCAGGCCGTCTCGTTCCCGATCACCAAGGCGTACGCCCGTATGGAAACGGCGGCACTCATGCGCGAGAAGGCGTCCTGGCTCTACGATCAGGGCAAGGAATGTGGATACGAGACGAACGTCGCGAAGGCGACGGCCGTCAGTGCTGGCATCGAAGCGGTCAAGCAATCGATGCAGGCGTTCGGTGGCTGGGGCTACGCGAAGGAGTACGATGTCGAGCGGTGGTGGCGTGAAATCAACCTGACACGGCTAGCCCCGGTCTCTCAGCAGATGGCCTATAACCATATCGGGCAGCACCTCGGCTTCCCCAGATCCTACTAATGTTCGAGAAAGTCCTTGTCGCAAACCGCGGCGAAATCGCGGTTCGTGTGATGGCTGCGTGTGAAGAGCTTGGTATCGAAACGGTCGCCGTCTACAGCGACGCCGACCGCAACGCCGGCCACGTCGAGTACGCCGACGAAACATACAACGTCGGCCCGGCACCTGCAAGCGAGTCGTACCTCGACCAGACAGCGATCCTCGATGTCGCTGAGCGGGCCGGGGTCGACGCGATCCACCCGGGGTACGGCTTCCTCGCGGAGAACGCCGAGTTCGCTAGCCGCGTCGAGGTTACCGACGGCATCACGTGGGTCGGTCCGCCGAGCGACGCGATGGAGACGCTGGGTGAAAAGACGAAAGCACGGACAGTGATGCAGGAGGCTGGCGTCCCAGTCGTCCCCGGTACAACGGATTTGGTCGACGACCCGGACGAAGTACGGGAACTGGGCGCAGAGTACGGCTACCCCATCGCAATAAAAGCCGAAGGCGGTGGTGGCGGTCGTGGCATGAAGATCGTCCGGAGCGAGGCCGAGGTTGCGGAGGCGCTCAAAAGCGCGAAGCGCGAGGGCGAAGCCTACTTCGGCAACGATTCGGTGTACGTCGAAAAGTACCTCGAAGCGCCAAAACACGTCGAAGTACAGGTGCTCGCGGACGAACACGGCAACGTTCGCCACCTCGGCGAGCGCGACTGCTCACTACAGCGCCGCCACCAGAAAGTTATCGAGGAAGCCCCGAGTCCGGCGCTCGATGCCGAACTGCGTCGAGAGATTGGCGAGGCTGCCAGACGTGGTGTCAGTGAAGCCGGGTACACGAACGCTGGGACAGTGGAGTTCCTCGTCGAGGACGGGGAGTTCTATTTCATGGAGGTGAACACCCGAATTCAGGTCGAACACACCGTCACCGAAGCAGTGACCGGGATCGATATCGTTCGCTGGCAGCTCCGGGTCGCCGCAGGCGAGCAACTGGACTTCACACAGGACGACGTGTCGATTGACGGGCACGCCGTCGAGTACCGGATCAACGCGGAGAACCCGGCCGAAGACTTCGCGCCGACGCCGGGACCGCTGACGACGTACGCGCCGCCAAGCAGTATCGGTGTCCGGCTTGACCACGCGGTCTCCCAGGGCGACGAGATCGGGGGCGACTACGACTCGATGATCGCGAAGCTCATCGTCTCCGGTGAGGACCGGGAGCACTGTCTGGACCGGTCGAGGCGGGCTCTCGATCATTTCACTGTCGAGGGAGTCCATACGACCATCCCGTTCCATCGGCTGATGCTGGACGACGACACCTTCGCCGCCGGGACCCACACGACGAAATACCTCGATCAGGAACTCCCCGACGATGCCCTCGACGCGGCTGTCGAGCGATGGGGGACTGACGAGATTGGCGGCGACGCCTCGTCGGCATCGACGGAGGAAATCGCTGTCGAAGTCGATGGGAAGCGCTTCGATGTCGTCGTTACAGACGGACTGCCCCGCGTCTCCCGTGATGGCAACGCCAGTGTCGGCTCCGGCAGTGGCGCTTCGGGCGGCAACTCGTCCGGTGGCGGTACCGCGGACGTGACCACGTCGGGTGCGATCACGGCCGAGATGCAGGGAACGATTCTCTCAACCGAAGTCACGCCCGGCGACGATATCGCTGCGGGTGATGTCGTCTGCGTGCTGGAGGCGATGAAAATGGAAAACGACGTGGTGGCGTCCACGGGCGGAACCGTTGCATCCGTCCCGATCGCGGAGGGCGACTCCGTAGACATGGGTGACACTCTGGTTGTACTGGAGGAGTAAGTATGCAAGTCAGAATTTCAGACGGCGCGACCGAATCTGAAGCACAGGCTATCGCCGAGGCGCTGGCGACACACTTCGAGGATGATATTACTATTGTCGTCGACAGCGGCGAAGCGGTCGGCAGTGCCACGTACGACGGCGATCGACGGGACGAATCCACGGAACCGATCGACGACGACCTCGGTCCGACCGAACGCGAGGAGGCCCTGCGCGAGGAGATTGAAGAGATCCTCGAAGGCGGGCCGGAAAAGTACAAAAAGCAGTTGCCCGAGGAGGGAAAGCTGTTCGTCCGGGACCGTATCGACCTGTGGTTCGGCGACGACTTCCTGTTTGAGGACGGGAAGTTTGCGGAGTTCGACGCCGACGACCAGCTCCCGGCCGACGGGCTCATCACAGGGGCCGCGGAGTTCGAGGGCCGTGATCTGCATTTCATGGCCAACGATTACACGGTCAAACGCGGCAGCATGGCCGCGAAGGGCGTCGAGAAGTTCCTCCGGATGCAACAGCGGGCACTGAAAACCGGGCGACCGGTGCTGTACCTGATGGACTCCTCGGGCGGCCGTATCGACCAGCAGACGGGCTTTTTCGCCAACCGCGAAGGGATCGGGAAGTTCTACTACAACCACTCGATGCTCTCTGGGCGGGTCCCACAGATCTGTGTGCTGTACGGTCCCTGTATCGCCGGCGCGGCCTACACGCCAGTCTTCGCGGACTTCACCGTCATGGTTCGGGACATGAGCGCAATGGCGATCGCCAGTCCCCGGATGGTCGAAATGGTCACCGGCGAAGAGATCAGCCTCGAAGACCTCGGTGGCCCTGACGTGCACGCACAGCACTCCGGGAGTGCGGACCTCATCGCCGACGACGAGGAACACGCCCGCGAACTCGTCGCGAAACTCATCGGCTATCTGCCCGACAACGCCGACGAAGACCCACCGCAGACCAGCGGGACGGCCCCGAAGCGATCGCCGGAGGGTATCGATTCCGTCGTCCCGGAAAAGCCCAACAAGGGCTACGACATGTTCGACGTGATCGAGCGGGTCGTTGACGCCGGGTCGACGCTCGAACTCCGGCCCGAGTACGGCAAGGAGATCATCACGTCGTTTGCCCGGATAGACGGCCGCCCGGTCGGGGTCATCGCCAATCAGCCAGCCCAGCGCGCGGGCGCTATCTTCCCGGACGCAGCGGAGAAAGCCGCCCAGTTCATCTGGACCTGTGATGCCTACAACATCCCGCTGCTATACCTCTGTGATACGCCAGGGTTCATGGCCGGGTCAGGTGTCGAGAAGGAGGGCATCCTCGAACAGGGCAAGAAGATGATCTACGCCACGTCTTCGGCGACAGTGCCGAAGCAGTCCGTCGTTGTCAGGAAAGCCTACGGCGCGGGCATTTACGCGATGTCCGGTCCCGCGTACGACCCCGAGTCGACGATCGGCCTTCCGAGCGGGGAGATCGCGATCATGGGTCCCGAAGCGGCTATCAACGCCGTCTACGCCCGCAAGCTCTCTGAAATCGATGACGAGGACGAACGACAGCAAAAGGAGCAGGAACTCCGCGAGGCCTATCGCGAGGATATCGACATTCATCGAATGGCCAGCGAAGTCGTCGTCGACGACATCGTCCCGCCGAGCGACCTCAGAACGGAACTGGAAAACCGGTTTGCGTTCTACGAGACCGTCGAGAAAGACCTCCCGGACAAGAAACACGGAACCATCCTCTGAGCTATGACAGGACTATACTACGAAGAGTTCGAGGTCGGCGAGACCATCGAACACGAGAAACGCCGCACGATCAGCGAGCGCGACAATCAGCAGTTCTGCGATATGACGATGAACCAGCAACCGTTGCATCTCGACGCCGAATTCGCGTCGGAGACGGAGTTCGGCGAGCGACTGGTCAACGGGCTCTACACGATGAGTTTAGCTGTCGGTCTGACCATCCCGGAGACGACCGATGGCACTATCGTCGCGAACCTCTCCTACGACAACGTCGAGCATCCGAACCCGGTGTTTCACGGCGACACCATCCGCGTGCAGTCGACCGTGACCGACAAACGCGAGACTAGCGACGGTGACCGTGGCATCGTCACGATGCACGTCGAGGTGTTCAAACTCACAGATGCGGACGGGGTCCTCGTCTGTGAGTTCGACCGCACCGTGTTGTCACTGAAACGCGATACCGCCGATTGACGCCGGGACTGTTTGACTGACGAGGTCGAGATCCCAGTCGCCTACTCTGGGACACCGATGACCCATCGCCATCGTTGCTCGAACGTCCCGTCGAGAGCGCTGAGGAGTTCGCGGGCTTGTCGCACTCGTTTCTCCGTATCGAGCTTCGGATAGAGCCGTGCGGCCATCGCGGGAATCGCGTGAAACAGCCGGATGTTTTCGGCAGTCGTCGAAAAATTCCAGGTCCCTGTCGTCGTCGAGAACTCACCAGCGACGGCGTCTTCGACAGCTGATGTGCCAGTTGGGGAGCGTGACTTACGCTCGAACTGTTCGAATACCTCTGCACCGTCAGGACGGAACCAGCCAAGCGGTGCGACGGCCCCGACCACGCCGTCCGCGCCGAGCACTCTCGCGGCTTCCCGCACCGCAATCGCGGGCTCGGGAACCAGAAAGAGTGAGGCGGTAAACGCCACGCTGCCGACTGACTGGTCACTGAGCGGCAGGTGGTCGAAATCGGCTTGCATTCGGGCCGTGGACTCGATTTCCCGCAGCATCTCGCGACTGATGTCGAGCGCAATAGTATCCGCTGCCGTCTCGGCGAAAACGCGTGTGCTCACGCCAGTTCCTGCGCCCGCATCGAGTACTGTCCCGAGTCCGCTGTCAGTACGAGCGTTCATCTCAGCGGCGAGCAGACGAGCGAGCGAGGTGAACCGATTGGTCCGCCGCTCGTAGGTCGCGTAGGCGTCGACGCTGGCATCGAAGTTCTGCCGGACGACGTCTTTCATACACGACAGCACAGGCAGGTCTCCGATAGGTGTTGCCGTTGCCTACCGCTTACCAGCCTCGCGAGCGCGTTCGAGGACACGCTCTGCCTGTGTGATAAGCGGTGCGTCGATCATTTCTCCGTCGACCTCGAAAACCCCGGCGTCCGTCTCCTCATCGGTCGTGACGACGCGTTCGGCCCATGCGATATCCTCGTCACTGGGGGTGAACGCGTCGTTGATGACTGCCACCTGATCCGGGTGGATCGCCATCTTCCCGTCGTACCCGAGTTGGGCAGCGAACTCAGTCGCCTCGCGGAGGCCGTCCAGATCGCCGTAGTCGGGGTAGATCGTGTCGATTGCGTCGATTCCCGCGGCGCTGGCCGCAACGACGACCCGCTGGCGTGCGTAGAGCACCTCCCGCCCCTCGCTGGTCCGACTGGCACCGATGTCGGCCGCGAGGTCCTCGGCTCCAAAGAGGAGCGCATCAGTGGAATCAGCGGCTGCAATCTCAGCCGCGTTGAGGACGCCAGCGGCTGATTCGACCAGCGCAAGCACCGGGAGATCCGCGCTGTATTCATCGAGGAGCCGTTCCAGTGCTGAGATGTCGTCGGCGGAACTGGCCTTTGGGAGCATCACACTGTCGGGACTGGTGTCTGTCAGTATCGCGGCAAGATCGGCTGTGGCGCTAACGCCCACGGGATTGATACGAACGCAGACGTGACTGTCCGAACTGACAGTCGAGAGCACTGATTGAACGGATTGACGTGCCTGCTCTTTATCGGCCGGTGCGACCGCATCTTCGAGGTCGAAGACGACGACATCAGCGTCGCCGTCGGCTGCTTTCCGCATCAACTCCGCGTTGTCACCCGGTGCAAACAGAACACTGCGACGAACCATAGCTGCGCCTTCACCCCCCAGCAGTAAGATGGTAGGGGATTACCGCCTGGCCATATCCGGAGTGACCGTGCGCCGGTGACTCGGCCGCCTGTCGCAGTCAGAATCACCGGTGTCTCCAATCATCTATCGGTGCCATGACTACCCGGTCACTTCGACGGGGCTGCTGTACAGCACAAACAGCATGGATTTTTATGACACTGGGTAAAATCTCTCTCTGTGACAACTGACCTCCCTGGTGTCGCCGACAAGCAACTGTTCGACACGCACGCGCATCAGCCGACCAGTGAGTTCCTCCACGACGCCGGCGGCGAAATGATGCAAGACGCCGCCGATCGGTTCGGCACTGATCTGGAGACGTGGGACTACGACGAAATGCTCGCCGAATACCACGAGGCGGGTGTCGGTGGCGCTGTCCTGCTTGGCTGGGACGCGGAGACGAACACCGGGAACCCACCCGTCCCGAACGACTACGTCGCCGAGGTCCGGGACCAGTATCCCGACTTCTTCGTTGGATTCGGAAGCGTCGACCCGTTGAAAGACGACTGCGTGCAGGAGGCGATCCGGTGTGTCGAGGATCTGGACCTTTCGGGGTTCAAGTTCCAGCAGATCGCACAGGGCTTTGACCCCTCGGACGAACGCCACGACCACCTGTGGAGTACCATCGAGGATCTCGGCGTTCCCGTTGTCTTCCACGGCGGGAACTCGACGCTGGGGGCCTGCAGCGCCGGCGGCCGTGGCCTGAAAATCAAGTACGGCAACCCGATGCTTATCGACGACGTAGCTGCTGCACATCCGGACCTCGATATCCTCATCGCCCATCCCGCCTTCCCGTGGGAGAAAGAGCAGCTTGCGATCTGCCAGCAGAAAGGCAACGTGTACATGGATCTCTCCGGCTGGGTGCCGAAGTATATCGACGATCAGGTGCTCCACTACGCCGGCACAGTCCTCAAAGACAAGGTGATGTTCGGCACCGATTATCCGATGATAGACCCCGACACGTGGCTCGAATCGTTCGCTCGCGACACTGACTTTGATACGGACGTCCAGCGGAAGATTCTGTTCGAAAACGCGCAGGACTTTTTCGACCGCTAGTCGAAGTCCGGGGTTCGCCCGTCCAGAAACGCTTCGACGCCTTGTGAATGTGCCGGCGTATCGTAGGCCAGTGACTGGATGCGTGCTTCTCGACGCAGCCCGGTGTCTAGGGGCTGGCCGATGTTGTCGTGGATCGCTTCCTTTGCCAGCCCGAGGTTCTCCGTCGGCTGTGCCCGAAGCGTTTCGAGCAGGTCAGCTGTCCGCGCATCGAGTTCGGCCGGGTCGACAGCCTCGTTGATTAGATCCATTTCGGCGGCGCTCTCGGCGTCGATCAGCTTCCCGGTGAACGCAAGCTCTTTGGTTTTCCTGAGCCCGATGAGTCGGGGGAGGATGGCGGTTGCGCCCATGTCCGGCACGAGGCCGACGCTGATGAACGACGCACCGAACCGGGCGGATCTGGCGGCGTACGCGAAATCGGCGACCGCTACGAGTGAGAGCCCGGCACCAACCGCGTCGCCGTTGACTTTCGCCACGACAGGCACCGGGGCTGAGAGGATATTGCTGGCGACCCGGCCTAGCGTTGTCCGGACCCGCTCGTAGGCTTCGGTCGTTGTCTCCTCGCGTTCGCTCATCGCCTTGATATCCCCGCCGGCACTGAACGCATCACCGTCTCCAGTGAGGAGGACGGCGTCGTGTGTCGCCGGGTCGAGGTCGTCGAGCGCATCGGCTAGTTCAGCAGCGACCGCTTCCGTCATCGCGTTTTTGACATCTGGACGGTCAAATACGATTCGTCGAACAGTGCCGTCTTCAACGCGCATGGTCGTACTCAGACGCGCGGGTACTTTACTCTCCGTCGTCGCTTGGTCGGCCGTCGCCGTTACTCACCGCTGTCGCTTGGAAGGCCATCGCCGCTACTCTCCGCTGTCGCCCGGACGGCCTTCGTCGACGCCGCTAAACAGCTGTGTGAACAGTGAGTGCTGTGCGCGGTGGAGTCGTTCGAGGAATGCAGACTTACTGATACCGAGTTCGGTAGCAACTTCGCTCGCAGTCGTCTGTCGCGGGACGACAAAGTAGCCCATCTCGACTGCGTATCGGAGACTCTCCGCCTGTGCCGGGGTCAGGTCCCACTGCTGTGCGATAGATGCGTCTTCTGTCGCACGCAGTGCGTACACCCGCTGTAGCTTCACGCCGACGGTTTCACCGGCCGTCTCCATGACAGTCTGGAGAATTTCGTGGCCCACTACAGCACCCGTCAAGATCGCGTTCCCGTCCCGATATGTCAGCGATTCCACCATGAACCCCGCGCTAATGAGTTTGTGCACGACACACTGCTGGAGCGACAGACACCGGTAGTTGTACCGACCGTCGGTAACTGACTGGTAGAGATAGCGGATTCGGTCGTCACTATCGAGGTAGTCGATAAGATCGTCACTTGCCTGTGCACTGAACCGTAGCAACACGTTACGGTCATCGCGGAGGAGTGGCGGAGCCGCCTCGATCGGTGTCCCAGTGGCACTGCTCGCATCCGCCAGCGGGCAGTCGTCGCCCTCGATGCGAAACTCGACCATGAGACACTCCTCTATCATTGTCTCGTGTATTTGCGGAGGCACATATAAAACCCGTCTATATAGGGGCAAATTAGTAAGAACATTCCTCACGATTTTTGAGATAGATATGAACGTCGACGAAGTCAAAGACCGTGCTGGATCCCGGGAATTCAGCCCGAAAGACGACCTTCCCGAGGAGTATCGGAAGGCAGCCACCCGGATGCTCGAGTTCCACGCCAACAGCGAGATCATGGGGGCGTACCTCGAACGGCCCTTCATCAGAAAAGCGCCGAGCATCGAGCGAAAGATGGCCTTCAGCGCGAAGGTGCAGGACGAAATCGGTCACGGGCAGATGCTCTACCGCGCGGCGGAGTCGCTCGGGATCAAGACCCGCGACGAGATGCTCGACGATCTGGCAAACGGGGACGGGAAGTTCCTGAACTGCTTCCATTACCCGATGGAGAGCTACGTCGAGACGCCGATGATCGCCTTCTTCGTCGACGGGGCGGCGATGCGCCGCCAGGCGACGCTGAAAAAGTCCAGCTGGGAGCCATACGCCCACGCGATGGACAAGATCTGCTTCGAAGAAGGAATGCACGTCAAACACGGTGAGTCGATCCTCCGCGAACTGATGAACGGCTCCCGGAAGGAACAGCGCATGACCCAGGAGGCCTTCGAGGAGTGGTGGCCCCGAATCCTGCAGTTCTTCGGCCCGACCGACGACCAGAGCACCCATCACGACTTCGCCGCGGAAGTCGGGCTGAAGACGTGTACGAACGACGAGCTTCGGAACGCGTTCCTCAACACGTATATCCCGAAGGCGAAAAAATACGGGCTGGAGATGCCCGACGAGCCACGCATCCGGGACAACGGCGACGGGACCTACGAGGTCGTTGAGGACGACCTCGACTGGGACGAGTTCTTCACTGTCTCGCAGAACGAATACGACGGCAGTATCGAGCAGATCTCCGGTCGGCGGCAGGCCCAGGAAGCGGTTCAGTGGGTCCGGGACATGATGGACGACCAGACGACGACGAACAGCGGCCCGCAGACACAGGCAGCGGACTGAGAACGATGATCTGGGAAGTATTCCGACAACAGAGTCCGGACGCGGATTTCGTTCACTGCCGGGACGTCCACGCACCCGATCGAGAGATGGCGAAGCAGTTCTCGGTCATCCAGCACGGACGACGGAAGCCAACCCATGCACTCTGGGTTGCCCTGCAGGAGAAAATCACGCAGGTCGATCCCGACGCAGAGCGCCGTGACGAGAGCGGAGATGGCGCCGAGAAACCGTGGGCTGTCTTCCGCCAGGACAAGCCCGGTGGGTATCACACGCACTGCGGTGATGTCGACGCTGCCAGCACCGCCGACGCAGAAGCGGCGGCGATCGCGGCGTTCACTGACGACGACCCCAACAGTCTCTGGGTCGTCCAGCACCAGTACATCGGCGAAGTCACGGAGGACGACGTAACGTTCGGTGGGACCACCAACAAGTCCTACCGGTTCGCACAGACGTACAACGTCAACCCGGCTGCTGAGGAGGTCGAAGCCTCTGAGTCCGAACAGATAGAAGCGGAGAAACAGCGAGGTGAAATATAATGGCAACAACCGAATCCGACCTCGGTGGTCCAACCGACCTTTCTGAAGACGAACAGCGCGCAGTCGAGGCACAGCTACTCCGGCTCGCTGACGATGAGCTGATTCAGGCCGAACGCTACACGTTCTGGCAGGTGCGTGCGCCGACACTGGAATCGGACCTCTCCATCTCGAACAACGCACAGGACGAACTGGGCCACGCACGACTGTGGTACGATGCAGTCCAACAACTCGGCTATTCCGAGGAATCGCTCATCTACGAGAGCGACCCCAGCGACTTCCAGCACAGTACGCTCGTCGAGCTACCGTTTGCGGAAGGTGACTGGGCCGATGCTATCGTCAGAGCGTACCTCTATGACGTTGCTGAAGACATCCGCCTCTCTGCGCTCGAGGACTCATCGTACGAGATCATCCGGAACAGAACGAGTCGCATCCAGGGCGAGGAAGGCTATCATCTCGAACACGCCGAGAGCTGGCTGGACCGGATGGCTCTCGACGAGGAGGCCAGCGAACGCGTCCAGGCGGCTATCGACGAACTCTATCCGTACGCCCTCACGCTGTTCGAACCCGTCGGCGACGTGGAGGCCGACATCGACCGGCTGGGCATCCGGACGATGACTCTCGACGAGATGCGTACCGAGTGGGAGACTCGCGTCGAAGCGTTCCTGACCGAACTGGGATTCGACGTGCCGACCGATGCCACTCCCGCAACGCCGGCAGGCCGGGACAACGAACATACCGACCACTGGCATGACCTGCACGAACAAATGACTTCGAGCTACCGGAATCTGGGACGCGACGAAGCGACGCTGATAATGGCGGACGACGATGAGTAGTGACTACGACCGGCCACGGGCAGACGCTGATGCCACCGCGTGCTCGTACACTGACTACGAGACCAAAGACCACGCAGCGGACGACGTGCCGGCCACGGGCGAAGACGCCGAGGGCATCGAACGCGACGTGTGGGCGGCCCTGTATCAGGTCGAGGACCCGGAGATGCCGGTCAGCATCGTCGATCTGGGCCTCATATACGGGCTCGACGTGTCTGACGGCCAAGCCACGGTTGACATGACGCTCACTTACAGCGGTTGTCCGGCACGCGAGATCATCCTCGATGAGGTCGAGGAGGCTGCCGAGAGTGTCGACGGAATCGAGACCGCGTCGGTCCGCTTGGTCTGGGCCCCGGACTGGTCGATCGATCTGGTCACCGAACAGGGCAAAGAAGCACTGCGGGACTTCGGAATGAGTTTCGACGGATGAGCGAACCGGACCCCAGTGTCACGACCAGCGGCGAACAGACGGGCGCGGAGTGCCCGTACTGTGGTTCGACCGACACAGAGCGGAAACACCCACGAGGCCCGTCACGGTGTCAGTCGATCCATTACTGCAACGAGTGTCTGCAGCAGTTCAAGAAGTTCGAGTAAGCAGTTATTACTCGCTTTTTTGCGTCGTAGTTTCATATTGTGACACAGAGCGGTGGTGCCATTGATGGCACTTGACTGGCGACGTGACCACGACGCGTCAGCGGGAGCTTCAGCCGAGGTTTATATGGACGTTTTTCACTTCTGTGTAGCTCTCGATGGCCTGCTCGCCTTGTGCGCGGCCGTGGCCGCTCTGTTTCGTCCCACCAAAGGGAGTCTGTGGCCAGGTGTTGGGCGTCTCGTTGACCATCACCATCCCGTAGTCCAAGCTGTCTGTGACGGTGTGGGCGCGAGTCAGATCGTTCGTCCAGACACAGGCAGTGAGGCCGAACGGCGAGTCGTTCGCGACCTCGATGGCCTCCTCTTCGTCGCTAACTTCGATTGCGGTAAGCACGGGACCGAAGATCTCCTCCTGTGCAATCGTCATCTCGTTGTCCACGTCGGCAAAGACGGTCGGCTCGACGAAATGGCCGGTTTCTTTGTCCGCAGGAACACTACCGCCGGCTGCGACAGTCGCTCCCTCTTCCTTGCCGGTCTCGATATAATCGAGAATCTCCTGTTGCTGGCCCGCGCTGACGACTGGTCCTATCTGCCCATCATCATCGATACCGCCGCCAAGTGGGATGTTTTCGGCGATTTCAGCCATTCGGGAGACCATCTCGTCGTAGACGTCTTCGTGGACGACAATACGGGAGTTCGCCCAGCACATCTGCCCGGCGTTCATGAAGATCCCGTACTGGATGCCGCGGGCGGCGGCATCGAGGTCAGCGTCGGGGAACACGACTGCCGGCCCCTTCCCCCCGAGTTCGAGCGTTACGTCGGCGACCGTATCGGCAGCAGTGCGCTGGACCGTCTTTCCGACACCGGTGCTGCCGGTGAAGGTGACGTGGTCGACGCCCTCGTGTCCGGTGAGTGCGTCGCCGGCCTCGGACCCCCTCCCGGGAACGACGTTGACGACGCCGTCCGGAAGGCCCGCTTCTTCGGCGGCCTTCGCGTAGTACAGCGCCGACAGCGGTGTCATAGCGGACGGCTTGAGAATAACGCTGTTCCCCGCGGCCAGTGCCGGTGCCAGGCCGCGGCCGGCGAGCTGGAAAGGATAGTTCCACGGTGCGATGTGTGCGGTCACGCCGACCGGCTCACGGACTGTGTAGTTGAGCCGACCGTCCTCGACGGGGATTTCATCGCCGCGGATCTTGTCCGTCCAGCCGGCGTAATGGCGGAACGTATCGGTGACCATGTCGATTTCCAGCCCGGCTTCGAACGGCGTTTTCCCGTTGTCGTGGGATTCAACCATGGACAGTTCGTCTTTCATCTCCTCGATGGCGTCGGCCATCGCATGGAGCTTCGCCCGGCGCGTTCCGGGGTCCATCGTCGCCCACTCGGAACCCTCTGCGACGGCCGCCTGGGCCGCCTGTACTGCAGCATCGATATCGGACGCCTCAGCCTTCTGTACCGATGCGTAGGGCTGTTCAGTTGCCGGGTCCTCCGTCTCAATGCTGTCGCCGTTGGTCGCTTCTCGCCATTCTCCACCGATATACAGGTCTGTCGGGCCGGTGTACTCCATTGCAATAACAGAGGGAGTGCGCGGCGTCTTAGTTGTTATTATTGATTATTAATGTCTGGGCGACGAGAGCGCTATCTAGGGGTTTCAAGTCGCAAAATCGAGGTATCTCCCGCTACCGATGCATCGCTTTCGGACGCGTCAGTGGACTCACTCGCGCTTCTTGATCAGGAACTTCATGTCGCCTTCGAAGACGACGGTCCCTTCCTGATTTTCCATTTCGGTGTCGAGGACGACCAATCCGGCGTCGTCGTGTCCGACCTCCTTGGTGTTGTCAACGACGATTTCCAACTGGAGCGTGTCGCCGATGTGGACCGGGTTCGGGAGGTCCATGTAGTTCATCCCGAGGAACGCGAATGCCGTCCGCTCGACGATCCCGGTCCGGTAGACGAAGCCGGTCGCCTGCACGAACGTCATCGGCCCGTGTGCGATCCGCTCACCGAACTCCTGTTCTTCCGCGTATTCCTTGTTCGTATGCAGCTCTGTCCAGTCTCCCGACAGGGCAGAGTGCATAACAAAATCCGACTCAGTAACCGTCCGGCCGACGCTGATAAACTCCTGTCCCTCTTCGAAGTCTTCGAAGTGGTGTGGCTCGTAGCTGTATGCCATATTTTTTCATCTAATAGCAGCCATTTATATTTTTACGCTCCGCTGACAGCAGCGATGACCGGTATATATTTATTATTCCTGATAGAAAGGCAGGCCGTATGTCCGGTGTCGCCGACGAAGTCAGAGAGCGAATCGAATCGGACGCGTACTGCGAAACCCTCGGCATCGACGTCGTCGAACTCGACTCGGGGTACGCCCAGACTGAACTGACGATTACCGAGGACCTGCTGAACTTTCATGGGACGCCCCATGGCGGTGCGGTCTACTCGCTCGCCGATGCGGCGTTCGCCGCGGCGTCGAACTCTCACGGCGAGGCGGCGGTTGCACTGGAGACCAACATCTCGTATTTAGACGCCGTAGAAACCGGTGAAACGCTGTCTGCAACCGCCGAGGAGACGCATCTTGCGGACAGCACCGCAGAGTACGAGGTAACGGTGACTGCGCAGGATGGCGAGCGCATCGCGACGTTTCGCGGACGAGTCTACCGACCCTGACAGTCAGTCACGGTGGTCGTAGACGCGTTTTACTTTGCCGACCTGCGTTCGTTCGATGCTGCCGGGCGCAACGAGTTCGAGTTCGTCCGGGGTGAACGCGAGCACGTTCTCCAGCCGTTCGATGATTTCGTCTTCGAGTGCTTTGTCGCCCGGCCCTTGCTCCGCAGTCCGTTCGATGGTGAGTTCCAAGATATCGAGGTTGTCCTCTTTGTAGAGGTCGATCCGGTAATGCGGAGCAACGCCGTCGATATCCAACACAGCGTGTTCGATTTCGCTGGGATAAAGATTCACGCCACGGACAATGAGGAGGTCGTCTGTCCGACCGGTGACGTTGTCCATCCGTACCATCGTCCGTCCACACGCACACTCCTCGTAGTTCAGCGTCGTAAGGTCACCAGTCCGGTATCGGAAGACCGGCAACGCTTCTTTGGTGAGTGTTGTGAGAACGAGTTCGCCCTCCTCGCCTTCCTCGACTGGCTCCTTCGTCTGTGGGTCGATGACTTCCGGGTAGAAGTGGTCTTCCCAGACGTGAAGCCCGTCCTGCGCTTCGTGGCATTCACATGAGACGCCGGGACCGATGATCTCCGAGAGCCCGTAAACATCGATGCCGTCGACGCCCAGCCGCTCTTCGATTTCTGCCCGCATCGGATCGGTACACGGTTCCGCTCCGAAGATAATCGTCGAGATTGGCAGGTCGCTAGGGTCGTGGCCCATTTCCTCGGCCGTTTCGGCGAGGTACAGCGCATACGACGGGGTGCAGGTGAACACATCGCTCTCCAGGTCGGTCATCAATTCGACCTGTCGCTGGGTCTGGCCGCTCCCGATAGGGATAACTGTGGCCCCCAGCTCCTCGGCTCCGTCGTGGAGTCCCAATCCGCCGGTGAACAGCCCGTATCCGTAGGCGTTCTGGACGGTGTCGCCCGGTTCGGTCCCGCTCGCAGCCAGCGAACGTGCAACGACTTCACTCCAGTTGTCAAGGTCGTCATCCGTGTAGGAGACGATTTTCGGCTTCCCGGTCGTCCCGGACGATGCGTGGATCCGGGCGACGTCCTCATCGTCTACGGCGAACAGGCCGTCGGGGTACTCGTCGCGGAAATCCTCTTTCGTCGTCATCGGCAGTTTCGTGATGTCGTCGATACTCTGGATGTCTTCGGGCGAGACGCCCGCCTCGTCGAGCTTCTCCCGGTAAAACGGGACGTTCTCGTAGGCGTGTGAAACAATCCCCTGTAATCGGTCGGTTTGCAACGCACGCAGCTCTGTGCGGTCGGCCGTCTCCAGTTGCTTGTACACCATCGTCAATGATAGAGTGGAATGATAATGATAAAATGGTTTGGGATTGACCACTCCGGCCACCGGTCGTGCTTGCTGTGTGACTGTCGGTACGTGATGCAAAGCTATTTTTCAGTACCCTCAGAGTTCCATGTATGCGGGATGCGTATCTCATCGGCGCAGGGCAAACGCCGTTTGGCTCGATGCCCGAAGAGAGCTACAGATCACTGTTCGACCACGCAGTCAGCGAAGCCATCGACAGTGTCGACCACGGCATCGATACGGATGCGATAGACGAAGCGGTCGTCGGCTCACTCGGCGTAGGTGGTCGACAACTCGGTCTCTCGGGACCGGCGGCAACCGAACACGCTGGGCTGCACGGCGTCCCCAGCGTGCGCGTCGAAAACGCCTGTGCCGCGTCGGGCTACGCCGTCCGACAGGCAGTGCAGGCGGTCAAAAGCGGGATGGCTGACGTGGCGCTGGCTGGCGGCGTCGAAGTCATGACAGACATGAGCAGCGATGTGACGAAGTACTGGCTCGGCGTCTCCGGTGAAACAGAGTGGGAACGGCTGACCGGGACGACCTTCTCTGGCGTGTACGCACAGATGGCAAGTGCGTATCTACGGGAGTACGAGGCCAGTGAGGAGCATCTCTCGATGGTCGCGGTCAAGAACCATCGGAACGGCGCAAAGAACCCGAAGGCTCACTTGGGCTTCGAGTGTTCCCTCGAAGACGCCGTCGACGCTCCGGTTGTCGCAGACCCGTTGAATCTCTATCACTGCTGTCCGACCTCTGACGGCGCAGCGGTCGCGCTCGTTGCCAGTGAGGATGTCGTCGAGCAGTACACTGAGGAGCCGGTCCGGGTCGCTGGAGTCGGCGCAGCCAGCGATCGCGTCGGCCTCTTCCAGCGAGACAGCTACACTTCGATTTCTGCCTCGGAAATGGCCGCAGACACAGCCTATGACCGTGCCGGGGTTGGCCCTGACGACCTCGACTTCGCTGAGGTACACGACTGCTTCACGATCGCCGAACTGCTTGCATACGAGGACCTCGGGTTCTGTGACCGCGGCGAGGCACCGCAATTGCTTGAAGCGGGAACGACCGACGCTGATGGAGCGATGCCGGTCAATCTCTCCGGCGGGCTGAAATCGAAGGGCCACCCCATCGGCGCAACCGGTGCCGGACAGATCGTCGAGGCGTTCAAACAGCTCACCGGCAGCGCTGCCGACCGGCAGCTACCGGCCCCGAAGTACGGACTCACGCACAACGTGGGTGGGAGCGGCGGCAGCGCTGTTGTCCATATCCTCGAACGGGAGGCTGCACGATGACTGCGTCGGGGCTCGCGGCAATCGGCGCGTACGCGCCTCGCTTGCGGATCGACGCCGCGGAGTTCGAAGCCGCGTGGGGTCGGTTCGATGCAGCGGGGATCGACGAGAAGGCGGTCCCCGACGCCGACGAGGACGCCGTCACGATGGGTGTCGAAGCGGCCTGCCGTGCGCTCACTGCGGCCGACGCGTCCGGTACGGATGTCGCGCATCTGGCCTTCGCGACGACGACACCGCCGATGGCCGAAGAGGACCTTGCAGCGAGACTCTGCAGTATTCTCAACGTCCCGGATGATGCCAAAACGCAGACGATGACCGGCTCCACGCACGCCGGCGCGCAAGCACTGGACGCAACCATGGACGGCGGGCCGTTCGGGGAGGACATCGGCCTCGTCATCATCAGTGACTGTCCGCGGGGCGACCCTGACAGCGAGGTCGAACACGCCGCCGGTGCTGGGAGTGTCGCGCTCGTTGTCGATGATGACGGTCCCGGAACCGTACTTGAGCGGGCATCACACACGGAGGCGTACCCCGGAACGCGTTTCAGAACCGGCGGGGACGACCGGACGACCGAGCTGGGTGTTACGCAGTACGACCGCGACGCGTTCACGACCGCACTCGGCAGTGCGGCGGACAGACTGGACGTGCCGACGGAGACAGTCGATGCGGCAGCGGTCCAGTCTCCGGACGGAAAACTCCCGTATCGGGCGACAGGATCACTCGGGGTCGACCCCGAGACTATCGCCGCCGCGGACACAGTCAGTACGCTCGGAGACACCGGCGCGGCAAGCGCATTTCTCGGGGCGGCGACAGCGTTTGCAGACGACGCCGAACGCGTGTTGATTGCTGCATACGGAAGCGGCGCAAGTGCGACGCTGTTCGTCGCCACTGGTCCCGTTCCGGTCAACACTGCGCTTGACAGTGCTGTCTCCCTGTCCTACGCCGAGTACCTCAGGCGGCGAGGCGAGATTACACGCGACGAGCCCGAAGGTGGCGGAGCCTACGTTAGCGTCCCGTCCTGGCAGCGGACGATTCCGCAACGCCATCGGCTCGTCGCCGGCCGGTGTTCCGCGTGTGGGGCGTTGAATTTCCCGCCGACCGGGGCCTGTACGGACTGTCACGAGCGCACCAGTGATTTCGAGGTTGTCGAACTACCTGGGACAGGGACGGTCGAGGCAGTGACGACTATCGAACAGGGCGGTGCGCCACCGGAGTTCGTCGCCCAGCAGTCGAAAAGCGGCCAGTTCGATAGTGCTATCGTCGCGCTCGATAGTCCATCGGGCGAGCAGACCGTGAGCGTCCCTGCACAGGTGCTTGACACAACAGCCGAAGTCACGATAGGCACACCTGTCGTGCTGACAACGCGGCGCATCTACACGCAGGAGGGCGTCATCAGATACGGCTTCAAAGCACAGGTCGCCAGTCAGCGCCGGTAGCCGCCGCTGTCAGTCACGCTCGAACACAACTGCGACACCCTGACCGAAACCAACGCACATCGTCGCCAGTCCATGCGTCGCGTCCCGCCGCCGCATCTCGTGCAGTAACGTTGTCGTGATTCGTGCCCCCGAACAGCCAAGGGGATGTCCTAACGCGATAGCCCCACCGTTGACGTTGAGCCGTTCGCCCGGAATCTCCAGTTCGCGTTTACAGTGGAGACTCTGGGCTGCAAACGCCTCGTTGAGTTCCACGAGATCGATATCGTCGATTGTCAGGCCGGCGTCATCCAGTGCAGCACGCGTCGCCGGAATCGGCCCTCGCCCCATTACCAGCGGATCGACACCGGCGACGGCCCGCGTCTCGATCCGGCCGAGAACATCGAGATCGTGCTGGTCCGCGTACGCCGTTGAGGTGACGAGCATTCCAGCGGCCCCGTCGGTCAGTGGTGATGCGTTACCCGGTGTAACCGTCGCCGCCTCGTCGTCTCGGAACACCGTTGGAAGTTCGTTCAACTGCTCGACTGACGTGTCTCCCCGTGGTGTTTTGTCAGTATCTATTGTAGCCTCGTCGGTGTTGACTGGCACGGTCTCTACATCGAACCGCCCGCTTTCCATGGCAGCGACCGCACGTTCGTGCGACCGCAGCGCGAACTCGTCTTGGGCGTTACGGCTGATATCGTGGTTTCGTGCGATGGTTTCTGCTGTCTGTCCCATCGGCAGCCTGTCGGAGTCGTACCGCTGTTCGATGGCGGGATGCAGCCAGTCGGAGAAGGGGACGGTGCTCATGTGTTCGACGCCGGCGACCGGATACACTGCACCGTCGCCCGCCTCGATGGCGCGAGCGGCGTCAACGAGCGTCGTCAACGAAGAGCCACACAGGCGGGTCGTTGTCGCCCCGGGTACGGTCTCGGGAAACCCGCCGGCGAGTATCGACTGCCGGGCAAGGTTCCGTCCCTGCTCCCCCTCCTGGTTTGCACACCCGAGCCGAAAGTCGTCCCACTCGACGGCCGGGACACCGGTCCGGTCAACGAGTGCAGCAAGCACAGCGGAGACGAGGTCTTCGGGATGTGTCCCAGACAGTACACCGTCCTTCGGTACCTGTGGCGTTCGTACGGCGTCGACAACAACGGCTTGCGAGTCGGAAGCAGTCATCCTCACCGGCTCCTACCGTGGCCGCTGTATTAAATGCAGGCCACACTGGGGTGAGACGATAGTTAGTTTGGAGCGTTGTGCCAGCGAGCGAAACTCTGGAGCCAGTTTTCGGTTCGACGTGGCTGAAACAGTTCGAAAACGACGCGGTTCGTCGCTTGAGCTCTCAAAAGATCCGCTTGACAGCGTTCCGATTTCTGTGGCGACACATCTGAAATCGGAGTCCTGCTCGTTGAAGCGCAGTTTGGAGATATTGAGAGCCATACACGACTGTTTGAAAGCCCGAAAATATTTAATACTAACAAAAAACAAACATATATGGGATGTAGGAGAATTTTGCTTATCGCTATTGTCCTTAGTCTGCCATTGTCGGGATGCATGTTGTCGAATAATGAGCAAACAACAGCAACACCGATATCAACTGATAGCCAAGTATCTCCAACCTCTGATGTACAAATAAACATAACTGAAGCAAAGGAGCGTGCGCTAGAGGCTGAAACAAACTATGTGTCCACTCGTCTCAAAAATGCCAGTTGCCTTGACAGTTGGGACATTGGATCGTTTACTGCCGGTCCAGATGCAACAGTAATAAATCAAACAAATCGAGGTGTCGTTATCAAAGCTAGACGGCCGTATTCATGGGAAAAGGGCAAATCAGTTTATGACGCTGAGCACTATGCCCGCTATCTCGTAACCAAAACAGAACTTAACAGATTATCCGGAGATTCCATTGAGCCTTGTTGATTTCTCTTCCTGTTGCCGTCGTGATTCTGGAATAGTTGTCGAATATCGTCGAATTACTTCATATACTGGGTGTCCAGCGAACTCGAAAGCCGTCCACGACTGGGTTCAGAAGGCCGATCTACAGCCAGACTCGGGTAAGTCATCGACTCAGATTGCGCTTGACGAAACAGTGGTTCGTATACTTGTCAGCAATTCTGGCTGTACGCCGTCCTCAGAATGGCTCTGCCATTCTGATGGGCTGCACAAGAGCTGTGCTCTTGTGAACGCCGCCTATCCCCAGTCGAACGAACCGCTTCGTGTCCGGCAATTTACGACGACTTCGACCACCCTCACAGAAACTTTCCCGCGCGAACTTCGGCACAAACACGATGTCGAAACTGCTGTCTTTCTTGCTGATGGCGTTCAATACTCCAAACTACCCCTCGACGAGCTGGACTTCGATTTCAGATGTGTCGCCACGGCAATCGAAACGCTGCCGAACAGGCTTTTCAGGATCTAAAGCATCAAACGTCGTCGTATTCACACTGTTTTAGTCACGTAGACCCGGAACCCTCGAAAAACCGATTGCAGAGCTTCGCCTGATGGCACAATGCTACTAACACCCTACTGGTGAGACGCAAGCAACGTTTTTATTCTTCGCTACTGTGCTGAGAAATGATGCACGTAGCTATCCTAGGCGCCGGTACCATGGGCCACGGTATCGCTCAGGTGTCGGCAATGGCCGGTCACGACGTTTCTCTCCGCGATATCGAGGCGGATATCGTCGATGACGGCTTGGCCGCCATCGAGTCGAATCTGCAAGAGGGTATCGCCCGGGAGAAAGTGACCGAATCCACGGCCGAGGCAACGTTAGACCGCCTGACTGGAACGACATCGCTGGAGGCGGCTGTGACCGGGACAGACCTCGTTGTGGAAGCAGTCCCCGAAGACATGGCGATCAAACACGAGACGCTCACCGAAGTCGAATCCCATGTCGACCCGGCGACGCTTATCGCTTCAAACACCTCCTCGCTGTCACTGACTGAGATAGCGAGCGTCCTCGACTATCCCGAACGGGCTATCGGCCTCCACTTCTTCAACCCGGTTCACATCATGGCACTCGTCGAGATCGTCGTCGCGGAACAGACAAGTGGCGAAACGATTGCGCGTGCCCGGGAGTTCGTGAATGGGATCGACAAGACACCGGTCGAGGTGGCCGATGCACCGGGCTTTGCTTCCTCCCGCCTTGGCGTCTCGCTGGGCGTCGAAGCGATGCGGATGGTGCAGGAGGGTGTTGCAACACCGCAGGACATCGATACTGCGATGGAACTCGGCTACAATCACCCGATGGGACCGATCGAACTCGGTGACGTCGTCGGTCTCGACGTCCGACTCGACATCCTCGAATACCTGCGTGCGGAACTCGGCGAACGGTTCCGTCCGCCTCAGATCCTGAAACGGAAGGTCCGAGCCGGAAAACTCGGCAAGAAATCCGGCGAGGGGTTCTACGTCTGGGAGGACGGCGACATCGTCGGCACCAGCGGCGAATGGGGGGACGCATGACGGACCTCGCTGACGCCGCGGCGGACTGTGAAACGGTTTCGGTGAGCGTCGGCGACCGCGTGGAGAACGTCGCCACCGTCGAATTACACCGCCCGGAGGCCCGGAACGCGCTCAACGCCCAGTTGCGGTCGGAATTCAAACAGGTCTTCGATGCAATCCCTGACAGCGACGTTCGCGCCATCGTGTTGACTGGCGCGGCAGACACGGGCGCATTCGTTGCGGGTGCGGACGTGACGGAACTCCGCGACCGGGATATGCTAGAGCAACGGGAAGCGAGCAAGCGACCTCGCGTCTACGAGTACGTCGACGAGTGCCCGATGCCGGTCATCGCCCGTATCAACGGGCACGCCCTCGGCGGCGGCTGTGAGCTGATTCAGGCGGCTGATATCCGGATCGCGCACACGGATGCGAAGTTCGGCCAGCCGGAAATCAACCTCGGCATCATGCCCGGTGGTGGCGGAACACAGCGACTGCCGCGTCTGGTCGGTGAGGGCCACGCGATGCGGCTTATCCTGACTGGCGAACTCATTGACGCGACAGAGGCCGCCGATATCGGCCTCGTTGACGAGGTCCACGATGACGATTCCTTTGATGAGCGGGTCTACGACATAGCGTCGTCGATTGCAGAAAAAAGCCCAGCGGCGCTCGAACTCGCGAAGAAAGCCGTCCGCGCCAGTTCCCGAATGGACCTCGAAGCCGGCATCGAGTACGAAGCCGAACTGTTCGCACAACTGTTCGCCACTGGCGACAAGGACGAAGGGATCGACGCGTTCCTCGAAGACAGAGAGCCGGAGTGGACCAGCGAGTGAGCGCGCCCCGATCCCAGAACGAGGTACCCAGTTTGGCTGCTACCGCGCACAGAGAAGAACAGTCCAAAAACAGCCAGTTGCCCCGCTAGAACTACGCTGGTGGCCTCATGGATGGGCCATATTGATCCCGATTTCGTTGACCACGCCCAGTAGCAGCGTCGGCAGTTCGTCTCTGAGGATGGGGCCTTCAAGCCGGCTTGCCGGGCCGGAGACACTGATCGCCCCGATGGCAACGTCGTTTTCGTCCGTAATTGGAGCCCCGACCGCGTGCAGTCCCTCCACCGACTCCTGAAAGTTGAACGCGTATCCGCGGTCACGGATGGTCTCGATTTCCTCCCAGAGTTCGTCCCTGTCGGTGATCGTCTGTGGCGTCCGGCCGGGCAGGCCATGCCTGTCGATGGTCTCTGTGATCTGGCTATCCGGAAGGTGTGCGAGTATGGCCTTCCCCGCGGCGTGCTGGTGGAGATAATTCCGATGGCCGACCCTGGCGTACGTCTGTACCGAGTGTTTACCCTGTGCGCCGTAGATGTGGACGCTCCGGCCGTGTTCTTCAACTGCACACCAGATCTTCTCCTCGGTCTCCTCCGCGAGTTCGTCGACTCTCGGCTTCGCCTCGTCGTAGAGCCGGTATTTGTTCCGTGCCACTTCGCCGTAGTCCAGAAAGCGGATCCCGAGCTGATACTCGTTGCCGTCCTCAACGAGGAGACTGTTGGCCGCGAGCGTCTTCATGTACCTGTGCGTCGTACTCTTCGCACAGTCGAGGTGGTCTGTCATCTCCGACACTGTGGCCGTGTCGTTCTCCTTGAGATACTCCATGATCTCGATTGCTCTCTCGATCGTTCCGACCGGCCTGTTGACAGCGGGCGGGATTGCCATACGTACACACATGACTAATCGGCTTACAAGTGTTTTGTTCGAGTAGCTTGAATCAGGAGCGGCCCTGTCAGATCGGTAGGTAAAAGCCAACCCGTGACGATACCGGGAACGCATGACAAAAATCGTCGACTTGCTCGTCCGGAGAGATGGCTACACTCACGAGGAGTTCGCCGACCGATGGCAAGGCGACCACTCGGAACTGGCGAAGGATCTGCCGGGACTGCAACGCTACGTGACATCCGTGCCAACGGACCCGGAGCGTGCAGCGTACGACGGCGTGCTTGAGCTGTATTTCGAGGACATGGACGCACTCAGCGACGCGTTTGACTCAGACCTTGCCGAGACAGTTCAGGCCGACGCGGCTGAGTTTATCGATCTGGAGGCCGGCCCCCGGCTTATCGTCAAGGAAACGGTCCAACTCGACGAAAGAGACGACTGATAGCGTCGCTCCTGCTGTTCCCGCTCGACCAGTTTCCTGAGAGCGAATCGCTGCAGATATCAGCCATCGAGTCGGCTGCCATCGACGTAGAGCTTCCCGGCAGGCGGCCGATCAGCGTCGTAGCTGTCGTGATACTCGAACAGTTGAAAGAGCGCCCCGGTCGGATTTGATGGTGGCACAAACGCCTCAGTCCAGTCCTGATACTCGCGGTACTCGACGACGCTGTATCCGTTGCGCTCCAGTATCGTTTTCACCGCGTCGACAGCAGCTACTTCGAGCGTGACGTGGTGTAGTCCCGGACCGTGGTCCTCGAGATACGTCGTGAGGAACGTGTCCGGTGCCTCCGGTGCGATGAGTTCCAGCCGTGACGCGTCCCGATCGAAATCGTACTGCGCCCAGCGAAACCGCCCCTCGACGGATTCTTCGATGAGTTTCCGACAACCGAGTGCAAACAGAAATGGTTCAGCGTTGTCGATGTCCTCGACAGCGATTCCGATGTGATCGACACGTATCGGCGTCTCCTGAGGCATGGCGAGGACTGTGTTAGGCTCCCAATTATATGCTTGGGTCGGACAGTATGTATTGATCTCAACGGGACGCTACCTTTCCCGTCATGGCATACGTTCACGTGATACCCGACTATTAACGAATGTGAACAGACACACTCGGCTCCCTCTGAAATGTTCCCAAATATTTATTAAATATCCAGACTGTCGACTACGGGATGCCAGCACAGCACCAGCAGTCATGGCAGCACCTCTCGCGACGATCGCTTCTGAAGACAGGCGCAGCGGTTACCGGCATGACCGGTATCGGAGCCGTGGAGACGGAGTTAGCGTACGCACAGGAAGATGACGCGACGGTCACGATACGACGAGACGACTACGGCGTGCCACACATCTACGCCCGCGACGCTGACAGCCGTGCCCCGGTGTTCTATGGGTTCGGATACGCGACTGCGGCCGACCGGCTCTACCAGCTAGAACTGTACCGGCGATACTATCACGGGACTGTCGCGGCGGTTCTCGGTTCTGGTGACGGAGACACCGACTGGGTCCAGTTCGATATCGAGGCGCGACGCAACACCGCCGGCGAGCCGTCACTCGACGACCAGGCCGCTGAACAGTTGACGGCGGACCAGCGAGCGGTCCTGCAGGCGTTTACCGACGGTATCAACCGGTACATTGCTGAAGTCCGTGACAGCGAGGAACTGGAATTCCATCAGGCGTTTCAGGAGCACGGGTTCGAGCCCGAGGAGTTCACCACGACGGACGCCGCCGGGATGTTCGTCGCCAGTATGGCGTATTTCAGCGGCTTCCAGCTTGAGACGCTCGGTGCGACTGTTCTCGACGCACTCGGGCAGGAAACCGGTAGCGAACAGCGGGCGATGGAGCTATTCGAGGACTTGCAGTGGGGCGACGACCCCGGCTGCCCGACCTCGACGGTCCAACCATCGGATGCCTACTCCCCTCCCTATACTGACGTAGGCGCAGGGTCAACACCCAACGTGGCTGGGGGCGAGCAGACAGACAGGGTAACGCGCGGGGCCAGCGGTCCGTCTGTGACACCGAGCAACTTGGTAACTGGCGGGGAGTACACACCACCAACTGACGCTGAAGGGATGCACGAAGGCGAAATAGAGCGGATGCGGACGCTTGCGTCCGGACTCGACAGCCTCGGCCTCCCGATCAAGTACGGCAGCAACGCTCTTGCTGTTCAGGGGGATATCACGGCCAGTGGCGATGCGCTACTGATGGGCGGGCCACAGATGGGGTTCAACACGCCCTCGATAATGTACGAGGCGAGCCTACATGGGCCGGATTTCGATGTCGCTGGCGTCACCGTCACCGGGTATCCGTTCATCATGTTCGGACACAATCGCAACGGGGCGATGACCTCGACTGCCGGAATCGACAACTGCATCCAGATGTTCACGGAGTCGATCACGACCAATTCGTCGGGACCGGACACGTACACCTTCCAGGGCGACGAGTACGAGGTTGAGACGGCCGAGCAGACAATCACCGTCGCCGAGGGCGAGGACGTGACGTACACTGAACGGTTCACACGCCACGGCGTTGTGACCCAGTGGGACCCCGACAACGGGGAAGCACTGGCGCAGACGAAGTCATACGCCGGCCGGCATATGAACTGCTGGCGGGCCTTCTACGAGTGTCAGTTCGCGACGGACGCCGAGGAGTTCCGGGAGTCAGCACAGCGCTGTGACTATGCGCTGAACTTCATGTGGGCCGGCAAGGATGGTGACATCGCGTACGTTCATCTGGGTCGGTACCCGGATAGCGAAGCAGTCGAATGGGACACTCGGCTGCCGGCCGATGGAACACAATACGAACTCACGTCGGCGGACTACCTACGTGCGGCTGACGGTGACGTCCCCTACGCGATCAATCCCGACCCGGGGTACTCGGCACAGTGGAACAACAAACCCGCGCCTGCGTGGAACAACGGTGACCTGAGCTATTCGTGGTCGACCGACCACCGCGTGCAACGGATCATCAATCTGGTCGAACAGCGGTTAGCACAGGAGGGAACAGTCGATTACGAGTTCTTGAAGACTGTTATCTACGATATCTCCTTTACCGACCTGCGCTCGATTCGGTACAAAGACCATTTACTTGATGCGCTTGCGGATGCAGATCTCTCCGATACCGAACAGCAAGCACGCGACGAACTGGCCTCGTGGGACCACTTCGCACAGGCCGACGGCGAAGACAACGAGGGACGCCACTCCGCCGGGTACACGATCTGGGACGCGACGTTCCCGTACATTCTGGAGGAGGTTTTCAGCGAGACGTTCGGGAGCGCCTACGGCCCGGCATCGTACTTCCTCGACTACGACTACGGTCGCGGCACCCTGATGCGGGTCCTCAACCCGGCAGAGACAGCATTGTCAACGCAAGCCGAGTACGCCGACGGAGATCTCACGGACGCGCTAGTCAGTGCGTTCCAAACCGCCGTGAGCGAACTCGCCGAGCAATACGACGGTTCGCCGGAGACCTGGCGGCGGGAGGCAGCACTACACGAGTTCGACAATCTCGCGCTGTTCGGGATGCCTATCGGCGTCACGTCCGCGGGGAACACGGCGCTGCTGAACCGCGGGACTGAGAATCACGTCGTCCGGCTCAGCGACGACCCGAGGGCAGAGAACATCCTTCCGCCCGGAAACGACGGCTACGTCGCCCCAGATGACACTACCGGCGAACATTACGACGACCAGCTGGCGATGTTCGAGAACTTCGAGTACAAACAGCTGTTGTTCGCTGACGCCGCGATTGAGTCTGCAACGACTGAAACCCGTGAGTTGACGATGCCAGCAAGCCCGGCTGTCGGTGGCACCGATGACACGCCGACGAGTGAGGGCACTGAGACAGACGAAAGTACTGTTGTTGGCGGAGCGACAACTCCTGTCGAGACAGGGGGCACGGACACAGCGACGGAGACAAACACTGGGACTGCCGCCAGTGGCCCCGGTTTCACGACACTCACTGGGACGACCGCCGTACTCGGGACTGCGCTGGCGTGGCTGTACAGACAGAACGACACCACCAACTAGCCACCACTACGGTGGGAACCAGGAGCCACGAGAGGCGGTAATACAGCTATTGTCCCTCTCAAACAGCGCGATACGTGCCGACAGGGGCAAGGCTTTAATATGATTTGCTTAACAATAGATAATGAACCTATGTCGAGCGAAGGTACCTCACCAGACAGTAGTGTGGGAATCGACCGTTCACGGAGACAGTTCATCGCCGCCGCCGGCGCGGTCGGCGTGCTTGGCCTCGCCGGCTGTCAGGGCGGGTCCACAGGAGGCGAGCAGGCAGTGACCGTTGCGAGCCTCAATCCAATGACTGGCCCGTATAGTTCGCTTGGGCCGGGTCAGCGGACTGGGGCTGAGCTCGCTGTAGCGGAAATAAACAACAACGACGACTACGACTTCGAGTTCGAGCTGGTGACAGGTGACACAGAAACCGAAGCTGGGGCCGCACAGTCTGAGGCACAGCGTGTCGTTCAGGAGGAGGGGGCCGAGTTCGTGTTCGGTGCGATTTCCAGTTCCGTTGCGCTCGGGTTGAACGATTTTGCCGCTCAATCTGAGCACATCTACTTCCCCGGCGGTGCGGCGGTTCCGATCACCGGGTCTGCCTGCAACGAATGGGTGTTCCGCTTTGAGACGAATACGGCACAGATTGCCGAGGCGATATCGGCGTATTCAGTCAACAATCTGGGGAACAACGTCTGGTTCCATTACGCGGACTACGCGTACGGCGACTCGGTGTACAACCGAACAAGCAGGCGCATGGAGAACGCTAGCGACGACTACACCGAGGTTGGGACATCAACGTCGGAGTTGGGTGCAAGCAACTACGGCTCGTTCATTACGCAGATAAGCAATTCCGAGGCTGACGTGGTCATGCTGGGGATGACCGGTGGTGATCTGGTGAACTTCACTAACCAGGCTGCAGATCAGGGTCTCACCGATCAGATGGCTGTTGTCGGCCCGACCCAGACGTTCCAGAGCGTCCGTGCCGGGACCGGATCGAACAGCGTCGGCACCTTCGGTGGCGCTCGGTACGATCCCTCGCTCGAAACCGGGGACAATCAGGCATTCGTTGAGGCCTACGCCAGCGAGAACGACAGAGAGCCGGGCAACTTCGCCCGCGTCGGCTACGACTCGATGCGACTGATGGCCAAAGGAATGAACGAAGCCGGGAGTACCGAACCCGGGGATGTCCGGGACGCACTCGAAGGTGGGACGTTCACGACAGTACTGGGGGACATCACGCTTCGGGAGAGCGACCATCAGGCCACGAATCCGACGTGGATGGCTGAACTCGTCCAGGGTGATGGTGACTCAGCAGATGTCGAACTTCTAGAGCAGGTCCCGGGTTCGGAGACGCTGCCACCGGCCAGTGACCTCGGCTGTGAGATGTAGGTAGTACGATGGTTGCTGCCGACTTCATCGAACAACTGCTGAATGGCCTCACCCTGGGGATGGTTTACGTCCTGCTAGCCGCCGGACTGTCGGTCATCTTCGGCGTGATGGACGTGATCAACTTCTCCCATGGCGAACTGTTCGCACTCGGTGCGTATTTCGCGCTGAGCATCATTGCGCCGTTCGGGGCGGGGACTGGGTTCTGGATCGCGATAGTGGTTGCACCGGTCGTCGTCGGTCTCATCGGTGCCGCTATCGAACGAACGACCGTCCGGCCGTTGTACGGTCGAGACCCGCTGTATCACATTCTCCTGACGTTCGGACTCGTGCTCGTGATCAACGACGTGATCCGTCTTATCTGGGGGACACAGCAACGACAGCTAGCCGTCCCGGAGTATCTAAGCCGGCCCGTGTCCATACTGGGCGTGCAGGTGTCCGTGTACAATTATTTCATGATCGTCTTCGCCGCGTTGCTCGCGGTAGTGACGTGGTACCTGCTGAACCGGACGAAGTACGGGATGATCATCCGTGCCGGGTCACAGGACCGTGAGATGGTCCGCAACGTCGGTATTGACATCGACCAGTACTACACGCTGGTCTTCGGTGTCGGTGCGGCGCTCGCTGCCGTCGCCGGGATTGTCCTCGGCGGCTACCAGAACGTGAACACTGGCATGGGGAACAGCGTCATCATTCCAGCATTCGTTGTCGTCGTCCTCGGAGGCCTCGGTAGCTTCAGAGGGGCCGTCTTCGGTGGGTTACTCGTCGGTGTCGTCCAGACGCTGATGCGGGCCTACAGTGGGAGCGTTCTGGCCACGTTCGGTGACACGACGCTGACTGTCCCCAATCTGGAAGGGCTGACCGTGTACCTGCTTATGATTGCGGTGTTGCTCGTGAAACCGCAGGGATTGTTCGGAACGCGGGGTGAAGAGTCAGACGGCGAAGGCGAGATTCTCGTCGGCGGGTACGGCGGGGTACTGGCAGACAGCACACGGGTACGGCTCGGTGGTATCGCCGTTGTCGCGCTCGCGCTTGCCCCGATCGCGATCCTGTTCATGGGAGATCAGTACTACCTCGTCGTCCTCAACGAGATCCTCATCTGGGCTATCTTCGCACTGAGTCTCGATATCGTGATGGGATACGCCGGCCTGGTCCCGCTCGGCCACACGATGTTCTACGGCGTCGGTGCATACACCGCCGCGCTCGTCATGTTACACTATTCGCAGTCGGTTTTTGTCGTGTTACTCGGGGCGATTCTCATCTGTGCTGTCTTGGCCTGGGTCGTCGGCAGCCTCTCGATTCGGGTCTCCGGCGTGTACTTCGCCATGATCACGCTGGCGTTCGCGGAGCTGCTCTACAGTGCTGTGTTCAAGTTCGAGTTCACCGGCGGGAGCGACGGCCTGCTCGGCTTCGAGGCGTTCATCGGACTCGGTACCGTCGGGGAATCGCTCTCCAATATTGAGTTCGGGCTCCTCGGCTACGAACTCGGACAGCAGTTCGTGTTCTACTATCTCGCCCTGCTCATTGCCGTGCTGTCGTTCCTGTTCGCTCGGCGCATGATGAACGCGCCCTTCGGCAGTGTCCTGCAGTCGATTCGGGAAAGCGAAGAGCGAGCGGAGTTCATCGGGTACGACGTCAACAGGTACAAGCGCCGAGCGTTCATCATCAGCGGCGGCATGGCTGGACTGGCCGGCGGCCTCCTCGCAGTCAGTCCGTCGACTGTCATCATTTCACCGGACCAGACACTCAACTGGATTCACTCAGGGGAGGTCATCGTCATTGCGCTGTTCGGTGGGATGGGCACACTGTACGGTCCCATGATCGGCTCCGGCGTCTTCTTCGGCGCCGAGGAATTCCTCTCGTCGTACACCGACCAGTGGCGGCTTATCATCGGGACGATGTTTATCCTGTTCGTGCTGTTCGTCCCACGGGGTATCGTATCGATTCCGTCCCTCGTCGCACAGCGACTGGAGACGGCCAACAACGCGGATGGTGCCGTAGATATGGATGAGCCGGAAGTGAGAAGCGATGACTGAGACTGTACTCGAAACGGACGGACTGACGAAGCGGTTCGGCAAACTCACCGCTGTTGACGACGTGTCGCTGTCGGTTGCGGATGGTGAGTTCAGGAGCGTTATCGGGCCAAACGGGGCCGGGAAGACAACGACGTTTAATCTCATCACTGGCGCACTATCGCCGTCAGAAGGCGTCGTGCGGTTCAAGGGTGAGGATATTACTAACGTCGCGCCACACGAACGGGTTGGCCGCGGACTGGGACGGTCGTTCCAGATTACCAATGTTTTCGGCGGCCTCACCGTTCGAGAAAACGTGCGTCTGGCAGCACAGTCGGTCTACAGTGACGAAATCAACCCCGGCGAAGCGCTGTTTCGCGACAAGAACGGCTTCGAGGAGATCGCGGAGCAAACCCGGACGGTGCTGGAACAGATCGGCCTCCAAGACAGGGCCGACGAGCACGCGGAGGCCCTGGCGTACGGCGACCAGCGCCGACTCGAACTGGGTCTCGTGCTGGCGACAGACCCCGGCCTCGTCATGCTTGACGAACCGACCGCCGGAATGAGTAGCGAGGAAACACAGGCCACGATGAACCTTATCGATGAGGTCCTCTCAGATCGGTCGCTGATGCTCATCGAACACGATATCGACCTCGTGATGCGTGTCTCGGACCGGATTACCGTCCTTACGCGCGGCGAAGAACTCGCAAGCGGGACACCCGAAGAGATCGCAAATAACGAAGACGTCCGCGATGCGTACCTCGGTGGTGTCCGAGAATGACTGACTCACTACTCTCTCTCGAAGGTGTCCGGGCCGGGTACGGGATGACCGAAGTGCTACAGGGCGTCTCGATGGATGTCGAACGTGGAAGCGTTGTGTCGCTGGTCGGGCGAAACGGCGTCGGCAAGACAACGACGCTCCGCTCAATTGTCGGCAACATTACCCCGACTGGAGGGACAATAACGTTCAACGGCGAGGACATCACGACACTCAACTCCGAAGCGACGATCCGACGCGGCATCGGGTTCGTTCCCGAAGAGCGTCGGATCTTCCCCGAGCTGACCGTTCGAGAGAACATTAGAATGGGTGAGATCGGCGCTGAGTCACCTGACGGGCCATCAGTCGACGACGTGCTGGATATGTTCGAGAACCTCGCAGAGCGCGAACACAAGGACGGGTCAGTCCTTTCGGGTGGCGAACAGCAGATGCTCGCGGTCGGCCGTGCACTGACTGCCGACCCGGATCTGCTGTTGCTTGACGAACCGACCGAAGGGCTCGCACCATACGTGGTCCGGCAGATCGAGGACCTAATCCTCGAACTGAACGAGCAGGGGATCACAGTGCTGGTCGTTGAGCAGAACATTCCGGTAGCACTGGCGGTCTCAGAGTACACGTACATCCTGGAAAAAGGTGAGATCGTCCACGAGGGGACTGCGGCGGAGATAGGGAACAACGAGGAAGTACTCGACAGACACCTCGGCGTCGGTGTCACTGACTGACTATGGCGACAACGACCCGGAGCTCGGTCACCGGGCCGTATCGTGTAAGACCCCGTTCGAGACGGGGCTTACCGACCATAATTCGAGCTCCATGCACCGAGCGGTAGCGACAGTCTAAATGTGAACACACCACATGGCCCGTTCTATTCTATTGAATCGGATCCCATCGTGTCACAGCGTTATTCGGAGGGAATCGAGTGGTCTCACAGGTGTCTTTGCCCAGATCAACGGTGTTCAAGTCAGTAGAACTACTGATACGAGAGATTCACCTGTAGCTCGCCGGAGATTCCACGGATGAGGTCGGTCAGTTCGTTCTCGATGCGATCCGAGTCTAACCGGTTCGCTGGTCCCGAGACACTGATGGCACCGTACGTGTTGCCGGCGTTGTCTACTAGCGGGGCACCGACGCCGGCTACGCCTTCGAGGAACTGGTCAATGCCGTAGGCGACGCCGCGGTCCTGAATCTCGTCGAGTTCTGCTTCGAGTTCCTGCCGATCCCGACCGTCGGGGAGAGGGTAGTCGTAGCTTCCGAGGATTGTCTCCCGCCGGTGTTTCGGCAACACTGAGAGGATTGCCATGCCACCAGCGAGCCTGTACAGCTCGGTGTACTGGCCGATCTGTGAATTTGTCTGAATCGCACGACTGCCAAGCGCTTTGGCCAGAAAGACCGCTTTTCCGTTCTCTTCGACGATCCACCACGCTTTTTCATCAGTTTCGTCGGCTATCTCGTTCAGTTTCGGGGCGACCTCCTGGTACATTTCCTGTCGCTCGCGGACTTTCATCCCAATATCCAGAAACCGTAAGCTCAGCCGATACGCCTTGTTCTGGTCTTGGACGACGTAGCCTCGGCTCTGAAGTGTTGAGAGATGAACGTGGACTGTGCTCTTGGGCATCTCCACCCGCTTTGCCAGCTCAGTGACGCCGAGTGCCTGTTCCGTTTTCAGTGCTTCAATAATATCCAGCACCCTTCCGGCGGACTCTATCGGGCCTTGTCCTGTCATACACGTATATTTGGCTACCTGTTTATAAAATTATTCAACAAGATTGAACTCTATGTCCGGGGGCTGTGATCGCTGGTGTATTCTCAGTGGCGTGGCGGCGACTGCACCATGATATACCTACCCAAAACTCGGCAATCCAGTAACCCTGCGAAATTCCGTCTGTTCCGTTTGCGTCCCCATTGACCACGGTATGCCACTCAAAAACGGAGTAAGGCGGCATCATACTGGTGTTCTAGTTCCGGCCAATGCAGATCTCAGATTCTGACACTTTCTCGACCACTACCCTGTTCAATCTGATTGAACTAGGTCCCAGCATACGAAATGCAAGTAAAAACGTGACACGGATAGCAGTCTTACCAGGACCAGTCCCGTCACGGTCTCCTAGTCCGTTTCGACTTGCCCTGTTCGTACTCAGCACTCTCCTCGCAAACCACTTCTCGTAGTGCCTCGATACTGGTCTTCACTCAACGCCGATACTATCACCTACAACTGGAAACTCTCAGACTGATTCCGAATCGAATAACAGACGTACTCATGTTATTCTGTAAGCGTCCCGCTGAGGTATGTGGGCTCTAGATCTGCAGTGTAACCACCCAGCCGACAGTGAGGATTGTTCACAGGTGTTGAATCTCAGTCAGGGTTGCGTCTGTCTCTCCGCTACTCTCGGCCGTCTAGTGAACAGTGTAGATCAGTCGACCACTCCGATAATATCTGTACGCCTGTTATCTGACGGTCCCAGAGATGTCGTATTACGAAACAGAGCGCTGTTGCGGTCCTGATGCCTCACAACTATAATCGTTCACCTAGCAAGCCGCTCCGCCTTGTTAGCTACTCCTGGTGGTTGCGTGAATAAATTTCATATTGCGACACGAATTCCCGAACTCCCTCGCAGCGAGGGACTATTGAATACTGGGCAAGCAGGTATCAGATCATAGCATCAGCCAGTCCTGCTCTCAGAGAACTGTTACAATGGGTCGGTTCCAAATCGCTTCCTCCCAGTTTCCTTCCCGGCCGTTACTACCACTGGGCACCCTTCTCGGTTATTCTCGATACACGTACTATCGAGCGGGGCGGAATCAGAAAAAATCAGGCTGCAACCGGACTCTCTTCGTCGATTTCCGTTTCGTTGTTTTTGATCGCCGTACCGGAGTCCGCATCAAAGAGATGGATGGCATCCTCTGGGAACCGCAATCCGACCGTGACGCCGTTCCCGAGGTTCGACCCATCCTCGACGGTGACCGTGTACTGCTGCCCGTCGATAGTCACGTACACATGAAACAGGTCTCCAAGTGGTTCGACGACATCGACGGTCGCCGTAACTGTCTGCTCCGGGCCTGTCGCGGTGCTGAGCTGAATATCTTCGGGCCGGACACCGAGGATGACCTCCTCGTACCCGTCGAGTTGAGCGGCAGTTTCAGTGGACAGCGCGTAGGTAAACTCCTGATGCACTAGCGTTCCGTCCTCGACAGCGGCAGGTATGAAGTTCATCGAGGGCGACCCGATGAACCCGGCGACAAACCGATTGGCTGGACGGTGATAACACTCCAGCGGCGTTCCAACCTGCTGTAATACGCCGTCGTCCAGAATAGCGATACGGTCGCCCATCGTCATTGCCTCCGTCTGGTCGTGGGTGACATAGATGGTTGTCACGTCAAGCTCGTTCTGGAGGCTCTTTAGTTCGGTCCGCATTTTGGTCCGGAGTTTGGCATCCAGATTGCTCAGGGGTTCGTCCATCAAGAACACTGCCGGGTCTCGGACAATTGCTCTTCCAAGCGCCACTCGCTGTTGCTGGCCGCCAGATAGCTCCTTTGGCGGATCCTCAAGCAAGTCCTCGATGCCCATCATCTCGGCTGTCTCGGTTACACGCTGCTCAATCGTCTCCGTATCCAGATCTGTCGTCATCTTCAAGCCAAACGACATATTCTCCTTTGCGGTCATATGTGGATAGAGCGCGTAATTCTGAAACACCATCGCGATGTCGCGGTCACGGGGCTCGGTGCCGATAACGGACTCGTCTCCAATCAAAATATCGCCTTCAGTCACCGTCTCAAGCCCGGCAACCATCCGCAAGGTTGTCGATTTTCCACAGCCGGATGGGCCGACCAGTACTAGAAACTCGCCGTCGTTCAGCGACATGTCCACCGTATCGACAGCGACAACCTCGTCGCTCCCGTCGGAGAACGTCTTGACAAGGTTATCGAGCGCTAACTGTGCCATGCAATACCCGTTATTGCTTCACAGAGCTATATAATAGTTTGTGTTCTTCGATTATAGATGGGAACCTTTCATATACCTGGAGCGGATTTGAGTTCGTATACAGGACTAGCGGTAGTGAAAAGAGCACAACTATGGTTCCATTCACAACAGAGTCAGAGTCGGTGTATCGTCAGTTGGGTGTCACGCCGGTCATCAATGCAGCGGGCACAAAAACGCGGATCGGTGGCAGCCTCATTCGGGAGGAAGCCGCAGACGCCATGCGCGCTGCTGCCGACGAATTCGTCCAGTTGAGTGATCTAGAAGCGAAGGCGTCCGAACAGATCGCTGAAATCGCTGGGGCGGAAGCCGGATACGTTTCGCCGGGTGCTGAAGCCGGTCTGTTGTTGGCCGCAGCTGCCGCGATCGCGGGGGACGACCCGAAGACTATGTCGGAGTTGCCCCATCCGACAGACGCACCAACCGACATTGTGATGCCCCGGACTCACCGAACGGGGTACGACCACGCATTGCGGGCGGCTGGCGCAAACATCGTCGATGTCGGAACAAACGATTACCACCTCGGAACCGGTGCAACAAACGTTGAACCCTGGGAAATCGAAAGCGCCATCGACGAAAACACTGCTGGGGTTGCGTACGTCCAGAAAACATACACGCAGCCCGAACTCTCTACTGTCTCAGAAATTGCACACCGACACGATGTGCCCGTGATTGTCGACGCTGCCGCAGAAGTTCCGCCCATTGAAAACCTCTCTCGTTTCGTTGAGCAGGGAGCGGACATAGTGGTGTTCAGCGGTGGCAAAGGAATCCGCGGCCCACAGACGACGGGTCTCATCGCCGGCAAACGTCGGTATATCCGTTCAATCGCCGTCCAACATCAAGATATGCACGTCGATCGCCGGGTCTGGAATCCACCCAGTTCGCTTATCGACACGGAACGATTCGATGGAGTCCCCAGACAGGGTATCGGCCGGTCGCTCAAGGTTGGTAAGGAGGAACTTGTCGGCCTCATTCGCGCGCTGGAACTATTCATCGAGGAAGATCAGGAAGCGCTTGTTGCCGAGTGGGAGAATCTCGCCCAGAGCATGGCGAGCCAGCTCGAGTCAGCGGGCGTGGCGACCACAGTTGTCGCTGGCGGTGAGCAGAGTGTGGCACCTCACGTTATTGTCGATATCTCTAGCTCCCAATCCACCTCCTCGGCAGCGACGCTGGTCTCAGAGCTTCAGCGGGAGGACCCCCGCGTGTATGTCGGTGAGGATCGTATCGACGGGGGAGAGATTGTTCTCAACCCAATGTGCCTTGACGAAGACGGTGCTGCGTACGTCGTCGACCGCCTGCTCACACATCTGTGACGAAGAAAAAATATAAATAATAACTTACAATACCATAGCATAGTATGGATGTCCTCGTAGTAGTTGCCCACCCAGACGACGCAGATGTCTTCTGTGGCGGTACGATAGCAAAGCACGCTGAACGTGGGGATGAGGTTAGTATCGTCCATATGACTCGGGGCGAATACGGCGGGCTGCGAACGGACTCACAGGAAGCGGTCGGGCGAGTCCGCGAACAGGAGGCCCGCGCCTCGGGAGCCGTGTTAGGCGCGGCAGAAGTCGCTTTTCTCGATTTCAAGGACGGGCGGATCACTTACTCTCTGGAAAACCGTGTCGAGATGGTGGATGTAATCCGTGAATATGCGCCGGACATCATCCTCACACATTACAAAGACGATTTGCACCCAGATCATCGGGCGACTTCACGGTTAGTTACGGACGCGTATTACATGGCATCGCTGCCTCTCGTTGAGACGGATTTCGAACCCTGCGATCCGGACAACATCTACTACTTCGGCAAGCCGACATCGGAGTTTACCCCCTCCATGTTCATCGATATCGATGGGTATCTGGAACAAAAGGTCACAGCAATCAAGAAACACGAGTCACAGGTGGAGTTCCTCGTCGAGCACGGGGGCATCGATGCCGAGTTCGACAATCTCATCGACGGACTTCGCGCCGAGAATCTCGTGTTCGGGAAACAGGCTGGTGCCCGCAGCGCAGAGGGGTTCGTCCCGCTCCACGAATCTGCACAGGAATTCCTCGGATAGCCTCTCGGGCACTTCAGCAGCACCGTCTTTGAAGATACCTCACTTGGGAATCGTGACCGGGAGCGTTCCAGTTGGTTCGACTGTCCCCGCCAGTGTTTTCGCCGCTGCCTGAATCGCACCTGGCGAGTAGTCGTACGTCGTCAAAAACGTCGCCGCGTCCGGACAGACAGCGAGGTCGTACGGGTTCCGCACAGCAAGGACAGCCAGCTGGTCGTGGTTCGCAACGAGTGTCTGGAGTGTCTCTGCCTGTGCCTCGTTCGACAGAGCATCGTAACTGACGGCCACAATCTGTTCGTCTGCTGGCGTTATATCGACGGTCTCCCCACCAGCCATGGTGCGTGTCGTAATTTCAAATCCGACCTCTCTGAACGCAACAGCGACCGCTTCTGGGTCGTATCGGTCGTCCTCGGCGGGCGACCCCCGCGTCCCGGTAAAGCTGACCACGTGCAGGTGACGCGACGTATCGAACGGGAGTGTCTCGCTGTCGTCCCTGACGAGTGTTATCCCACAGTTTGCAATCTCAGTTGCGAGCTGTTTCGACGCGGTCGCACAGCGACGCCACTCCGGCACTTCGGCAGTTTCGGATGTACCCACCCGTTGCTGTTTATACTGCTGGATACGATGCAACGACCGGTCGATTCGCTCCTCGGTAAGCCGTCCTGTTCGGACGGCGGTAAGCACGGCTTCAATCGCTGCACGCTGTCGATTGAGCGTATGTGAAATAGTGACAATATCACAGCCGGCCTCGATTGCCCGAACGGCCCCTTCGGCAGTGCCGACGCCTTCAGCAATCGCATCCATCTCGAGACAGTCCGTGACGAGTAATCCATCAAACCCGAACTGCTCTCGAAGTAGTGCTGTCTGGACTGCTGACGATATCGTCGCTGGCAGTTCCGCATCACCTGTTATTGCCGGAAAAGCGACGTGCGTGGTCATAATCGCGTCGATACCCCCCTGTATCGCAGCTTCGAATGGAGCGAACTCAACGCGCTCCAGTCGGGGCCGCTCGTGGGCAACCACCGGCAGATCGAGATGTGAGTCGACTGCCGTGTCGCCATGCCCTGGGAAATGCTTCCCACAGGCAGCGACATCTACGGACTGGAGGCCCTCTGCCATGGCTGCGCCCAGTGCGCCCACACGCTCGGGGTCTTCCCCGAAGGACCTGACACCGATTACGGGGTTCTCTGGATTGTTATTGACATCGAGGACCGGTGCGAGGTTCAGATTGATCCCGAGGCTCTGTAGTTCTCGTCCGACGGTCGCACCTGCTTTTCGAGCCATCGCGTCGTCATCACAGGCCCCGATGAGCATCTGACCCGGTAGCTGTGTGCCCCAGTCGAGGCGTGAGACGACACCCCCTTCTTGATCGGTGGCGACGAACAGTGGGAGGCCAGCGCCGACCGCCGTGGCTTCTGACTGCAACTCCGCTGAGAGCGCTGTCACCTGCGATGGAGATGCGATATTTCTGGCGAAGTAAATGATGTTTCCGAGGTTGTACTCACGAATCAGTTCCCGTATCCCATCAGTCGGTTCGGAGCCATCGAATCCAGCCATGAATAACTGGCCGACTTTCTGTTCCAATGGCATACTCGCTACTGTCTGCGTCTGCATATAACAACACCCGACGTGCTGGGGATATAAAACTACGTTTGCGATCACAAACAGCTACAAAACTGTGCCCGAAGATTACTGCTTGACACTCCCGGAAGTTAGTCCGGAAACGATCTGCCGCTGGAACACGACGAAAATTGCGAGTAGCGGCACAGCGGCGAGGGTCGAGGCAGCCATCATCTGTCCCCACATCGTCTGGTCCTGCTGCTGGAAGTTCTGAATTCCGATGGAGAACGGCGTCACGTTGTCAGTCGCCAGGACTGACGCGAACAGCACCTCGTTGAACGCGAGCAGGAATACGAACATCCCAGTCGCGGCCAGGCCCGGTGCTGCAAGCGGCATCACGACGCGGAACAGGGCCTGTGTCCGCGTACAGCCGTCGATTCGCGCGGCTTCCTCCAGTGCTGTCGGAATCGTATCGAAATACCCACGAAGCATCCAGATAGTGAACGGGACGGTAAACGTCGTATAGAGGAAGATCATCCCATGGTACGTGTCCTTCATTGGAATGTTCGCGGACTGGTCCATGACAATGAACAACAGAAACATCGGGATGAGGATGAGTACGCCGGGGATCATCTGCGTTGCGAGTGCCCCCATCTCGAACTTCTCCTTGCCGGGGAACTCGTATCGCGACAACGAGTAGGCAGCTAGTCCACCGATAAGCAGCGAGAGGACGGTGGTCACACTCGAAATGACCAGGCTGTTAACGTAGTAGTCGACAAGCGGGAACCGCTGGAACATCAGGAAGTAGTTCTGGACATAGGGGTCCGCTGGGATTATATCGAGCCCGAGTTGCAGCACTTCATCGCGGGTTTTGAACGATGTCGTGAACATCATCCAGACAGGGAATATCGCGAATATGAGAACGAGGATGAGCACGGAGCGCCAGAGCAGTTGGTACATGAGCTCTTTGCCATCCGCGGTTAGCCGCATTTCGTCCGGGACGATCGTACTTTCTGACCCAACAGCAGCCATGAGCGAACTGAGCATCTCAGATAGCACCTCCGTCGTAGCTGGACGCCACAACGCGCTTGTAATAGACGTATGCGATGGTCATCGAGAACAGGAACAGCATCGCGCTGAGCGCGGACCCGATCCCGTACGCACTCTGTTTGAAGCCAAAGGAGTAAATGAGCAACATCAGGACGTTCCCCGATTCGCTCGGTGACCCTCCCAGCAAAATATACGGGATGGGGAAATTGATGAAGGTCCAGAGGATCAATAGCAGTAGAATGACGGCAGAGACGGGCTTCAACTGAGGCAGCGTCACGTACCGCAGTTTCCCCCATCGGCCGGCCCCATCTATCTCTGCAGCCTCGTACAACTGCTCCGGTACCGACTGCAGTCCGGCGTACAACATGATCGCCGCATACGGGAAGTTCCGCCAGACGTTCGCGATGATTATCGCATACAGCGAGTTTGGGCCCAGCAGCCAGAACAGGGACCCCTCGATGAGTCCGGCCTGACGGAGTAACGCGTTGATGACTCCAGTATCGCTCCGGAACATCATCCGCCAGGTGAGCAGCGTGACGACAACCGGTGTCACATACGGAATCAGGATCACGGTCCTCGCGACGAGCTTGCCCCGGAACTGCTTATCGAGGGTGAGTGCGGTGACAAGTCCGAGAACGTACGTTCCTATCACCGATCCAACCGTGTACAGAATGGTGACTTTGAGCGAGTTCCAGAACTGTGCGCCATAGATCGTATCCTTCTGGAAGACCTTCGCGAAGTGGTCAAGCCCGACGAACGTCTCCGGGCGGAACCAGTCGGTGTATCTGAGCGACGGGAACTCGTAGAAACTCATGACGAACCCGAGGATGACCGGAATCCCGTGGACGAGAAGCATCATTGCCAGAGCCGGAGCAATGAGCTTGAGCCCGAAGCGCTGGCTTGCAGGTAACGAGCTAACGTACGGGATATGAACCGCTGGGAGTCGACGTTTGACTCGCTGGTACGCGGACAGGAGCATACACAATCGATTATTATGCAATGTATTTAATCGTTCTGTACGACGCTAGAGTGACACGGTCCCGACACAAAGCTAGTAGCTATTCGGCCGGACAAGCGGAGAACCACACTGAAACGACCTGTTTTCGGAGTTTATCCCTGAAGCGCGTTCTCTGCCTGCATCGCAGCCTGTTGGAGTGCCTTCTGGGTATCGCCTTCGGACCAGGAGTCCGTTGCTGCCTTCGTGAGTACCTTCGTGACGGCTCCCTTGATCGCACCGGAGACATCACCCCAGCCCACGACTTGCGGCGCTGTCTTGGCGTTTGTGTTGTTCAGAACGTCTTCACTGAAGGACTGATACAACTCACCTTGGAAGGCGTCTTGCTCGAAACTACTCTTGATCGTCGGCAAGAAGCCAGAACCCTTCGCGAGTTCTGCGTTGACCGCTGGCTGCATCAGATACTCGATAAACGTCGCGGCTTCGCTCTTCTTCTTCGTCCAGGGATGGATACCCATGAGATTCACTCCGAAGAAGGTCGACGACTCTCCCCGGGGACCGGCCGGCGGCTTGCCGACGCCGAGTTCGGCGTCAATATCGTTTGCAACCCTGAGCCCCTGCCACGTCGAAGCTATCCGTTTGCTGCTGAACGCGTTGTTCCGTGCAACGCCGTTCCACTCGACCGAGGCCTGTGGGGATGCCTTGTGCGTCGTGGACAGATCCTTGTAGAAATTCAACGCCTCCACCGCCGCGTCACTGTCGAATGTCGGCTTGGACCCGTCAATCACACTCCCACCGTTTTGCCAGATGAGCATCATATAGTACTGGACGACTGCCCAGTTGTTCGCCCCAGGAATGCCGAACAGGTACCTCGTGTTGTAGCCTTCCTGTTCCCACTTTTCGGCCTGCTTGTTGTACTTCGACGCATCATTCGCGAGTTCGTCCCAGGTCGACGGGGGACCATCGATACCGGCTTCCTCGAACAGCGATTTATAATAAATGTGCCCGCGGGGTCCCCAGAACCAGGGGAACCCAGCACGGACGCCGTCGAATTTCCCTATCTGAAGTGGCGATTCGTAGATATTGTCTGTCGGCATCGAGACGCCGGCTTCTTCGAGGTCCATCCAGCCGTCGGAGTTGACCTGCTGTGGCATCCACGTCGACGCTATCTCTTCGACGTCCGGACCGGTCCGGGTGGAGATACTGTTGTTTTGCTTCTTCCGAGCGACGCCCCAGCCCATCGTCTCGAAATCCACTTTGATCCCGTGTTCTTTCTTCAGTATCGGATTGTGTTTCTCGTAGAACGTCTCAATGTGGTCATTGACGAAGTGCCGGACTGTGAGGGTCGTTATATCGTTCGATTGCTCCCCGGTGCTCGCGCCGGAGTCGCCACCCCCGCCGTCCCCGGCGGTACTTTCCGAACTTTCATTGCCGCCACAGCCCGCGAGCAGCGCGACCGTTGCCGCGCCGGCGCTTTTGATGAAGCGACGTCGCTGGCCGCTCCGCAAACTATTGTCTGACATATGCTATCACCAACGACCTAGGTAGTATATATAATTAATTGTTTAGGACATTCTTCGCAACGGTGCGATCCCATGAGCTACCACAAATACCTATCGTATGGTTTTATAAGACACTGCCATCAATCGGTAATCTAAGCGATCGCAGAGAGACTCCGATCAGTCGGATGGTTGCTGGCTGACCGGTGCCTCTGCCGGCGTTGTCGTTGAAACAACTGACCACAGTGCTGTCCCATGAAGATCAAACCATGACCACACACGCAGTCTACGACGAGATCCGTTCCGGTATCGACCGACTGAATGACTTCAAAATGAGCACGCGCGACCTTTCCGAGCCACGCAAGCGTATTGCACACGCTGACCGGGTCCACTTCATCGGCTGTGGGTCCTCATACTGGACCGGTGTGATCGGTCAGTATGCGTCGTTCCAGCGCGGCATCGACGCAACGGCGTACGCCGCGTCAGAATACCTGTTCGCCGGTCCGCCGATTACTGAGGAAACGGTTGTCGTCGCCTACTCCCAGTCCGGCGAGACGTCTGAAACCGTTACAGCTGCTCGACGAGTAAAGGAGAAGGGTGCATTCGTTATTGGCATCACAAACACCGATGATTCGTCGCTCGGGTCAGTAGCGGACGTGGTCCTCGTCACGCCAGCGGGGATCGAGAAAGCAGTCCTCGCTACCAAAACCGTCGATGCCGCGTTGATGCTGACGTTCTCGTTACTCGAAAGCAAATACAGTGAGTACACACCGAGCGAACTACAACGCATGTGCCGGAACGTCGTCGAACAGGACTTTCAGACAGCCGTCGCTGTCCTCGCGGAGGCCAAGACACTCTACACTCTCGGACAGGGGATCGAATATGGGCTTGCAGGCGAGGCGGCGACGAAGTTCGGCGAGGGTGCACTGTTGCATACGACGGCACTCCCGACACCGGAAATCAGCCACGGACCCATCGCAAACGCTGCCGGTGAGCCGGCACTCGTCATTGCTACCCAAGAATCGGAGGCATCGTTGACCAGCGAGGTCGTTTCAAAGCTACGCGACGCCGGAGTGACCACAATTGTCCTGCGGCGGCCGACGAACGACTACGGTGGAGACATTTCAATCGAACTGCCGTCTCGTTCGCCAGATCACCCGATAGTGCCGTTAAAGATCCTGCAATCGCTCACGTACAAGACGGCTGTCAAGAAGGGATACAATCCGGACGATCCACCGGAGCTCTCGAAACATATCGAGTGGAGTGCACTGGGGTAGCAGGCTGGATCAGCGATTCAGGCGAATGAAGCATCTCGATTGTGGATGAGAGGCCTACAGTGATGGAAGTCACGATACACAGCCGTACAACCGATATTTTATACCGGCGGGAGCTGGATTATGTCGTTATATCATGAAGATTAATCACACTCCGGATACGATGCAGCAGTATGCAAATCACCGGATACGAACTGTTCGAAATCCCTCCCCGCTGGGTCTTCCTGAAACTAGAAACCAGCACTGGGCTTCTGGGCTGGGGTGAGCCTGTTATCGAAGGCAGAGCGAAAACAGTTCGAGCGGCAGTCGAGGAGATGCTGGATCAGTACCTCATCGGCAAGGATCCGTTTAGAATTGAGGATCACTGGCAAGCGCTGTATCGTGGCGGGTTCTATCGCGGCGGACCGATCCTGATGTCTGCCATCGCTGGTATCAATCAGGCACTCTGGGATATCAAGGGGAAACACTTCGGCGCACCTGTGTACGAACTGCTGGGTGGGAAAAGCCGCGACAAGGTTAGAGTATATAAGTGGATCGGCGGCGACCGGCCGGAGGATGTCGCTGCAGAAGCGACGCGGTTGGCCGAGGCTGGCTACACTGCACTCAAAATGGATGCGACGAATCAGACCCGGTTCATCGAGACAAGAGCGTCGCTCGACGAGATCACAGAACGAATTCAGCACGTTCGAACAGCGGTGGATGACGGAGTAGATATCGGGATCGATTTCAGAGGCCGAGTATCAAAATCGATGGCCAAGACCCTTACCAACCGCCTCGAATCCGTCGAACCGATGTTCATTGAAGAGCCGGTGCTTCCCGAGAACATCGAACACCTTCCGAACATCGCGGCCCAGACACACGCACCCATCGCAGCAGGTGAGCGACTGTATTCGAGATGGGATTACAAAGATCTCCTCAAAACGGGGGCAATTGACGTGATTCAGCCCGATGTCTCTCACGCCGGCGGTATTTCAGAGATGGTCAAACTGGCTAACATGGCGGAGTCACACGATGTCGCCATTGCACCGAACTGCCCACTGGGCCCAATTGCGCTGGCTGCGTCGATCCAGGTCGATACGGTCGTTCCGAACCTGTTAGTCCAAGATCAGGGGTTCGACGTCCACTCTGAGACGACCAGTCCCGCACACGATCTGCTGAATTCGAACCCGTTTGCGTTCGACGACGGCTATCTGAAGACGCTGGACGGTCCGGGACTGGGTATCGACGTCGCGCTAGACGTGGTTCGAGAGAAGTCAGAAGCCGATCTCGACTGGCACAACCCGATATGGCGGCACGAGGACGGCAGCGTCGCCGACTGGTAACGATCGTTTCATAATAATAAAAACTTAAGATATAGACGGGAGTAGTAATCTTATGCCCGACGAAACTGAGACAGCAACACTCTCCGCACCGATGAAGACGTTCGCCATCGTCGACGTGCTCAGAGATGCCGACGGGCCGCTTGGCGTCTCAGAGGTGGCCGAACAACTCGCGTACACTCGGAGTACGACGTACAAGCACCTGAATACGCTGTTGCAGTCAGGCTACGTTACAAAGAGTACAGGGGACTATCAGCTGACGTTACAGTTTGCCGATATCGGCGAACACATCAAATCACAGGCACCCATCTACCACGACACGAAGCCCCAGATAGACCAGATATCAGCGACGACCGGCGAGTCTGCCGGACTGGTTATCAAGTGCGAAAAGCAAATCGCCGATGTCTATCATACCGCTGCTGACGACTCTCCGAGACATGTAAACTCCCCGTGTTTTCACTGCAGCGCTCCGGGAAAGGCAATCCTCGCAGCGACGGGTCCAGAGGAGGTCGATGCTATTTTAGACCACACTGATCTGCCTGCGATGACCGAAAACACGATTACGGACCGCCAGACGCTTACCGCCGAACTCGATAATATCCGGGACCGGGGGATCGCGTTCGAGCGCCGTGAGCAGTATCCGGACGTAAATTGCGTTGCGGTTCCGATTCAGGACCAGTCCACGACTGCAGCTGTATACGTGGCGGGACACGCTGACCGGCTGAGCGGGAAGCGGTTACAGGAGGATGTCCCCGGGATGATCCTGAGCGCCGTCAGGCAACTCAATGCGGAGCAGATCTGAGTCGATCGCAGCCATTCCTGTTCACGGAAGCACTCTCAGGATAATCTGGAATCGGCAAAGCTCAGTACAGCCACATCAGCTCCGGTCCTATTTGCTCGCCGGCAGTTTCAGCATTGCCATACATATCTCAACAAAGATTTTCATTCGAAATAGAGTATTTCTTTTAGTGAAACCATCCGACAGCGGGCTGCGAATGGCATAACAGCCGTACACTTATTATCCCGATTCGTTCAATTGAACCCAGGCCCTCCTAAATATGCACATATCGTACCGTAGCGGTGCTGTATCGAGCCTCTTTCACCTGCTTTCCTTTCCACCGCTCTCGTTCAGTATGCTTCCAGTGCCCAAACAACTTTTCATAATGCGAAACTCCCTCGACGAGAGACTTCTGTCTACTGGTCGAAACATTCAACTGTTGATGGACGGTGCATTTCACTCACGGGAATACCTACAACAATGGATGCAATCGCTGTCAAGCGGGGGAAGACTCGGCCAGAACGGATCGACATCGAGCGCCCGGAACCGGACGAGGGAGAGGTCCTCGTGAGGACTCTCCGTGTTGGCATCGACGGAACGGACTTCGAGGTGCTATCGGGATCACACGGCGAGTTTCCCGAGGGTAGCGACTACCAGATACTGGGCCACGAGGCCGTCGGTGTCGTCGAGTCCTCGAACGGGACCGCACTGGACGAAGGAGAGATTGTCGTCCCGACAGTCCGTCGGCCCGCAAACACGTCGAGTCGGTTCTTCGAGAACAACGAGCCTGATATGGCTCCACCTGGTGAGTATGTTGAACGGGGGATTGCGGGGGCGCACGGCTACATGGCCGAGTACTTCACTACACCCGAGTCGTTTCTCGTTTCGATCCCGGAATCGCTTGCGGATGTCGGATTTCTGGTCGAACCGATCAGCAATGCCGAAAAGGCACTCGAGCTGGCACAGCGGTCCAGGTCGACCTTCGAGTGGCAGAACTCTGCTGGACTCGTCCTTGGAAACGGACCGCTGGGACTGCTTACATTGGCGATGCTTGCAGACCGGTGTGAGCGAACGTACTGTCTCGGCCGTCGTGAACGACCGGACCCGACCATCGATATTATCGAGGAACTAGGGGCCACCTACATTAATTCTCGACAGACGGCCGTGGACGAAATCCCTACAGTCCACGAGCCGATGGATCTGGTGTTCGAGGCGACGGGGCACGCAAAACACGCGTTTTCGACGGTCGAGGCACTCGGTGCGAATGGAGTCGGTGTCCTCCTCGGCATCCCTGAGGACTGGGAATTTACTGTCAACGGTGGGGCGCTCCACAGGCAGTTGGTCCTCCAGAACAAAGCGTTGCTCGGGAGCGTGAATTCCAACTTCCGGCATTACAAACGCGCTCGTACCACTCTTGCAGAATACCCGGATTGGTTCCTTGCGTCTATCATGACGACCCAGTGCTCTGTGTCGGAGTTTGCGGATGCATTCGAGGAGTCGCCGGATACTATCAAATCGTACATTGAGTTTAGCACCTAAGTAACAGCATACCCGCAATGTACACGTATTCGGCTCAAAGAGTTGCATCCTATCCCACACACGCGTATTAATAATAATTTTAATTTTCTTTTAGGCTTGTTTGGGTAGATATCACTGTTTTAGAGCTTTTTATGTCAATAAGTATTGTTTTATGGAGGCACACCTCCTATGTTTAGACGCAAACATCTGCTAAACGAGTAGAAATAAACTGCTATACTCAAAATACGGGCGAGGGAAACCAGTGGATAGTGTCTTCGGGTACTGGCGATCTCGAAACTACCGACGGTCAACAAGGCGTTGGATTACGCAGTTACTATCCGTGCCTATGAAGGACTGACTCCACCGATCGATTCTTCAGCAGGGGTGCTATCGTTCGCGCCAGTGGCTACGTCTGGGAGTACTCATCGACCCACTCCTGTAGCGTGATACCCATCGTTGACTGCGTAATCGCGTTCGAGGACGCGGAGTTCGCACTCTTGACGAGTTCGGCTTCCAGTGTCCGCGTCGGGATCTCGCCGATAAAGTGCGGAATCGCTCGCTGGACCGCCAGCGGACAGCCGACCTCGTGTGCAAGTGCATAGCCTGACAGGGAGTGTGGGACCTCTTCCGTTGCGTATCTCGGGTCCGGATCGAGTAGTTTCTCGTCCTCGACGAAGTCAACGTACTCATAGCACTTTCCGACGTCGTGGAGTAATGTCGCCGCGACGATAACGTTGATATCGGGGTCGGCACCGTGGAACTCCTGCTGTTCGATAGCGGACTCTCGTGCGATTCTGGTAACACCGCGGACGTGCCTGACGTTGGTTACCTCGTGGATATTCCAGGCGTAGGGAATGTCCGTAATGTCGCGCCAGCCACCTCGTTCAAGCGCGAGTGTCCACGCTTCGATGACTTTGCTACGAAGGTCGTCCGATGAGATGTAGTCGAGTTCCGGGAACGCCCCCGTGACTTGCGCCTCGTAGTCGGGCATACTACCCCTCGTCCTTGACGAGCTGTTCCTGGCCGATAAACCGGGGCCGCTCGTCGATAGCTAAGAAGTTGTTCACGTCTTCGCGGGCCGCTTTCGCTTTCCCTCTGTCCGGTGCGTAGTCCCGTGAGCCTTCGCTGCCGAGCGCGTCGTATAGCTTCTCGATGTCGTCGAAGTAGAGTTCGGCGACGCCGTCGAACTCGGCGTTCTCGGGGTCTGTTGGGATGACCGTATTGTACTTGACGACGCCCTCGATTTCACGGGCGATCTGTGTGTGGTTGGTCTGCCAGTAGTCGACGAACTCCTCGTGGGTCATGTCGTCCTGCCGAACGAGAAACGCCGAGTGCTTGTAGAGACCGTCAGTATCGCCATCGACCTCGTCTTTCTGCACGATCTCTTCGCCGATAATACGCGGCCGCTCCTCGACAGCAAGGAAGTTATTCACGTCTTTGCGGGCCTTTGCGGCTACCTCCTTGGTAGGGTCATAGTCCCGGGAGCCGGGACTGCCCAGCGCCTCGTGCAGGTCGTCAAGCGTCTCGAAGTACAACTCCGCCAGCCCGTCAAATTCGGCATGTGCTGGCTCTGTTGGAAGGACTTGCTGGTAGCGAACCACGCCCTCGATCTCCTTCGCGATCGGCGTGTGATTGGTCTGCCAGTAGTCGACGAACTCCTCGTGAGACATATCGTCCTGTCTGACTAACAGAGCTACGTGCTTGTACATCATCAGCACATTTCTGACCTATGAGTATAAAAGCTAACGTTGTTTCCTGTCAGCGTGTTTAGGCCAGTAAAGATTAATGTATGCATGACGCCGAAGATTGAACCGATATGGAGGCAGTCAACCCGGCTACGGGCGAGCGGCTGGACGTGTACGACCCTGACGATGACGAGGCAGTCGAACGAAAACTGGACCGTGCCACGTCGACGTTCGAGGACTGGCGCGATGTCCCGTTGTGCGAGCGCGAGCAATTGCTGGTAAACGCCGGCGAGGTCCTACGGGAGAACAAACAGCGGTACGCTGAGCTGATGACCCGGGAAATGGGGAAACCAATCACGCAGGCTGTTGCTGAAGTCGAAAAGTGTGCCTGGGCCTGTGATCATTATGCCGAATACGCGCACAAATATCTCTCCGAGGAGCACCACCCCAGTCCGCCCGGGACAGAAGTAAAAACGGTCCATGACCCGCTCGGGCCAGTGCTTGCAGTGATGCCCTGGAACTATCCGTTCTGGCAGGTCATTCGCTTTGCTGCGCCCTATCTCACTGCCGGCAACGTGGGCCTCCTCAAACACGCCTCAAACGTTCCTGGGTGTGCGCTCGCGCTCGAAGAAGTGTTTGCCGAAGCCGGCTACCCTGACGGCGCGTTCCAGACGCTGTTGGTTGGCTCCAGTGACGTTGACGACATCCTCGCAGATGATCGTGTCCGTGCGGCAACGCTGACCGGAAGTGGCCCTGCTGGCCGTGCGGTCGCCGAAACAGCCGGCAAACATCTGAAAAAGACCGTTCTGGAACTCGGTGGGTCTGACCCGTTTATCGTCCTCGACGACGCAGACCTCGATGCGGCCCTCGAAACTGGGGTGCAAGCACGGACACTGAACGGCGGCCAGTCGTGTATCGCCGCCAAGCGCTTTATCGTTCACACAGACGTCTACGAGGAGTACGTTGATGGGCTCGTCGCTGCCTTCGAAGACCTCACTGTCGGCGACCCGATGTCCGACGAAACCGATGTCGGCCCACAGGCAGATCCAGACCTGATGGCCGAACTCCACGATCAGGTACAGGCCAGCGTTGACGCCGGTGCAACGGTGCTGACTGGCGGCGAACCGCTTGACCGGCCGGGGGCCTTCTATCCACCGACAGTACTGACTGATGTCCCCTCAGGGTGCCCCGCTGACACCGAGGAGACGTTCGGTCCAGTAGCGACCGTCTACGAGGTCGCTGATGTAGAGGAAGCAATCGAAGTCGCGAATGACACCCGGTTTGGCCTTGGTGCAAGCCTCTGGACGGCGGACCGAGAACGCGGCCAGCGTCTGGCACGAGACATCTCCGCGGGCTGTGTCTACATCAACGAAATGACCAAATCAGATCCACGGGTCCCGTTCGGCGGCATCAAAGACGCCGGTTACGGTCGTGAACTCTCTGAGATGGGAATCAAAGAGTTCGTCAACAAAAAGACGGTCTGGATCGAATAACCGTTCGCGTTTGCCACTGGGTGGTGCTTCTATTGCTGACGCGCTCGACTCCCGTCTGCTGCCAGCAGCCCACGGCAGCCAGCGATTTCGGTGACAGGACAAAGCTTCTTGTTTCACGGGGCGTTATGCGGGTGCATGGAGTTAGCTATACTAGGCGGTACTGGTGACATCGGTGAGGGACTCGCGATGCGGTTTGCCGCCGACACGGACCATGCGATTACGATCGGCTCGCGGGACGCTGCAAAAGCCAGCGAGCGAGCCAGAGCGTACGAAGAACGGTTGGCCGCCCACGGTGTCGAGACTGAAATCAATGGGACGGACAACAGTAGCGCCGCGGCCAGTGCAGACGTGGTTATCCTGGCCATTCCGCCACATCACGTCGGCGATACAGTTGAAGGACTCACAGAAGATGACGCGCTCTCGGACCAACTGCTCATAAGCCCCGCTGTCGGGATGAACGGTGATGGGGACGGACTTCACTACCGACCACCGTCGACAGGGAGCGTTACCGAGTTTGTCGCGGAGCGGGCCCCTGAATCTGTTCCAGTGGCCGGCGCGTTCCACAACCTTGCAGCGGATCGGCTGGCGGATCTAGAGGCCACGCTCGATGTGGATACGCTGGTAGTCGCCGACGATCCGGCGGTCAGTGACCGAGTCGTGTCGCTGACTGCTGATCTTGCGGGCGTCCGACCGATCCCTGCTGGGCCGCTTTCGAACGCCGCGGAAGTCGAGAGTCTGACGCCACTACTCATCAACATCGCTCGATACAACGAGGATATGCACGACGTCGGTGTGAGCTTCAGTTAGACTCCGGCGGCGCTTCTGTCCTCCGCTGTGGTTCAAATAGTGTCGCAGTGAGGTCGATTGTGTTCTCGCTTTTGCCTGTATCCACAAACAGTCACAACCAGACAGGGAAGTATTTTACCGCGCGTTGTCGATTCCGTCGATCGCGTCGGGGTTCTCGATACTCGAGAGGTCCCCGAGCTCTGCACCCTCGTAGACATTTTGAATGATTCGCCGCACAATCTTCCCGGACTGCGTCTCCGGAAATGCATCGACGAAGCGGACTTCACGCGGACGGAACGGCTTGCCAAGCGCTGTCCCGACTTGCGCGCGCAATGTCTCGCGAAGGTCCTCTGACTCCTCGTACTCCTCGTTGAGGATGACGTATGTGACAACCGCAGTCCCCTTCGTTTCGTCGTCCGCACCGATCGCAACAGCGGCGTTGACCGCATCGTGTTCGATAAGTGCGCTCTCGACTTCGGCCGGGCCGACCTTCCGGCCGGCGACGTTGAGGACATCGTCCGATCGACCGTGTAAGAACCAGAAGCCGTCCTCGTCTTTCTGCGCCCAGTCGCCGTGGTCCCACATATCGCCGAACCGCGACCAGTACTCTTCGAGGTACCGCTCGTCACCGCTCCACAGCGATTTTGTCATCGACGGCGCTGACGACTGACAGACCAGATACCCCTTCTCGTTGGCTTCGGCAACGGACTCCCCCTGTGCATTGACGACGTCGATGTCCATGCCGAGCGCCGGGCCACCGAGCGTCCCTGGCTTCAGCGAATGGAGCGGCGTCGGCTGGAGGAAACAGCCGAATATCTCCGTCCCACCAGAGATGTTCATAATCGGTGTCGTACCGCCGCCGACGTTCTCTAGGAACCACTCCCAGGAGTCCGGGTCCCACGGCTCGCCGGTCGAACCCAGCAGGCGCAGCGTCGAGAGGTCGTGGCCCTCCAGCCACTCGTCGCCGTGCTTCTGTAGCGCACGGATCGCTGTCGGCGAAATCCCGAACACCGACAGATTGTGGGTGTCGATCATTTCCCAGAACCGGCCCGGGTCAGGATAGTCTGGTGCCCCTTCATAGATGAAGACGGTGCCACCGTGGGCGTGATTGCCGATCAGCGTCCACGGCCCCATCATCCAGCCGATGTCCGAGACCCAGAAAAACCGGTCTGCGGGCTTGTGGTCGAACGAAAAGAAGAGTTCTTTGGCCGGTTGGACGAGCCCGCCGGCGTGCGTGTGGACGATGCCCTTCGGTTTGCCTGTTGTCCCGGATGAGTACAGCAGCATCGACTCGTGGTCGGCGGGGAGCGACTTGGTCTCGTAGTCGGCAGACTGGGACCCGACTGCATCCGTCCACCATTCGTCACGGGCGGGGTCCCACGAGAGAGCAGACTCTACAGAATCCAGCCGATTATAGACAATGGTGTGTTCGACGTGGCCGGCCGCTTCGATAGCCTCGTCCGCGGCCGATTTCAGATCGATCTCGCTTCCCCGGCGGTAGAAACCATCGCCGGTGAACAGGACCGAACACTCGGCGTCTTCGATACGGGTTGCTGTTGCGTCGACCCCGAAGCCGGAGAAGATGGGGACGGCAATCGCACCGATCTTGAAACAGCCATACAGCAATGGGACGATTTCCGGGACCATCGGCATGTATAGCCCGACGGTGTCACCAATTCCGATACCGCGCTCTTCGAGTGCATTAGCGACGCGATTGGCCTGTTGGTGGAGTTCGTGATAGGTAATCTCACGGACTGTTCCGTCCTCTCCTTCCCAGATTGTCGCGACTGTATTTCGGTTCTCAGCGTCGGGGGCTGCATGACGGTCGACGACGTTGTGAGCGATGTTGAGTTCTCCACCGACGTACCAGTCCGTGAACTGCGGGCCGTCTGTGTCATCGCGGACCTGCTCGTACTTCTGGTAAAACTCCAGGTCGAGATAGTCGACTATCTCATCCCAGAACCAGTCAAGTCCGGACGCCGGTTCACCGTCGATATCGGTGACTGTCCGTCTGTGTAGTTCTTCGAAGTTCTCGATGCCGTGCTCTTGCATGAACGCGTAGACGTTGCTCTGGGTGACGAACGCCTCGCTCGGTTCGTATCGTACCGCTTCGAGTGCTGTGAGTGAGTCTGACATTGGATTCACGTGGCTGTGACAGTGTCCGGAAGCTGTGCAGTCGCTGCAATCGAGCTACCCCGTCTTGTAGACGCCGCGCGCATCTGCGACCTGCGTATCGTCTTCGGCGTACACTTCCACATTGACGACGCCAACGTCGCCACCGTGACGAACTACGTCCGCTTCCGCTCTGAGGTCCCCTGTTCCGGCTTCGAGGTAATCGATTCGCATATCGATGGTCGGCACCGGCTGGTCGACGAGGGACACGAGAGCGGCCCCACCAACGGTGTCAGCGAGGGTGAACGTAACGCCGCCGTGGGCCATTATCCGTTCCTCGTTCCACGACAGTTCTTCGCGCATTTCGATATGGCCTTCGGCGTGCCCGTTATCGACAGTCGTTATCTCGATATCGAGCAGGTCGGCAAACGGCATGTTCTCGAAGAATGCTTCGATGTCCATACTCATCAATTCGGTTCTTCACCTGGGGAAATAAGTATTGGTGTTCACAGGGGTCCGAAACCCACGGGCAGCACCTAGCGAGTCACTAGCGCTTGTGGTGTCGCATCCCCTTCGGGTCAGACGGTATCTGATATTCCAACAGTCACCGACATCATGTGCCAGTCTTAGCTGATCTTCGGCTGCACCTCTTCACCCAGCCGCCGGATGCACTCGGCCATCTCCTGCGTTCCGGTTCCAGGGTGGTACGTCCGGAAGATGAAGTGAATGTCGTCGCCCAGTGCCTCGCGGTACGCTTCGAGTTCCGCCGTGACTTGTTCGGGTGTCCCGAAGATAGCCTGTTCTTTGAGTTCCTGTTTGCGGTCGTCGTCCAGTTCCGGAACTGTCTCGCCGGAGAATATCTCCTCGTACCGGCGCTGGATGTAGAGGTAGCCGTCGCGCATCTGCTCCCACGCGTCCTCGCGGGAGTCACCGATGAACCCGTGCTGGAGAACGTACACCTGAAAGTCGCCCTTGATATCCTCATCGTCACGGACGTTTCGGATGTCCTCGACGCGCTTCCGGACGCCATCGACTGACAGCGACGACGGGGCACACCATGCGTCAGCGGTCCGGGCGGCCCGCCGGACGGCAGGCCGCGACGCCCCACCGAGCATGAGGGGAACGTCGTGTGCAGGTTTCGGTGTCACAGTGACGTCCGACGAGATGTCGTGGAATTCCGGCTCGTAGTCCAGCGGCCCGTCAGACCAGGCACCGCGAAGCGTATCGACCGTATCAGCTAGCCGCTCAGCCCGCTCGTCGTCGGGAATCCCGAAGGCGTCAAACTCGGAGACGTTAGACCCGATTGCCATCCCGAGTGTCGTTCGCCCACCGGAGATCTGATCCACCGTCGCGATATCCTCAGCGAGCCGGATTGAATCATACAGCGGTGCCAGTGCGATACAGGACCCGATTTCGATGTTGTCGGTGACTGCAGCTAACGCCCCAAGTGCCGGTGTGACGCCTGATAGATAGTCGTCGTCAAGGAAGTGATGCTCTGAGACCCAGGCGCTATCGAGACCCGCGTTGTCGATAACTTCCCCCAGTTCGAGCATTTCGTCGTAAATCTCGCTGGTTTCGCGGTCGTCGTCCGGGCGCTGCTGACAGGTAAACAGGCCTGTTCCCAGTTGCATAAATTTCCGTTACGGCGCAACCGACTTAACGGTAGTGGCACGCCGGCAACCGAACAGTACGTGAGACCGGTCGCGATGCCTGCCAGTCAGTAGTCGATCCGCGTAATCTCCGAAACGGGCCACTCACTGAGTATCTCGACGCCGTTTTCGCGGACGACAACCATCTCTTCGACGCGGACACCCTGCCGCTCCGCGGGTTGCATCGTCTCGACAGCCATCGTCATGCCTTCCTCGATTTCGATCGGGTGGTCCGGCGAGAGTCCGCGCCAGATGAGCGGCGTTTCGTAGAGCTGTAGCCCCAGCCCATGCGCCCAGTGGTTGGTCGTCATCTGCCAGAACTCGTCGGCGTCATACCAGTCCATATGCTCACCGTCTCTGTCGGGGAAGCCCTTGCAGATTTCGTCGGTCGTGGCCCCTGGCTCAATCCGTTCGAGGACGTCGTAGAGGTCGTCACGCGCCTTCTCGTAGGCATCTTTCTGCGCCTGTGTCGGCTCACCCATGCTGAACGTCCGGTAGTAACAGGAGCGGTAGCCCAGATAGCCGATGTTGTAGAAATCCGCGTAGACGAGGTCGTTCGGCCGAATCATTCGGTCGGTCGTGTTTGCCTGATGTTTTGGCCAGGTGTTCGGGCCAGAGGTCACGTAGCCACCCTGAGCCATTGCGCCGTGTCCCCAGAGTTCGCCGACCGCATCGCCCCAGACTTCTGATTCGCGCTTGCCCGGTTTTGCACTCTCCGTAATCTTCTGGAAGCCTGCCTCACAGATGGCAGCGACCTGTCGCAGGCACTCGATTTCGTCGCGGGTTTTGGTCTTCCGCGCGTCGAGCATGATATCGATCGCCGCGCTGCTATCGACATCGACGCCGCGGTCCTCGAACTTCTGGATTAGCGTCCCGTTCCCCACGTCGATACCCATCGGTTCCCCGTCGACACCGTACTCCTCCATGGCCGTGTACACCGTCTCGGCCATCTTGTCTTTGAGCCAGTCGCGCGCGGAAGCGCTGCCTGACGCCCGGGGCACGTTGCCGAGTCCGGGACAGGCATACCGGATGTCGTCGAGCCAGGGACAATTGAACCGCTGGTTCGATGCGTGGTCCGCAGTGTCCCAGTGGATGACGTCGCCGTCTTCGGTCAGGAGTGTGTAGTGATCTGCCCCGCTCCCGCCGGTCATCGCCAGCCCAGTGACGTACCGGACGTTTGGGTCGTTGATCAGCAGCATCGACCCGAGTTCGGAGTCCTGCAGCCGGTCGAGGGCTCGTTCTTTCCGCTCGCGTCGCATCCGCTTGACGTCGATCCGCTCCTCCCAGTCGACGGCCATGGTGCCACGCGTTCCTTCCATGAAGTCGCGCTCGTACATCACCTATGCGTACAGGGAGGTCCCTAATCAAACACTGGGTTCATTCTGATCCGCTGAGGGAAAAACCGAGCTCCAGCGAGACATATGTCACAATTCGACGGTCGGAGGTGTCTCAGAGCGATTCGAGCCCGTTTTCTTCCCGGAGCGTGTTGATGTAGGATCGGAACCCGGATTCAAGATCGTACTCGACCTCGTAGCCGAGGTCTTTCTGCGCAGCGGTCATATCGAGATTCTGGGTCCAGGGGAGTTCGCCCTCGTCGGAGACATCGAGGTCGGCGTCCGGGACGATTTCCCGGACAGCGTTGGCGGCTTCACGGATCGTCGCGAGGACGCCACGGACGTTGTAGATTCGCTGGCTGAGATTGTCCTCGTCGACGAACGTCGCTTTCCGGAACGCCTGTGCGATATCGCGGGCGTGTTGCCAGTCGATCACCTGATCGCCGTACTCGACGCTGAACGGTTCGCCGAGTGCCGGCTTCTCGATGATGTTTGCGAGGAACGCCGACCCACCGGTTTCGCGGTAAGGGCCGTACGCCACAGTCGGGCGAAGTCCAACGTGGTCAACATCGTAATCCTCGTGATAGACACGGGCCTGATGTTCGTTGTACTCTTTGGTCGCGCCGTAGAGCGTATCGGGATAGACAAGTTCGTCCTCGTCGACGTATTCGGCAGTGTAGTTGTGTGGCGGCGCGTACACCGCAGCGCTGGAAGCCCAGGTGACACGCTCTATCTGGTCGTCGAGGGTGCGTGCAGCCTCGAAGACGTTGTTCGTCCCCTTGATGTTGACATCGAGGCCAGCCCGGGGGTTGTCCCGTGCTGTGTTCGTCAGCAGTGCCGCAAGGTGAACGATGTGTGTCGTCCCCGTCTCTTTGACCGCACGGATCACGTCCGTCGCCTCCGAGACATCACCGCGCCGGATGGTCACGTCGTCGGCGACACCCAACTTCGAGAGGATGTGGTCGTCCGTCGAGAGGTCGTAGGCGACGACGTCGTGGCCGTGTTCGATGAGGTCCTCGACCACATACGAGCCGAGGAAGCCGGTTCCGCCAGTGACGAGTACCGTCGTATCTGTCATTGTTGTATCAATGTGTGTTGCGTAGTTGATTTATATTCTTTGCTAAACCATGTCCGGGACTTCACTCGTGGAGCCCGCCGACTTCTTTGTAGAACGACGACTGGAGGGACTCGACCATCTCTTCGTCACGGTCGATGCGAACATCGATGACGAATGGGACATCGGCGCTGGTCCCTTCCTCGAGTGCCGCCGCGAGTTCAGCAGGCGTCACCGCCTGCGTCGCTTCGGCGCCGAACGCCTCGGCTGCTTTCACGAAGTCGGTGTCGTGGAACTCGACGCCAGCGATGTCGCCCTCCTCGTGTTGCATCTGCCGGACCATCCCCAGGCTGGTGTCGTTGAGGACGACGAACGTAGGCGCGACGCCGTTCTCGACAGCTGTCTCCACACTGGTCATCGTCATCGTGAAGCCACCGTCGCCGGCGACGGCGATGACATCTTTCTCCGTTGTGATGGCGGCTGACACCGCGGCTGGGGTTGCCCACCCCATCGCGCCAACGCCACCGCTGCCGTAGTAGGTCCTAGTGTCCGGTGTCTGAAGGTAGTTCAGCAACCAGAACCGATTGTTCCCGGAATCGGCGGTCACAATGGTCTCCGAATCAACGACAGCCTCGATTTCTTTGACCGCACGCTGTGGCTTAATCGGCGACGCATCCGACTCGCATACGGGTGCATAGAATGACTCCTGCGCTGCGGCCGCACGGTCACGTGCCCAGTCGTTTCCAGCACTCTCAGGGAGGGTCGCCGCCAAGTCGTCGAGGCTCTGTGCGGCATCACCGATGAGTGCGACATCTGCGGGGTAGACCCAGCCAGCGTTGCGTGTGTCGATGTCAGCGTGGATGATGGTCTGCTCGTCGGGCCGGATGAACTCCGGGGACTGCCAGTTCGTGTCCATCGGGTTCATGCGACAGCCCACGACGAGGAGGACGTCCGCTTCGCTGACAACCTGATTAGCGCCTTCGTGACCGAAGGAGCCGATAACGCCCGCAGCCAGGTCGTGGGTTTCGGGGAACGTCGACTTGCCGAGATAGGAGGTCGTGACGACGGCATCAGTACCCTCAGCGACAGTTTCGAGCTGGTCGTAGGCGTCGGCCGCGTGAACGCCGTTGCCGGCGATGATGACCGGTCGGTCAGCCTCGCTCAACGCTGTAATCGCGGTCTTGACATCTTCGCGGGCCGGTCGCGATTCCCAGTTCTGTACTTGATCGTGGCCGTCCCAGACCGGCGGAATCGGATCCTCGGGCATCTCCTCGGTGACGGCGTCGCCATCGAGGATTATTGCCGTTGGTCCCGGCCGGCCGGCAGTCGCGTGTTTGAACGCGAGCTGGAGGCTCCGTACCGTCTCCGTCGGTGAGCGCGGGAACCAGTTTTCCTTGGTGTAGGCATCGAGCGCTGACGGTAGGTCCAGCCCACCGTAGTCACCGCGAGCCTGCTGGTACGGCGCGAGCGTCGAATAGTCGCCACGCTCGCTCGCCTCGGTAATAACGACCATTGGGGAGGAAGCGAGCTTTCCTTCCATCTGGCCGATTGCACCGAGGCTCCCGATCCAGGGCCCCTGTCCTGCGAGGACTCCGGGATTGCCGGTGAGTCGGCCGTGCATCTCGGCCATGACGCTGGCTTCGCGCTCATCTCGTGGTCGGACCATCTCGACGTCGGCATCCGGTACATGGTCGAGAATCTCGATGGCACGACCACCGGGATATCCGAAGACGTACTCGACGCCTTGCTCGTCCAGTTCTTCGACAAGGCGCTTTCCTGTTTCAGTCATGGGTAGTGAATTTGGGAGTCATTATCGATTATCGCGTTACGTCCCACTGTGGGTAACTCCCAAGATATAGAGTTTGGGGTGCAACGCTACAGCAATCATGATTGGGTAACCATACACCCGGAGCCCTGCGAAACAAGATGTACTGTTGGGGGTTCAAGTAATTCGATCATGCCATAGTACCAGTTTCTAGCGGACGCAACTCCTCTGGGGCTCGTACTCTCTGTTATTGCCCACAAAGCCGTTCTAATAATTAGAACAGAGCAAATCCCAACGTAGAATACATATATTCGTATATTGTTGGAGTAATAAATCGACTGAGGGTCGGTAAAGCCCTTCTAAGTAAAATATGGCCTGCTGAGTAAGACAACTGCATCTTGGAGCATCGGACAGTCGGCCGGCGGATTACACCGTTACTACTGTAACAGTGTTTGTCCCACGATCTTCGCACGGTGTTACACTCATATAGGTGTAACAAATCCTGCGACGAAGACTTGTAGTGGTTTCGAGGGGCCCGTCGCAGATGGAACTCAGCCATCAAGTTACATACGGGGGTTACAGTGGGTCTGGCTGTCTGTTTGTTCTACTGATTCGAATCACGATGCTCTACGATTGAATTATATACCAGGGTCCTCCGGATAGTTGCCTGTACCAGCGGAGAGTGACGACGGATCGCCGAATCTGAGACTGCATTCCGATGCGAGAACCGGACTACGCGTTCGGCATAGCTAGTCCAGCACTGGTGGCCGATTACACGGTCGAATCAGAACTCTCGCATCGGATACCTGTGCCTATGTGGGCTAGAAGCGCGCTGTCGAGGTCACAGGGTACGTACGACGCCCTGTCCCGACACCGTTCGTATAGTTCGAACGGGTATCGGGATTGGTGCGGCACGCACTCGACAGCGTGGACAACACGAGCCCGTCAGATGATGACCGTCTACGTATCGGTGTGTTCGAGACTGGCTCGGACTCGTTCCCTCTCGGGGCTCGTTTCGTATCTGCACAGAACCGCTACGGTTCATAATAACGTTTATCACGAAAGATTGTGTCATGGGGAGTGTTGCGATGCACGATACAGTCAGCCGTCGAACTGTCATGAAGAGCATTGGTGCCGCAGGCGCTGTCGGACTTGCAGGCTGTTCGACAGACGGTGGTAGTAGTGGTAACACCATCAGCATGGGCATCCTAATGGGGGTAACGGGTGGTTTGTCCGAAGTGGGCCCCGCAATTCGGGATGCAGCAGAACTAGCTGTCAAACAGGTCCGAGACGCGGACAACGGGTTCTCGGTCGATACGCAGTTTGAGAATACGGAGACCAAGCCGAGCCGGGGTGTGAGTGGCGCAGAAGCCCTCGTGAACGGTGGGTATCCGATGATTTGCGGGGGATTGGCGTCATCGGTGACACTTCAGGTCGCAGAGAACGTCGCAATTCCGAATCAGACCGTGATGTGCTCACCATCGGCGACGTCGCCGGATGTCTCCACACTGGAAGATAACGACTTCGTGTACCGGACGCCGCCAACGGACAAGCTGCAGGGATCGCTACTGGCACAGATCGCGGCCGAACGGCTCGAGAAAGAGAGCGCAGCTATCCTCTTTCTCAATAACGCGTACGGGAACGGCCTGTCAAACGGGTTCACGAAGACATTTGAGGAGGAGTATGGCGGTGAGGTTCTGAATCAGGTCTCGTACTCGGCGGGTCGTTCCTCCTACACGTCACAGTTGCAAAACGCCCTTGACGGTGACCCGGAGACGCTCGTGATTATCGGCTACCCGGAGAGCGGGAACAAGATCTTCCGGAACTTCTACGGGAACTTCGACAGAGCGGACATGGATATTCTGGTGCCGGATGGACTCAGAGCCGACGACTTACCCGGGAATGTGGGACACGACATGACAAACGTCCGCGGGACCAATCCGTCCTCGGCCGGACCGGGGATCGAGTACTTCAGATCTGCATACGAAGAGGAGTACGGCTCTGCACCGGGACCGTTCAATCAGCAGTCGTTCGATGCTGCGGCGGTTCTGATGCTGGCACGCGCGGCAGCCGGTGAAGCTGCCGGGACCGCAATTCGCGATCAAATGCGGGCAGTCACAGATCCCGGTGGCGAAACAGTCGGGCCTGAAAACCTGGGAGAAGGCGTTTCGCTGGCGGCCGACGGAAACGAAATCAATTATCAGGGTGTCTCGGGCCCAGTTGAGTTCGACGACAATGGGGACCTGGCCAGCGCCGTGTACAACTACTTCAGGTACACAGAGGACGGCACAGAGAATATCGAGCAGGTGGAGGTGTAATCGAAGTACCGCTGGGCGTTCCCACTCCTGACTACAATTACTCTTCAGATATGACAAATCAGGTGGCTTTTGTACCATTGTCGTAACACAGATAGAAACTATTCATCATACCGTCTGGCAAGGTTGGAGGGACGGTACCTGTCGTACAACCGAAAGACTATAATCAAATACCGTTATACTCATGAACTGATGTCTCAGTACGCAGCACGCGTCGAAGAGATGGATATCAGCGGCATCCGAGAAGTCTTCGAGGCGGCAGGCGAAGACGCAATCAATCTGGGTCTCGGTCAGCCTGATTTCCCAACTCCAGAACACGCCCGGGAGGCAGCGGTGAGTGCGATTCGGGACGGGATGGGTGATTCATACACGTCCAACAAGGGCATTCCAGAACTCAGAGAGGCCATCAGTGACCGCTATGCAACTGATAACGGTCAGGACATACCGCCCGAAAACATCATCGCTACTGCCGGCGCAAGCGAGGCGATTCACGTCGCGATCGAAGCCCACGTCCAGCCAGGCGACGAAGTGCTCTGCCCCGACCCCGGGTTTCTGGCCTATGAACAACTGGTGCTACTCGCCGGCGGCGAGCCAAAGCGGGTCGAACTCAGAGACGACCTGACCCTCGACCCCGCTGCTGTCGAGAATGCCATTACGGACAACACGTCTCTGTTTATCGTTAACAGCCCTGCAAACCCCACCGGTGCAGTGCAATCGAAGCGAGACATGGCAGAGTTCGCGCGGATAGCGGATGAACACGAAGTCATTTGCCTCTCCGATGAGGTCTACGAGAAGATCGTCTTCGATGGTGAACACCATTCTCCGGCGGAATTCGCCAGCTCCGATAGGGTAATTCAGGCCAGTGCGTGCTCGAAAACGTACTCGATGACAGGGTGGCGGCTTGGGTGGGTGGCGGCCAGTTCGGAGCGAATCGAACGGATGCTCCGGGTGCACCAGTACGTGCAGGCGTGTGCCAGTGCCCCATCACAGTACGCTGCCGAAGCGGCGCTTACCGGCACACAGGAACCGGTGAGGGAGATGGTGTCAGCCTTTGAGGAGCGCCGAGACGTCCTTCTCGATGGGTTGGAGGATATCGGCCTCCACACGCCAGTGCCGAAGGGCGCGTTCTACGCGATGCCCCACGTCCCGGACGGATGGACTCAGAAGATGCTGGACAACGATGTCATCGTCGTCCCCGGCGAAGCGTTTGGTCCGAGTGGCAAGGGGCAGGCGCGCATTTCGTATGCCACGAGTACAGCTGAACTGAAAGAGGCGCTGGAAGTGATGCGAACGGTCACGAACTCTCTGTAGGGCAACACCAGGGAGTCGCGACTGACTGCTTCGTCCAGCAAGCGGTTTCATATTCGTCATCCGATGAGCGGTGTCATATTTCTCGTCGCGGGCGTATGCGTACGCAATTGTGCACCGAATCCTGCTATCGACACCTGCGGTTGCAAAGCCCGTCTGATCTATCTGCCACCTGTCTAGTAGTGACAACTAGTACCGTGTGTAACACTAGCACGAAATCGCTGCATATCTTCGGTTCCCTGAGATTCTATGACGATTTTACATCAAGATTTTTAACACTGGGTACAGAGCACCAAAGTATGGCGGCACGAGACTACTACAGCCGTGGACAGAATCTGGTATATAACCGCCCAGTACTCGCTATATTCGCAGTTATCGGCGTGTTTCTCGTATTCGACATCTTTCGACAGTTAGGCACTGGAACAATTGCCGTCACAGACCTCGTGAGTTATCTCTGGAACGGGTTGGTGCTTGGAATGTCACTTGGACTGGCCGGTGTCGGCCTCTCGATGACATACAGTATCCTCAACTTCGCGAACTTTGCCCACGGTGATCTGATTACGAGCGGTGCGTTCGCCGGCTGGGCGACGGCGTTTCTGATTGCCGGACTCGGTGAGTTCTCTGTCGAATCGCTCATCCTTATCGGCGGCCCAATCGCAGTCGGTTCGAACGAACTTGGGATCAATGTCGTCAATACCCCACTGGCGCTTCTGGCTGGCTTACTCGTCGCTGCGGTCCTGACAGCTGCCCTCTCGCTTTTGCTGGATCGCATCGTGTTCAAACCGATGCGCAGTGCCGATGGTGTGACACTGATGATTGCCAGCGTCGGCGTCGCACTGTTCCTTCGTAACTTCCTCACCTTTTCGTTCCTGACCGACAGTCGTGGGCTGACAGGTGGCAACGTCCCTCAATTTACTGTCGCGGGCGTTACGTTCGGCGGACACCAGATTACGCTGGTCGTCGTTGCCGCACTTCTGATGCTTGGCACTCACATTCTGCTCCAGTACACCAAAATCGGCACGGCGATGCGTGCAATGGCTGCGAACAAGGATCTCGCAAAAGTCACGGGCATCCCGACGGAGCGCGTTGTCAAACTCACCTGGATTATCGGCGGTGGGCTTACCGGGTGTGCAGGCTTTCTTATCGCACTACAGCAGGGGACGCTCACAGTGACGATGGGGTGGGACCTGCTGTTACTGGTGTTCGCAGCGGTCATCCTCGGCGGTGTCGGTTCGATCTACGGCGCCATGGTCGGCGGCGTCATTCTCGGCATCGCGAGCCGACTCGCGCTCGTCTGGATTCCAGCCAGCTTCCTGCTGGTTGCGGCGTTTGTTATCATGATCGTCATGCTGCTTGTACGCCCGTCGGGGCTGTTCAGTGGGAGGACGACGGCATGAGTACTGGCTCTCTCCAGACGTGGGCTGAGGGCTGGCTTGGTAACAACGACGTGCGCTTGCTCATCGCCCTGGCACTCGCGATCGGGGGCTTGTACGCGCTTTTCAGTGTCGTGCTTGGATTCCAGCTGAATGGCACAGTCAACACGCTCCGTCGTGTCGCGTTCCTCTCGGCGATCTATGCAATGTTAGCGCTGGCACTGAACCTCCAGTGGGGATACGCGGGCCTGTTCAATCTCGGAGCGGCCGGGTTCATGGCGATCGGTGTGTACACGATGGGGATACTGACCGCCCCAGTGACGGCCAGTCCGCCCGGTTTCGGGCTGCCGCTCCCGGTCGCGATTGTGGGTGCTATCCTCGTGACTGGGATCGTCGGCGGCCTCGCAGCGTTGCCTGCGATCCGACTTCGTGCCGACTATCTTGCGATTGTCACTGTCGCGTTCTCGGAAATCGTACGCCTCACACTCCGTGCGCCGGAGTTTGCGAACACTCGCATCGCCGGCGTTGCATTCGGAACGGGCGGTGCGACGGGGCTGTCCCTGCCATCGAACCCGATCCGGATTCTCTTTTACACAGATCCGGCCACAACAGCCCCAGCGCCAAATGCCCTGGGTGCGGCGATATTCAGCGCCGTGGAACCACTGGGAATTGAGCAGACGCTGGTCATCGGCTGGGCGTACGTGGTTGCGTTGTGTCTCTGTCTCGGCCTCCTGTACTGGCTGATGATCCGTATCGGGAAGTCGCCCTTCGGACGGGTCCTCAAGAGCATCCGCGAGGACCAGCAGGTCACGCAGGCGCTGGGAAAAGACACGCGCCTGTTCAAGATCAAGACGTTCGCGCTCGGCTGTGCGCTCATGGGCCTGATCGCCATCCTCTGGCGGCTCTCCGGAGGCTATGCATCGCCACGGATGTTCAAACCGATACAGACGTTCTACATCTTCATTGCGCTGTTTATTGGTGGAACTGGGTCGCCAACCGGAAGTATCGTCGGCGGTGCCCTGTTTGCGAGCCTGCTCTTCGAGGGGCCCTCGTTCATCCGCCGGGTCGTGGCAGAGTACCTCCAGCTCAGCAACGCCCCCGACACGCTTGTCGGTGCGCTTGCCGAACTGGGGACCCTTGATATCACGCCGCTGCTGGCCTATTCCGTGCAAGACGTGAGCATCTCCGCGCTCCGTCTCATGCTATTAGGTATCGTTCTGGTGTATCTCATGCAACGGCATCCGGACGGCCTGCTTGGCCATCGAAAAGCGATCGCATCGAGCGTTGCCCTCTCACAACAGGCGACTCGCGAGGACGACAATGAGTAAGAACGCACACTCAGCGCGGAGCGACCAGACTCAGAAGGGACAGCAAGAGCAGATACTCAAAGTGGAGAACCTACGGAAGACGTTTGGCGGTATTACCGCTGTCGCTGACGTCTCTTTCCACGTGGAAAAGGGGTCGATCACCGGTCTGATTGGGCCGAATGGGGCTGGCAAGTCGACGACGTTCGACCTGATTACCGGTGTGCAACGTCCGGATGGGGGTGAAGTCGAGTTCAACGACACGGAGATAACGGGGTACCGGTCGGATCAGGTCGCAAACCAGGGCCTCGTCCGGACCTTCCAGATCGCACGAGAGCTATCGGAGATGACCGTACTGGAAAACCTGATGCTGGCACCACAGAATCAGGCTGGCGAAGCAGTCTGGCGGGCAGTCCTCCCGCGAGCCAGAACACAGGTCGTCGAACAGGAAAAGGAACTCCGAGAACAGGCCTGGGAGATGCTTGAACTGTTCGAGATCGAGCACGTCGCGCACGAATCCGCTGGCAACCTCTCAGGCGGCCAACGAAAGCTGCTGGAGATGGCGCGTGTGCTCATGACCGACCCCGAGATGGTACTGCTGGATGAACCGCTTGCGGGAGTCAATCCGACGCTCGAGGAGAAACTCATCGACCGGTTACATACGCTCAAAGAGCAGGGCTACACCTTCCTCTTCGTCGAACACGACATGGACGTCATCATGAACAACTGCGATACGGTCATCGTGATGCATCAGGGGAGTGTGCTCACAGAGGGGCAACCGGACGCAGTCAAGAACAACGACAAAGTGCTTGATGCCTACCTCGGAGAAGAGGTGAAAATATGAGTCTGTTGTCAGTCCAGCAACTCGACGCCGGGTACGGTGATCTGCAGATTCTCACAGACGTCGATATGGAAGTCGGGCAGGAGGAGTACATCACCATCGTCGGCCCTAATGGTGCGGGCAAATCCACTGTGATGAAGTCAGTGTTCGGACTGACGACGTATATGGGGGGCGAGATCGTATTCAATGACCGGGATATCGCCGGCGAACAGCCGGAAGATATCATCTCGTATGGGCTGAGCTTCGTCCCTCAGAGCAACAACGTGTTCGAGCCGCTGACGGTCACGGAGAACCTCAAGATGGGTGCATACACGCTGGATCAGTTCCCGGAAGAGCGGCTACAAGCGGTTTACGACCGTTTCCCGATACTCGAAACGCGATCAGGGCAGAAGGCAGGGACGCTGTCTGGAGGGCAACAGCAGATGCTGGCAATGGGGCGGGCGCTCATGCTCGATCCGGATCTATTACTACTTGACGAGCCCAGCGCAGGCCTCGCACCAGACCTCGTCGATGAGATGTTTGACCGCATCGACGAGATTAACGACGCCGGAACCGCCGTTCTCCTCGTCGAACAAAACGCCAAAGAGGCATTGCGGCGGTGCGACCGAGGGTATGTCCTCGTGCAGGGACAGAATCGACACGAAGACAGTGGTGAAGCACTTCTCAACGACCAACAGGTTTGCGAGGACTTCCTCGGCGGGTAGCTTCTGGACTCCAGCGCTGGCTTGGAAACTGCCAATTGCCACGGGAGAGCGTCTACGCGAGAAACTGTCGGGCCGTTGAGTCCTTGACGGTCCATAATCAGCAAGCCGATTTCCATACTGCGGATCTGGATCCCGTGAAATTATAGACATTTGAATGTATTTAATTCTTCACAGCACCTCGTTATATCGACTTATCAGTATTAGCGTCTGAATATATGTTGTGTTACCGTCATCACAGGATAGGACACGCGGATATAATAGTCAACTATATTTTATTTATTGCTGTCGCCACGACTCCTCGGACCAGTACCTATCGCCGTTCACGCTGGGATAGCTACTGTGGCGTGTGAACGAGTATCGCACAAACAATAAGTATCTACCATGTCAGACTCCACATATGCATCCGGGCTTGAACCCTATCGCCTGCCCTGCAGGTCAGCTGTCCCGGCAGTTAATGGATTGGGCACTGCCCTCTTCCACAGCTATATTTTTTACATTTTCGACATTTAAACTGGCGTAGACTGCCGGCACACAGGTGGTCCCTGTGCCCGGTGGAAAACGCCAGCCTTGAACAAGCTCGGAGAGCCGTACTCAGCGGCTGTTCGGGTTATCAGGGTCTGTTGAGGGAGCGTCTGTCGAATACAAAACATCATTGAAAACAATGAACATGAAAAACGAAGCAGGAAGCAAAGACGTGCCAGCGGCCGTCAGAGAAGACTCGGAGATGGTCCAGATACTGGATGCTGAAGGCAACGTACTGCCACAGGCGTCTGTTCCGGATATTTCAGACAGGCAGTTACTTGAGTTGTATGAGACAATCAAGCTCGCTCGTCACTTCGACCAGCGGGCGATCAGCTTCCAGCGACAGGGGCGGCTAGCGACGTACGCACCAATGACCGGACAAGAAGGGTCACAGGTCGCTACGAGCCTGGCACTTGCCGAGCAAGACTGGTTGTTCCCGACCTACAGGGAACACGCGGCGAAGTACGCTCATGGGATGGACCTTGCATCCCTTTTCGAGCCACTGAGGGGCCATCGAGAAGGATACGCAATCCCCGAGGACGTCAACGTGATGCCGGAGTATATTCCGATTGCGACCCAGGTTCCACAGGCCATGGGAATGGCGTGGGGACACAAGCTACAGGGAAAGACCGATACGGCCGTCCTGTGTCATCTCGGTGATGGTGCGACCTCCGAGGGAGATTTCCACGAAGGACTGAACTTCGCCGGGGTGTTCGACGTCCCCGCTGTGTTCGTCTGCAACAACAATCAATGGGCGATTTCGGTCCCCCGAGAGCGACAGACCGCGAGCGAAACCATCGCTGAAAAGGCACAGGCATATGGTATCGACGGGGTTCGAGTCGACGGGCTGGACCCGCTGGCGGTCTACAAAGTCGCCAGCGAGGCACTGGAGAAGGCCCGGAATCCAGGTCCCGGGGAGCTACGCCCAACCCTTATTGAGTCCGTCCAGTATCGCTTCGGTGCGCACACCACTGCGGACGACCCGTCTGTTTACAGAGACGAATCGGAGGAGGAGGTCTGGCGGGACCGCGACCCTGTGGACCGCATCGAAACGTATCTGTACAACGAGGGCATCCTCGACTCCGACCTCGAGAGTGAGATCCAAGACCGAATCGAACAGGAAGTCAGCGAGGCGATAGAAACGGCGGAGCAGACAGAGACGAGTCCAGACAATATCGTCGAGCACGTGTACGAGGACGTTCCAGCGCGGCTCGAACAACAGCGGGACGAACTGAACAGGCTGCGCGAGAAGTATGACGACGGCGCGTTCTCGGAGGTGCTGGAATGAGTTCGACAGCCAGTACGCAGACGGGCCAGAAAGCCCAGAGTCTCACGCTCGTGGAGGCGATACAGGACGGATTGTACACAGAGATGGCACAGGACGATAGCGTCGTCGTTCTGGGCGAAGACGTCGGGAAGAATGGCGGTGTTTTCAGAGCCACCGACCAGCTGTACGAAGAGTTCGGCGAAGACCGCGTCATCGACACGCCACTGGCAGAAGCCGGCATCGTCGGTGCATCGATCGGTCTCGCCCAGACCGGTATGAAGCCTGTTCCCGAGATGCAGTTCATGGGCTTCATGTACCCTGCGTTCGACCAGATCGTCAGTCACGCTGCGCGCCTCAGGAGCCGTAGCCAGGGGCAGTATTCGGTGCCGATGGTAATACGGGCTCCATACGGCGGTGGCATCCGCGCCCCAGAACACCACTCCGAGTCGAAGGAAGCGTTCTTCGTGCACGAGCCCGGCCTCAAGGTCGTCTCGCCGAGCACGCCCTACGACGCGAAGGGGCTCCTAGCGGCGTCCATCCACGACCCGGATCCAGTCATCTTCTTGGAGCCGAAGTTGATCTACCGCGCCTTCCGTGAAGATGTCCCGACGAAACCGTATGAAGTGTCGCTGAGTGAGGCTGCCGTCCGGCGTGACGGAAGCGATATCTCAGTCTACACGTGGGGAGCAATGACCCGCCCCGCCCTGATCGCCGCGGAGAATCTCAGCCAGTCACACGGCATCGATGCCGAAGTCATCGACTTGCGGACCCTGTCACCCCTCGATACAGAGACGATTACTGATTCATTCAAAAAGACCGGAAGAGCCGCGATTGTACACGAAGCGCCGAAGACTGGCGGACTAGGGGCGGAAATCGCAACGACGATTCAGGAAGAAGCGCTCGTTCATCAGGAAGCGCCAATCAAACGAATCGCCGGCTTCGATGCCCCCATGCCACTCCATTCGCTGGAGGATTACTACTTACCACAGGCGGTCCGTATCCAGGACGGCATCCGCGAAACAGTCGAGTTCTAATATGGTACGTGAATTCGAACTACCCGATGTCGGTGAAGGCGTCGCTGAGGGCGAACTGCTTCGATGGCGGGTCGAGCCGGGCGACTCAGTTTCGGAAGACCAGCCAGTAGCGGAAGTCGAGACTGACAAAGCTGTCGTTGACGTCCCATCTCCGGTAAACGGTGTTGTCGAAGAACTTCGCGCCGCGGAAGGAGAGCTAGTCCCAGTTGGTGATGTGATTATCGTCTTCCAGGTCGATGGTGAAGACGAACCGGACGGAACTGAACCAACGCCTGCAGACGACGCTACTGCGGACAGCGGGCACCAAACCGACGACGAAGCACCAACACAGCCAGCCGAAGATACGCAGTCAGAACCAGCGGTGACACAGCGCGTCCAGGTCGCCGCTCCGCCGTCTGTACGGCGTCTGGCCCGCGAACTGGGCGTCGATATCTCCAACATTGCGGACTCGTCTCTGGGACGCATAACAGAATCGGATGTTCGCGCGCACGCGAACACGGACTCTTACTCCTCAACTCAGGAGCAGTCAAACCAGCAGACCGCTGCTGCAGAGCGACAAAAACAGCAGGCACCTTCGACGCAGTCTGTCAGCTCAGTTCAGGCGAGAGAAACGGCAGACCGGGAGACGACGGTGGCCGTCCCGAAAACCAGACACGTCGCAGCGGAGGAAGGGATCGATCTCGATACTGTCCCCACTGATGAACGAAAGGACGGAGAACCCTTTGTCACGCTCGAAGCGGTCCAAGAGTACGCAAAGGCCCAACAGCAGGCACAAAAAAAGGATAAAGAAGCAGTAGCCGAGAGGGCAGCGGCTGACGAGTCGGCACGCCCGGAGTCTCGGACGCCGTACAACGGGATCAGGCAGACAATCGGAGCCGCGATGACGGAGTCGAAATCTACGGCCCCACACGTCACTCATCAGGACGAGGTCGACGTGACTGCGCTGGTCGACGCTCGTTCGACTCTCAGACAGGAGGCCGAGGAGCACGATATACGACTGACGTACATGCCGTTCGTGATGAAAGCGTGTGCCGCGGCCCTGCAGGAGAACCCACAGGTAAACGTCTCTCTCGACGAAGCAAACGAGGAAATCGTCGAAAAGCAGTATTACAACATCGGTGTCGCAACGGCAACTGATGACGGACTGCTGGTTCCCGTTGTCGAGGATGTCGATGCGAAGGGCCTGCTCGAAGTCGCATCGGAAACTAACGAAAAAACCCAGAGAGCGAGGGAACGGAGTCTTTCGCCGGAGGAAATGCGTGGCGGGACGTTCACGATCTCGAACATCGGTGGGATCGGCGGGGAGTACGGAACACCGATCATTAATCAGCCGGAAAGCGCCATCCTGGCACTGGGAGAGATCAAAAAGAAGCCACGGGTTGTCGAAGCCGATGGTGAAGAGACGATAGAACCCCGTCATGTGATGACACTATCGCTATCGTTCGACCATCGAGTGCTCGACGGTGCAGACGCCGCACGGTTCACGAACTCCGTACAGAAGTACCTACGAAATCCAAACCTGCTACTACTAGAATAATGGTCGTCGGAGATGTCACTACCTCGACTGACGTACTGATTATCGGCGCGGGCCCTGGCGGATACGTTGCCGCAATCCGTGCTGCACAGCTCGATCTCGATGTCACGCTCGTTGAAAAGGGTGAGTATGGGGGAGCCTGTCTCAACCGTGGCTGTATCCCCTCTAAAGCTCTGCTCAACGGTTCAGAACTGGCAACAGAGGCGGAACAGGCGGAGGAACTGGGGATTTACGCAGACCCAACAGTTGCGCTCGACGAGATGATTAGCTGGAAAGACGGACTCGTCGATCAACTAACGAGCGGTATCGAGCAATTATGTACGGCAGCCGGCGTGAATCTGATGAAAGGAACAGCCGAATTTGCCGATGAAAACAAGATCAGAATCGTCCATCAGGGAGAGGGGCAGGGCTCTGAATCACTGAAATTCGACCACTGCATCATCGCAACGGGGTCCAGGCCGATTGAAGTCCCAGGGTTCGACTTCGACGACGACCGTATCGTTTCCTCCGATGGCGCTCTGAACTTCGAAACGGTACCCGACGAACTCGTAATCGTTGGTGCCGGATACATCGGTATGGAGCTAGCGACAGTCTACAGCCGACTCGGGAGCGACGTCTCGGTAATCGAGATGCTAGAGCAAGCGCTTCCCGGTTATGAAGAAGATATTGCCTCGATAGTCCGGGAGCGAGCAGAGCGTCTCGGCGTCGACTTCTACTTCGGGTACACGGCGGACAGCTGGGCAGAATCGGAGGGTGAAGCCGTCCTGACTGCTGTTCCCGCCGACGAAGCGGCGCATGATAGCGAGATAGAACTCACTGCTGACAAAATACTCGTTGCCGTGGGCAGACGCCCGGTGACTGAAACGCTCGGTATCGAAGCTGTCGGCGTCGAAACCGATGCTCAGGGGTTTATTCCAACGGATAGCAGATGTCGGACGAACAAGGAGCACATTTTCGCAGTCGGTGACGTTGCGGGTGAGCCGATGCTGGCACACAAGGGATCGAAAGAGGGGGAAGTTGCAGCGGAAGTAATCGCCGGTGAGCCCGCCGCAGTCGATTACCGTGCACTCCCGGCTGCGGTGTTCACTGATCCGGAAATCGGAACCGTTGGGCTGACCGAGGACGAAGCTGCAAACGAGGGTATTACTCCAGTTACAGGTGAGTTCCAGTTCCAGGCGTCTGGACGGGCACTAACAGCAAATCGGACAGAAGGTTTTGTCCGAATTGTCGCCGCAAAAGAAACTGAGCGTGTGATCGGTGCACAGATTGTCGGTCCGGAGGCATCCGAACTGATTGCAGAAATCGCGGTCATGATCGAAATGGGTGCAAAGCTTCAGGACATCGGTTCCACCGTCCATGTGCATCCAACATTAAGTGAAGCGGTAATGGAAGCCGCACAGAATGCGAGAGGGAAAGCGATCCACAGACAAAACTGACTTGTCGATATTGATACCTCAGGAATCAGATCTACCCTCAAAACCGGTGTATCTATACCCAGCTATAGCCTATCCGATATTGTTTACTGAGACGAAACAACAGTTTGGGAACAGAACATTCGCTGAGTGACCACTACGTTATTTTGTAGGTAGAGATCGAAGCTAGTCCCCAGCGTCGGACACCAGACACGTTCCGGATTCAGTCGTTAGCGACCGTCTGGCTTGCGCCACCGTCACTGGCGCTCAGCTTGTTCTCCTCTTCTTCGGGTCTCGGTACGTCTGTTGGAAGGTTTTCGTACAGAATTCCCTTGCTCGCGTTGTAGCATGTCATGCGATGTCATGGCTGATGGAAACAAATAAAACCGTCCCTTATTCTGTACCGTCCAATATTAACATTCCGAGAATATTTATATATCGACCAATGTTTCAGAACGAGGCAATAGAGTATCTGTTTGGATTTAGTGTAGCTGTGGATGCACTCGACCTATTATTTGAGGACAAAGTTCAGTCATTGTATCGTATGCTGCTATTTCCTGTCATTTGATTTTTCTATAGCGTCGGATACAATCAGAAAATCTTGAATTATGTACCATATCGTCGAATATCTACGATTTGGTCTGGTCGCAATCAAAACGGGTAGGTTAAATGTCGGGGTACTGTGATGTCATGCAGTTCTCTTCACAGAAGAAATGCTCTGTTATCTCTCCGTCCGGATCACGTATCGTAACCCCGCTGAACTGCATCTGTTCGCTGATCACTTGTCCACAGTAATCACAGCGGTAGCTCGGTGACCCGCCGACCAAGATTCGAGTTGACTTATTTTGGATATTCGGTTCGGCAGCGGCCGTGTTGCTGCTGGCTTCCATAGTGCAACGAACAGTTGCTAGTGACTGGTCCAGCTCAGTTTGTCCATTCATCGTTTGTATCGATTCGTTGTTAACAGGGGTCGGACTCGTTCCGTCTACTGTTACACAGTACTCTGGGGCACTACTGTCGTTTCACCGACGTTTTCCGCCTATACCGGGTTACTGCCCGGACTGTGGTGGTCTATGTGGGTTATCAGGGAGAAAGTGTAAAGATCGTATAACCGGACGTTACAGTCGCTAATTGGCTCGCTTTCCGGGGCGTTTCTACCGTTTTGGTACCCGGTCCCATACTATCCAGTACGGAACTTTCGTATTTAATCATTTGGTTAGTGCCTATGGTTTCGCCATTGAGATGGGCTCGCTCATAAGCTCAAAGCGAGCCAGGCGTTTTAGAGGGATGACTGCTGCAGGCCCTAGCTACGTTGTGCAGCTTGCTGTACTCACAGGTCTCGTCCAATTATATTCGTTGAGTGTGAACACTACTCACAGAACTATTAAGTGTACATCCATTAAAGATAGTCACATGAACCCGGGCGTTGACTGTATGGCTTGGCAGGCAAGCCCGCTGTCCCGGCACTTGATCGGTGCAGATCCTTTCACATCCGGCTTTACGTTTTTTACATTTTTCAAATTTTAAACTGACGTAGACCACCACAGTGCGGGCAAACGCCGGCACACAGGTGGAAAACGTCGGTCCTGGCTGGTTCCCAAACACCAGCCGACGGTTTTCGGGTCGCGATGACCCATCTCACGAAGCGCTGCGACACTAACTACAAATCCATAATCAGCGACATCATGAACGCACAAAACACGCAGGAGTACCGTAGCCAACAATCAGCAGACATCGCAAACGCAGACCAGGCACGGAGTGCAACCCCCGAAAGCGTTGAGAGCCAATCTATCAGGATCGTAATTAGCTCGATTGAGTCGCGACACTGCGATCACTGCGGGGCATCAATTGACGAAAACGTCCGGTATCGTAATGTCACGACCAGAGATAGTGCTGGCAACGTTTCGGAGTACGCGTTCTGCGGTGTCGACTGTAAGACTGCTCGGTTCCCGAGGCTTGGCTGACCGCTGGTTGGCGTGGCGCATTGTCGGTCTACAGAACGACTGACTTGGGAACCGGCTTCGTTTTGATACTACGGCCCGAGTCCTCATTCGGAGTGGCAGTCGCAGCCACCCTGTTCCAGAAATGCCACAATATCGTAGCTACGGCCGCAGTCCTCACACAGCACCTGTACCTCGTTGATGATGTTGAAATCGCCTGCCGAGATGGCGTCGTTCTTTTCGAGGCTCTCGATAGTCTGCCTCGTTACAGCGGTGGTTCGGCCCCGAAGACGCTGTATTGAGTCGATGGCGCTTTCTGTCCGTTCTGCGGGCGTCTGCTCGGGTCGGGCCGCCCCACGGTCGTTCTTGAGATAGCGATACACCGTCTGGTGGGAAATAAAGTCGTCCATCACCGAATCGATATCGACCCCGTTCTGTTCGAGACGGGAGCGTATGAGCGGGGCGTCCGCGTCGTCTTCGCGAAGTGACTGATAGATCTGTTGGATGTCGCCACTCAATGTCGGAGCGTCGCTCCCTTCGATGGCGGACTCGAGCACCGATCGATTGAAATAGTCAGCGAGGTCTCGGGTACTTTCTTCCTCTCCGTCGGCGCCGACCCACCGATCTTCGAGCTCTGCACCCATCCCGACAAGATCGTATTTTCGAATTACGGCATCGACCTTGTTCGTTCCCCCCCCGGACTGTGAGTCGTCTGTGGTCATGTTCCGATTTAGATACGCCATAGTTACTAAACACTCCCGCATACCATGAGGACTGTCGGGGTCTCACACGGAGAGCCTTACCAGGCCCGTCTCCGGAACAAGTTGGCCGATTCACGACCTGAATTGCTCATCTGATTCGGATTCGGGCTCGCGAACCCACGTCACCGGGACCGGGGACTGCCGGCTGATCTTGGCGCTGACACCACCCATGACGTACCTGCTGAAATCAGTCTGTCCGTGTGTCCCCATGATCGCGAGATCGATTTCGTTCTCGTCGATGTAGTCGCAAATCACCTTCGCGGGGTTCCCGTGTTCGATGACGCTGGTGACCGAGTCAAGCGACGGGTCCTCGACTGTTTCGGTCGCTTCGGCCAGCATTTCATTTGCCCGTTCAGTCAACTCGCCCTCTTTCAAGACGGAGCGTGCATCCGGCCCGAGGCCGCCGGTCTCAACAACGTGAAGTAGGTGGAGCGTTGCTCCCGTTGCCCTCGCGACATCGATGCCCTCTGCCACTGCGAGTGCTGCGCCACGGCTTCCATCCGTTGGGACGAGGACGTGCTTGGGGGGATACACGAATGGTCGACCGTCGGTAGGGTTGACCGCAACGACGGGAACCGCTGCTGTGTTGATGACACGTTCGGTGACGCTTCCGAGCAGGATTCGCTTGATCCCACGCTGTCCGTGCGTCGGCATAACGATGCAGTCAATGTCGGACTGTTTGCTGTAGTCGACTATTGACTTGTGTGGGTCTCCCTGAAGGACCGCAGAGACGACAGGGACGCCTTCGTCTTTCGTATATTGTGCGGCTTCCGCCACGATGCGCTCCCCTTCTGTTTCGAGAACGTCAATGACCTCACCACGGATCGTGGTGACGCTGTCTCGGCCAGTGTCTGCGACGTTGAGGATGTGAATCGTCGCCTCGTGTTCGGCTGCAATCTGTAGTGCGTATTCAAGGACCGATTCTGCGGCGTCGCTCCCGTCAGTCGGGAACAGATGGTGTTATACATACTGGTAGTCGCTTGTTTGATTGCTGGTCAGCTATCTTCGCGGTGGCGGACGTAGCGCGGTGGTCGGAGCGGGCTCCCTGCTTGTATCCCCGCCTCGATTGTGGTCTCTGAGATCCTGCTGTGCCATTATCTGCGCACCAAACTGTCCCTTCGACGTCTTTTCAGATGCATGGTCTTTCAGAGATGCTGTTCGAACAGCTACATAGTGTGGTCTAATAACATATTGTCTGATTGATATAAACGTAACAGCCGACAAAAAGCAGTAACACACAGGTGAATGGTACTATGTGATTATCCCACGTGCGAGATACTCAACAATACCCAAGACGAGTGCCACTGCTAACGGTACAAACCACCACCCAAAAAAGAGTGGTGCTGGACTATCGACAACCGCCGCATAATCTTTCCACAGCATAAGTCCAATCATTAAAATTGTGGCTAGTAGAGGAAGTACTAGAACGTATTTCAAGAACAAATATATAGGGATGCCATTTAAAAGAACCATTCCAATCATCATCCAATAATTCCAAAGCCCAAATTTACTTAATGTATTAGCTCGTATTATCCTCCTCATAATGATTATCATTGCCAGTGAACCGCCAACTAAAGCCAGCGCAACTTGACTTCTGTTTGAGAGACTATAGCCGATCACATATCGATCAACGTTTATTATGTGCTGGCCCAACTTGCTGGTTAGCACAGTGATACAAACTAAACACTCCTCACATTTTTACTGTACCCCCTCGCGTGATGTGATATGGCAGCAGTCCGACGCCTTGTCATCGATGTACTGAAACCACATGACCCGCCGTTACTGACGTTCACCAACCAACTGGCCGACATTGAGAGCGTCGAGGGCGTCACTTCGTCACTGATCGAATTAGATCAGGAAGTGCAAAACGTCAAGCTCACGTTCGAAAGTGACGACCTGGACTTCGAAGCGATCGAAGAAACGATCGATAATCTCGGCGGGTCAGTACACTCCGTGGATCAGGTTGCCTGCGGTGACAGCGTCGTGAGAGATCGACGGACGTTACAGGATGCCTGATGCGCAGTGGCGTCCATTCGACAATTCCTCAGGCGTCTTCTCGGGAAGGAAGATGTCCGTGCGATCTCGCGCCGGTACTTCATCTCGAACGGCTTCGACGGGACGCTGACGAGCATCGGCATCATCGTCGGCGCTGTCCTTTCTGGGGTCCCCGATGGGCACACTGTAATCAAAATCGGACTGGGCGCGGCAGTCGGTCTCGGAACCTCTGCGGTCTGGAGCGTCTGGGAAATCGAACGAGCCGAAACCCGGGCCGAAATCAGGCGCATCGAGCGAGCGATGCTCAAAGATCTCGACGATACCCGCGTTCAACGCGACCAGAGCGGTGCCCGCTTCGTACACGCCATAATGAGCGGCCTGGGGCCACTCATCGGTGTTCTGATTCCACTGACCCCGTTCGTTGTCGAGGGGACCGTTGTCACAATGGCAGAGGCGGCACTCATCGCGGTCGGCCTGGGTATCGGTGTGTTGGGTGCGTTCGGCGCTTACATGGGTTCGATTTCGGGCCAGCGGTGGTACGTTGCCGCAGCGCGGATGGGGCTCGCCGGGTTGGTCGTCGCAATTCTTAATCTCTTTCTTCCGGGGTGAGTGACTGCGACTCTGTTCTGACTGGGGGCCAAATCCCAACTTGCTTTCCACTGGCCGCCATACATGGTTGTAGATGCGTGTTGGCTTGCGGCAGTTCAAACGGCCGTTGTGCTACGTGATGGCGCTCTTGTATGTCGTCGCGGGAGGTCTGCATTTTGTCGTGCCAGACTTATACGTCCAGATCGTGCCACCGGTCTTGCCGGCGCCACTTGCGCTGGTGTACCTGTCCGGTGTCGCCGAAATCGCTGTCGGGCTCGGCCTGTTGGTGCCCCGGACGCGTTCGTACGCTGCATGGGCGACGATCGCATTGCTCCTCGCGATCTTTCCCGCGAACGTGTATATGGCCGTCTCCATGGTTACCATTGAGGGGACAGGTGGCGGCGATCCGTCTGCGCTGGCCCGCTGGGCACGGTTGCCGCTGCAAGGCGTGTTGATCCTCTGGGCGTACTGGTACACCGACTGATCGTGGAGAACGCCCCGGGTGGCCGGGCCGGCTCGGTCGTATTTCATCGTCTACGATGGATTTGAACGTCACCGTCGCCGCCAGTTGTGAGGCGAAGCTATGGCGTGGATGTGACTGGCAGCCAGCGCCGCTGGGTCCTGAGGATTTCCCAACAAGGCCGGGAGGGCCGCTCACCGCCATCATGCCGAGGCCCAGAACTACCGCGCGCGACCGCCAGTTTTTCAGCGGATATCCGCTTGGAAGACGCAACGCGATGTCCGTGTCTACGACAGTGGAGTCATCCGTGAAGAGGATGCACGGCACAGATGACATTTGGCTTCTTGCGTTTCCAACACTCTGGGGATCTACTTTGACAGATTAAATGTGAATGGATAGTGATTGGAAACCAGTACATATTGACACTACACGTGGATTTGGACTAATGACACAGAGATGTACTGTCCATCCATAAGACATATTCGTAACTGCAGCATAGATACATGTCGACATGCCCTCCAGGAGTCGTAAACTCCTCCCGACGAACAGCGAACAGTGGCGTCTAGCGCACGAAGACCTCCACATCAGAAACACCAGCGATACCAAACATGATGTCCGCATAGAAATATACGACAGCGAGGTGTGTTGTCATACAGCCCACTATCAGCTCTTGTCAGGCCAGTCCGGCTGTTCGGTCAACTTGTTACAGGCTGGCTGCTACAGGGTTAAGGCTGTTCTTGATCGACAACACGAGTCAGTCGCTGCCGTGACAGTCTCTGACGAGCCCGAACAGACGATCTTCGTCCACATTCAGAACGACGGGATCACGATCAAGGAAGGGGTGACTCCCCCGCGCCCCTGAACTAGCGTGTCGCCTCCCCATCGTCCCCCGCAGGCAGGATCGAACGAAATAGGGTAAGCCCATCTTTAACACCCATCGGAACCAAATAACAAATGGAATGAGCTCTGCATCTACATCGGACAGGTCCCCCGAGTCTGCCGACCCAGTGTCGGGCTATCGCGACACGCTTGCGTCGATTTATCACGAATATATCGGCGAACCAGCTAAAGAGCGAGATATTTATGTTGGGTTCGGACTCTTTTTTGCTGGAGTTACGCTTGCCGTCGTCGGATTCTGCCTCTTTCTGTACAGTAACGCTCTGGAGTCCGGGAGCGCACCGTACTGGCAGATTCGCGAGGTTGCACTCGTCGTCGGATTCGTCGGACTGCCCTCCGTGCTGTTGAGCGTCGTCGTACTCCTGCCAGTCGGCTTCAAGACCCGGGTCGTCAGTGCCGCCGGCACGTTGTTCTGTCTCGCCGCAACGATAATTCTGATTAGCGTCTTTCCGTATGGATGGACGAACAGTGGCGGAATCAACGGTAGTGTCTGGACGATTAGCGTTTACGCCTCTGGCTTAGTCATGCTTGCGGCCTCCACAGGAGCAGCGCTGGTTGCACACTACCTCGAGAAAGCGGCAACCCCAAGCGACGCAGCTGAACCAGTTGAGTCGGTCGAGAGCGAGTCAGAGTCTGTCAGCAAAGCAGATGTGGACGACGATATCGAACAGGCACTAGACGGAGCGGAACTATCGTGGGGTGGTGTCGAACAGCAGCCAAAAACTAAGCGGCTAAATCTGGATATGCCAGAAACGGACTCTGATCTCGATCGGACGGCTATCGAGAACTCCGAGGCGACCACGACACGAGCCGACAGCAATGACGTTGATGACGCAGTAGATGGACTCAGGCAACTACAGGGAGGCCAATCAAAGACGGACCGAAGCACCGGTACCGAAGAACAGGTCAACGCTCTCACGCAGTTTCGAAATGAGCAGGGCGAAGACGACGATGTGGAAACTGGTGTCAAAGAGCAACGAAGCATTGTTGCTCGTCTTCGGTCATTGCTCTTTGAATAAGTCGTCTGCTCACTAGACACTCCGCGGTGGTTGTCTTGTTGTTTGGTTTATATTGTACTAATATGTTCCTACGAACCATTCTGTCTGTTATCATAAATAACATGTAACCTATTGCAACAAAACAAGATAGTTTTTTCAACTTGGTGGGAGGAATACAACTGTATGCCCCAAGGTCTCGATGTCGGTACGATGAACCTCCTGTCTGCACGCCAAGATGGTAACGAAACGGTATTCGTGCAGCAGCGGAACTCCTTCGTCGAAATTGACTACAGCGACATGGCCGAACAGATGCTGTCGAGAAGTGATGTTCTCCACATCCGCAAGGATGATCGGGTCTACATCGTTGGTGATGACGCCCTGAACTTCGCGAACATCTTCAGTGAGGAGACACGCCGCCCGATGCAAGCCGGGATTCTCTCAAGCGACGAGCAGTCCGCTATTCCGATGATTAAGCTCATTACTGAACAGGTGGTGGGACAGCCGGAGTTCCCGAATGAGCGCCTGTTTTTCTCGGTTCCCGCGGACCCAATTGATGCCGATGTCTCGACGCTATATCATCAAAAGACGATTGAATCCCTACTCACCGACATGGGCTACAGCCCGGAACCGATCAATGAGGGGATGGCCGTCATCTACTCCGAGCTTGCCAACCGTGAGTTCACCGGCCTCGGTATCAGCTTTGGCGCTGGGATGACCAACGTCTGTCTGTCGTACTATGCAGTCCCCGTAATGAAGTTCTCCATCGCACGCGGTGGCGACTGGATCGACGAGCAGGCTGCACAGGCGACCGGCACGCCCGTCGATAAGGTCACATCGGTTAAGGAGGAGGACTTCGCCCTCAACTTCGAGACGGACGTCGGTGGTATTGAAGGTGCACTGAGTATCTATTACGACAATCTCCTCGACTATGTCATCGAGAACATCATCAGTGAAGTCGATGAGGAAGATGTCGAGGAGGGACTGGATGTCCCGGTTGTCGTGACTGGTGGGACATCCAGTCCTGACGGCTTCGAAGAGTTGTTCGCCGAACGGATCAACGAGTCCGAGATACCGTTCTCAATCAGCGACGTCCGCCAAGCCGAGAATCCACTATATAGTGTCGCACAGGGTGCACTCGTCGCAGCGCGGTCGGAAGAAGAGCGCGAGGGGCAAAACGAGCAAGCCGAAGAATCCGACGCCACAGCCGAATAACGGCTGGGCTCGAATAGAAGCACTGTTCGCCGGCGTCAGTCGAACATACCACTGGTCCCGTCCCGGGCAGTACAACTGACGCCGGACGCTACTCAGTTTCTTCCCCGTTTTCGTCGGCTTCAGTCTCCGTGTCTTGGCTATTCCCATCGTTCTCATCAGATTTGGCTGTAACCTCCTCGCCTTGTTCAATTTCGCTCTCGTCGAGAACACGGTTCAATTCGTCAGCCGCGTCCTGCTGGAACCTGTCAACGTCTGATCCCAGAGATATTCCCACCGCGACACCAGCCTGTTCAAGCGAGAACTCTGGTCGGTCTGTGGGCTCGTCCTGTTCCGGAATCGGAACGCTGGGTGTACGGCCAGTGTTTTCGGGTCTACCGGGGTTAGAATCAGGATTCTGGTTGAACCGAGCGAGAGCGAACTCCCAGGACTCTGGGGGGGAGGCCTCGTTGTGATGCGACGCAGAGATGTCTGCGAAGCCGCACGATTCACAGACGATAGCTGTCTGGCCAGCGGTCGCAAGCGTATACGTGCTGAGATCGGATTTGCAGCGGGGACACCGCATACTGGACCATGTGTGCCTCTGCTATACAATGGTTCCGTCAGTTACCGCCGTCCAGGGAACGAGTTATGGGATGGGCGACCGATGTTGGAGGCGATGCCGGAGATCGAGATTACGGACACACAACAGGATGACTTGACGTCGATCCGGGAGGATCTTGAAGACGCATTCGTCGAGACGTACGGCCACATTCGTACGCAAGATGTCGTTGACTACCTCCTCGATACATACACACCGCCGGACCAGTTGGAAGACGAGCACGGCCTGAGCCGTACCGACTACGAACGAATCGCCTCGGCTGAGTATCCGGAACTCCAACACATCGCGTCCAAGGTGCCGGAAGTTCCCGGAAGCGGTATTGAGGCCGACGAGATGCGGGGGAAGCTGCTCGCAGCACTTGGAACGAGTGAACTTGCGGATCGCCTCGCGGATATCGAACCTGAAAGAAGAGCGAACGAGAGGGGTGAGGAGGTGGCCGCCGGCCCAACTATGCTGGGGGACACGCCAGACGACGGACGTAGCGCCGCACAGCCCGATACGTCGACACAAACCACATCGTCATCCGATACCAGCGAAAGCGCCGGCGCGGCCGAGTCGAATTCGGCAGCTGACGACACTCCGAGTGATACCCTTTCCGCTGCTAACCGCTTACTAACCGAACATGACGAGAAGTGGACCCGGTCAGCCGAGAACGACGAACCATACGAAGTCACACTTCCCGACGGTTCAACAGTGAGCGCCCGGACGAAAGACGACGTACGAAAACTGCTGTTTCAAAACTACTGATCGGGCTCTCCCCGCGAAAACACTGTCTGACTCCGACTCTCTCCACGAAATTACGTCCAATCGAGCGCCTACGACTCACCATCTGATACGTCCTCGAGGTAGCCGACCCGACACTGCGGGCAAACGTCACCGGTAAAGAACGACGATTCACTCACGGGGAGTTCGAACTCGCACCTCGGACACTGATACATCGGAACTGAGTCGTTTGTGGTACTCTTTGAGCGGTCCGTCGAGTACGAATGTCCGTCTCGATCGTTTCCAATATCCGGCTCTTCGGGGGTTTCAGACGACGGTTCTGTCGTGTCTGTAGCAGCATCATCAATGATGACTGCATCGTCGTTATTCGATGGCGTGTCGCTGTCGTCATCTGGTTCCTCTGTCTCCGACAGTATCACGGCGTCATCAGTCGTTTCCAGAAGCGTCGATTCGGTCACCGACGATGACTCGTCACTCGCCTCCACATCTGGAGCTGTTTCTGCCACATTGTCTGACGCAGCCATCGTGGATGCGGGTGGTTCGTTCGGTTCCGTTTCGTCCGCTACCTGCCCCGTGTCTCTCGCTTCAGTCTTGACCTCCGCATTCTCTTTCACCCCCGCTGGCCTCTTGTTTTCGGTTCTGTGTTCGACTTTATCCGACTGCTCGCCATTCGCTCTCGATTCTTCTGTGGTGGATATCAAGCCTTGATTCTCAGAGATATTTCGGATATGCTCACAGCGCTCGCAAGACTTGTATTCCCGAACAGTTAGGACAGTGCCACGCTTACCTTCGTCATACGACTCCTCTATCGTCGTCTCCCCGAAGTCGTGTCCAAATACCTCACAACGCAGTCCCATGCACGGCCATTTGCTTCGTACGATTAAGAATGTATTCACCAGCAGTGACATCTCTATCGCGTTAGACGCAGGCAGGCACGCGTCTGCGATCAGCCTCGCCCCGTCCAAAATCGATTACTGATAGTGACTACTGGACCTTCGAGATATTCAGCCTGCGGAAGAAGACAAGTAACGCGGCTGGTTCTACTTATCCGGTCTTCGATATCGTCAGCTGGCATCCGAGATGTCATTGATATTGATATTGATATTGATTGTGTGGTCAGCACCTTTACGGAAATACCGTCGATACCTCTGATTGCTGCAGTGTTTGACCACAAACTCAGATTGGCAGAGCAAGTAGTATGTTCTTGCAACAGTTGACCGTCCACAGCAAGCCCACAGCGCTTGCCTTTGAACTCAGTATTCGGATAGGAACATATCGGGTGAGGGTACCGCGTCACCCTTCCTGGCTTCCCTGCTGGAATCGATACAGTGGGTCAAGTCGAGCAGACCGCGGCGGGCGGCCTGCTCGACGAGATGTTTGAAGACCTCGTCGACGACGTGTTCGAGGCCGGTTAGGAAGCGATCGACCGCGTCTCTCGACGGCGGTCGATCGAAGCCACAACTCAGCCGGACGGCCGTGTTTTGTAGCTCCCGCTCAACCGGACGAATACCGTAGATGTCCTTGTAATAGCATGGAGGAAGCCACGCATCAACTCTGGTGGTTTGTGCTCTCGTGCTCGCCCCGTCTGCGCCGGGGCGAACACGTCAAACTCTTCGAGAAACTCGAAGGAGAGGTACTCAAACAACGCTAACGTCTCCGTCTCGACATTGAAGAACAAGTCTACCGAAGGATGACTCTGCAGGATCGCTGGGACCATTCCACTTCAGCGTTCACCCCGTCTTTGTTGTGGGAACCGTTCGATGGCTCCCCCCCAGTTCTGGCCAATTCGTGGGATAACCTTCGTGAGAGTGTTTCTACGAACCATCAAATGGCTTCACAGTCGCGCCTCGTAGTTGCTCCAGCGTTTTGTGCAATTCTTCTACCAGTCCGTCGTGGCCAGCGGTATTGATCTCACGAATATGCGTTTCGTGAGGGACCGAACGATACGTCCAGGACTGGTCGGAGAGAACTGCAAACGCCTCAATATTAAATAGTCGGTCAGTCCACTCGTCAGTATCATTGGCTTGGATTTCTAACAATGAATCGACAGATGTGCGATCCTCGGGGAGTACCGCCCGATGCTCGTGTTCTGAAGCGACGAAGATCCGATCCGATTCCGGCACCTGGGTCAACTTGTTTCGGAGAGTTTCGAACTGTCCATGAGCGGGGTCAAGTTCAACGTGGACGGTCGAGCCACGATCCAATATGACCTCCATAGCTCGATTCTCAACACCGATTATCCCTTCTTCGTCCCAGTCTTTGACTCCTGACGGACTTTGCATAACCAGCTTATGTGTTGGTTCCTCCTCATCTATCGAACCGTTCCTGAATATCATCATCAGTGGAGAGGTGTTCGGATTGTATCCGCTTCATAGTTCTCTCTTATTACCCCCTAGACTCTATATTGCTGATTAAATCTACTGTAACCGCTGGTATGCGAACGGCTCTATGACACCCTCAAGTAACCCTATTCTAACCAAAACGTCGTGTTCAATCAAGATGAAACGTAACTCGGGCGGATTTCTTGGTACCTATGCCGGAAACCAGCGATCTCAGCGGACATGGAGACTGAATTGGGTTGGATTTTGTGGAGCGTGCCGGCATCCGGGTCGGTGATGGTGTTGCCCACTGCAAACCCGTCGAGAATCAGGTAATTACTCCGGTGATCCGGATCCGAGATACTGCTTGGCGAGAGTGAAAATTCGGATACACTGTGATCGTTATAAGAGTTTCCGGAGAACTACGGCTCACGGAGGGCGTTTTCGGCGATATTGTATTGAGAAATCGCTAGATAGAATCAATTAAATCACTGTATCTTACAAGCGTACGCCTGTTATATCATGATAGTGTCGTTTAGACCTGCAAATTCAAGCCATAGGCTGGGAGAAATATTGCATGTCACCACATAGCACAGATGCGACGTTCGGATCTATTACACTATCGGCCACTGCTCCCACGCATTAATGATGCCCAAGAACACCCCGTTTGCGTGCTTTGGCTGTCCCAACCCGGAAGACAAATACCCCAATCGCTGGGTAGGCAACCGACTGACCGACCATACCCCAAGGTCCAATTCTTCACTGTCTGCGAGCGCGATCTCGAATTCCACGGAGTCAGACGATGACTTATCACTCTACGTAGTTCAGCAACTGTTGGTTTAAAGTGTATATCGATATATGGAACAGTGGCTCTGTTGAAATTCTATTGACTCGACACCTTTCCTGTCGAAGCAGCTGATAGGTAGGCGTGCGTATCTAACGGCGGGGTCTACGCGGACAGGGAAGACAGTCATAATGAATTTACCAGTGGAATGTCAACGCGTTAACATGGCTGTTGCATCCGTCGCGCGATACACGGGAAGCGCGCTTGACCTGACCATCGGCGTTGGGCTGCTTGGTATCGCCGCCTTGCACGCCGCCGCGGGCATTCCTATTGCCATCCTCCCAGCGATTGGTGGTATCGGGCTACTTGGGGCAGCAGTAGCACTCGCACCAATAAGTCGGCGGCGGTTGCGTCAACACGCAACTGCCCGTGACGACGCGATGCTCTTCGTCGGGACACTCGTCGTTGCGGCCATCACGCTCGTCGGGTTCTTCGTGCTCGGAACCACCTTCTAACTCACGCTCGGTGGTGTGTTAGAGCAACAATCTGTATCTACTGATTAGAGTGATCGGTCGAGATCGTGAGCAAGGCAGGCGATAGCGAGTTCTCGGAACTGTTTCCACCAGTGCCGTGACCGGACGAACGCACCGTACTTGCGTTTGAGTCGGGAGTTCACCGTCTCGTTCTGACTACGCTGACCATAGAGGTTAGCATCTAGTCGAGGATTCCACGCATTGTGGAGTGACGAAAACTCGCGGTGCTTGATGAACGGTCGAACACCGGTCTCACGGGCTAATGCGCGAACCTTCTCGTCGTCGTATCCTTTGTCGCCAAGGAGAACCGCAAATTCCCCGGTATTCCGCTTGATGAGCGACGGCGTAATCTTTGAGTCGTGTTTTCGTGTCGTCGTTACGTGTACGTCGATAATCGCGTTCGACCTCGTGTCCACCAGAAGTGTCACCTTCAACTGCTGAATAGTTAGCTTTGTTCGCTTCGTGTAGTGTTTCGAGGCGTGACTCCGGTCAAACCCTGAAGCGTCGATCCCAACAATCCCGTTAGTCGGGAGAAGCGTGACCGAGAGATTAAGCAGAACACGCCAGACAGCCATATCGAGTCGGTTAAGGCTTTGCACAACGTTGAGTGACGGGAGTTCGTCCAAGTTGATGGCGTTCCGAATGCAGGGCATTTCGATGAGTTCGTCGAGAAGCGTCCGATACGTCGTGTCCTTCCGAACTTTGAGACAAAGTAGAACGATGTGCTGGTGGAGTGTGTAACGTCGTTTTGAGAACTTCGAGGAGTAGCGGGCGACATCTCGTTGAGCCAAGTGGAATGCCTGCTCGACAAACCGGAGTAACCGCGACTTCGGGAGGGTCTGCATCTGGTCACACTATTGGGCGGACGTGTAACCCTCTGAGGATTTCAACAGAGTCAGAACAGTGTATTTGGAAGTTGAGACTACAGCGGGTTTGGCGAGGCTCTGATGCGTGGTTTCGCCCGACCCAGTGAACGGAAACTGACTCAGATTACTCTCCAAACGCCAATTTGGCTGAAAGTACAACAGACACGCGAACGCGAAGTAGAAGAATTGGAGCCCGAAATCCTTCGAGGTTGTCGTGGCCATGAATCGCTTAATCGACCTGTAGCCGTTTTCAATCCCCACCGATACCCATACTCGGTGAGAAAGACACTACTGGTGTTTGTCATGAACACCGAGTACTGGCGTATCGTGTTCAGAGTACTGAACAGTCGGCACTCAACCTGTGCATTATTTTTGATCTTCGGAACTCCTCATAACCTAATATATTTCAGAAGGGCCCAAAAACCCAAAACAAGATACCCGATCTGGATATATTTGTGCCCAGAATTAAAAGAGAAAGAGAAAATTGCTATCAATAAGAACCCTAAGCTAGTAATTATAAGGGCCTGTCTTTCTTTCATACTAGTAAATGTGAAATGTAAAGATTAAAAAATGTCGATACAAGTACACTCTTCCATTCTCCCGCTACTACTCACAAGGAAACAGATCCACTTAAAAAAGATCATAAGGACAATAGCGACTAGCGGATGGCTTCGAGGTCGATATCAACGGCGTACCAGTCGAGGATGAACACGATGAGTGCGCCGATAAGCGCGGTCATGGTAAAGGTTTGTATCGTGGAAACACTCCACGTTACCGAGTATTCGGCACTGTTGAGTGTCGTGATCGGCGCTCGAAGTGCGCCTAAGACCAACGAAATGAGAAACGCGTAGGTTATTTGCTGGTACGCGTCGAGTGCGCGGCGAATTATTCTAGCGACTGTAAGGAGGCCGACGAGTCCTCCAAGGGTGAATATCGCTACCTCGTCACCCGCATTAACGAGTGTCTCGAGAGATCCAGTCGTTACTGCTGTACCAATACCATCGAGGAAGTCACCCAATTTCGCATACATGTATGTGTACTGGCCCAAGATCACGAGTAATAGTGAGCCGGAGAGTCCGGGAAGAATCATCGCGCTGATGGCAATAGCTCCTGCAACGAAGAGTACAGGGAGACTTCCAGTTTCAAGTAGTGCTTGCGATTGCCCGGAGATCACGAAGGCAGTAACAGTCCCTGTGATAGCTGCAAGTATCTCAGGGAGCGTACGGATTGCAGTTGCTCGAAGAAGGACGACTGCCGATGCACCAATCAAACCAAAGAATAGCCCAAAGAGTAGAACTGGTGTGTGCCTGTTTGCCCATTCAACTGCCTGACCGACGAGGATGATCGCTGTACTGATTCCCCCAAGTAGGGTGAGTAAAAACCACCCGTCGACTTCGTTCCAAACTCGGGCGATTTGGGCTGGTGAGGTGCCACCGTGGAGTGGAGAAACTGCGCGGACGCCGTTTCCGATGCGGCTGGGAGTGACAGCAGCAATTGCTGTCAAGAGCCGCCCATAAATACCTGTAAGGAGAGCAATTGTCCCGCCTGAAACACCAGGTACGCCATCAGCAGTGCCCATCAATAATCCGATGAGAAATACGCGCATCGACTCTTGGGGAGACGGCAACGTTTCAGGGAATGTCATCGGCTTGCGTGACTTGTCGGGCGATTCCATTCGCGGAATTGTATCAGCGCTGTCACAAGTGTTTTTGGATATGAAATTCTCAAATATATTTTCATACCGTTCGCCACAGCCCAGGATCGGCGATAGACATTCGACTGTATTAAACTGAAAGTATCATTTAAATAGTCTATTGTTCGGATTCAAAGACCAATTGATTGCAGTTGCTGATCTCACTAATGAATCCCATTAATCATACGGAGGGATTTCTCACCCCCTGTCCGACTTTGTGGTCCTCCGGGGAAGTGAGCGACTGCCTCAGAACAAGTCCGGACGGAGTAACGACAGTGTGTCGGTCACCCAGACCAAACCAACGAGTCGTAGAGGTCGTGACGGCCACTGTTTGCACCCAGCGACCGATGGACGCGGTGGTCGAAACACTGATTTTCGTGCAGTGGGCAGGCAGTCGCATGAGTTGGCACCCTGATATGCTGGAACTTCGAGTAACACTGGACGTCGACGCTGACAGGCAAGCACCACTTAGTTGGTAGGTCGTGACAACTGTTTCGGCAATCGGTTTTGATACCATCCTGGTGCTGGATATCGAGAGTTTCAGCCGTCATGGAACCGCTCTCGCTCTGTGTTTTTTCATCGATTCACCGAGAAACACAATTGCATCCGCGAGTCGGTTAGATGATCTGAGTCGCACGAAAAGTGTCTGTTTAACAAGCGATCGTCTGTGCGGCGGCTGCGGTGAATAGCGACCAGCGGGTCATCCACTCGCGCTGAGAGTTATAGCATTGTGCGAGCAGCGTATCCAATAGGCGGCTGGTCTCGTTCATTTGAGGTGCTCGTAGCCCCACCTCTCCAGTATTGACGCCACAGTATCGGGATTCTCTGCCGCCAGTTCGACGAACGCCTCACGCAGATCCGTTACCGAGACATCCTTCGAGCGCATACTGAGTTCATCGGCCACGTCGGCTCTCACCTGGTCCTCTAATTCGGCGTATTCGTCACGGAGGAAAGCGACGTGTTCGTTATCTCGGTCTTCTTTGACCGTCTGTCGGCGAATGACGTACGGGATTTCGTTTGTACTCATGCTGTCGGTGGTGTCGCTTTCGGATTCGGTTTGAGATTCAGCTGTCGTTTCTGGTGTTGGGTCCAGCGCCGGGTCGTCCTGCTCGTCGGTCGTATCTTCGGCGAATGGGTCCTCTCCGGGACCTTCTTTCATTCCCGCCATTTACGCCACCTCCTCGATAGCGCCGGGTTCCGGTGGGTTCGGGGCTTCAATCCCGGCCTGCGCTTCGAGGTAGCGAGCCAACCGGTCGTACTGCGCCAGCGTTTCGACCTCGTAGTCACGTCGGCGGTCGCGATGATCCCGGACATACGTGAACGCCGAGCACTGCTGTGCCCACGACCCTTCCATTAGAGAGGTACGGTCGCCGAAGATTTCTGGCGTCGAGTACGGGATCTCGCTAAGGACGCGCTTCTGGTCGTTCGTCCCCTTCACGCCGACTGGGACGGCGGCAAGGACGCCCACGTCGATTTCAAGCGTGTCTTCAAGCCCGGAAACGAGCTGTTCTAACCCCTCAACAGCGGCCTGACCTTTCGCACTCGGTTCAACTGGGATAACCAACGACCGTGTCGCGTTGATAGCGTTGTGTAGGTGTGGGCCTTCCGTCGCCGGAGGATCACAAATCAGCACATCGTACTTGTTACGAACGCCAGCATCGGCAAGCGTGCTGAGTAACGCGGCGTGAATATTGAACGCATCCCCGACAGCGGCGGCTTGATCCTGTTCGCGTCGGAGCCAGTCCCCGAGATCGGCGAGTTGGTTGTGTTCAGCGATGACGTCGACGCCGTTTTCAGCAGTGACGATGAGGTCCTCAAAGTCACCTTTGGGGCGGTTGATCATATGCCGGGCGAGATGGTCGACGTCCTTCGAGCGGTCTTTGTCGACGCCAAACAGCCGTGAGAGGTTTCCCTCTTGCGGATCTAGTGGGACGACCAGTGGTTTGAGACCAGCGCGGGCGTGTGCAACGGCGAGGTTCGCGGCGGTCGTCGTCTTGCCGACGCCGCCAGCCTCGCTGTAGGTGCTGTATGAGAGCATAGCTGGTTGTTATAGCTTCCAGTTGGAATAATCCATTGATTGAATTCTCTGTTTCAATCAACTGGTTCAACTAATCGATTCAACTAGCTAGTTCAATCGATTGGTTCAATTGTCCAGTACAAACAGCAATACAAATCGACAAAAATGCTGTCTGAATACACCGCTGGCGGGCTGTGTCTGGTTATTCGGATCGATATAGCGAGATAGTACATGACTTAAGTACACAACCGCACTACAGGGGAGTCGAATGGGTTCGGAGCCGGGACCGACGCACACGTCGCTAGAGACACTGCAGGAAGCACTCCAAACGGAGCGAATCACCTACGTCGATACGCTGAACGAGGATATCGGTGCAGTCGTCGAGAGTGCAGACCAGCTCGCCTTCGATTACGTCGTCGGTGATATCTCCGACTATGGTGTGTCCTCGAACGACCATGTCCACCTCGATCTGGTCCACAGTGGTTCGACGATCCACTGTGTGCTCTTTGGGTACAAACGATCGACCATCGACACCACAATTGAGGATGGGATGCAAGCAGCTGTCAAAGGCTCGCTCTCGTATTACGAAGACGGGGGAAACGTGTCCGTCATCGTCGAAGACATCGTGGAGGTCGGTGAGGGTACGTACCAGCAGATCTACGAGCAAAACAGGGAACTGCTGGACTCGGATGGATTGCTCGATCCGGAGCACAAACAAGCCCTGCCGGACTTCCCGGAACGGATCGGGATCGCCACCAGTGCGACAAGTGATGCCCGTCTGGATGCAATCACCAGCATTCACGAGCGGTATCCCGACGTGGATATCGTCGTCCAGAACACGAGCGTCCAGGGGGACAATGCGATGATGTCGATCATGGGTGCGGTAAGTAAACTCGACGACGATCCGCTGATCGACGTTATCGTTCTTACTCGTGGCGGAGGGTCCGACAAGCATCTCCGGGTGTTCAACGAAACGCCACTCTGCCGTGTTATCCACAGAACCGAGACGCCAATCGTAGTTGGGGTCGGCCACGAGAACGACCGCACACTGGCCGATGAAGTGGCCGACAAACGGGTGATGACACCGACCGAGGTGGGTAACATCGTTCCGGAGCGGACAACACTGGACGCGGAACTAGAAACGCTCGAAGAGCGCCTCAACACAGCCTACACAGAGACTGTCGAGACGACGATGGAGACAATGGATGACCGACTCACCCAAGCCTACAGACGGACAGTCGAGTCGGATCTGTCTGCGTTCGAAGTCGAACTTGACCGCACATACGACACGCACGTTCGCGATGAACTGACCGATCTTGAGAACCGGCTAGAGCAAGCACGAACCCAGTACGATCAGCAGCGGAAACGAAAACAGGAGGCCACAGCCCATCGCCGCCAGCGTCGACGGCTGCTGCTCGTCCTGCTCACTCTGGGCCTGCTTGTTGTGGCTCTGCTCCTGTACATCTTGGTACTATGAAAGACGAGACAATCGCCGACAAGACCGACCGGCTTGAACAGATTATCGAACAGCTCGAAAACGGAGACGTCTCGCTGGAACGGGCGAACGAACTCCATGCCGAGGGAACGGAACTGATCGCCGAACTCGAATCGGAACTAGCTGTTGGGGATGGCGAGGTCATCGACCGCTGAATCCCAGTTGAAGCTGTTTTGCTGAGTGGGAGGACATTGATGGAATCCGCCGACGCTTGGTAGTCGGACAGATGTTAGTTACCAGAAAGCACCTATTATCGAACTCAGCCGCTTCTGAATCCAGTGAGAAGACCGACACCAATAATTTTGCTTGTAATGTACCAGCAAGTAGATGCCCTCCACACGACGTCGATTTCTTGGATTAGCCGCCTCGGGAATTATCGGTTCAGGCGGCTTCACGTCTCCTGAGACGCAGAAATATATTGGTCGTCAAACACCCTCCGACTGGCCGATGGGCCGATACGATCCTCCCGGAACCGGGTACAACCCCACAGTATCAGGTCCAAAAGACAATGTGGCGGTTGCGTGGACACACAGGGCACCGGATTGGTTTCGGGGGAGTACCCAACCGATCCGCCGCGGGAAGACGCTATACGTTGGTGGCAACGGACTGCTTGCGCTCGATACCGAGACTGGAACGCGACGATTCAGCTTCCAGGGGCCGTATCACTCAAGCCCAACAATCGCCCCAGCTTCAATCTATCAGACAAAAACACTCGGGATAGCCGGTTTAGCCGGCATCTACGGGCTTAACGCGAATGGTGGACGGGAACTCCCCTTCACAAATATGACCGTCGGTGGCGAGCGATGGACGGGACCACAATCGTCTAGTCCCGGTTTCTTCGGGCCGGCCGAGTCAACAACTCCGGTCACTGCGAACGGGACGATATACACGGCACTACCTGGGACGAACTCGGTCGTAGCACTGAATCCGAACAACGGGGAGGTTCTATGGCAGCGAACGCATCACAAAGACGAGTCGGTCAGCGGGACGTACAACAGACCCGCGGTGGACGACGGCATCGTGTTTGTCACCGCGTGGCCCCAACAGGCCACTGCGTATCGTGCTGCTACTGGTGAGCAACACTGGCACCGTGAACTCGAAGAAATGACAGTTCTGCCGCCAGTGGCGACAGACGAGGGCGTCGTCATTCCGACGCGTGAGTCCGTTCAGTTGCGTGCCCGATCCGATGGGACACTCCTGTGGGAACGCAATCTCGACGGGAATGTGACCGACAGCACGCCAGCAGTAGCCAACGGGACAATATTCGTTGCCGATGAGCGGGAGTCACTGCATGCACTCTCGCTGGCAACCGGCGAGACACGGTGGACAGTTCCGTTTGACGGAGAAACGACACCGGTTGTGGCTGACGGTCGCGTCTACGCGGTGGATTCACTCTGGGCACTGGAGGCATTCGACGTCGCCACGGGTGAGAAACAGTTCGAGTACCATCCTTCGGAAGTACCCCTCTCGCCACCGATGGTCGGGGATGGTATGCTGTATCTGGCGAATCGTGGCCGAGTTCTCGCACTGGAGGAAGCATAATGCCCGGGAACGAGGCGGATGGAAGCGAGACGGTGTCTTCGCTTGGACACCCATCCCCGACGACTCGACTGTCTACCTTAGGTGTATTCAAGTCTGCGCTCGGGTGCATTCGTCGCGACCCTGTGCTCGCTGTCCCATTCGTTGTCGTCGGTATGCTGGTTGCATTCGTCGACTGGCTTCGCCAGCACGATTCAATTCCAGCGGTGGCGACCGACGCACTCGGTCAATCGGTCAGTGTCACCTATTCAGTGTTCCCGCAGGGAACTACACGAACGGTCCGACACGTTGGTGCGCTGATCGACCTCGAAACACGGTATCTCCTCTGGGCTGTCGGGCTCGAAGTCCTCGTTCCACTCGCTGTCGGAATCGCCGGTTGGATGACGATTACACGAGTACTCGATACGCACTCTGGCCCCCGTGCGTTGAGCAGGTATATCGCACTGGCTGCGATTGTCTCCATGCCGGAGCTGTTGGGCGGTTTCTCGGTGGATATCCCTGATTTCCTGATCGGACTGATGCTGTTGGCGGTGGGTCTGTTCGTCCTGACCCGTCTGTTCTTGCTCCCTGCGTTGCTAGTCACTGGCAGTGGCTTTGTGACGGCGCTCAGGCAGAGCTATCATCGATCACAAGGGCAGGGCATGACCATCGCCGGTCTCATCATCAGTATTGGCCTCGCCTACTGGGGTCTCGCGACCGTACCGGTCGCCGGCGGCTTTCTGAGTACTGCCGTAGTGGCACCGATTCACGCCGTTGCGATCGGAACCGTCTTTTCGACTGGCTCTCGTGAGACAATGTCGATCCCAGACGACCATATCGAATCGGGCGACACACGCTCAGACGAGAGTCAGTAACGACGTTCGTGGTCTCTCTTGTAAATCCCTACTAGTACATCATCAGGCACAGAGTGCGCTAGCACTGATTCCTCCATCTTGCTTGAAAGTCACACTGTGTTCCTGACCAGTTCGGGGACACGTCCGTACTCTGGTATAGACGTGCGTCTCGTTATCGGCCATCCTCTCGCCGAGGTACACCGTCACGTCCCCACGCACCCACCCATCAATCGTGGTCGTCACCGTCTCCCCGGGGGCGACGGTGATCTGTTGTGTGGGGACCCCATCGTCAGCGAGTGTGACGTTTCGATCCCCATCCGGCCAGACCAACTGCGAGAGCGTCTTGAGCCTGCGTTCGCCATCTCTGGTCGTGACCTCGAAGTTCAGGTACATCGCCTGCTCGCTGCTTTCGACAGTGTACGCTGACAGTTGATACGCTGTCGTGTCGTTATTTTCAACAGTCAGTGTGGGTTGGACGGGTCCAAAGACAGTAGCATACTGGATATAGCCAATCACAAGTGCCGATCCGAGAAGGAGCGCGATCGTTCGACGGGAAACCATCCGTAGAATTGTGTTCCAACAGGAAACAGAATATCATTCCGATTGTCTCATCCAAGTGTCACGGTCAGAGTTGATAGATCGAGATCGAATCAGCGATTCGGATTGAGACTGCTGATGACGGACAGGGGATTCCTGCAGAAAATGGGACGTATTACTGCTGAGGGAGATACGGCCTCGAACACAGTACTGGTAGGGATTGTGCTGATTTGCTGGACTGTCTCCGTACTTGATGGGACAGTCGAACGAACGGCTGACTTCTTCCTCCCAATCCTAAATCAGGAACGCAGCCGATCATGTGCGTTCTGTCTGTCCCCGTAATGTCGAGAAACTCACATGGATTTAATACACCTCAGTGACAATTGTGCGATATGGTTGCTCAATCGACACAACGGCAAGATTCGTTTTTTACGCTTCCATCGCATCCAGTGGGATACCTCGCAATCGTAGCCACGCTCACCACTGCTGGCATCCACTTACTGCTCGGTCCACGTGTCATGGGATTCAGCCAGACATTAGGGACGCTGTTTATTCTGAATGGGCTTGGATTTCTTGGTGGATTCCTCCTATACAGTAGCCGATACTGGCGACCCGAGCTGTACCTTGTCGCTGCGGGATACGCTATTGTCACTATTCTTGCACTGTTTGTGTTTCAGGGTTTCAGCCTTGACGCGTTCTATATGCAAGGGAACCTGAATCCGCTTGCTGTCGCAGCGAAGGTAGCTGAGGCAACCCTCGCCCTCTGTACCATCTATTTATACAGAACATCGGCTGCATGAGAAGGCCATATTGGCCGTCCATAGAGATCCGCTACGGGAGTAAACGCTTCAACGCTACGCTGTTTCTCAAGACAATCAAAGAATTTGTCAGTCTCTGCTTTCTGGCTCTCAAAGTCATCGTCGACTCCGAGAGTAACAAAGATAGTGCCGCGACTGGTCCGGATAGGTATGGAGATCGTGGAACTCTTAGCAAAAGAGCCTGCCGTCCGGCGCTTTATCGAGGAGCTCTGGCTACCGTACTACCGCGAACTCGAATCGACTGTCGATGCCTTCTCACTCGCCGACGATGTCGACCTCGTCGCGGAGGAACTTCCGTTCCGCGTCGATCGCCTTGACTCGGAGGCGTACCGAACGTGGATCGCCGTCGATGGATTCACCGATGGGAGTCCCCTCGCCGGTACCGATGGTGAGTTTGCCGGGTATATCGCGGCCGAAATCGACGAAGCGCCGAGTGTCTTCGACCGTCCCGGCCGACTGTTCATCTGTGATATCTACGTTGACAAACCGTATCGCGGAACCGGGCTGGCTGGCGATCTGTTCGACCGTATCAGAAACTGGGCACGCGACGCCGGATGTGAGGAATTCAGTCTCGATCCGCACGTAGACAACGACCGAGCCATCGCGTTCTACGAAAAGCTTGGATTCGAAAGGACGCAGTATCACATGGTGGCTAGCGTAGACGACTGATGTCACCCTCCAAATGACAGAATAGAGTCAACTGCGCTTGCTATCTATAGCTATCTGAGAGTAATATGTCTCGTAATCTGCTAAGTCCCGACTGTTCCAATGACGTACCCAGCTGCTTCCCAGTGAACGATCCATGCAGCACTGACGGCTGTCGATACTGAACAGTACCGGGCGCAGAGCACAGCGTCTCAGTTATCTAAACAGTCGCCACAACGGCTGGCCCCAGGTGGCGCTGGTGCATCGCACTCTACACAGGTATCGACAGCAATGGTCGCTGCTGAACCCGAGTTAGAGTCTTGTGTAAAACGTGCTCGGAGCCACTGAAGCATATCAACAAACATCGTTCTCTAACTATATGAAGTCATTTATGTATGATTTAATGAATAGGATAGTGCCAGCTGTACCACATCGACGCTGATAATAACAGCTGACGTATCGAGAGGAGGTTTCGAGGGAGGGGGAAGAGACGGGCTCTGCCATTCTTTGCCACCGTTCTGATGACGTCACTCGCGTCATACTGAGACACCGACAGGTCTCTGTGATCACTCATGATCGGAGACGCCAATGGTGACGGTAACAGTGCTACACAATCGGACGAATACAATACAACCCTTCCCGTTCGTCTGGAGGGAGAATGGTGGGCTGCAATGGGCACCTTGCGTAGCGCCCACCATTTTGCTATGTCAGAGGCACGGCTGGGTTCTGGACCCGAGAAACCCAGTCAGACGACCAGCAGTCAGGGGAGCTCGAAGCGGGGACCAGAACCCACTCGCATGTGACAGACGCCTCATAAATAGCCTTTGTGGTGCCACGATACCAAATACCACACCATCATTCCCCAGAATAATAGCCAGCCCTACTACCCGTACCGATGTTTCCAGTGACGTACGCGCTTGAACGTACAACAATACCCTGTGGGCCGCTGTGTACACCAGCAGAATGGCGGGTTGCTAGGGGTGGAGAGGCGGTATGCAATGCATCACCCAAAGTCGTCTACTTCGACGACGGGCTCAGCCCTGCAACAATCGATGGGATGGGTGCACCCAATGGGATTGGACACAGCACGGAACCACTTGATCCTGAGACGAGTAGCCACGAAAGCGCTTGTGATGTCCTCACTCTGTCTGTCGTTTTTCCGCTGTATCTCAGCTCACTCGATGATAAAACTTCAATTAGACACTGACACGCTTGCACGACTCTTTGGTCCAACCTGCAAAGGATTGGGAGAGATGATGTGCAGCTGGGGGAGTGGTGTGCTACACACCATCGGAAGTTGTCATCCACGACAACGGGTTCTGGATTCGAGCCGATCGGTGAATCGGATACGATTCAGGGGGAAGTGGAGTGGGGACCAGAACCCAACTAATCGGTATGTACTTGATGTCAAAAACACTTGTGAATTAGATTGACAGTCTCTCCATCCGACAGCTACTGGGTTTCCACCGTCCCGCCACCAGAAGGTGGCCCGGTGACTACCCAACCGAGCGTTGGCGAGATCGGTGCTCGTCACCTGTACTACCGTCCAAAATGCTCAAATCTGATTTTGATACTACACTCGGCCTAATACGCGACGACAGTAATTCGGGAACGAATGGTGACAGTCTCCGCATTCAAAGACGGATCCGCTGCCCTCCGAGAAAATCCGATCCTGTTCGTCGCCGGCCTCCTCATCGGGACCGTAAGTCAACTCCAGTACGTGGACCACCTGGTCGAATCACCACGACTATCAGCGGGTATCTCGCTCGTGTGGCTCATCGTGTTCCCGCTCGTTCTCGGTGGCTTCATCGGAACCGCTCAGGCCGCGATCGAAGGAATGGACACGTCACTCACCCAGTTTTTCATTGAAGCGCGGACACATTACTTCCCGCTTCTCCTTGCAACTGTGCTGTTCATACTTATCGTGTTCGGGACCGCTGTCGGACTCGGATTTATCGGGTTCATCCTCGGTATCGGCTCGATGGCACTCGCCCCAATTAACGAGATGGCTGCCTTCATTGCTGGCGTCGGATCTATGCTCATCTGGCTGCTGTCCATCCTCGTTGTCATTATGTTCGTGCAGTTTTACGATACGGCGATTGTCATCGAGAACCAGAGTGTTACTGATGCGTTCCGAAAAAGTGTGGGACTCGTCCGTTCAAATCTCAGAAGCGTCGCTGGATTCTCGCTGGTGTGGAGTGTCCTGTTGAACGCCTTCTTCATCCCCGAATATCTCCTCCGGTTGACACTGACGGACGCTGGACCGGCTGACGTATTGCCGATTGAGATCGGGATTCCGATACCGATATTGCTCCTGCTCGGAATCGCTCTGTCTTCAGTTGGATTCGCGTACTTTTATACGGTCTACACGGCCTATTACCTGCGATTAACTGCTGTCCCGGAATCAACATAAACACCTACCAACAATTACAAACGATAGTTTCGAACAGCAACCAACTGGATCAGATCCCACGCGCTCGATCCACAGCAGCTACCCACACACATGGCACGACTTCTTCCAACACAAACTGACGCCGCCGTCGAACGAAGCGATAACCCCGCTGTCTTGAGTCTCGATGACGACACGACACGAGAGGTAATCGAAGCGTTGTCCTCCGAGACTGCGTACGAGATTTTCCAACTGCTCAACGAAACGCCAGCGACACCGGCACGGATCGCTGAGCAACTCGGCCAGAGCCTGCAGAACGTTCACTATCATTTGGAGAATCTCGAAGCAGCTGGCGTAATCGAAGTGACTGACACCTGCTATTCCGAAAAGGGTCGCGAGATGAGTGTATACGTCGTGTCTGAAGACCCGACACTTCTCTTCCTCGGCACTGAGGACGACCGACCGAGTCTCAAACGTGCGTTCAAATCGTTCGCTTCGCTGCTCGGTCCCCCATCGGTTTTACTTGCTATCGGCGAATCCATCTCACAGTTCATCACTGCCGAATGAGCGACCACACCGACCCCCCAGTCCGAAGCACTCCTACCGGTGACGACGCAACTACATATGACATGGCACCGACGATCAAGTCACGAGAAGATATCGATGGCTGTGGTTGTCTCGAATGCCGAAACATCGATACTGCGACCACCAATCGGAGCGTCCTTGATGCGTTGGTCTGGTCCGTTCGCTTGTTTCGGTCCTATCCGTCGATCATTGCCTTCGCGGGCGTGACTATCTTAGCCAACCGACTTCTCGAGACTGACATCATCAACACGTTCCCGATGCCCGTAATCGACCTACTCGATGGTCTGACGGCGTTTGTGTTTATCATCTTGATTCGAGCCTATGTGGGAACAATTGTCGCCGGGGAACTGACTGATAACTCTGTAACGATACGCGAAGGAGTCCATCGGAGCATTACTCGGACACCGGCGTTGATTGGCGTAACATTGCTTATCGTTTTTTCGGTAATGACAGTTCCATTCTTTCTGTTTCTTCCACTACTCCTCCTTGCTGGCGCTATTCCAGGAAATCCCGCAGATATAGTTGGCTTTCCCGTCGTTGCGGCGGTGAGTGTGCTCGTTTTTGCTGTGCCGTTTCTCGGCTTGTTGTTCAAGTTTTGGTTCGCACCGGAGGCCTGCGTTATCGGCCAATATGGCCCTCTCAAATCACTTCGGATTAGCTGGCAGATTACGACGAACTACCGACGGAAATTCGTGCTCATCGCAATAATCGCTATCGGGAGTGTAAGCAATCTCTATCTGCCCGAAATGGGGACGAGCGTCGCTTCGGTGGCTCCTGTTTTGCGTGTACTTTCTACAAGTGTCGGTGACTTACTTTCTATCGTGTGGGCGAGCGCGTACGCCCACCTCTACATCCAGGAGATTGTATCGTAAACGCAGTCCCTCAGACGGAAACAGGACAAGACGTAGGGGCCAGACAGCACAGCGGCTTCATTTGTTAGATACGTTCCGCTGAATCACTCCTCAGCGTGCGTCGGAGTGATTACTCGATTTCTAACTGCCCACTTTCGCCGCCCCCCTCGCCATCATTTTCGTCCCATTCGAGTTCGAATTCGACACTTAATTCGGTCATATTGTCTGCCGGCCCTTCGCGTTCGGCTTTGACCTCGAAGGTCGGTCGGGCAGGGGGATTCAGCGTTACGGACTCGGAGCCTGCTTTCAGGTTGATATCGCTTCCGCTGTCGAGATTATCCGCGACTTTCCGGAGGTACGATGCGATCTCTTCTCGGCTCTGGTCACTTTCTGACTTGAACAGGACTTCCTCGGGCATACAGGTGCTGATACACAGCCTGCACCAATAAAGCCGCCTGCCCTGTGGGTGCGACGTGATCACGCCCCCGCCGAACCGCCCGATACAGTCGGTAAGCTAAGCGGGACACGTTTCGAAGAAAGTCTCGTCTATTCCCAGCGATGTACAATCGTCTCAGCGTTGAAGTGCGCTGTTTCCAATATCTAGATGATGACAGAACTAACGTTCCACGGACTTGATATCGGCAGAATCGAGCCAAACGACGACCTCGTCGACCGAATCGTCGACACGACGGCTGAAGAGTATCCCCTGACAGACGGTGATATCGTCGTCGTCACCGCGAAGGTCGTCTCGTTCGCCGAGAATCGACTCGTCGAAGCCGACGAGATTGAGGTGACTGACCGCGACCGTCGGGTGGCCGATATCACCGGAATCGACCCGCGGGAAGTGGCCGTAATTTACGATGAAAGCGAGGTTATCGGTGCGATCCCCATCGCAGAGGTAGGTGAAGACCTGCTACTAGACCACGCTGTTGACCCCGAAGCGGCGCAGGAAGCGCTTGACGAGGTACCGGCGATGCTCCTGACCGAGCGGAACGGTCGACTCTGTACGAACGCAGGCGTCGATTGGTCAAACAGTCCAGACGGGATTATGACGTTGTTGCCTGAAGATCCTGATGAGAGTGCGCGTCGCCTGCGCGAGGGAATTGCGGCTCGCACAGGCGCAGATGTGGCTGTCGTCCTAGCAGACTCGGAAATCGCCGGACCGGGTTCGATGGATCTGGCGATCGGGTGTTCAGGGATCGAAGCGACCGATAACAACTTCGGACGGACAGACCTGTACGGAGAGCCGAAGGTCGGCGGTGTCGACCTCGTTGCGGACGAACTCACCGCCGGATCAGCATTGCTCTTCGGACAGGCGGACGAACAGATTCCGGTTACGATCGTCCGAGGGTTGGAGTACGAAGATGGAGAGGGTGTACCGAATTCGGGCGGCGTCGTCCGCCGCGGACTCCGTAAGAGCGTCCAGTTGACGGCTCGCTTGAAGGCCCGCGAGTGGTTCTGACAGTAACGATATAACTCACCAGCCGGAGCACTGAATAGCATCGAATTCTCGCCGCACGCTAATGACGTTGGCCCTGAGCTGATAGTCACTCGGCCGCGCGATCCATTGGGTCTTCGAGTTCACCGGTGATTGCCTCGAAGGCGTCGGTCGCGGTGAGGAGACCGACGACGTCGTCATCTCCGACCACGAGGGCGAGTTCCTGATTTGCGGCCTGACACTGGTCGATGAAGTCACTGATTGTCGTCTCAGCAGCGACGGTTAGCGGCGGGGTTGCCAGTTCTTTGAGCGAGGTTGTCCCCGAATTCAGCGCTTCGTAGTTGTGCAGCACCGTCGGCGCGTAGACAACACCCACAAACGAGTCGAGTGAGCCTTCGATCAACGGAAAGCGGACGTATGGCATCCCGTCGATCCGGTCCATGTTCGTCTCGAAGTCGTCAGTCGTCGAGAGCGCGACGATGTCGCTGTGAGCAACCATGATCTCGCTGACCGGCTTCGCGCCGATGTCGAGGGCGTTGATAACTTCGCTCCGTCGCTCCTCGGAGATGCCGACTCGACTGAGCGAGTCACCCATTTCACTACGTAGTTCAGCCCGAGTCGTTGCGAGATCGCCCTCGGCCTCCGACTCGGTCCAGGAACGGGAGATTTCGACGCCGAAGAGGCCAAGCAACGCCTTGGCTACCCAATCCGCTGCGATGATCACTGGATACATGAGCTTTGTCCAGACGTACAGCGGTCCCGATCCGTATCCAGCGACGAACTTGGCACGCTCGATTCCCAGATACGTCGGTGCCTGCTCGCCGACGATAACGTGCATGAGATTGACCACCACCAGCGCGAGAAGCACAGACAGTGTCGTGTGTCCGCTGCCAGCAACGCCAACTGCACCCAATAGGGGCCGTAACACTGCTGTGAGCGCCGGTTCGGCGACAACCCCCAGACCGACACTACAGATAGTGATCCCCACCTGACAGCCTGTGAGGAATATCTCCAATCGCTCGGTCATGTTCCAGGCGCGTTCGAGTCCACGGCCATTACCGAGAAACTCTGCTTCCTCGAACTGCCTGACGCGGGTCATCGCGAACTCGGTCGTAACGAAGAAGCTGTTTCCCAGAAGGAGGGCGACACCACCGAACAGACGGGCCCACGTTACCAGCGAGATAGGCATCAAACGCTGGTTTCTCCGGACATTATCTAAATCTACTGTTGACACGCAGCAGTCGGACGCCGTATATGGGTTTTGTCAGCTCTGGGTATCGGGTATTTTGGCCGTTTCCCGGCGCAGTCTACAGTTCAGTAGTAACGACCCCCTCTGCGAATAGTGTCGCCTCTGGTCTCCAAATCCACAAAGCACTACGCTAAATGTGTTCGAAGTGGGTAGCGGCGAGTTCGAGCGGGGACGCATCTATTGTCGGTTTCGGTCCACCGATACCGTCGTCGCTGGCAGCCGGCCGTTTTGGTTCTTCTTCGAGTGTCGACCTTCCCGGGGTCAATCGGTCTCAAGAAGCGGTCTGTAACTCATGTCGGCTTTGCGTCTGTCTGTCCCTGATTCAGCGCGCTTACCGACGGTGTTGGAACTAAGACATTCATCTAAGATTTTTGTCTTCCTACCGTAGCAGGAATCTTAGATCTCTATCTTTGATTAGAATCTTAGACAAGACTCTTAGAAGAGTGTCTTAGATTAGTGACTTAGATGAGTTGTCTGACAAAGATTCATGAGCAAGAGAGATACAGACAGGAGTATGCTAAGTTACACTGTCTACTCGGAGGCCGGGGGTGTCGGAAAAACGTCGCTGACAGCGAACCTTGCGGTCGCACACGCTCGGGCAGGACTCAAACCACTCATAGTGCCACTGGACCCACAGGACGGTGACCTGTCTCGCCTGATGGGAGTCGATACAGACCGAGCCAACAGTGGCGCTGACAACCTCGTCCGACATATGGTAAATAGCCCACGAGGCCCGTTCAAGGACCTCATTCGAACGGCGGAGGGAGTCGATATCGTTCCAGAACATAACCTGCTGTCCGATCTGTCGGACCACTTAGCCCGTGAGCAGTCCAAAGCTGAGGACCTCGGCGATGCGTACAACATCTATGCGCAACTCCAGCGAGTGCTTAGAGATGGGGGCGTCGGCGATGAGTATGACGTCTTGCTCTGTGACCCTCCTGCGACAGAGTCAGACCATCTCTACAATTCGATATACGCCACTCGCAATCTCGTCATCCCAGTCGAACCGTCATGGAAAGGCCAGGCGTCCGTCGAAGGACTGGCTGACTTGGCGACGAACTTCGCAGAGCAGCTCAACATAGATGTCGGTGTTCTGGCGGCCATCCCGAACGGAGTCAAGAATACCGCGGACCAGCGTGAGATGCTGGGAGACGTCGAGTTCTCGACCCCCGAAGTAATCGGTGATCGAACGTCACTCATGGAAGGGTGCTGGAAACAGCAGTGTTCGGCCTTCCGGTACGTCCGAGAACACCGGAGCCGGCGTCGTGAGTACGAGGTCGAGACGCTGGCCCAGATAGACCGTATTGCCCGCTTCTTGGAGGGGGAGGTCGGGCTGGAAGCACCAAATCCGCCTGAACCAGGCGCACTGGAGGAGCCAGCATGACGGGCTTCAAGAGTGGTGCGAGCGACGACGATCCGCTCGGAAGCGACGAGTCAGATGAGGACATGGTGACTGAGAGACCCGATGTCACTGAGACGCCAGCCACCTCGGTGGAGACGAACAAACCGGAGAGGGGGTCAGCCGAGCTATCGACTCCTTCGGGTTCCGGACTACCGTGGATTTTCGACCGCTCCAGTATCACAGACGGCCGAGAGAAGACGGTACAGCTCCATCTCCAGCAGTCTACGTTGGATTCCCAGCGCCAGACTCGGTCAGACGTTGAGTCAGAACTCGGTGAGACGGTCAAGAAGGCTGACCTCCGGGAAGCTGCTATCATCGTCGGTCTAGAGCAGATCGATGATCTCACCGAAATCCTCGAAGAGTGGGGATACGGACGATAGGCCTTGTGTTTTTTCCAGTAGGTGGCTTGGGGACGCCGTAGCTGCCCTCCTCGATGACATGGGCCTGCTTGCTGACCGGCTCCTCGCGGCAAATCTCGAATGGGGGCTGGCCATTTCACCTCCCGAGAACTGGTCCAGATGCTCACCATTGAGGGTGCAAAAACACTCAACATCGGTGACGAAATCGGGAGTCTCGAGGGAAGCAAACGGGCCGACCTGATGTGCTTGAGATGAATACACCGAAGTTCGCACCCGTCAACAAGGTGCTTTGCGAGTACAGCTAGTCTCTGAACAGTTCTGTATCAAATTCATCAGCTGAGTCCCGAACGAGGCGATCCTCTCCGTCATGAGCGGCAATCGCACCCTCGCTCAATTCTGGGTTGACGTCCTCGACGGTCTCGGGTGCGACTTTCTCTGTGACCTCAAACTCCTCGATTGGGCTAATGACACCCCATGCAGCCCCGATTGCATGGAGTACAACGGCCAGCGGTGTCAATATTAGGAACACCGGCCACAGCAATGGATGTTTTCTGTAGGCCCATAGGCCAAACAGCATATAAATAAACAGCACGACCAGTAGCGCAGTCGAAATCAGTTCGAAGAACTGGATGCTGACTGTTGCACCGGGGACGAATGATGCACCAATAATCAACAGTGGAATAGCTGGAGAAAATCCCCAGGACACGACGCGAGTTAGTGTCAGTGGTTGGTACAATAGTGGAAGGATATGATTATCTTTCAGTGTCCCGGACATCCACCGACGGCGTTGCTTAATCATCGCTTTCAGCGATGGTGGCGCTTGATTCCGAAACCGAGCGTCGACTAGCCGATACTCTAAGTCAAACCGATCAGCAGCCCGCCAAATGAGGTTCGTGTCTTCTGTAATCGTCGCCACGTCCCAGGTCAGTTCATCCTCCAACTCGTGTCGGATTGCAAAGCCACCGCCCCATGCGTACAGTGGATACGAAAGACGACGGAATGCACGCTGTTCGAACTGGTACCCAACGCGGAACACCTCACACAGATAGGCGAGCCGTGAGCCTGTGTAAATCGGCTTCTCAGTAAATTGCACGAAGTCTGCTTCAGGGAGGCCAGTCAACCCAGTAACCAGTGTATCTTCATCGAGGTACAATACATACTCTGCGTCACAAGAGACGTGTCTTCGTGCCCATTCGACAGCGCGGCCCTTGTTCGTGGCTTCACAACTGAACGAGTCTGGGACGATGTGCACTGCTGCCCCGTCGATTTCAATATTCTGTTCAGCAATAACCTTGATTCCGGCAACGGTGTCGGGAACTGAGTCAACGGTTGCCTGAACAACGTCTTCCGCTCCGATTGTGAGTACGCGTACCTGTACGTCATCTAGTCCCCATGCGTCCATATCACTCGAGTTCCATCCGATACCGAGTGGTAAGACTTCTATTAACCACCAGAGCGCTGACAACGAATAGACCAGCGCAACCCAAATGAGAAACGTCGTCGTCGCAAACAGTAGCGTACCAATTAGCATCTAATAGGTTCCAATTGTTATACTAGATACTATCTATTTGAGGCCACTGCTTCGATGTGGGTCCGTGCCTGTGAGTACAAGCTGTCAGTCGAGACAGGACACCTACTTGCCACGGTGAGGCTGGCTTAGAGGACCTCACCATGGTCTGTGCCTGTCGATACTGGGCAGGACGCAAGTGGTCGTCGACTCGGTACCACTGCTGACTATTCGTTGACGGACTGCTGTTCAGTGCTCACGATACGGAAACCCGTCACCTATCGGGAGTCACAAAGCCGGCATCATGTCGGCACTGTGTAGACATTATCTAAGCATACGTTCTCCGTGTGATCGTATTTTACGACCAGCTCGGTTGTAGTGTCTATATAATGCCCGAAGCAAACTAGAATCGGCTTGGTTTTGATGAGTCGGTTCCGGCAGTCTTCGATAGGGCAGATTCCGACACCGACGCTGACGAAGATCGACTTGCACTCAAGGAGATGCGCGAGTAGCCACAGCAGCCTGCTAGCCACATTTTGACCGAATGCTCAGATACTGGAGCGGGCAGTACAGGTGATCCAAATTGTACAGTTCCTCACAATTCATCAAAGTCAGCAATGACGCTTGCCATACCGAGCAACATTAACCCGAAACCAGCAACACCGGCTGGGATCGACACCCGAAGGAGAAATCCCCCGGTGAATGCGCCAACACCACCAACAATAGCTCCACGCTTCCTTGCAGGGGGTGCATCACGAGAGAGGGAAACAATCACTTGGCGATGTGCTAACATGATTGAGCTTATGGCCACATAGAGCGGTAATAGTGAGATCGTAAGCAGGTGATCTGTCCCAGCGAATTCTGCGACAACTCCCGTAACGATCAGTCCAACAAATACCGAAACAGCATACCGGAGGGCAGGACGCATAAACAGAACTGTGATTACGGAGGATAAAATACCCATGCTATAAATGGCAACTGAATGGTGGTTCTACTGACTAAGCACGCTTACCTAGCAGTTGCTTCAAATTACATCCACCAGGCACGACTGATACTGAGGGGCCCCATTCTGCTACCGGAAGATGGGACGATGACCCCGCAACCGAGCGTCGGCGAGGCTGTAGCCATTACGGCCACCGACAACGAGCCCCTGCTGCTGGTCAGTACTTTCAGCGGCGTCTTGCTGGCGGAAATCGTAACTGAGCCGCTTCACCGGCTGCACGCCACCGAGCCGGACGCAGCCACGCGCCGGGCTATCAGGCACGCTGACGACCGCATGTCGTTCTATCGGAGACCCTTCCAGATGGTAGATGCGGGATTTCGATTACGTCATGGGACAATCCTGTTGGTCAAGCTGTAAATGCTCTGGACGACAGAGAACCACGCGAAGAGTGTGGATTAAACGGCGACTGTATCACCACATGTTCTGGCCGCGACTCGAAGCAACAGAGACGGTAGCGTATCCAGACGAACACATCTCACACCCCAAACCTATCGCTGAATCGATGGCGCACCACGACTGCCGTTTCTTCGATACTATGAACCTCGGTAGTGATCGTCTCGATCAGCTCAAGTGGAGTTAATCGGCGAGTAACTAATTGGATTGTTGACCATACGATGGATACATCATGCCGATACTCGAGACCGAACGTAGCCCCGCCTTCACTTTTCGGAGCGCTCTCGAGTCCTGGGGAATGTCGGCGTTCTACGTCGTGTTCCTCGCGCTGGCGATCATCCCACCCCTGTTCTACCTCCGACAACCGTTGTTGCACGACGAGATGACCTACCTCGTCATCGGTCGTGAAATAGCCGCTGGAGGAACGCTCTATGCTGGCATCGCGGATCACAAAACCCCCGCCGTGTATTACCTGACTGCACTGCTCTGGGAGACGGTTCCCGAACCGTACCTCGCCGGACGGGTACTCGTCTATGCAGTCCACGCGGTGACGGCGTTGCTCGTATTTCGTCTTGGCTCGTTGTGGGGACGCCCGGTTGCGGCCGTCGGCTCGCTCGCGTACCTGTTCGGGGTATACGTACCGGTCTTCGACGGGTTCATCCTCATGACTGAGCCCTTCGCCGCGCTGTTCCTGACCGCAGCAGTGCTGTGGCTGTTCGCCGAGCGGCGCGTGACCGACCTCCTCGCTGGGTTGTCGCTCGCGTTCGGGGTACTATTCAACCAGACCGTTCTCCTGTTCGGAATGGTTGTCATCTGCTGGTCGCTTGCCCGACTCTACGCCGGCGAGACCGACCTCCGGACTGTCGCGGTCCGCTACGGCCGAGTCGCGGTGGCCTTTCTCACGCCGCTCGGGCTTGTGGCGCTGTTCGCGGCGAGTCGAGAGACGCTTGCGGAGACGCTCTGGTACACCTTTCTCCTACCGTTAAACCACTACGACCCGCCGTACTTCCTTGACGGGCAGTTGCTGAGCGCGGCCTCCTACCTGCCGGTGTGGCTGCTCGCGGGCGGGACCGCCCTCTACGTATTCCGGTCGATACCCTCGCGGTCGTTCGACACCCGGCTCGCGTTCCTCTCGCTGTGGCTCGTCATCATGTCGGTTCCGGGGTTACAGGCGTTCCATGGCGGCCACCGGTACATCTTCGCCATGCCGGCGGCCGCCGTGCTCGCCGGCGTCGGCCTGCGTCGGCTTTTCAGCTTTCTCGCCGACGGGCCGAGGCCACTCTCACGGTTGGAGTGGGCTGGGCTGGCGCTCGCTGTCGCCGTTTCCGAGGCAGTACTCACGCTCGTCGCAGCGAACAGTGGATATCAGTACCTGTTCCTCTTGGAATTTGGCTTCGCTCTGATGCTCGTCGGTGCTATTGTCCTCAGTTACGTCATGGTCAAGTGGGACGGGAGCGTCGGTCAGCTGGACACCCGCCAGTGGGTCGCACTGGTTGCCGGAGTCTTCCTCGTGCTCTCCGCACTCGGCGGGACAGTGGCAGTTGATGGGGTGAGAGAGATCAGGCTCAGCGGCGAACACATCGAGACGCAATCGGCTTCCGCCGAGGAACTCGACGAGACCGTCGACGGGCGATTCTACTCGCTCGGCCCACCCACGAGATACGAGCTAGCGTACTTCGGCGAGGCCCGCCCAGCACAGACGTTCATCACGCCCCCCTACGGGGAGCCACTCGCCGACCGGGTAGTGACTGAACTCGAGCGCGGCGAGGTCCCCTACGTGCTCGTCAGGAGCCAGCAGGTCGTGGACGGCCGCATCGACCCGACCCATGGGTACTACCCCGACGCACGAGAGCCGGTGGTCACGTATATCGAGGCTAACTACGAACCGGTCGCGGAACACAACGGATACGTCGTCTACGAGCGGGTGCCCGACCGACGGGACTGATTCACCGGTCTACTCGGCTCTGTGCGTCGATACCGGTCGCTTACCAACCGTTGTAGTCATCGACTACCTTGCGAAACCAACTGCACAAATGGATTATCCGGATGTCGCGAAACGTGGCCGGCGCCGGAGGATTGTACTGCTTGGCACACGCAGGGCAGACATATGATAGTAGATTTCCGTTCGGTGTATGCTATTATTGTGACTATCGTCGGTTTCGCACTGTGGTTTGCGAGTGTGTGGCGGATGCGGAGCTATCTATATGAGGCAGAATGGGGACGATTTAATTTTCTAATAGCGCACCGACTTCCACGCATAGTCGTGGGCTTCATCATGATGATCTGTGCCCTTTTATTGATTTCAGTAGCCGTCTCAGTGATCGATTCTTTAATCTGGTCACTCCTCAGATAATTCTAGTCATGGTTTCTGTAAAAGCGGAAAATAAGTCACACTGCCCCAGCTAAAAGAGCTTCATGACTGGACCCACAGGATGACACCCTTCACGCACCTCACCACAATCCAGGACTCTGTGAGCGACTATATATAAAAACGGTCCCAGACTAGCCGACGCTGTGGCGCAGCTGGAACGAACGGTTCACTACAGAGCTTCGTAAAACAATTTGGCAGTTACGCGGACGGTTCTGATCAAACACCTTTGCGAACACGAGTTCCTGCCGAGAATCCGCTGACACTGTTGGAAATTTCCTCAGCAGTGTCGACTGAGAGAGCTTCAGGGCAGCCCAGGGGCTCTATTCGATTGGATTCGACGGTTGAACGCCAATCGTTTTCCCGACACCACCATCAGTTGAGCTGTATCGACCGCCGAGCACGTCGCACCGACTGTGTGTACAGATAGTAACGCATGACACTCGCTCAACTCCTCGAACAGTACGTCAGTCTCGGTATCTTCGTCCTCGCTGGGGGGCTCAGCGTCCTCAGCTTCCTCGCGTGGCGACGGGAACGTGATAGTCGGATGCGAATCGTCACGCTCGGGTACGCGATGTTCGCCGTCTACGGACTCATCGTGTTTCTCGAGTACCCGCTGCTCCCGTATATCCCGTACGCGACGCTCGAATTGCTCGAACACGCGAGTGCGATCCTGATCCTCGGTGGCCTCCTGACCTTTTTCATCGCTCTCACGCGGGACTGAGCGATGTCGGACCCAGACCTCGAACTGGACTCTCGGCGGGCGATCTACCAGCGGATAGCCGACACGCCGGGCGTTCACTTTCGCGCGCTTCTCAACGATCTTGAGTACGCGCAGGGAACGCTCCAGTATCACCTCCGTTGGCTCGCCGACGAAGCCCTGATCGATGTCTCGGACGATGGAAAGTACACGCGGTACTACCCCGCCACCGAGTTCGACGAAGTCGATCGAGCAGTGATGAACGCGCTGCGGCGGGAGTACAGCCGTCGCATCCTCGCACATCTTCTCACGGACGGCCCGCTCTCGACGACCGATCTCAGCGACCGCCTCGACAAGGCGCAATCGACCGTCTCGTGGCATCTATCGAAGCTCGCCGAGGCCGACCTCGTTACGAAAGAGCGCGACGGCCGGAGCGTCGTCTACGAGGTCAGCGATCCTGATCGAGTAACGTATCTCTACACGGTTCATCAACGCTCGTTCACCGACAAAGTCGTCGACCGGATGCTCGGCCTCTGGGATGGCTACTAATTCGGAGTCGCCTTCGATTGTCCTCTGTGAAGCATTAGCAGACGCAACAGGAGTACGTACACGAGAAACACCACTGAGGGGCCCAGCAAAGGACGGGCCAGTCCGGTCAGATCAGTCCCGATTGCGGCCGCATGGATCGTCCCGAAGGCGAACCCGACATAGGCGAACGAGTGGACGACACGCGGTCCCCACGGTTGCTGGAAGCGTTTCGCGTCAGTAAAGCCGAGCACTGCGACGACGAGCATGAGCAGTGCACCTGCACCGACAACGACCCCACCGAGGAAGTACGGCATCGAGTATGCTGGTGCCGGAACCTGGCCGGTGATAACGAACCACGCGTCGAGGACGCCGAGCCCCGCGTGTAGCAACGTGACGATCATCGCGAACACGGAGAGTTCGATGTGGATGCGTTGGGCGGCCTCGTGGAGCACGCCGAACGACTCCGTATTGTAGAGGACGCCCGTGAGGACGGCTAAGTACAGCAACGGATACGTGACGAGTGCGGCACCCCGGTCAAGGAGCCAGACGAGTTGTGACATTACGATGCTCCCGTCGTCTCGACGACATCGGGACAGCCGTCCGAATCCTGGAACCCGTTATCGGTCTCTGGGCGTGTCGGACACTTATCCGCGGAGTCGTTGATGCTGTCCCCGTCATAATCGTTCGGTGCCTGTCGCTGGGAAACAGTCTGATCCACGAGGTCATTCTGTGCTTTTTCAGTCGCCTGGACGGCACGTACATCGCCGATTTGCCAGAGGGCCGGAACAGCCACGACCAGCACAACGATTGCGACGACGGTGATTCGCTGCTTATGCGTCCATGACATGTGCATCGAACCTCTCTGTCGTGTGAAAGACACCCTCATGAATGATCAACGCCTCCAGTCCGTCCCACTCGGCTGCTACTTCACGTGCCTCGTCGAGGGGAAGTGCGGCGAGCGTCGTTGCCAAGGCATCGGCCTCCATACAGTCGCGGCGCGCGAGGACGGTAACGGACTCGTGACGCGAGCCGAGCGACTCGGTGGTCGCGTCGTAGATGTGATCAGTACCGTCTCGTGAACGCCGGTATCCCCCAGACGTTGCGACGGACCAATCCGTGTCCAGAATCTTCAACGGTGTGTCGTCGCTGTACGGGCTCTCGATGGCTACCGGGCCGGTCGGCGGGGACATATCTCCGCCACCACTGACGAACCCTCGTCGACCGAGACCTGCGAGCGTCTCGCTGGCCCGGTCAACAATGTACCCCTTTGCGAGACCGTTGAGGTCAAGTCCGACATCGGTACTGACCTGAGATCCGCGGACATGGACAGTTCCAGTATCGAAGTCTGTGGGTTGTGTGTCACTGTCGCCACGTAGGAACGTTTTGAGCGCCTGTTCGACGCGGCCCTGATGGATATCGAACACTCCCTCAGTCCGATCCTTGTATTCGAGTCCACGGCGAACGATACAGGCGACGTGTTCGTTAGCGACCGCACCATCGCGGTTGAGCTGGCTGACAGCACTCGCCTCGTCGAAGGCATTCAGCTGAGCTTCGAGTGCCTCGGCCGTGTCTCGTGCCGCGGTCACTGCGGCGTCGGCCCGGACACCCGTCGCCTGGACTCGAAATGTCGTATCACAACAGTCGAACTCGTGGCAACTGTCTCCGAACCGTTCGGTGAGCGATGCGAGCGATCCCATCATCTCGGTCACTCGTCCTCTTCGTTGTCTTCGTCTTCGTCCCCCGCTTCGTATTCTTCCTCGTGGTCTTCGTCGTCCTCGTGTTCGTCATATTCCTCGTGTTCTTCGTCCTCGTAGCCGGATTGCGTCTGGACTGTTGGCGTAAAGTCCTGATTGGGCGTTGGGGCATCGGAAGCAACCTGTTGTGAGGCATCCGATGGGGACGTTCCAGGTGAGTCAGATTGCCCGAGGCCGACGCCGGGAAACGCAAGGCCACCGGCCACGAGAGCCGTGAGGAAGGCACCTGCCAGCGTGAAAGTAACGAGTTTGTTATTTGCGACTGGAATCCGCATGATTAGCTGTACCTCGTTCTAGAATCGCTACCCTCGACGTGTCGGTCGTTGCGTTCTGCCATTGCAGATAGACGGTGGAGACCGGCTTAGTAAGCCGTTCGCGTCCAACTCTCGAATCTTCGTACAGCTATCGAATCCATTCAACATAGAGTGGTCTCAGCCGAGATTCACAGACCATAGATGGCGATTCGATTTTCTGAGTGGCAACACTATCGAGAATCTCGGGAGTTCACCGAAGAGAGGTACGATGAACCAGAGGTTACGTTTCCTCAGACATCATTCCTAAGGCCGATGCTTGAAATGTTACGTAGTCAACGTCAAACCACCAATTTCTATGTAGTCTGATAGCTTGTTGATATCGGTGGAATCGGAAGCGAGGAGTCAAATCAATATATCCGGATATGAATCAAGTACACGAATGCGGGTCATAATAGCTGGCGCTGGTCAGGTGGGAACGAGGGTCGCAGCAGCACTCGATGCGAATCACGACATCGTAATGATCGACGTGAACACCGACCGGATTGACAGACTCAGATACGACCTCGATGTGCTCACGGTACCCGGTGACAGTTCGGCCATTGAAACCCTCCGAGAGGCCGGCATCGAGGATGCCGATATTCTAATCGCTAGTACCGACAGCGACGAGATCAATATCATCACCTGTGGCACGGCGAAAGCACTCACCGACGTTACGACGGTCGCCCGGGTCAAGGATCTGAAGTATATCGACACCTGGGATCAGGCTGAGAACGTCTTCGATGTCGATTTCATGGTTGGGAGTAATCTGCTGACAGTGGCCGCAGCAGCCGGAGGGATTGGCCTACCAGCTGCACAGAACTTCGATGTTTTCGCAGGCGGGACGGTTCAGATGGCAGAGTTCGAAATCAAGCCGGACAGTCCAATTCTCGGCCAAACGATCAGTGAAGCCGATGCATACGACGCGCTCACGTTCGCTGTCATCTTCCGGAACGGAGCGACGATTTTTCCGACTGGAAAGACACGTATCCAACCGGGAGATGATGTGGTCGTCACGGGCCGACCCGATTCGGTCCATTCGTTCGGCACCGAACTAGCCCCACGAGAGACAGGTCCCCAGAACGTGCTGATCATCGGCGGGAGCGACACCGGCTACCATACCGCCCGGCTGCTTGAAGAGCGTGGTCTCAGTCCTCATCTCATCGAGACAGACGCCGACCGTGCCAGGGAACTCTCCGAACGGTTATCCGCCACCACGGTTCGAAACAAGGACCCGACCGACCGGGACTTCCTCGAAAATGAACGGATGGCTGATGTCGATGTCGTGGTGGCAGCGCTCGCACACGACAGCGAAGAGAATCTGCTGGCTGCCCTGCGGGCCAAGCGAGAGGGCGCGGACCAGTCGGTCGCTATTGTAGACCACGGCGAGTACGTCGATCTGTTCGAAGATGCAGGGGTAGATATCGCTGTGAACCCGCGCCGGGCGACAGCTCGGGAGATCATCGAGTTCGTCCGTGACCAAGACACTCAGAACGTCGCTCTGCTGGAAGACAATCAGGCTGAGGTGATCGAGATCCGTATTGACACAGATAGCGTACTCGCAGGACGACCGATTAGCAAGGCGATCGATGACCTTCCGGAGGATGTCGTCATCGGAGCGCTCACGCGCAACGGGAGCTACCGTATGCCCCGTGGCGATACCGTCATCGAACCCGGCGATCATGCTGTGATACTCGCTGATAGCGACGTCGTCGAGGACACGATCGAACGGCTGTAATGATGCACAGGAATCACTATTCCACTGCCCGAGCTAGCAACGCGACGGGGCGCTACCCGATTTCTAGGGGTGGTGTTACTGAATGCAGGTGAGCGTCAACTGGCGACAGAGCGTCGCGCTCGTCGGGACAGTTCTGAAGTACCTCGCCGTGACGATGGCGCTCCCGTTGTCCGTCGCGATTATCTACGGGAGTGATCGCCTAGTCTTCCTCGTGTCGATCGCCATGACAGCCGCCCTCGGACTTGCACTCGAACGTCTTGAAGATAATTCTGACCTCGGGCTTGAGGAAGCGCTGTTGTTTGTCACTCTGGCTTGGGTCGGTGTCTCTGTGGGCGGGACGATACCATACCTGCTCGCCGGCATGGGCACTCAATCGACGGTCGGGCTCGCACTCGGCTCGCCGAGTGCCCTGTTCAACTCGTTCGTCAACGCGTTGTTCGAATCCACTTCAGGATTCACTACGACGGGGGCAACCGTTTTGGGCAAAATCTCGTTCGAACGGCATTCTCATGCCCTGTTGATGTACCGCCAGCTGACGCAATGGCTCGGTGGGATGGGGATAATCGTGCTCATGGTGGCTATTCTCCCCGAGCTAGCGGTCAACGGTGCGCAACTCATCAGCGCCGAAGCACCCGGACCAGAACTACAGAAGCTGACGCCAAAGATTGCCGAAACGGCACGCATCCTGTGGCTTGTCTACACCGGATTCACTGTCCTGTTGATATGTCTCCTGTACGGCCTCCACCTGCTGGGGCTGGCGCACAACATGAACCTGTACAACGCGATCGCTCACGGCTTCACGACGCTTCCAACCGGCGGGTTCTCCCCCCAGGCTGAGAGTATCGCTGCCTTCTCGCCAGCAGTCCAGTGGCTCGTGATTCCCTTCATCATCGTTGCGGGGACGAACTTTGCGCTCTTTTATTTCGTTCTCCACGGGCAGTATCTCGACGTGTTTCGGAATCGAGAGTTTCAAGGATATATTGGGGCCATCGGTGGGGTCACGCTTCTCCTCTGGGGACTCTTGTTCACTGGAGCGGCTCCGCCGTTAGAACTGGGAGGTGTCACCCGAGGCATCGCTGAGAACTCGCTCCGGCAGGCGTTGTTTCAGACAGTCACACTGCTCAACTCAACGGGATACGCGACGAGCGACTTCGCACAGTGGAGCGAATGGGCGCAAGTGCTGTTATTGGGAGTGATGTTCATTGGTGGGTCGGCAGGATCGACTGGTGGCGGCATCAAGACCATCCGATGGCTCGTCCTTCTCAAGGCTGCTCGGCGGCAACTGTCCACAACAGTCTACCCAGACGTCGTCGAACCAGTCAAACTCGGCGGGCGCATTGTCGACGAGGATGTCGTCAGAGGCGTCTTCTCGTTCACGTTTCTCTATCTATTTATTTTTGGAGTGTCAACCGTGGTAATTGCACTCGATGCCAGTCGCGTTGGCCTCAGCCTCACGACGATCGAAGCACTCAGCGCAAGCATCGCGACCATCGGGAACATCGGACCAGGGTTCGGTCTGCTCGGTCCATTCGGGAGTTATCTCTCTTTCCCAGCGACCTCGAAACTCCTGATGATAGTTCTGATGTGGCTTGGCCGACTCGAAGTGATCCCTATGCTGGTGCTCTTCACCCGGTCGTTCTGGGAGTGGTAGTGCCAATACACCGGACCGAATCTACCTCGCGGCCTTGGACTTGGGCTGCCTATAGAATCAGGGCAATTAGCAATCCCGTATTAAAATAGATGGGAATACGCATTCAACATAGCCTTTTTATGTGCGCTTCCTCATCCATAACTCATGACCGATGATACTGCTGAAGAGCAGATAGAAGACGCTATTCGTGACTATTACTCCGCGCTGTTTGTGTATGCACAGGCCAATGGTGACAGGGGTGTCCGTATCTCGTCACTCGAGGCTGTTACCGACCAGGATTACGAGTACGAAGTGGTCGAACAGGACAGCGATGCTATTGAACAGTCGTACACTGGCACGGTGGTACAGGAAGGTGCCGAATGGGTCGTCGAACCAGACCACGAGGAGACTCCCACGCGCGAAGATTAGCGTCCCTCAAAACTGAACCCATCGTCGTCGCCACGCTGGACTGTAAGAACCGCGTTTTCTGAGGCTTCGGTTACGGATTTGGTTACCGAGCCAGTAATAAATTCTATGAGACGGCTCTGAGTCGGTTTGCCTATTACAGTTACGTCGTAGTGGGCAGACTCGTCGATGATTGCCTCCGCTGCGTCAGGCGCTTCAAGATGGTGCGTATCCAGTTCGACCGACTCGGGGAGCCGTGCCCGTGCCGTGTCGAACAGTTCCGTGGCCTGTGCGGCCTCGGTCTCATCTTTGTTCTGTGTTACATGAAAGAGCTCGACAACACCGTTCGCGCCTGCTGCCAGCGCTCCGCCGACGACGACTGCGAGACCAGAATGTTCTCCACCAGCAAGTGGGACGAGCACCGAAGAGACGCTTGCCCCACTCCGGGGATGCGTGACTGATACTACGTCACAGCCTGCTTTTTTTCGCATCTGGTCGGCCGCGTCACCGCGAAGCCCTTCGCCCAGCAACTCGGGCGTGTGTTCGTCGAACACGACGAGCTGGACATGCCGTTGCTGTGCGACGGTAATCGCAGTCGAGAGTGGACTGTCTGTCTCTTCGACGATTAAATGGGCGTCGACAGTGTGGTCCTCGTCTAGATGTGCCTGCAGTAATTTTCGACCGATACGTGAGGTCTCTGCTGTTTCCAGACCAGCGTCTGTAAGTAAATCTAGCACGAGGAGTTCCGCTCCGGCCCCCTTTGCGATATTCAATGCGGCCTGAAACGTGAAGTTATCATGAGAACTAAAAACTGGGTACAGTATTTTCGGTGGAGAATCGGGCGGGTTGGACCGCTCCAGAAATTCTCGGAGACTCGTTTCAGTGTGGGCCATGCCACTACTGACTGTCTATCCGTAATAAATCCACTCTATCGTTCCGGATTCCGTAGCTAGAAGAATATAAATTCCCTAAACAACGGTTTGATGCCTTCGGAGACAACCAGCTGCAAGACTAGTCTCGTAGACTATTGCCGGAACACAGCTACCAACAGACATCAGGCTCAATACGCTGGCAACGGGTCGGGGTACGTTTTGTACGCGCGCCCTGTTTCCCCGGTGACACAGGCCGGTCTACGTTCGCTATCTGAAACCACAGCTGAACAGACGGATCAGACCTGTTTACCGCGCACGGTCCGGAAGAATCCACGTTGTCAGTTGGTCAGACCATCATCCGACGCCTGGAATCGCTGACAGTCCACTGCAGGCAGCAGGGGAAAAAGGGATTGGCACGCATCCTGTATATCTAGTATGAGTCGTCGTCTCGACGAAATCGACAAACGCATTATATATGCGATGCAGGAAGATGCACGGAATATCTCGGCTCCGATGGTCGCCGAGGAGATGGATGTCTCTCCGGGGACCATTCGCAATCGAATCAACCAACTCGAAGAAGCGGGCATCATCAAAGGGTATCACGCTGATATCGACTACGAACGCTGTGAAAGTCGCATGACTAATTTATTCGTTTGTAACACTTCGGCGAGTGAACGGGAAAATCTCGCCAGAAAGGCACTCACGGTTCCCGGAGTCGTGAACGTTCGTGAACTCAGGACGGGCCGTGGGAACCTCCAAATCAAGGCTGTGGGCGAAGAAATGAGCGACCTCACACGAATAGCCCACCAGCTCAGTAAACTCGGTCTAGAAATCGAGGACGAAGATCTGATTCAGGAGGAGTATTTTACGCCGTACGAGCCATTTGGGCCGGATGGCGCACCCAAGCAGGGTGCAATGACAGATATGGTGTCTCTCTCCGGCGGAGCCGAGGTAGTTGATGTGACCGTCAGCAAGGACGCCCCTATCGTCAATACGACACTACGAGACGCTAACGAGCAATCGCTGCTCGGCAGTGAAGTGCTTGTTATCGCCATTGAGCGTGGAGATGAAATGATTACGCCCAAGGGTGACACGGAGATTCGTGCTGGTGATCTCATCTCTGTGTTCGCCCGGGACGGCGTGCCAGAGTCGACACTGGAGTCATTTGGCAACACGAATCAACCGATGACACCATCGTGAAGACCCGAGCGATTCTTCGATACTACTAGACTAGTCCCATACTCAACATCTCTTCGGATTGCTGGCCTAACCCCCGATAGTATGTGGATTAAGCAAGATAGCGAGGTTTTTATTTCAGGACCGTAATTCTCACCCAAGTGAACCCTCGATTACGTCCGCGGTGTGTCGGCAGACAGCGAGACGAGCGATTCGCCCGGGACACTGATTATGAGGGACTCAGCCCAAAGCGGCACCAGTAGGAGATATAACACATGTACATAATCACTGTCGGAGCTGGCGATATCGGAACGCCGCTCATTGAAATCGCAACCGGAACTGGAAACGAAGTCGTCGTCATCGAAAAAGACCCGGCGAGAGCGGACGAAGTTGCTACTGAGTTCGACTGCATGGTCATCAACGCGGATGCGACGACCAAGGAGACATTGGAGGATGCCGGAGCTGACCGGGCTGATGCGCTCATCTCGACGACGGATCAGGACGCGACCAATGTCATGATCTCATTGCTCGCACAGGAACTCGAAATCCCTAGCATCGTCTCAGTCGTCCACAACCCTGAGCACATGAACCTCTTCAGGCAGATCGGCGTCAACACAATGGAGAATCCACAGCGCCTCATCGCGGAATCACTGTTCCGGTCTGTGGATCGACCATCGATTGTCGATTACATGCGTGTCGGGGATGTTGCCGAAGTGTTCGAGATTACGGTCGCCGAGGACGCACCGATCGCTGGGCTGAATCTCATCGAAGCGGACAACGAAGGACTGCTTGATGAGGACACACTTGTCGTAGCGATTGAACGGCCCGAATCGGATTCCCCTATTACCCCCCGTGGACAGACCCGCATTGAAACCGGTGACTTGCTCACGGTGTATTCGGGGACTGGAGCAACACCAGAGGTGACAGATATCTTCGGACATTACGAGGACCACGAAACAAACAATTCGAGCAGATTCAGTTTATGAGTGGTGTGGGAATCGCTCAATCGGCAGTCGTAGACTCGGGAAGTGTGGTCACAATTCCTCACAGCTGTTTGTAGCACAACTCTCGGAACTGTCCGGGTACGGAGGGCCCCACCGTACCGCGACGTAAGCGCAAAAAAGACGGCTTCAGCTACTGATCACCAGTGATAGAGATTCTTGTTATGGCGAGCGGTGTTCTAAACATCAAAAGAATGTTGCTTGCAGTGTTCGATCAGTGGTCAAACATTGACATCCCGAAGTCACGCAAGCAGTTCCAGTCAGATCCTTTTGTCACCGACAACTGTCTGTAGTGGCTACACTATCGCTGCAAGAGCAGTCACGTAAGTCAATCTGATCGCTCCGGCACCGAATCCGAAACCAATGAACGAGGCTAGAATGGAGACCTCATTGTGGATTCGGCCTTCACCCCCGTTGAGGAAGCGAGTCCGATGAGTGAACCGGTGTCAAAACAAATAACCAGACCAGTGAGGAATCCCAGCCAGGCAAAATAGACGTCCTCTGTGGGGGAGAAGAATTCATAGACAGGAGGCCAGAGCCCCAATTCTATGAGGGCATATCCTCCGAGTAGGTAGACGAATAATAGCCCACCTATCGGGAGGAAGAGCGGCATCGAAATTCGAGCCCCAACAACACAGAACTGCTCAATTACACCGGCAACTTGACCGCTCAGCGACTGATTCGGCGGGCTAAACTCATCCTCCTCAGAATCGGAAACCATGCCTCAGTCACTCGCCTAAGTTAGTTGCTTTTGCGCCTTTGCCGATCCACTTGCCGAGTAGCCGCTTCACGGCTGACTGGACCGGCCGATGCTTCCGGAGCATTATGACTTCGCCGTCGAACTTTTCGCCGATAGTCTCAGGGATTTCGCCAAACAGTACCCGCCGGAGAATCCCCTCAGTGGCCGCTCCAACGAGAATTGAGTCATATTGGTCGTCGCGTGCGTGACCAAGGATTGTTTGTGTAATGTCATCGCCTTCTTCGACAGCGATTTCCACATCAATATCGGACTCAGCCAGTTCCTCCTGTCTGCTTTCGAGGAACGAGCGAGCGGCCTCGACATCACCGTCGGTTGCGGCGTGAAACAGGGTTACTTCGGCACCTGAAACCGTATACGCGGCGGCAAACATTTCTGCGAGGTCCGAATTTGCACCGCCCGCAGTCGGTACGAGAACGCGCTTGGAGTCCGTCGTCCCGTCGGTCTTTAGGACAGCAACATCACACTCGGCGTTCTCGACGACGGTGTCGATATTCGAGCCCAGCGCATAATCGGACACACGTTTCCGCTGCCCTCGCCAGCCGAGCAACACAAGGTCACTGTCGCGCTGATAGGCGACGTTGTTGATGCTCTTCGCGATGTCATGGCCGATTGTCACAGTCTGGTGTACCGGGATATCATCGGGAGCGTACTGCATCGCCTCGTCGAGTAACTCCCGCTGTTCATCAGTGTACCGACGGCCTTCCGACAGTGGCGTTTGCTCGGGAACTGTGGCGACACTCGTCAGGAGAACCTCACCGTCTTGGTGGCGAGCGACGGCACTCCCTGCACGAATAAGCTGTTCGGCATGGTCGGGATTGGCGATCGGAACCAGTACTTGATAGCCGCGCTCTTCGGCTGCGCGTTCTTCTGTGATGAGGCGGGTTTCCTCTTTCGCTTCGGTTTCGCGGACCCGGCCCCGCGAGTAGAGGAAGAAGATCCCGACGCCGACTAGGATCCACGCAACTGCTCCGTACCACGCGAGCGGACTGTAATTGAACAGGTAGACTGCGAGCGCGAGTTTGGTGAGGATCCCGATGATGGGGACGTAGGGGAAATACGGCATCACGTACCCGTAATCGATCTGATCCCCCCACTCTCGCCGAATCACGATGGCAGCGTAGTTCACTTGGAGGAACAGCAAGAGGAACATTACGTCGGTCGCGGCTGCGACAGCCTCAATCGGGAGCGCTACCGCCATGAAGACGATGAGGGTCCCTGAGAGTGCTGTCGCGATGTGCGGCGTTCGCTTCTCGTCGTGAACTGCGCTGAAAGCGTCGGGGAGGACGTGATCGCGTCCCATTGCGAAGGAGACGCGCGTCGACGAATAGGTTGTCGCATTGAGGGCCGAGAGCGTCGAGAAGATCCCAGCCACGAGGATGACGACTGTCCCGTACGGCATTATCTGGCCCGCAGCGCGAGCGAGACCAAGCTCTCCGAGATGGCCGAGAATTTCCCATACAGCGGCGTTTTCGATATTATCCGGAACCGGAGGCAGGTTTGTCGCACCGTGAGCACCTGATGCAGCGCCTTCCTGCGCTAGTTGGAAGAGGTCAGGCGTAACTGTGACCGCCCCGATGAGTACGATTGCCACGAGCATATAAATCGTGACGACGACGGACATTGAGTAGAAGACCGCCTTCGGCACAGATTTTTTGGGATTAACGACTTCTTCACCGGATTGAACGATAATCTCGTACCCCTCGAAAGCGATGAAGGTCAGCCCCATCGCGATGAACACACCGCCAAAGTCACGCGGAAGGAACGGCTGGAATCGACCACTAGCTTCGGCGGGATTGCCGACGATGTAGCCTAGACCAAACGCGATGAGGATGATGATGACCGTGACCTTGACCATGGTCACGATGTTGCCAGCGAGTCCAGTTTCCTTGGCACCACGGAAATTGATGTACGCGAAAAGCGCTCCCGCGAACACGGCAAATATCTTTTCTGGTCCGATGGTGAGCAGGAATAGATCGACTGGTTCGAACAGGGCGATGCCGAAGTATTCCGTCAGTAATAGGTGGACGAAAGCCCCGAAACCGAGCGTGTAGAGCGAGCCCGCGACGGCGTGGGCGAACCAAGACATCCAGCCGGCGAGGAATGCTTGCGACCGTCCGAGCGCCTCGCGAACCCAGAGATATCCGCCGCCAGCTTCCGGAATTGCTGACCCCAGTTCCGCATAGACCATCCCCGTGAAGATGGTGATGAACCCGTTGAATGCGAAGGCCATTACGAGTCCAGGGCCTGCCTGACCTGCAGCGAGCCCAGTCAGGACGAAGATTCCGGCACCAATCATGGCACCGATGCCGATCATTGTGATGTCGAATACTGAGAGATCCCGGGCAAGATCCTCATTATGACTATGACCCGGCAACCCTTCGTCGTCACTCATCAGAATCACCGTCCCTAGCGTCGCTGAATGGACCTTTCTGATACTCGCCCGCGGCTATACTATCCACGACGTACTTGCCATGTATAACGGCAACTTGGAGACCTACCCACGCAAACAGCGTAAGTATAGCGCCGATAGTCAGCGTGGACACCATATTCCTGTGTCTCCCATACACTAATATAAAAGTAATGTGCTTATTCGTAATTAGTATATATAAATACTATATGGATAGCGAAATGGCAAACGGCCTATGCTCGATATCAGGACTTCGCCCAGATAGCGGTACTCGCAGGTAACCATTTCCCATTGCGCAATCTAACGGCCCACCTCTTTGGAGTGAATCAGCCAATTTAAGTTCTCGTTCAGCATACCGGAATTGTATGGCTAATCGTCTTGGGACAATTGCTCGCGACCTTGGGCGGATGCTCGAGGCGCTAGCGGGTCTCATTCTCGTCTCCGTTCTTATTCCACTCGTCTGGCAAGAGTGGTGGGTTGTTCCTGGTATGATTCTTTCAGGACTGCTCCCATTGCTAGTCGGATTTGGGCTTTCGCGAGCCTTTCAGAACGCAGACGATCCAGGTCGGTTGCACGGGATGATGATCGCTGCCTCTGGATGGTTCTTCGTAGCAGTCTTCGGCTCCCTCCCATTCCTGCTTATTGCCTGGACGGCACGACTTGATCCCTCAGTTCTCGAAATTCCGGCCCGGTTCACGACCGGAGGAACTAGGACGTTCAGTACACTCGCTGCGTTCCAGAATCCCCTCAACGGGTTCTTCGAGAGCATGAGCGGGTTTACCGGCACGGGACTGACGATGACCGATAACGAGGCAGCGCTTCCACACACGCTCCAGTGGTGGCGTTCATTCATCGAATGGGTTGGTGGCGTAGGAGTCATCGTGCTCACGACCGCTATTCTCGCACGCCCGGGAAGTGGGTCACTTACGCTCTATGAAAGTGAAGCGCGTTCGGAGAAGATCCATCCGAGTATCGTGTCCACCGTCAGGACAATCTGGTGGATCTTCCTCCTGTTCACGTTCTTCTCGATCCTCCTCCTGTGGCTGGCTGGCATGCCGATGTGGGATGCAATCAACCATGCAATGACGGGGCTCGCAACCGGAGGGTTTTCGATTACGGATAATTCGATAGGCACGTACAACAGCGTCGCCATCGACTTCGCACTCATCCCCATCATGATTCTTGGGAGTATTGCGTTCCCGATTCATTATTTAATTCTACGCGGGGACCTCCGGAACCTCTACAGAGACCTCCAGACGCGGTGGGTCTTCATTTTCTTCGGCCTTGGGACGTTGATTTTGACTGCCTTACTGTTTGATCAGGGATTCTACCAGACAGAGACGATGACCGTTGCTGGAATCGTCCTTCATGGCCGGGCAGCAACGCTCTTTCAGACGTTCCGATTTGCCATATTCCAGTTCATCTCGGCGGCGTCCTGCACCGGGTTTCAGACCGCAGGTTCGCTCGGACCGGGATGGTCGGCGCCCGCACAGCTGACGGTCGCGTTCGGAATGATTGTCGGGGCAGCTGCTGGATCAACTGTCGGGGGTATCAAGCTCATCCGGCTGCTCACCCTCGGAAAGGGGATTCTGTTTCGTATCCGTGGCGTGTTCTACCCTTCAACTGCTGTTCGCACATTCCGACTGGACGACCGAACATTATCAGATGACGAAGCAGCTCAGGAGTTTGAAGAGGCTGCTATCATCACGTTCCTCTGGATCCTTTTCCTTGGCGTCGCTGCATTTGTCTTTATGATCGCTCTTCCGATGGGTCCAGAAGGCTACACTCTAGAAAACGTTCTGTTCGAGGTTGCCTCCGCCCAAGGTAACGTTGGGCTCTCGTCGGGCATCACCGGTCCCGGGATGCCGGCGGTCACAAAGGCCATGTTCTTATTCAACATGTGGATCGGGCGACTTGAGATAATCCCGGTCTTGGTACTCCTGCGGAGTTTGTTCGTCTCGATGGAGGTATATGACTAATGCGACTCGAACAGATTCCGGTCATTGGCCCGCTCCTCGCGGCTGGCGCAGATGACTCCGTATTCGATGCGCTTCTTATTCTCGGTCCGATCGTGATCAGTATCATCACTTTCCTTGGCCGCACGTTACCTTCAGTCCTCCTTGCAGTCGCCTATACGGGCGGGTTTCTCAGCTATATCGCATATAAGGGAGTTGCTGAAACTACAGAGAGTAGTACTTAGGGCCTACTACTTATCAGCGGGTTCGTCCAGCTTAATGATATCTTAATTCTTCCAGTGAGTGAACGATTTCATATCCGTGCAAGTGCGTGTATCCATTGGGAAATCCACGCATATGATTGTTAGTTCAATAAGATTGGGCGTTTGGGGGGGCAATCTAAGTCAGTTCCTGTTCACTGGAGCGGCCGAAACCACACATCAGGGTGCCGCTAAACCCGCTATAGTCTCAACGTCCAATATATATGGAAGTTGAGACTGGCTGTCTCAATGCATACGGATCTGACACTGATTTCTTGATAAAGAACTTCCCGATTAGTCGAGTCCGAGACTCAATTTGAGTGCGTCGTCGATCTCACCCATTGTCGAATCGTCGAGACTGCCAGCCACCGAATGGATTCGCTTCTCGACAGAGACAACTCGAATTTGATCAAGCCGCACGGAGGAGTCTTTCTCGAACGGTGAGTCCGACGCTTCCACAAGTACCTCAAAGGGATAGCCTCTGTACGTTCCCGTCGCGGGTGCGACGATTGTGGTATTAGAGTTCCTGTTCCCGACATCGTTCTGGACTATCACTGCAGGCCGCGTTTTCCGCATTTCGTGCCCCTCAGCAGGATCGAGTCGAACGATAACGACATCACCGCGTCGAATCTCGGTTTCGTCGCTCATTCATCAAGTCCCGACCACGCCTCGTCCGAAGTCCCGCCCCACTCCTCGGCAATATCACTGGCACTTTCCGACGCTTCACGATACGCGGCGGCTAGTTCCTCCTCGTCGGGAGACTCGGACTCAACCTCGACGACAGCCACTGTGACGCGCTTGTTCGCGTACTCGGTGCCGAGATACACCCTTCCCCGGTCGTCGGTTTCGTTCGTCTGGAGTTTGTCGGCGTCAACTTTCATCTCGTAACCCACTATTGCCCACGCTTATATCAGTCTTACCCACCATTACCCATTTATCACAGGCAACCAGATAATGCTGTTGAAACAGCAGTCAGGAATTGGCTATTCAAGCTCTCTATCGGTCGAGCAGCGAACTTGTGAGCACAGCACTATGTCGGTACGCGGTCTCGCTGTGGTACACGCATTACGTCCCGCTAAACGCGAGGTCGATACCTGTCCTCCGGGCGGTGAAAACGGCCGAGCTGA
>NZ_JBTWBG010000030.1:0-872 GCF_054850705.1 Haloarcula sp. H-GB5 | reverse complement strand
CGGGCTCCGGTCTTTCTCCGTAGTCGGCCACACCCCCCGCGATTTCCAGTATGACCGGATGTGTCGCAGGCTCTCTCGAACCGTCTCCCGTATCGAGAGGTGGTCCGCACTCCCGTAGCCGTGTGGCGAAAAATACTCGCCGTGAAGCGCCGCAAGGTGAACCCCATTCCAGTCGACGCCAACGATATCGGCTGGTTCTTCACCGGTCACACGCGGCTGTGTTAGCTCCTCGATCACTGGATACTGCTTCGTCGGGCTTGCCCCCAGCAGATGCACTCGCCGTCCCCGCCAGTCCACAATATCCGTGTACTCGTCGGCGGTCTGGTCGGAGTAGCCCATCGGATAGCCCAAGACAATGTCCTCGTCGATCACGTCGATTGCGTCGCGGCACTTCGGGACGATAATGACCTCTGTCCCCGGAAACTTCCGTTTCAGCTCCCGTGCGGCTTGGTTGTACCGGCGCGCTTCTTGCCGGTCGTATGCGTCGCCGAGCATCCCGACGGACGGCTCGTACTGCTCGAAGCGCTCAATGTACCGGTCCAAGTCAGGATTCCGAAAGTCGTTGTCTAGAATCTCAATCGGGACGTCGACGTTCCGTAGCGAGGACTGGTAGGTGTAGTCCTCGCGAACGCCGACAGCAAATCCAAGCCGGTAAGCATCGATTACGAACGGTTCCCGGTGAAGGAACCCGATGTACTCAGCCTGCTGTGCATCGCCGACAGCCGCCGCTGACCAAGAGTGTCGCGCCTCAGAGGACATGGAAAGCACCGAGCGCGCCAACCGGCGCGCCCAGCTGGCAGGCGCGGCACAAAACGACCCCGCGGCTTAAATACGGAGACCGGCGGAAGTGTCTATCAGAATGAAGGAAGGTA
>NZ_JBTWBG010000003.1:0-396898 GCF_054850705.1 Haloarcula sp. H-GB5 | reverse complement strand
CGGCGAGTTCGGCCAGTTCGTCGAGCGTGCCGCTTCGCTGGAGCACGAGCAGGGTTTCGAGGGCATCCTGCAACTCGTCGCCGTTCTCACCGACGGTCTCGGCCAGGGCAACGGTCTCGTCGGTCGCAAGCCCGTCTGCGGACTCGGCGAGCGTCGAGCCCGTGGCCGAGAGCTCACGCACCATCTCGTCGGAGAGCGCGCTCTCGCCCAGCGAGAGCACGTCCAGCAGTTCGTTGACGGCGTCGAGGTGTTCGATAAACTCGGCGACAGCTTCGGGGTTCTGCTGGATCGCCGCTTCGAGGTCGGTCTGCTCGGAGACCTGTTCTCCGGACATGGTCAGAGCAACCCCCGTGCGGTGAGCCAGTAGGACTCGTTGTACGCCAGCTTCGACCAGTGGAGTTTCTCCGAGGGCGGTGCCGGCGACGGCTGGTTCTCGTAGTCGAACTCGACGAACGACGCCGCGTCCATTCCCGTCTCGATGAAACACAGCGTCTTCCCGTCGTAGGTCGCTGTCGGCGGACGACCGCGGATTTCGCTGGCGAGGCGCTGCCCGACGACGCCGGCCTGGTAGTGGGCGACGCTGCCCGCGTTCGGGACGCCGGTGTCGGCGGTATCGCCGAGCGCGTAGACGTTGTCGACAGCCTGCGCTTCGAGCGTGTGCTTGTCGACGTCGACCCAGCCATTGTCGCCGAGCCCCGCCTCTTCGATGAGGTCGATACCGCCGTGGGGTGGAATCGTCACGAGGAGATCGTAGTCGAGTTCGGTCCCCTCCATCGACGTGATGGTCTTCGCCTCGGGATCAATCGACTCGGCGTTGAAGAACGTCTCGACCTCGATGCCGCGGTCGTCCATGATCGGCCGGGCCCACTCGGCGATATGGGGGTTGCCGTGGACGCGCTGGATCGGGTACGTGTAGGTGATGTCGACGTCCTCGCGGAGCCCGCGCTCGCGGAGCCAGTCGTCGGCCATGAAGACGAACTCGAGTGGTGCAGCCGGGCACATATGGGGCGTCCCGATGACGCTCAACACGAGATGCCCCTCGGTGAACTCCAGCAGTTCGTCACGGAGGGCGGTCGAGCCCGCCTCACTGTAGTAATCGTACCCGCCTTCCGCGAGGCCGGGAATCCGTTCGGGCTCTAGCGTCGACCCGGTCGCCAGCACGAGGTAGTCGTAGTCGACTGCCGGGGCGGTGCCGTCGAACCGTAGTCGCTGGGCTTCGGTGTCGATTTCGGTCACGCGATCGATTCGAAGATCGACGGCGTCGTCGACGAGTTCATCGAGCGGTCGCCGACCGTCTTCCGGTTCGCGTTGGCCGAACGGCACGTACAGCCAGACTGGCTTGTACACGTGGTCGGACCCGTCGTTGACCAGCGTGACTCGGACGTCGCCGGCGTCGAGTTCGGCATCGAGTCGATCGGCGAGGTCGTTCGCGAGGACGGTGCCACCGGTCCCGCCGCCGACGATGACGACGTGCTCAGTCATGATTTCTCCACGTAGAACGCGTTATGATCGTCGAACTCCTCGACGGCAAGCAGTTCGTTGTCGGCCTCTTCGGCCCACTCCGGAACGTCCGTGAGCGACTGGTCGCTGTCGCTCAGGAGCCGAACCACGTCACCGGCTTCGGCATCTCGGATCTGTCCGATGAGGTCCATCAGCGGACCGGGACAGGCTGCGCCTCGGGCGTCGACGGTTTCGTCAGGTTCGATGTCAGTCATGGGAGTCTCACAGGAGGTAGTTAGGCCTCATCCGTATTAGTATTGTGCGTAAATTCCAAGATTATGAAAAATTGGGTCAGCGCAGTGAAACAAGATTATCGCAGGTGTGGCGAGTACAGCACCGCTGGGAGCGCGACGCTATATCTATCGGGTAAACACGAGGGCGTAGTGGTACGGCGGCAGTTCGACCTGGCTCTCAAGCGTGAAATCCGACGCAGAGAGCACCGCTTCCTCAGTTTCCTCGGGTGTCATCCGAAGCGCTGTCGGCGGTCCTCGCGGTTCGCCCGCGACGGTCGTGGCTTCGCGTGGACGGTCGTGCCAGTTCACGACGAGCAGGCTCCCGCCTGGCTCAATCGCACGGAACGCCTGCTGAATAAAGCCGGACTGGTCGTCGACGCCGTGTAACGTATTTGCTACCACGAGTGTGTTTACCCGGGTGGGGAGCGCCGAAGACAAGTTCCGGGCGTCGCCGTGGATCGGAACGATGTTCTCGACCCCCTGTTGAGCGGCGAGGTGTTCGAGTTCGTCGAGGAGGGCCGCATCCAGATCGAGCGCGTACACCGGCTCGGGCTCGACGATACGGGCGGCCGGGAGCGCAAAGTACCCGCTGCCACAGCCAACCTCGGCGACGGACTCGCCGGACTCGACGCCGAGTGTCCGGAGCGTCGCGCCCGGCGTCGGCCAGAGTTTGCTCCACCAGTCCCAGTCGGGCTGGCCGGTGTTCTGGAACCGGTCCATTCCTACCGAGAACCCGACGTGTCGATACCCACCAGTCGGTACAGGAGACACACCCGGACGAGGCCAGTCGCGACGAGGACGACACCAAGCAGTGTCACGACAGCACCGACTGTCGTCTCCAGACCCAACAGGCCGCCGAGCGTCGCCAGTCCAACAACTGCCAGCCCGAGGCCAACAGCGATGCGGGTCAGTCTGTCAGTGGCACCAATATTGTTCTCCATACCCACAAGTACACATTACAGATACCTAAGTCTTACTCGATGCACGGTGACCACCGGAGCGGTCAATCCAGGGAAAACAAATCTCGGCGGACTGCTACGGGGCTAGCTGTGAGGCCCACACTACCGGCAGTCTCGTGTAGACGGTTGCATTGTCGACGAGCACATCGACTGGGATGGTCTCGAACGTAGGCGAGGGGAGTCGCGTTGCTCATGCGTGGTCATTGCCGTCGAGGATATTTGCTGCCGTCAAGACCATTTTCGAGTGGTCGACGACCAACGACATATCGGCCATACCTTGTAATTAGATCAGTATACGCAAAAGTATTTCGAAGAGAATACAATACTGTGGGCTATTGACTGTTAAGACGCGAGCGCTGAGTGAAACGTTGTACACGACCGTCCGGTAGGTGTCCAGACGAATCGCTGCGAGTTCCCTGGCTTATGAGATGGGTTTTGCTTCCCGTTTCGCCCCAAGTGTGCCTAAGCGCCCGAATCAGGCGTATTCTGCGATAACGGAACGCAGTTGTGCTTCGTCCTGCATTCCGACGAGTCGCTCGACCGGCTCCCCGTCAGCAAATAGAACCAGCGTCGGGACACCCCGAACGCCGTACTCTGCGGCGAGTTCCTGATTCGCGTCGACGTCGATTTTCGCCACTGTCGCAGCGGTCTCGGCGGCGACGGTTTCGACGACGGGTTCGAGCATCTGGCACGGCCCACACCAATCGGCGTAGAAGTCGACCAGAACCACGTCGTTATCGGTGGTTATGTCGGACAACTCGGCTTTTCCATCGATCGAAACCGGGTCGGAGAGGTTTCCTGATTCAGATTCGTCGGTACTATCCGACTCGTCTCGGCTACGAAGCTCGTTCAGTTTTTCTCGTCTGATCTCCTCTAGCTCGTCAGTCATCACTACGATATTCGCACCGTACTCACTTGTATATTTGCACATTTAGTACAATACTATTGTCTCTGTGAGAGTCTATCGAGATTCAAGAGTGGAACCTCACCAACTGTGGATCTCCATGCTTGGCGTTCCCGTCGTCCCTTTGCGCAACCCCTAATTGAGCAAGGCCGTTTGACATCGGCTACCGATTGGCGTTAATTGTCTGGTGGAATTTCAGAAGCGTATCCGGCTCAGAAATCGTGCTAGTACTCGCTACCGACCTAATTTACTGACCACTTTGTAGCCATGTCTCTTCTGAGGGGCCGGCTAGTAGTCCATATCCGGCCGACAAGCTACAGTTGTAACATCGACGAGTAGTGACCTTTCTGCTCGATAAACAGTTTAAAACTCACTCATTGTTCTGACAGTGTATCCGAAGAGACTTTGTTCTGTAGGCACAATATAACACACTAATGGTACTCCCAATCGACCCGAGCCAGATCGACCCTGAAGACATCGGCGAACAACAGGCGACGCTCGACATGAGTCATGAAGACGCGATCGAACACGTCCGGGACGTGTTCACCGACGCCGGATTCGGTGTCCCCGTCGAGTTCTCGCCCTCCGAGATGCTCAACGAGAAGGTCGACGCGGCCCGTGATCCGTACTACGTGTTGGGTGCCTGCAACCCAGAAGTCGCTGACCGCGCCCTCGACGCGACAGACAACAAACTCGGTGCGCTCATGGCCTGTAACGTCGTCATCTGGGAGGAAGAGCCCGGACAACAGCGCGTCTATCACGTCTCGATTATGCGTATCGCCCGCCTCGTCGGGATGGCACCCGACAACGAGGAGATGGCAGACATCGTCGCCGACACTGGTGAAATCGTCGACGAGGCGTTCCAGAACCTCTAATATGGGGTATCATACGTTCGATGCCGGCCGGGCCGACAAGCTCGAAGACGCACAGCAACGGTATCGTTCCCTCTCCGCGGAAGAACTCCGCTGGGCGCTGTCGGCCAGTCGTGACGAAACGGTCGCAGACCTCGGGAGCGGGACCGGCTTCTACACCGACGATGTTGCACCGGGTGTCGACCACGTGTACGCCGTAGATATTCAAGAAGCGATGCACGACTACTACCGTGAGAAAGGTGTCCCAGACAACGTCGATCTCGTGACGAGTGGGATCGATGACCTCCCGTTCGATAGCAGTAGTCTCGACGCGGCGTTTTCGACGATGACGTACCACGAGTTCGCCAACGACGAGGCGCTGAGCGAGATTGCGCGGGTGCTCAAATCTGGTGGGACGCTCGCAATCGCCGATTGGGCGGCTTCCGGCAGTGGTCGCAACGGCCCGCCCGTCGATGAACGGTTTTCCGCTGACGAGGCCACGAACGCACTCCGACAGCACGGGTTCACGGTTGAGTTCGAGGCGGTGCGACCGGAGACGTTCTTGCTTGTTGGGAAGGCTGAATAACGGTCAACACTGAGCACCGGGACCTCTCGGTTTTTCGCTTCCTACGAAGGTCGGTTCGAGAACGGGACTGCTCGTACTGTTGCGCTCGAACGTACGAGGATTAACTGGCGAACAGCCGCCGCTCCGCACGTTCGTGCTCGGCAGCCAATACGTCTACCAGTGGGGCGAACGGCGTCATCGCATCCACTGCTCCGTCAGCACTCTCCTCGACAACGGCCGTCATCACCGGCTGTAGTTCGTCCAGAATCCGCTGGGCATCCGTGTGGCCGAGTGACAGAAGACGCTGGGCAGCGCCCAGCAGTCCGGTGACGAAGCCGTGACAGCACAGCAAGCAGGCCTCGCGGACGGCCACGTCGGCCAGCGCCGTCACGACGCCGAGCACGACGGCATAGTTCCCGGGTGTTTCGTCGGTGTCAACGCGCTCCGCGTACCTGTCTAGTGTCGTCTCGTCACGAAGGTCGGTCTGGAGCGAGAGCAACCGGTCGCCTGACTGCTGGGCACTCTCACGGAACTCTGCGGCCAGCGTCACGGCCGAAAGCCGCCGGTCAGCCCGACAGATTGCGTCGATATCGCCATCGGTCGCAGCGGCGTGTGCTGCCCGGAGCGCGACGAGTTCGGCGGGGCCGACTTGCCGTCGGAGGTACGTCGACAGGAGCGCTTCGAGGCCTGCCGCGTCTTCGACCCGGTCGTCCTGAATGAACTGCTCCAGCCCGTACGAGACGGTGTAGGTCCCGACTGGCAGGAACGAATCCGCGAGGCGGAACGATTCGAGCGTCGCAGCGTCGCTCACTGGTCCCCTCCGTCAATAGTACGGACGCCGTGGTCGTGGGCGTGGCCAGCGCCGCCGTGGCTGTGGCCACCGTCGTCATGTGTATCGGTGCCGTCACCGTGGGTGTGATCGACGCCGTCATCGTCGAACGTCGTCGGTGGCACGTACTCGTATCGCGTCGGTACGTCCGCAGGGAGCAGGTCGGCGACCGTCTTCTCCATCCGCTCCTTCGAGTCGGTTACGGGAAACAGGGCCTCCGTCCCACGGACTGCGAGGTTCCAGTGTCTGTTTCCGACTGCGTGACCGAGTTCCAGCGCTGCGGTCGGCGAAACCTCGCTATCAGCGAAATCGAGCACGAGAGCCTCGATTGCGGCGAGTTCGACGACGACGAGAGTGCCGTCCTCGGCTTCCAGTACGTCTCCATCCGCGAGGTCGTGGGCGACAACGATACCGAGGTCGCGGCCGTTTATCGTCTCAGTGCGGACTCTGGACCGACGGCGTTCGGTGTCCGAGAGTACGACAGTGGTGCTGTCAGTCGCTTCGACGGCCTCGGCGACGGATTTGTCGTCGCGGTGGCCGAGATACGTGTCTGCGACCAGCATCAGTACTTTCTCCCGGACGGTGCAGGCGCGTCCAATAGCTCGGTGCGTGCGTGGTCCCAGGCCGCGTGGAGCGTCGACTGGACGGTCTCGGCGCGGTCGCCGAGGGCACGAACGGCGACGCCGGCACCGTTCGGCAACGCTGTCGCGCCGGCCCGGGCCTCACTCTCAGTGACGACTGCGTGGAGCGCGTCGCTCAGTCTGGCCTCGTCATGGTCCGGTGCGAGAACGAACGTCGTCCCGTAAACAGTGAACTCGCCCAGAACGCCGGGGGCCGTGGGGTCCTCCTCCTCGGGCGTCAGGTGGGTCGCGTCCTCGAACAGGAGGCCGTCGGGCCCGGTCCCGCACACCCGGGAGAGGTATCGTTCGAACTCGAACCGTTCGCCCCGGGCGAGACGGCCCGGGACGACCACGTCGCTGACAACGGCAGTCGCGCCGGGGGCCAGATCGACGGTCAGTTCCTGCAGGTACCGGGAATCGGCGTGGAGGATCGTGGGTTCGGGGACGTAGTCTAGGTGGCCGCCATCGCCGACGCGAAGCGTCGTGTCGGCGGCGGCGTAGTTACACGTCATCGACTGGACTTTCGTCGAACTCTGTGTCGAGACGTGTGCGACGGCCTCGTCCCTGACGGTTATCGACACGTCGTGGCGGTCACCCTGGGCGACGCCGCCAGTCGGCGACTGGATGAAGACGGTATCGGCCTCGGGGAGTGGGTCGTAGCCCAGCGTTCCCGAGATGTGGAACGGGACCGTCGCGTAGTCGTGGACCAGGGTCGTTCCCTCAGCTGTCCGTTCGAAGGTCAGTTCGAGCACGCCGTCTTTCCCGGGGGACCCCACGGCGGCCTGTGGCACCGCTTCGGTCGCATACCCCTCGAACGCCGGATGGGGCGCGTCGGCGGCCATCAGGCGAACAGCACCCCGTCGCGGACGTGTGACAGCACCTCGTCGATATTCGTCTCCTCTTTGCAGTTGGTGAAGACGACGGGGCCGCCCCGAACCTCGTTAGCGTCCCGTTCCATCACGTCGAGGTCGACGCCGACGTGGGGGGCGAGGTCGGTCTTGTTGACGACGAGCAGGTCGCAGTCGACGACTCCCGGGCCGCGTTTGCGAGGGATGTCTTCGCCCTCCGCGACCGAAATGACGTACAGCGAGTAGTCGGCGAGTTCGGGGTTGAACGTCGCCGCGAGGTTGTCGCCGCCGCTCTCGACCAGCACGAGGTCCAGCTCCGGATGCTCGGCGAGGAACGAATCGATCTGCTGGAGGTTCATCGACGGGTCCTCGCGGATGCCCGTGTGCGGACACGCGCCGGTCTCGACGCCGGCGACGAGGTCTTCGGGGACGACGCCGGCGAAGCGCTCGCGGAGCACATCGGCATCCTCCTGTGTGAGGATGTCGTTGGCGATGACGCCCACGTCAAGGCCCTGGTCGCGCAGTTCGGGAACGAGCGCAGTCAGTAGCGACGTCTTCCCGGAGCCGACCGGGCCGCCGATGCCGACTGTTGCTACATCGCGGTGTGTGAGACTCATTCGTCTGTCCCCGCCGAGTCCCCGCCGTCGGTCGCCGCTTCTGTCTCTGTCGTTTCGTCGTCTGCCGACCCGACGCTGTCTGAGCGAATCGGGTCGTGAACCGTGACCAGTTTCGTCCCGTCGGGGAACACTGGTTCGACCTGAATCATATCAATCATCTCCGGGACGCCGTCCATCACGTCCTCGCGGCCGAGCAGTTTCGACGCGCCGGAGCGGATTTCGGCGACTGACTGGCCGTCCCGGCCGCGCTCGATGCACCAGTCGCTGATGTAGGCGACGGCTTCGGGGTGGTTCAGCGGGACGCCGCGTTCCTTGCGGCGCCGCGCGACCTCTGCAGCAGTAAAGACCGTGAGTCGCTCCTGTTCTTTGGCTGTGAGTTTCATAGCATGTATCGCTGCGCGAGTGGGAGTTCGGAAGACGGTTCACAGGTGACGTGGTCGCCGTCGACCCGGACCTCGAAGGTCTCCGGGTCGACTTCGATGTCGTCCGGACAGTAGCTGTTGTGCACCATGTCGTCCTTGCCGGGCGTCCGCGCACCCTCGATTGGAACGACACGGGAGTCAAGCCCGTACTCCTCGTCGATGCCGGCCTCGGCGGCCGCCGGGGAGACGAACGACAGCGAAAGGGCGTACTTGGCCTTGCCGACCGCACCGGCGCGTTCGCGCTGGAGGATCGGCTCGCAGGTCATCAGTGACCCGTTGGCTTCGCCCATCTCCGAGTGGACCGGGAAGCCGCCCTTGAACGTCATCGCCGGCTTGACGCCGAAGAAGGCGGGGTCCCACAGGCAGATATCGGCAAGCTTGCCGGGTTCGAGTGTCCCGACGTGCTCTTCGATGCCGGCGCTGATAGCGGGGTTGACGGTGTATTTGGCGATATAGCGCTTGATACGGTGGTTGTCCGCGCCGGTCCCTTCGTCCTCGGGCAGCGGGCCACGCTGGGATTTCATCTTCGAGGCCGTCTGCCACGTCCGCGGGATGACTTCGGCTATCCGGCCCATCGCCTGGGAGTCCGAGGTCATCATCGAGATCGCACCCATGTCGTGGAGCACGTCCTCGGCAGCGATGGTCTCCGCGCGAACGCGGGATTCGGCGAAGGCCACGTCCTCCGGTACGTCGGGGTTGAGATGGTGACACACCATCACCATGTCCAGATGCTCGTCGAACGTGTTGTCGGTGTAGGGCATCGACGGGTTCGTCGACGACGGGAGCATGTTCGGCTCGCCGACCATCTCCATGATGTCTGGCGCGTGACCCCCGCCAGCGCCCTCGATGTGGAACAGGTGCATGGTTCGACCATCGACGGCACCGAAGGTGTTCTCGAGGAACCCAGCTTCGTTCAGCGTATCTGTGTGCATGCACACCTGCACGTCCTCGTCTTCGGCGACTTCGAGACAGGTGTCGATCGTCTCCGGCGTCGACCCCCAGTCCTCGTGGAGTTTCAGCCCGCAGGCACCGGCCCTGACCTGCTCGCGGAGCGGGCCGGGGTCGGAGGCGTTCCCCTTTCCGTAGAAGCCGACGTTGACCGGCCACGCTTCGGCGGCCTGCAGGAACCGCTTGACGTTCTCAGGGCCGGTTGTACAGGTGGTCGCGCCGCCACCGTACCCCCCGCCAAACATCGTCGTGATTCCACCCGACAGCGCGTGTTCGTGGAGCTGGGCGGAGTTGAAGTGGACGTGGATATCGAGGCCGCCAGCGGTGGCGATCTTCCCCTCGGCTGGGTAGACATCCGTCGACGGGCCGACGACCATGTCGACGCCGTCCATCGTGTCGGGGTTGCCGGCCTTCCCGATGCCGGCGATTTCCCCGTTGCGAATCCCGATGTCGGCGGCGACGATACCGAGTATCGGATCGATGATCGTCGCGTTCGTCAGCACCCAGTCGAGCGCGCCCTCTGCCTGTGTGACGCCGGGAGCCATTCCCAGCCCGTCCCGGAGCGTCTTCCCGCCGCCGAACACCGCCTCGTCTCCGTGGGTGCGCAGGTCCTCTTCGACTTCGGCGAACAGCTCCGTGTCGCCGAGCCGGATTTTATCGCCCGTCGTCGGCCCGTATAGCTCGGCGTAGTTCTCGCGGTCGATATCTCGTGTCATTGGTCGGACTCCGCGTCGCTGTCGTCCGCTGCTTCCTCGCCGGTATCCCCGAACCCGGCTGCACGCATGCGTTCGACGGCGTTGCTCGTATCGCCGTCGACGCTCCCGTTGACCAATCCGTTCATTCCATGAGCGCGGCGCTTCCCGCCGATTTCGACGAGTTCGACTGTCTGCTCGTCGCCGGGTTCGAACCGGACGGCCGTGCCGGCTGGGATGTTCAGCCGCATCCCCATGGCCGCCTCGCGGTCGAACTCCAGGGCCGCGTTGGCCTCGAAGAAGTGGAAGTGCGATCCGACTTGCGAGGGCCTATCGCCGGTGTTCCCGACAGTCACTTCCGTCGTTTCCCGACCTTCGTTCAGCGACACTGTCCCCTCGCCTGGGATGACCTCGCCAGGCACGAGTCCGTCACTCATCGCGCCACCATCCCGAGAATTTCTGACTGTTTGTCTATCATCTGCCCACCTCTTTGAATACACATACTAAAATGATTGCTCTCTGCGCAAGTGACGCCTCTATATCGAGAATCGGATTAAATGCTAAAGTTTCAGACCTATATAAAGGGGTTCGACTATCGAACTGTCCTACTTCCGGGAGTCAACACGACTCACGTCCAGTCTGTCGGCAGTGTCGACGGGGACTGCTCCTGTGACGCGGGCGAGAATATAACGGGTGATTTGCGGACTGAGAACGCAAAACTCGCCGACAGCGGTGAGCCAAGTCGATGTGACAAGATTACTATCATAATCTCTGCTTTTGCCGCATCGACCAATTAGGAATCAAAATTGCGGAAAAATCTAAATATTCTCGTTAATACTATCGGCTCAGGTGATTATTCGTCATATCCTTTGACGACCTTATACTGTCAAGACTGTGTGGTGGACAATATAAGATAAAAGTGGCAAACCTTATTTGCCACCTCCCGGACGGCAACATTGTGAACGAAATCATGGACGAATGTCAGGATATAGTGAATAAAGAACGAAATATGGCCAATCATGATAGACACAACAGCCATAGCAAATACATCGCATCGGAGGTGAAAGCATGAGTCGGTCCCCTCTCAGCCGCCGACAGTTCCTCGGCGCGAGCGGGGCCGCACTCGTCACCGGCCTCGCCGGCTGTTCCGCCGGCGAAGGCGGGACCTCCACGGACACGGCAAGCAGCACCGACACCCTCAAAATCGGGGTGCTGGAGGACCAGTCCGGGAACTTCGCCCTCGTCGGCGACCCGAAGGCAAAGGCGTCGATGCTCGCTATCGAGGAAATCAACGCCAACGGCGGTATCGACGGGAAGCAAATCGAGACGTTCCAGCGCGACCCACAGTCGGACAATCAGCGCTATCAGGAGCTGACCCGCACGGCGATCAACGAGGAGAACGTCGACGCCCTGTGGGCCGGCTACTCCTCGGCAACCCGGGAGGCCATCCGGCCGATAATCGACCGCAACGAACAGCTCTACTTCTACACCACGCAGTACGAGGGCGGTGTCTGTGACGAGTTCACCTTCGCAGTCGGCCCGACCGCCCGCCAACAGCTCGGTATCGTGCTCCCGTATCTGGTCGAGGAGTTCGGCCCGGACATCTACACCATCGCGGCCGACTACAACTTCGGTCAGCTCTCCGCGGACTGGGTGAAGGTGCTGGCCAACGAAAACGACGCGAACGTCCTCGGCGAGGAGTTCATTCCGCTGAGCGAGTCTTCATTCGGCTCGACGATCAACCGGATTCAGGAGGCCGATCCGGACTTCGTCATGTCGATGCTCGTCGGGGCGAACCACACGTCGTTCTACGAACAGAAAGCCTCTGCCGGGCTCGACATCCCGATCGGCACCTCGACGGCGATGGCACAGGGGTACGAGCACCGGCGGCTCGACGCCCCGGCGATGGCCAACATCTACGCCGGCGTCAACTACATGGAGGAGGTGCCGACCGAGAGCAACACGGGCGACGGTGGCTTCGTCGACCGGTACTTCGAGATGTACCCCGACGCGCCCTACCTCAACGAGGAAGCCGAGACCAACTACTTCTCGACGTACATGTACAAGAAAGCCGTCGAGCAGGCCGGAACCACCGAACAGCCGGAAGTCATCGATGCCCTGGAGTCGGGCATCGAACTCGGCACCGAGGAGGCACCTGAAGCACCGGAAGGCGAGACGATCCGTCTCGACGGCGCGACCCACCACGTCGACCATCACATGTGGATCATGCGCGCCGACGACGAGCACAACGTCGAAGCCGTCGAGAACCGCCAGATCCCCGAGACGTTCCTCTCGGAGACGGCCGGCTGTAACCTCCCCGAGAACCCGGAGCAGACCCAGTACACCCCGGTGGACTACTACGAGGAGGCCGAGTAGGGATGGTAAACGGGATCAACCTCGCGCTTCAGTTCCTCGATAGCTTCGCGTTCATCGTGCTCGCCGCGGCGGGGTTGGCCATTATCTTCGGGATCATGGGCGTCATCAATCTGGCACACGGGGAGTTCATCCTCATCGGTGCCTACACCGCAACGCTGGCCGTGACGCAACTCGGCCTCCCGCTCGTCGTGGCGATGCTCGTTGGCGGTCTGGTCACCGGCCTCTTCGGGATTCTGACCGAGCGGGTGATTATCTCCGGAGCCTGGCCCAATTACATCAGCCAACGGACGCTGGGCCGGGATGTTATCGACCCCCTGTACGACCGTCTGGCCGATTCGATGGTCGCCACGTTCGGGCTCAGCCTGATACTGACTCAGGGGGCCCGAATCCGCTTCGGCAACTCAATCGACCAGATAGCCACGCCGTTCGGCGCAATCTCGTACGGGGAGTTCTCGTACTCGACGTACCGGATCGTCCTGGCCGGCGTCAGCATCGGGCTGCTTCTGGCCACATATTACCTGTTCACCCGGACTGACTTCGGAATGCGCGCCCGGGCGACGATACAGGATAAGGAAACGGCACAGGCCATGGGCGTCAACACCGACCGAATGTACATGCTGACGTTCGGGTTCGGATCGGCGTTGGCCGGGCTGACGGGCGCGCTGTTCGCACCAGTCATCACGATGCAGCCGACGCTGGGTGACCAGTTCCTGGTTGAGGCGTTCGTTGCCGTCGTTGTCGGGGGGCCGAGCGTCGTCCTCGGGACCGCGCTGTCGGGGGGTGTCCTCGGGGCGATTCTAGCCACGTTCTCGAACCTCTACGGGACGTTCATCGGTCGTATCGCGCTGCTCGTCGCCGCGCTCATCGCGCTCCGGTTCCTTCCCGATGGCATCACCGGCTTCATCGAACAACTGCGGCAACGGAGACAGGAGAGCGACTAGATGTCGACAGATAGTGCAACCGGCGAGGCGAACAGGTCTCTCGCGAGTCGGCTCCGGAGTCGGTTCGAGGGGCCGAACACGATAGGGGAGTCCCGCGGGTTCTGGGTCGGCTTCGTCGTCGCCGTGGCGGCGCTCGCCGTCTACCCAGCGTTCGGTGACGGCTCACAGCTGTCGCTGTTCATGGTGCTTGCCTTGCTGGGGCTTTCGCTGTCAATCGTCTGGGGCTACTCGGGCGTGCTGAGCTTCGGCCAGGTCGTCTTCTTTGGCATCGGAGCCTACACGTTCGGCGTCGTCTCGATCAACTTCGCGACCCCGGGCGGTATCACGGCTGCCGTCGTCGCCGGCATTGTCGGCGGGGGCGTCAGCGCGGCGATACTGGGCTACTTCATGTTCTACGGCGGGGTGCGAGACGTCTACGTCACCATAATCACGCTCGTCTCGACGATCGTCATGCACACGTTCATGGCCCAGACCGCGGGGTCCGAGTGGGCTATCGGCGAGGCGGCGCTTGGCGGCTTCAACGGAATGCCGGACATTCCGGTGTTGACGCTTGGCGTCGAGGGGGCTTCCTACCAGTTCATGTACAACCCGTTCCCGATGCGGGTTATCGGAATCGGATCGTTCGAGATCAGCCCGTTCTACTACCTCGTCCTCCTCCTGCTGGTCGGGACGTATCTCGGACTGCGTATCCTCGTTAACTCCGACTACGGCCGCGTGATGGTCGCTGTCCGGGAGGACGAGGACCGAACCGAGATGTTCGGCTACAACGTGACTCGCGTCAAGTTCGTCGTGTTCACGCTCGGGGGAGCGCTGGCGGGCCTGTCCGGCGTACTGTACGCTGCACGGAACGTCTACATCGACCCCACCGTGTTCTCGCTGCTGTTCGCGACGCTGCCGGTCATCTGGGTGAGTATCGGTGGCCGAAAGAGTCTGCTCGGGGCCGTCGTTGCAACGCTCGCCGTCGAATACCTCCGCATCTCGATGGCTGGAGAGCTGGCGCTGGTCCTGCTTGGGACCCTGTTGCTGGTGACGATTCTGGTCCTTCCGAGTGGCTTCGTTCCGTGGCTCCACGAGCAGCTTGTCGAAACTCGACTCGGCCCGGGCGAAGCCGGCGGGGCTGACGCACCCGACGCGTCGAGTGAGGTGAGTGATTAATGAGTGATACTGAAACCGAATCCGAGGTCGACTCGCTCGGACCGAACGTCCGACAGACCGCTGCGGAACTGGCAACGGGAGACAGAACGGAGACGCTGCTGCAGACCGACGGGCTGGTCAAGCAGTTCGGCGGATTCACTGCCACCGACGACGTAGATTTCTCGGTCGCCGAGGGAGAGCTCCGCTGTCTCATCGGCCCCAACGGCGCTGGCAAGTCGACGCTGCTGAACCTGATTACCGGCTCGTACGAGGCGACCGACGGCAGTATCTACTACAACGGCCACGACATCACCGACCTTGACCCACACGAGCGGGTCTCTCGTGGTATCAGTATGAAATTCCAGGTCCCGTCCGTGTACGGTGACCTGAGCGTCAGAGAGAACGTCAGGCTTCCCGTCCAGCAGTTCGCCGACGGGGAGAAGCGACGGCGGCTGGTCGCCGAGGCTATCGAGGCTGCGGGGCTCACCGGCTACGAGGACGTCGATGCCGGGCAGCTCTCACACGGGCAGCAACAGCAACTGGAAATCGGGATGGCCGCCGCGCTGGAACCCGACCTCCTGCTACTGGACGAGCCGGTCGCCGGCCTTGACGTGGCCGAACGGGAAGCCATCGCCGAGCGGATCACGCGGCTCAACGAGGAGCAAGGGATCGCCTTCGTCGTCATCGAGCACGACACCGATTTCGTCGCGAGCATCGCCGAAGAAGTGACTGTCCTGCACAACGGCGAGGTGTTCCGCGAAGGGCCGATCGAGGAGATAGAGTCGGACCCCGAGGTCCAGCGGATATATCTTGGAGGTGAGTCGTGATGCTCGAACTCGACGGTGTCACCGCTGCCTACGACACGACACCGATACTGCGGGACGTGGACCTCTCTGTCGAAGAAGGAGAAATCGTCGGCGTGATGGGGAAAAACGGCGTCGGCAAGACGACGCTCCTGAAGACGGTGATGGGATTGCTGGAGCCCAGCGATGGGGCCATCAGCTACGATGGCACTGACGTAACCCACGCGAGTGCCGACGAACGCGCCCGGGCCGGTATCGGCTACATTCCGCAGGGCCGCGACGTGTTCCCCAAGCTAACCGTCGAGCAGAACATCAAGATGGGCGAGACCATCCGGTCAGACAGCGACGAGACGCTGTACGACCAGATATACGATTACTTCCCGGTCCTGGAAGAGCGGGCCAGCCAGGAAGCCGGCACGCTCTCGGGCGGGCAACAGCAGATGCTCGCCATCGGCCGCGCACTGGTCTCGAACCCTGACCTGCTCTTGCTCGATGAACCGTCCGAGGGCATCCAGCCCTCGATCGTTGACCAGATCAGTCAGGACATGCAGACGATCAACGACGACCTCGGGACGACGATTCTATTCGTCGAGCAGAACCTCGGGGTCATCCGCGAGATGGCTGACCGCTGTTACGCGATGGAGCGTGGCACAGTCGTCGACGAACTCGGCCCGTCGACGATTGCCGACGAGGACGCGATAGCGGAATATCTCGCGGTCTGAGGCGGGCTGCCATCGCAGTTTTCGACTCCGTCGCCAGCGACAGGCGGTCGCCGTAGAAACGATTGACAGCAGTTCGGAGATATACTGGACTGTCGGCTAGCTAACTCCTTCCTAATTACACGGAAGCAACCGAATCAACAGGAACTTGAGTACCCACTGAACAGACCTGTACACGAATGTCCGATCGTGACTCATGGATATCGAACCTCGGCTTTGTACTTGCCGCCGTCGGCGGTGCAGCGGGCCTCGGGAACATCTGGCGGTTTCCGTGGCTCACTGCCGGGAACGGTGGCAGCGCGTTCCTCATCGTGTACCTGCTTGTCGTCGTCGGCATCGGCGTCCCGGGACTACTCGCTGAGTTCGTCCTCGGACGGTGCGGGCGGCAGACACCGACCGCGGCGCTTCGTTCGCTCACGGGCTCCCGCTGGGGATCGTGGCTGGGTGCGTTCAACGTTCTGACGACTCTCGTCATCCTCTCGTTCTACTCCGTCGTCGGCGGGTGGATCCTTCGCTACACACTGGTCTCTCCGGTCGGGGCATACTTCGGGCAGCCCCAGCAGTACTTCGGGGCGATGAGCTTCGGGCTCGAAGCGGTCGCTTATCACCTGCTGTTCCTCGGTATCGTCGCCGCAATCGTCTTCTTCGGCGTGAGCCACGGCATCGAACGCGTCTCGAAAGTGATGCTCCCTGGCGTCGTGATAATCCTCATCGGCCTCGCCGTGTGGACGGCCACTCAGCCGGGCACGGCCGCCGGCTACGCGTTCTATCTCAGCTTCGACGCCGACTACCTCGCCGCGAACTTCCTGAGCGTCATCGGGCCAGCGGCGGGCCAGGCGCTGTTTACCCTCTCGCTTGGTGCTGGGGTAATGCTGACGTACGCCTCGTATCTCGACGACAACGCATCTCTTCCGCGAGATACGCTGGTTATCGCTGTCTCGAACACGTTCATCGGTGTCCTCGCCGGGCTGGTCGTCATTCCGCTGCTGTTTTCCCAGGGTGTCGACCCAGGACAGGGCGGCCCCGGTGCGCTGTTCGTCGCGCTCGCGACGGCGTTTGCGACGCTGCCGGGCGGGGAACTCGTCGCAACGGCGTTCTTTGCGACGGTCTTGATGGCCGCGGTGACCAGCGGGATCAGCCTGCTCGAAACGCCGGTGGCAACGCTCGTCGACAGCTTCGGCGTCCCCCGACGCCGTGCAACGGTGCTGGTCACAGTCCTGCTTGCGGCCACTGGGAGCGGGCTGGCACTCACGAGCCCGGTGTTCCAGTTCGTTTCCGGCACGCTCGCAGATCTCATGCTGACCGTCGGACTGTTCGCATTCACTGTCATCGTGGGCTGGCTGCTCCGTGGGGAAGCGCTGGCGGAGTTCCGAGCTGGAACCGATCGCTTCGAATGGGTAGCCAGACCGTGGCTACTAACCGTTAGCTGGGTTCTCCCCGTCGTCGTGCTGTTCCTGTTGACGAACACGCTCGCGTCGCTCGCCGGAATGTCGCTGGGGCTCGGCGGCCGAGCACTTATTGCTGTGGTCGGCACTGTTGCCCTTGCTGTCGTAGTTACGAGCGGAAGCTGGAGCGACCGGTTGAGTTCGAGCTAAGTACGCCCGTCTTGATTCTGCCGATGTTCTGAGCACGTCTCCACCGAGAGGGCTTTCTTTTCCACTTTGGCTTCCTGCACATCGTTCGCCAACGACTCCCATATGCAGTGCAATAATTCCTAAATCCGGTATTGCCGCCATACTCGCGGAAATGCATCCTGTCGGTGGTCGCGCCGGGTTTTTTGTTTGTGCACCCTGTTCATGATCGTATGAAACTTTACGAGGATGTTTCGGTTGGTGACGTACGTCAATCCGATGGATACACTGTGTCGAAATCCGAGATTGTAGAGTTCGGCGAGAAGTATGACCCGCAACCGTTCCACACCGATGAGGAGGCAGCGAAAGACTCCGTCTTCGGCGGGCTAGTCGCCTCCGGGTGGCAGACCGCCGCGATCTGTATGCGTCTCAACGTCGAGAACAGCGAGGACATGGCAACTCAGGCTGGCGTCGGCGTCGACGATCTCCGCTGGCATCAGCCGCTCCAGCCCGGTGACACGCTACGACTACGAACTGAAATCATCAACAAGCGACCCTCCGACAGCGACCCCAGCCGGGGACTCATCACAACCCGCCACGAAGGGCTGAATCAAGACGACGAGCTGGTTATTTCGTACGAAGCGACAGCCATGATCCGCCGCGAGACCGACGAGTAACGACACAGCCAAGCTGCGGGATACTTACACGTGGCTATCTCGCCTTTTTACCGTGTTCTGGCCCACAGCATCGCTCCCGCCGGAACAGTCTGAGACAGTCTGCGAGATTGCCACGTACGCATTCTGGTGTTGACGTGTATTCGAGTCGTAGTCACAAACCAGTACGCATCGGCGAGGACTGTTGGTACCGTCTTTCTCAGACAGCGCCCAAGCGGACACACACTCTCACGCCTTCGACTAAATTGCGTTGCGTTCTGCCTCGACCGCTTCGACGTACGCCTCGACAACATTCTCGATAATCGCTTCGCCGGCCTCGGTTGTCGCCGCTGTCGGATCACCGAGGACACCGTTTTCGGTGATTGATTTGAACCCTTCACTTAGCAGCCGAGCCGGCGAAATATCACCTTCAGGCCCGGGTTCGATATTCTCCGTCCTGACGAGGCCCTCATCGATGGCTAGTACAATCGCTGTTTCGGCGGCCCCAGCATGGATTACATCCTGTTCGTACTCGATACCGGCCTTACTGAGACCCTCATTCAGCAACTGCATATGCTCGTCGAGGTCAGCGAGCGGGATCACTGAGGCTTCGAGTTCACGTGCGATGTCGGGAGCCACGGTTTTGACCGGCCCGAAGTTCCCACCGTGAGTCGGGACGAGAACGATGTGTTCGAAGCCATGGGTGTCGAGGGATCCGCAGTACGATCGGATGACATTCATCAATGTCTCGGGTGAAACGGTTATGGTACCGGGGAACTCCATATGGTGTCCTGAACATCCGGGGCGAATTGTGGGGGCCGCAAGAGCATCACCCAACTCAGTCGCCATTCGGCGCGAGAGTTCGTCCCCGTCCAGCGTATCCATATTCAGTGGCAGGTGTGGGCCGTGTTGTTCGATCGAACCGACAGCGACGATTACTGTCCGTGTTCCGTTTTCGATGGCGGATTCAATTTCTGGCCATGCCAGTTCCTCAAGACACACTGACCTGCGAGAAGACATTGCTGTCAATTATCTGGTTTGTAGTAAATACCTGCCGAAACCTGAACATGATTACCCATCAGTCGGCAGCGGGTCCGCTGGCAGCTCGCTTTTTATGCTGAGTATCTTCGTTCCGGTTGATTGAGTCCGATGCCGTTGTCGGTTTTGCGTACCGACTGTGATGGCCTCGCACCTGAAGAGAACGATCTGGAGGCAATAACTGTAACTGACTTCCCCCCGGACGATTCCCTCGCTGTTAGCCTTCGACACAATCAGTGCAACGACTAGCACCGGGAAGCGAGGACTGACCACACTCTGTGCACGCATCGAGGCCCGCGCTTGGCTTCTCCCGTGGGACAGGTATCGTGTCCAGTGCTTTTCGCAATCGCTTCTTCATATAACACCATATGCGGTCCTATATTTTAATATTTGGGGAGAATATCTGATTGAGGGGGCAACTAGACGCATAACTAGCCATAGTCTTGGATGAATGTACTGAGATATCATTCCATATGTGCGCAATTAAACAAAACCTGTTTAGTCTGGCGACGCTACACTTTGTACCCGTACTGATGGACGAATGACGTGAAGTCAGACCGTCTTGCCAGCTTTCGTGGCCGTCCCAATGTCTGAGAAGATGAATTTAGTTTCTTCGGGCGTCGTTTCTACGTCGCCCTCCCAGCCATGCCCAGAAACGATTCGCTCTACGATCAAGAGGCCAAGGCCGACTCGATTTTGGCCGAACGAGCCACCAAACACCGACTTTGCTATCGGTTCTGGCAGTTCAGGTCCGTCATTACTGACCTCAAATCCGGTCTCCGTGCCCCGAACCGAGACTATCACATCCTCCCCACAATGCTCTTTGACATTGCGGAAGAGATTCTCGAATAGTTGCTGGAGACGCGATCTATCAGCCATAATCGTACGACTGTCAGAGACAGTCAATGTGGCGTTCGGCGGCGAAACGATATCCCATGCGTCACGTGCAATCGCCGCGATATCGACCGGCTCTCGCTCTCCGACATCTGCACCGTCGCGGGCCAGTGAGAGTGTATTTGTAATGAGTGTCTCAATCCGGTCTAAAGAGTCAAGCACTGTGTGTAAGTGCGTCGCAACTGAGTCAGGCACAGATTCCAAGGCATATTCTGTGTATCCGATTGCAGCCGTCAGTGGGTTCCGAATATCGTGTGCAAGCACCCCAGCGAACTCGTTGAGGCGCTCATTTTGCGCTTCGACGGTCTGGTAGTGTTTGTGCCGCTCTATTTCGTAGCTGATCCACTGCGTTAATAACTCGACGAACTGCTGTTCTTGCTCTCCAAAGTCGCGCTTTCGAGGGCTGTCGTCAGAGTAACAAAGCGTTCCATATGTTTCACCGTCGACCAGTATTGGTGAGCCGATATAGCACTGCAAGCCGGTAGCCTCTGCAGCGATATCATCAGCATATTCCGAAGCGTCTGCATCCGATACAATCAGCATCTCGCGGTCGTTGACAACGTGTCGACACCACGTTTCGTCAAGATTGTGGACTGTCCCGGCCGCGTAGTCTCCCGTCTCAATTGTCGATCCAACAACATTGTACTCTCCTTCAGCCGTGTATGAGAGCACGCCATAAGCCAGCCCCAGCCGATCACGTCCGATTGTTATCGCCTGCTCGATTTTTTCATCTAATGACAATGAACGATTTGCGCCGAGTTCGTACAGGTCTCGAAAGTAATCGTCAGCATCCGCTGCCATAGCCATTTGGTTACATATATCACTCAGCTATCTTCATGGTTTTCAACGCTGAACCCGCCTCGCTCCATGACGCCCCAGCTATCTACCCCGCGGAAATACTCGAGGAGGCCCTGCCAGGCCACGATAGTCTTCCACTGTCGGTAACCGAAGTTTTCCAGCACGCCGTACCACAGTAGTCGTCCTATCTGTCGTGGATCTTCGTATCGGTTGAAACTCCAGACTTCGCTGAACACGCCGAACCATGACAGGAATATCCCAAATCCAGTCGTCAGCAAAAAGAAAACAATGAAAAATTCGATACTCAACACCCCAAAGTACCACGCAAGCGGGAGAATAATATATCCTAACCCTTCGATAAGTGGGCCAAACATCTCCGCTGCGACAAAGAACGGAAAAATGACTGTTCCAACGCGGCCGTACGATGGGTTAAATAGCATTCCTCTGTTCGTGACAACCGTCTCAACCATTCCACGGAACCAGCGACGGCGTTGGCGGCCGAGCACGCGTCTACTGCTTGGAACTTCTGTCCAGGCGACCGGCTCGGGCACAAAATCAACAGTGTATTCCCGACCTTCATCGGTCAGATACCGGTGGAGGCGAACGATGATGTCGAAGTCTTCTGTGATCGTGTCATGGCGGTAGCCACCGATTTCCCGGACAACGTCGGTTCGAAAGAGACCGAACGCACCTGAGATGAGAATCAATCCGTTAAGCCGATTGAGTCCGAGTCGGCCGGAGTAGAACGCACGGAGATACTCCATTACCTGTAGTCCTGGGAGCCCAGTCTTCGGAAGATTCACCTCTTTGACGAGGCCATCTCTGACGCTACATTCGTTTGCCACTCTGATGACGCCGCCCGTCGCAACCGTCGTCCCTGGCCGCTTGAGAAACGGTTTGACAATCTGCAGTAAGGCATCTCTGTCGATAAGCGTATCCGAATCGACTGCACAGAACAGCGGCATCTCTGTCAGCCAGATACCAGCATTAAGTGCGTCACTCTTACCACCGTTTACTTTGTCAACAACCAATAGCTCTTCATATCGGGTTGACCGGTATGTCCCGTGTATCGCTTCGCTGGGCACTTCGAATGGCACCTCTGCCTCGATTTCTTCGAGTTCAAACCGTTCGATCAACTTCTTGAGTGTTGCATCAGTTGACCCATCGTTGACGACGACAACCTCGAGTTCTGGGTAGTTCAGCGACAGCATCGACTGGACACTCTCTTCAATGGTTGCTGCCTCGTTGTAGGCTGGAACGACAAGCGCAATCCCTGGATAGAACGGGCTTGCAAACCGCCTGAACGGCTCATCCCAGTTTGCCTCGCGAACATTGTCGCGTAGCTCGAACAGAGCCAGGATATGGAGACAGAGATAATAGCCGTTTACTACGAGATAGTACGCAAGAACGAACAGTCCAGTTACGCCGAACACCGTGACGGCCAGATGAGTCGTTGAATGCATTCGTTATCCCTGGGTGGCCCGGGTGTGGCCCCGGGCGACACTATCGTATGATGCGTGTTCACTGCTCCATTCCCAGGCAGCGCCGAGAATGGCCGGTCCACTACGACCGATCTGATCCTGTCGCCGCACCAGTGCGTTCGTTCCACGGACTAACGCCCGTGGATCCTCTTCGGAAACAAGCGCATAGAGAAGGATTGTCACTGCCTCTTGATCGCCCCATGAACCCAGCATCTCGTAGACAGCACCCCGAACACGCGGCGAGGAATCAGCCGTGGCCCGGGCCAGAAACCGTGAATCCCGAAGTTCCGGCCGCCAACCAAAACTGCCAAGCGCACTTGCTGCGGCCGCTCGTACACCCTCATCATCAGCCTCTAAATTGGATGTCAACCACGACACATCTGCTGTGCGAATGCCTGTCCCGAGTTGTCCGTGAACGAGTAACACCTGCGCCAACAGTGCATCTGACCACGCCTCGTACCGGTTTGCTGCAAGTGCAAACATCGCATCAGGGGCCTCCCGGGCAAGCCGATACAGTGTATCTTGCCCGAAGACACTGAACTCTGTTGTCGCCCCATCTAGCAGTAACTCGACGCCCTCCGCGGGAGAATCCAACTGTCCGGTCTGAAAGAGAAGGCGCGCAACGGCCGCTCGTTCGGCCTGTGTCGTTGGCTCGTAAGATGCCGCATGGTACGGGTCTGGATCATCTAGTCTGATGAGCCACGTTAACGCCTGTAATCGAACGAACGTATGACCACGTTCTAAATCAGCTCGAGCCTCATCTGGGATGCCCAATGCGACACCGAGTTGCTTGAGTGAATCGGCTTCGCTCCCGTCCAGTTCACGGAGATACTCTGCTAGAAGTTCCGTCGCGACGCTCCGTTCTGTCTTCGAAAGAGTAGGAGCCCATTCGTCCCATTTCGGTTCTGGTGCAAAGGCTCTGCTGAGTAGCTCGCTTTGCACGTTCGATCGCACGCGGCTCCGCTGTGTGGCCTTGAGATACCGGTAGCTCGACAGCCCCATTGTGAGTGCAAGCGAGACTACGAGTCCGATTCCAACGAGAAGTCCCAGAACAGAGAGGATGACACTGATGGGTACGGAATACTCACCTACTGCCACGGCACCCTGCATCACCGGCACTCCTGCTCACGCCGTCGCATATCTTCGAACCCGAGCTAGCAGCTCTTGCGCACGAAACGGCTTGGTGACATAATCATCTGCGCCGGAGTCAAACCCCTCCAGTACGTGCTCTTCCTGTCCACGAGATGTGAGCATGACAATGGGTAAGTCCGAACGCACTGCTAACTCACCGCTCCGGATCATCCGTAGTAGTCGGGTCCCGTCGAGACGCGGCATCATCACATCACAAATAACCAGTGCTGGTTCATATCCTGTATCAAGCAGATCGGCCGCGGCCTGTCCGTCCTCACAGACGCGGACAGCGTATCCCGCACTCTCCAATCGGTGGGTGAGCAACTGCCGAAGTGTTTCATCGTCATCAACTACGAGTATTTCATCACCCATTTGTTGTTGTCGCTAATATATGCAGAGTCAAAAGTCCGTCTAATAATATATCAGTGGCTAGTAATTACTATCCATTAGAGAGCAATAGAGTAATCAGATACAGAGCCATATGCTATCTATGGAACGTCGCCGCTTTCTCGCGTCTGTCGGTGTGACTGGGGCTGCTGGTGTTGCGGGGTGTTTAAGCGAGAACGGTAATCAACCGATGTTTCAGGTTCGTCGGAAAGGGTTTGAGCGACTCACTGACGACGGGTATGAACCGCTGACCGTTCGTGGCCTGAACATTGGTATGGCAAAGCCCGGCTATTTCCCGGGGTCGGCAGCCATTACGCGTGATGAATACGACCGCTGGATAGCGGATATCGGCGCTATCGCCAACGTGATACGAACGTATACGATTCACCCCCCCGAGTTCTATCAGGCCCTTGCAGCGTACAACGCGGATGCAACCGATCCGCTGTACCTACTGCAGGGAACGTGGGTACCACACAAGCCACTGGTCACAGCAGGCGATGCAACCAGCATCTCAGACACAGTCGATCAGGAGCTACAGCGTACCGTGGACGTTGTCCACGGTGATGCGACTCTTCCAGACAGAGCCGGGCACGCTGGTGGTGTCTACGATGCTGACGTTCACGAGTGGCTTCTGGGGTACTTATTCGGCATCGAGTGGCCACCATCCGTCGTCGAGGCAACGAATCAAGCCATCGACGCTGGGACGTACAGCGGGTCGTACGTACAGAGTGATGGGAGTGCCTTCGAGCGGTGGCTTGCGGAGCGGTTAGACGGCGCTGTCGCACACGAGACCACCAACCATGACTGGCAAGCCCCTGTCGGGTTCGTCAACTGGGTGACGACTGATCCGCTGGAGCATCCGTATGAGCCATTTGTAGACGAAGATTCGGTCACGATTGATCCGGATACTGTCACCACAACTGACGAGTTCGATCCGGGCACGTTTGCGGCATACCACGTCTATCCGTATTATCCCGACCTGCTCAATGAAACACCGGACTACGTCGACTTTATTGACCACCGTGGTGAGCCCAATAGCTATGCCGGCTACCTCAATGACTTGGTCAGTGTGACAACCCATCCCCTCCTCATCGCTGAGTTCGGAGTGCCGAGTTCACGGGGTATCGCACACCGTGACGTACATGGGCGTCATCAGGGCCAACATACTGAGCAGTCCCAGGGCGAGATCGTCGCGGCGATGTACGAGGACATCGTCAAGGCAGGCACCGCAGGCGGCGTTGCGTTCGCATGGCAAGACGAGTGGTTCAAGCGGACGTGGAATCTCGATGCCCGCTCGGTCCCCGACCGCCGTCCGTACTGGTCAAACATCGAAACTCCCGAACAGCGATTCGGATTGTTGGCGTTTGAGCCGGAGAATGCGGTTTCCCTGTCCGGCAACAGCTCAGACTGGGACGACGCCACTGTGATCAAGCCACAAACAGCAGCCAATGTTCCAGCCGATCAACAACTCGAGGAGCTTCGCATCTCACACAGTTTAGAAGGATTAGAGATGCGAGTAATGCTCGGTGACGTAGCCGACCCGATGGACTGGAGTCGGGTGAACATCATCCTGACAGTTGGACTACGTGGGCAAGAGACGCCACTCCCACTCAATACGGGTGCGACAGCCGCTGCTGACTTTGTCGTTCATCTGTGTGGACCAGCGACATCCCGCTTGTTGGTCCAGTCGTCGTTCGACGCGTTCGCCCGCGAATTCGGCTCTCAGGCGGGCGTACCAGTGCAAGAATATCGCGACGGAACGGCGGGATTCGTTCCGGTACGCGAGCCTATCAATCGTGGATACACTGTCCCAGCGACCGGCGATGTGGTTCCGTTCGAGGCCGTCGAAACGGGACAGCTCACTTACGCGAACGGGGACCCGTCATCGCCAGATTACAATTCGCTCACTGATGTCCACGTCAGTCCAGCAGACCGAACAGTCGAAGTGCGACTGCCCTGGGTTCTACTCAACATTGCTGATCCGTCAACCAAACAGCGAATCGCATCGGACTGGTCTGACGGTCTTGAAACAACGTCCTTCGATACAATAACAGCTAGCGCCGCAACATACCGTCCGACCACAGACGGACAACAGGCACGGGCCATCGATGGCACAACAAATCTCATAGACGCTCTCCCCGGACGCAACGGTACGACAGTGGACACAGCCACGTACAGCTGGGAACAGTGGAACCAGCCATCATATACCGAGCGATTAAAACAATCATATGACGCTTTGCAGAACTCGTGGAGTTAGCTTGCTGTGAAACCCCCGCGCTCGTGCCCACATGGCGACTCGTTCATGTCCATGGCAGCGTTAACTACAGCATGGCCCGTCAGCACAGGGCTAGAAAAGACACACGATCACTGCTGTCCGACAGCGCGGCCTGACCGTTCCTGGACTTTCAGTGCCCATACGTTGGGATTCTCCTGTAGTTCATACTCAGAGAGAAGGTTTGACTGGTACGCGTTATCAGCGAGTGACTCACGTGCGCTGTCCCATTCGTCTATTTCGATGCGTTTGAGCGGTCCGGCGACAATCACACTCCGCCATGCACCATCTTGACCAATATCGAAGGTGGTAAAACTCGCTACGTCGGCCTGCTCCGCGTAACTCTCTTTCCGGAGTTCGGTGGTTGCGCCCAAAAACACGAAGTACAGGGTGTCCTCTCCGTCGTACCCGAAAGATAGCGGCACGCCGTATGGCACTCCCTCAGCGGCCATCGACAGCACACCAACACCTCTCTCGGTTAGCACCTCATCAATAATGGAATCTTCCAACTCTGCGCCCAATAATGGTTGGTAATCTGAACTCATAATCAAAATATGTTCTTGATGCTGAATTAAACCCGGAGACGATTCTCGGGTACTCGGAATGCGACTCTTAATTAACGAACCCGGGGAAGCGCAGGAGCACAGACCACCAATTCAACAGCTGACAAGCGACAGCAATCCCTGTCACCTGCTACCTGAGTACGAGGCTTTGTTACCTGTCAGTCCGAACAGGAGGTATGGCAATCGACCCACTGACGAACGACGACGTTCTGGCGGTCCTCGAAGATTGCGAGGCGACGGCGGTCCCGACAGCACACATCTCTGCACGCCTTTCGGCCCCGAAACCGTATGTCACGACACATCTCCAGCAACTCGCTTTGAAAGGTCTGGTCGGGTTCAACACGCACAGGGGTGTTCGCCGCTGGCGGCTTACAACCGCCGCGAGGGCAGCTAGTGAGTAAGGCACAGGTGCCTTCCTGCTATCGTCTCGTTACCACTGCCTCAGAAAACGCTGGGAAAGAACAGACGATTATGCGTCGGCGCGAATGTCCCGACCAACGGCGTTTCTCGCAAGCGTCCCGAAGCGGTCTTGCGCGTCGTCTGTCAGTGCGTATTGCTCGTGGACATCGTCTGGTTCTCTCCCACGCCCACTCGCCAGCCCAACGACGTGGGCGATTCTCTCGTAGTTCTCTCTGACGAGCGAACCGACGAGATCGGGGAGCCCGGCGCGGCCGGCGAGTTCTTCGGCGGCTGCGCGGCCCGCGAACACCTGCTGTGCCGGCCGGTCGACTAAAACCATCGCAAACGGCGGCTCGTCGAACTGGGCCGTCAGAAACGACTGGGCCGACTCATCGTACCACGAGATCGCGCCGATATCGTCGACCTGTTCGAGGGCTTTCGCAGCCACCGAGCAGTACGGACATTCGCCGTCGTAGATGAGAACCGAGCTAAAACGGACCATGTATTCACTAGGGGTTCTCGCCGGATATATCGTTGGATTGGGAGTGTGCAGGTAGTGCCAGTGGCTAGTTCGGACAGCGACTGGTCTGCCTGTATTCCCTGAACTGCCACCTACATGAGCCGAAGCTGTGTGCCGACTCTTGCCCTGCTACCTGACGCAGTCGGCTGTGCAATCAGTTCGTTCATACGTCACTAGCTATCACCATAGAATAATGCCCTCCCCCGGACGGATTCTCCGTACAGAGGATAGCCGTCGGACGGAACTACTCGGAACTATCGTCTCGAATTCGCTTCCGATCGTCGGTGTTGCGTTTCTCGACTGGAGTGCGGCTGCATTGCTGTTTCTCTATTGGTTTGAGCTTGGCGTCGACTCGGTCTGGGCACTCATCCGGGCAGTGTTCGCCGGTCGCCCGCCGGAGATTGAAACTGGAACCTTACTTATCGGACCGCTGGCACAACGGCAGTTCTCCCTCGCTATCCCGCGAACCGATCTGCGAGTCTATTTCACGACCCTGCTCGTGCTCCCGGTTACTGTTCTCATCCTGGTGGTCGTCTGGTTGTTTACTGGGGCCTTGCTGATCGGCCCGTTGCCGGAACCCGGCACGGAGACGGTAACTGGTGTCCTGCTGGCAACTGTCGGAATTTTCCTTCTGACGGGCGTCACTACGGTACGGAATTACTTCTACAACGGGGAGTATCGGAAACACAACTCGACGACGGCGTTTCGCGGACTGTTACCTCGGATATGTACCGTCTTTTTCGGCGGCATACTCACTTTGACACTGATAACAGCAGCTACCGAGGGGCCTGAAGCAGAACTCGGCAGTCTCGACCCGACTGTTGTCGGACTCCCACTGTTACTCATGGTCGTCTGTCTCAAATTCACGTCTGATCTCTTGGGCGTCTATAGCGACCGTCTTGCCGTCTATTTCAAGTCCTACGATCAGGAATACGGCTGGCAAACGGCCCCGCCGAAGGCACGATCTATCGACAAGACACTCGCTGATGCACCTGAGCGGGTTCGTCCGGTCCGTTGGGGACGGGTCATCGGCGGCCTCCTCAGATTTCCATCTCACCCAGGCAGCCTGTTTATCGGTGGTATGGGGCTGCTTGTTGCGGTCCTGTTTGCAATCGGCAGTGCCTGGGATATCGTCGCCGTGATCGTTGTCGCAAGCGTTAGCATCCCGGTTTTCCTGCTGTGTCTCGACCAGCTATTGCGATATGGAACGATCGAATACCGAATCGACGCTGACGCTGGTGTGCTCGTCGCATATGACCGTCTGTTTGGCACGGCACTCTGGCGCGTCGAGTCGGGGGAGGAACGTAGCCTCCGCGTTGAGAAGACGCCGCTTGATTCGCTGCTCGGCACAGAGACGGTTACTATTGAACACACTGAAGGCGAGTATATACTGCCACATTTGCCTGATACCGCCTCAGTCGTCGCGGCGTTTGACCGACAACCCGAGCGGTCAGAACAGATACTCCCCGGTCGGGCTGGATTACTCGGGTGAGTCGTTTGAGCGGCCTGTGGCGGGCTTCACTATCTATCATTGGCGATCGTGTTGTCGCTCCATAGGTCATAGCCGACGACCAGCGCCATGCCACTCGTTGGGATAATCAATAGCAGCCTGCCAACGGGTGCGAAGTCAATGCCAGCCATCGAGAGACCGATGTATGCCACAGCCAGTACCGGTGGGACAGTGAGTGCAGCACCGAGTCGAGTGCTGTCCGCCCGGAGATAGCCAGCGCCCCAGCCGACGAGTCCCAGTATTATAAGCGGAATCGCGAGCGCCAATATGAGGAGCGCGGTGAGCTCTCTTCCGATATCGTTTGTCCCGGCTGTTGTGAACAACAGCGTTCCGAGCAAACAGGCTCCGGCCCCAACGAGAGCACTGAATGCGAACACGCGCTGTAAGCGAGACATCGACGCGCTGTCACGCCTGAGTACTGTGCCCAGCCCGACTAACAGCAGCGCATTCGCGGTTATGATGAGTCCCGGTCTGAGCGTCCGTTGTACCCAAATTGCGCTAAACGGCGGTGGGTTGAACACATACGAATCACCCGGCCGCGGTGTCGGCCAAAGTTCGAGCGGCACTGCGGTGATGAGCAGACAGACTGCACTCAACCCAAGCAGCGGACCGGCCAACCGATATGAGCGACGCCACATGGCAGGTCACTCACCTCCGAGGGCCACGACGGTTCCGTCCGGCGACACGCTCACGATTCCGCCATCGAGTACCGCCAGTGAGACTGCCTGATACTCGGTCGGATACTGCCATACTGCCTCGCCGAGACGCGTGGTGAACGCGGTGAGGCCATCATCACTCTGGAACGTGAACACAGCGTCATCAGTCGCGGCAGTCACCGCGCCACCGAGATTGATTTTCGAGCACCACCGGGGCTCTGGTGGCCCGTTTTCGACGCGGTCGAAGGCGAATGTTGCGCTGGCGGACTCACCCGGGCGCTCGATCGCATACACGCTATCAGGCGTCACGACCGGGAACTCGAGTGACCGTCTGTCGTCGAGACGCCACTGCTCGCTCCCGTCCGTAAGTGACCGGCCTATCAGGTCGCCGTACGTGTTGCTCACATAGACGGTCCCATCAGAGACGACGGGATAGCCCTCAGGTCGATCCGAGTGTTCCCACTGGACCTCGCCAGTTGCGGCGTCTACCGCCACTATCTCCTGTCCAGCAATAATGACGGTGTCGTCAGCTACGGCCAGCCTCGTCCCGTCGGCGGTCGCCGTCCACTGCCGGCGTCCGTCGTCGGTCGCAAATCTCGCTACCCCGTCAGTCGTGGGGACGAACAGGGCGTCGTCAGTCACAGCTGGAACGCCTGCCCCGGCCGTGTCGGTGTTTCGCCACGCAACTGCTCCGTCCGCAACCTCGAATGCAGCGATACTGTCTGTCGTCGCGAGAAAGACGCGACTGTTCGCTATCACCGGTGGCGCTGGTTCGTCTCCAATGTCGACCACTGACGGAACCGTCGCCGGTGTGAGATCTCGCCGCCACTGTTCTTCGCCGTCACGGAGCGATAGGGCGACGACACCGGTCGCTGTCGTTAGCACGACAGTGCTGTCGGCGACGACCACCGCGCTTGCACCGGTGGTTTCACTGTCACCGGACGATGTTGAAATATCTGCGTGCCATCTGACCGATGGTGTCGTGGTTTCCATCCCGACTGGCGCATAGCCCGTGTTCGTCGCGTCGAACCGCGGCAACGGCCACGAGCCGTCGGGCACTGTCTCGAAGCCAGAACTGTCGATATCCGGTTCGACTGTATGAGATGGGTCTGGTGCGCCGTCGTCAGGGCACGACGACGAACAGCCAGCGATACTGGCGACTGATCCAGTGGCGACCATTCCGAGGAATGTCCGCCGCAGCGTGGAGGGCATCGACTGCCTGTTCTGATAGCTCGATAAAAAATGTTAATACGATATCCCAACGTGCAAGAAATTCAACCACCGGTTGTCCAGAAGACTCATACACATTCTCAGCAACAGTCTGGGAGACTCTCTACTATTATTCGAGAATTATTTCTCAGACAAATGTAACAAAACTTAGAAAAACATTCCCAACAGCGGTTCTATAGCCGAAACGACGCTCGCTACAACTGACGAACGACTGGAAGGCGCTTTCGACGACGGGGATGGCTCTGAAGCCCGATACAAACTCAGAAGTGCGCGACAACTTCTACAAGTAGTTCAAGAGCCACAGGATATCGTGGTCGAAGCCATCGATACTGCCGCCGAGGGCGAAGACATCCTGAAAAACATCCGCTAACTCGGCTATACCGAGTGATGCGTGACTACGACTGTTTGCACAGAACAAGCCTTTTGTCTCTCTCAACCAAGTCTCCGGTATGACAGAAGACACTGCCGGGCAGCTTCGAGCGGAATTAGAGGCGGTTTTCACCAGCGCAGAGTACCCTGTCGAGGAACCGATGGAACTAGTGCCAGTGCTGCCGGACGGCCCAAGTACGACCTTCGAAGCAGGGGATGTCCGCGTCGGGGTGATGGATTTTGGTACAGAATACGCCGAGTATCAGGACTATCCCTACGAGACGGCTTCGGCCCTTATCGACGATTTGATGGCCGGCTTTCGGGAAGAAGGGCTGTTTGACTGAGCCGAACTTTCCGTCTCCCCTCTCCACGGGGTGACAGTCATCCGCTACCCAGCAGTGGTACCGAACCCGTATCGACAACAGTTACTACAGTATTTGGGACTGGCTGTCTCAGGTCCCCGCGTCATACCCCGCATCCTCCACAGCGGCGATGAGTTGTTCCGTGCTGACATCGCCGTCGACAGACACCTGATCGGCGTTTCTGTCGGCCTCTGCGTCTTTGACACCGGCGAGCGCCTCGATGGCTTCTTCGACGGTCTGCTCACAGTGACCGCAACTCATCCCTTCGACGGTCAGGGTTGTGGACATGGTGTTTTAAACGAGGAAGGCATGGAACTTTTCGATTACGAATTAACTACCAAAAACCTAGCAAATAGCCTCGAAAACAACAGTCAGATATTCACAAACCTCATTCGGAAGTGCTGTAATCTGGGCGAAACAGTTTGTGTTGTAACTGAAAGTCACAAGAGCTTTTTACTTGCTTGGTAACCTTGCACGTGGGTTCTGCTACTTGGCTCCACAGTCAGTGTGTGTCTCCCCCCGGCCACTGATGTACCGGAGTGCAGAACCTGTCGTCGTGGTTGGCGACACACAGTGGGTTGCACACAGTTTCTCCCACCCCACCACCTGCAGCCCACTCATCCGTGACCCGAGTTGCGGTCAGTGTGTCTTCCCTTATTGACAGAGAGACTGCCATGTACCGACTTTAGTGTTGCTGTGAGTAAACCAAGACCTGCGTTTTCAAGGGTCGCTACCGCAGCACTGTGCTCGCAGTCGCTGCCATCCACCTCAGGCAACGAAGTGGCTAGCTATCAATTACTGAATATACGCGGTCGTCTGTCGTAGCTGTTGACCCTCAGCACATACCTGACCGAATGACAACAGCGCAAATAGTGAACAAACCATATTGAATAATAGTGTATGTCTTTGCACCGTCCAGCGTGCACTAATCAAATTTGATAATTTCATGAACAGTAATATAATTTCTGAGCGTTTTTCAGAGGTATGGCAAATGGTAACATGACAGGTGCTGGAAACATTGGAAGCCGGGACACCACCGGCGGCGATGGTGGCTTCCTCTCGACCATCCCGGATGGGAGTTCAATTCCCGACGAAACGTGGCAACGCCGCCACAAATATTTCATCATCACAGTTCTGGCGCATATCCCGTTTCTGTTGATTCTAGGGCTCGTCGAAACGACGCAGAGTCCGATCATCGGCGCAGCCATCCCCGCCGTACCGACCGGACGGGTGCTGCTTCAGATTGGTCTCATTGCTGGGTTTGCGTTCGCCGCAGCCCTACCGCAACTCAGCCGTCGAGTGCGAACTGTGCTAGCGGTCACGGGACTCGCGTTCTGTACCGGCACGCTTGTGCACTTTAGCGGCGGGTACATTGAGGCACACTTCCACTTCTTCATCGCAATCGGCATCGCCGCAATCTATGAAGATTGGATTCCGTTCGGCATCGGCATCGCGTACGTCGTCGTGAGCCACATTATCTTCGGCATCATCGACCCCGCCTCAGTCTACAACCACACGGCAGCGCAACTGAACCCCATCGCTTGGGGCGCTATCCATGGCGGCTTCGTTGCAATGCTGGCGATCTCATTGACGATCCACCTGAGTTCCATCGAAAAGTCTCGACAAAAGGCACAGACAGAGATTGAACGTGCCCGCGAGCGGGCGAATAAGATCGATAATCTCGAAGAGGAGCGAGCCGAAATTGAACAGCAGCGCGAGGAAGCCCAACGTCTCAAAGACGAGGCCGAGCAGGAGCGTGAAGAGGTCGCTGCGCTCAACAGCCATCTCGAACTGAAGGCCCAGACGTACAAAGACGCAATGGAGGACATGGCGGACGGCGACTTCACAACGCGTGTTGATGCGGATAGTATGAACGATTCGATGGCTGAAATCGGCGTTGCGTTCAACGGTATGGCGGACGAACTCGAAGCGACGCTCGGCGAGATTCAGTCGTTCGCTGCTGCTGTCGATAGACAGGTCACGGAGTCGGATTCAGCACTGCAGGAAGTCGCGACGGCGAGCGACGGTGTGAGCGGCTCTATCCAGCAGATCGCTGCCGGCGCTGATGAACAGCGGGGAATGGTCGAAGAGGCGAGCGCCGAGGTGTCGAACTTCTCAGCGGCGGTCGAAGAGATCGCGGCGTCGGCTGATGAAGTCGCACAGACTTCTGCCGAGACCGCAACAATCGCGAGTGATGGGCAGTCACTCGCCGAAGACACGCTAACTGATGCGAAAGATGTCAAGGCGTCTATCGACGAAACGGTGGAGACAGTAACCGAACTCGACGACCAGATGGCAGAGATCGCGACAATTGTCGATTTCATCTCCGATATTGCTGAACAGACGAATATGCTGGCGCTGAACGCGAACATCGAAGCGGCCCGCGCTGGGAACTCCGGGACCGGAGATGCAGGCGACGGCTTCGCTGTTGTGGCTGACGAGGTCAAGACACTGGCCGACGAGACCCAGGAGTCTGCGGGGAACATTCGAACCCGAATCGAGAACATTCAGGACCAGACCGGCACTGTCGTCAGTCAGGTTGAACGGGCGAGTGAGTTAGTGGAAAAAGAGATCGAAGCCGTTGAGCGGTCCGTTACTGCGTTCGAACGGGTTGCTGAGAACGCCGCGGAAACCGATACCGGTGTCCAAGAAATCAGCGACACGACTGATAGCCAGGCGGCGACCAGTGAAGGTGTCGTGTCGATGATCGACGAGGTCGCGGATATTAGTGTTGAGTCGGCAGACGAAACTGAATCTGTGTCTGCGACAGTCGAAGAACAAACTGCTTCGATCAATGAAGTGAGCAACCGGATGGAGTCGCTGTCCGACCAGGCACAACAGCTCGAAACGCTGGTCGGGTCGTTCAGCGTCAGAACCGATGTCGCTCAGTCACAGTAAGTAGGGACCCGAATTTCTAGTTTCCGCCTGCATCAACTACCGCAGCCTGCGACCACTGACGAACCGCGCGCTTACTCCGACTCGGAAACGCCAACAGTGAGGACCGGAACGGACGACTTCGTGACGACCTTCTGTGCCGTGCTCCCGAGCATATTCTGTTCATACTTGTCTGCCTGCGTTCCCATCGTAATCAGATCAATATCGGCGTCTTCAACGTACGACACAATGTTGTCTGCTGGTTTGCCCCGCTGGGTCGCTGTCGAGACTTCGATTCCTTCCTGTTCCAGTGTGTCCCGGACTGCCGACGTGGCTTCTTCGCCCTCCGCTCGGAGGTTCTCAAGCACTTCGTCCTGCATCTCGTCATCCATCGACAAGAACGCCCGGTCGTCGATGACATACAGCGCGTGGACGGTGACATCCCGCCCGTCGGCAATATCGATTGTGTGTTCCAGTACCTGCTGCATTGACGCACTCCCATCCGTTGGAACGAGAATATCGCTATACATCGTTCGTACAAATCAAGTTGCGACAAACATCCCTTTCGATTCTGTTCAGCCATCGCAAGTACGACAGCTATAATACGAGTGTGGCGGACGATGCTCGGTTTCGGCCTGATTAGCACCGGTTCAGAGATAGCCGAGTCGCTCCAACCGCGACTTGAGGTCTACGTCGTCGAAGCCATCGATATCGTATTCTGCCATTTCGTCCTCCCCAGACGCAAGTTGGGTGATTTCGAGCGTCTCACTGTGCGCTGCGGAGTCAGCGACAACGTCCGACGGCGAGCGGTCGATAGGTGTATCGTGGTTGGACTCGGACCGCCGGCCCCGCACGACCGCTTCGTATTCATCCTCTCCCCACGCTGCGCGCTTGTAGACGGTGTCGCCGGGCCCGTCAAGATACACAAGTGATGCAGGCTGTCGGAATCGGTCCGGTTCGTCAGTGTACTGCTCGGCGTACTCAGCTGTCTGTCCGGTGGGCGGTGACTGGTATGCAGTCGTTTGCCCATCAGGTGCGACGAACCATCCGGAGTCGTCCTCATCCCCGTCAAAGGCAGCCAGTACGGCGTCGGGAAACCGTGACAGCGTCGCCAGGGACTCGATTCGCCGCCCCTCGGTCTGCCCCGGTCCGCGGACGACCAGCGGGACGTGAAACAGTTCCTCCTGCGTGCCCATGCCGTGCATGACGGCCGGTGGCTCTGTGGCCGCCTGTGGCGGCTCTCCGAACCCATCCCCGTGGTCCGACGTGATGACCACGAGCGTCTCATCTAACACACCGCGTGTCTCCAGAGCACCGATGACCTGCTCCAGAATGGCGTCAGTCTGTCGAATCGCCCCATCGTACAGCGGTTCGAGTAGTTGTCCGATGCCCGCTGGGAGTTGCTCCCCGTAGACGCTCCACTCCCATTTGATCGGGAGTTCGTCGTGCATTGCCCAGTAAAAGTCCGCGCCCCACTCATCGTAGGCGTCCCGCGTCGCGTACGGCATATGCGCATCCATCAGATTCAGGCACGCAGCCCATGACTCCGATTGCTCGTCGATCCACTCCGTCAGCCTGTCAGCGTACCAGAACCCGTCGACACCGTTGCGGGTCTCGGACGGGTCGTCAACGTCCGTTGAGTCGGGCCGTTCCGTGACGACGGACTCGAAGCTATCACTGAGACCGGATGGGTGAACCGTAAGATACGGGTTCTCGGTAAACACGCCAGTTTCGTAGCCTTCCCCATCGAGGAAATCAAAGATGGTCTGCCCGGGCTCCAGCCGTTCGGTTATCTGGAGTTTATGCCCCTCGGACGGAACACCGGTGAACAGGCTCGTATGTGCCGGCAGCGACCAGCTCGCGGTCGTCCGTGCCTGCGTGTACACTGTCGCCTCCCGAGCGAATTCCTCCAGAAAGGGTGTGGTCTTGCGCCGGTGACCTAACAACGAGGTGTTCGCCGCGCGTACGCAGTCGAGAACGACGAGTAACACGTTTGGCCGACCCATTGTCAAACTTTAGAAGGTGTCCACGGCAAAAGTATGTTCTGTAATCGGGATTTTCATTGTCGTGCTGGTAGCCAGTATCTACTTGCCGGGGAGTCGATAGCATCGGTGTACAGAACTAATTGCCTCCCCGTCATTGGACGGGATCGACTTTGTGTCAGTGAGCGCACTCTACGTTCCTCACTGCCGCCAGAAATCATCACCGCTGCTAGTACTGTCAGGCGGGATTTTACAATCAAATAGGCGATACCAAAACAATCAACACACAGTGTGCCAGCCCCCGCGGGAGCATATTTTATATGGGTCGACAGTCTGATGAGTAATACGTGGTCAAGTCAACGGTTCGGTTCCCTGAAGCGGTGATGGACTGCGTCGAGGAGATGGTAGAAGAGGGTGTCTTCTCGAACAAGTCCGAGTTTCAGCGGTTCGCCGTTGAGTACGTCCTTTCGGAAATCGAGGACTACGAACCCGAGATGGTTGATTTCGACGAGCTACAGAAAGAGGTCTTCCAGCACCAACCGGCTTCCAGTGGGGCCGAGATGTCGCCGGAGATCAACGAGAACTTCTACGAGAACGCTGCTCGCGTCCGACAGTTCGCGATTCGTGGTGACATCGAGACCGCAGAGGAGTACATCGACACTGCGTACCCCGTGACAGACCCTCGCTGCTTACTGCTTGACGACTTGCTCGAATCCTATCGACAGCACGACACCGAAGACGAATAGTCGCTTCTCGGGGCCGATACTCGGTTACTTACTCCGGAGCGTCAGTCGTCGTCAGCGCGGGCCTCTGGCGTCTCAGCCGAGCGTGGCCCGGCGGCGTGACCCTCGTGTGCCAGCGCCGTCGCGAACAGTTCTTCCGAGACAGCGGGCACCTCCACATCTTCGACCGCTCCCTCGGACTCGATGTCTTCGACTGAACGCGGGTACTTCCTGAGGTCCTTGTGGATAGCGATGCCCGCATCCGCGCCCTCGCCCATCGCGACTGGAATCTGGTTGTGACCTGGCGTCAGGTCTCCGACTGCGTAGATCCCGTCGATACTGGTCTCGCCGTGGTCGTCGACGGCCACCGTCCCGTCGTCGTTTCTATCGACTCCCAGCTCGTCGGCCAGTTCCGCGTGATAGTCCGAACCGAGCATCGGGAAGCCGCCCTTGTACTCCCGGACGCTTCCGTCCTCGAATTCGTACGCTGATAGCCAGCCGTCATCGTCGGTTTGCTTGCCGGACAACTCTGTCTCGACGATCTCGACCGGGTGATTGTCGAGCATCGTCTGCGTCTCGTCGCTCCATTCCGGCTCCTCGCCGCGAGTCAGGACGTCCACGTCGTCAGTGTAGTTCAGCATAATCATCGCGACGTGGGCCGCGGCTTCGCCGGTCCCCATGACGAACACCGGCTCGCCGACGAACATGAACGCGTCACAGTGGAGACACCAGTGGAGCCCTTTCCCGGTGCGTGGCAGCGGCGGGTCTGGACGCTCGTCGGCGAACCCGGTCGCCAAGACGACCCGCTTGACCACCAGTTCGCCGTCGCTCGTCGTCACCGTGAAGCCGTCCTCGTCTCCGAGTGGCTCGACTGACTCCACGAAACCTCGTTCGTAGGTGCCGCCGTAATCCTGCACCTGTTCGCGTGCCGTCTCCAGGAACTCGTTCCCCGAAACGTCCTCAGTGACGCCGATGACGTTGTGCGTGTCGGTCATCATTGCAGCGCGGCCCCCACCGCGGTTGATGACAATCGTGTCCATCCCCAGTCGGGTGGTGTATAGTGCACTCGTCAGCCCGGCCGGGCCGCCGCCGACCACGACCACATCATAGTCGAACTGCCCATCAGTATACATTAGCATAAAACACGTGCTCAAGGAATAAAAACAGCAGAACAGCGGCTACTTACACACCCATCTCTCGCTGGTGAGCCATTTCGCGAGCAACGCGACCGACAGGCTCTCTGGCCCCTGTCTCACCCAGGACCGAGGGCTGCGATGTCGGCCCCGACCGTCGCCTGTGCATCAGCTGGGTTCGGATCACTGTCAGCCAGATGCGTCCACTCGTGGGCGGGCAGCGCCGACAGGTGGTCAGTGATCGCTGTGCTGTACGGCGTCGCTTTCACAGTGCTCTCTTTGCTACCCCAGATGTGGTTGATGACGGTCATCGAATCGATGCGGATCTCGACCGATTCCGGATCACATCGTGCCACCAGTGCTTGCAGCCCGAGCTGGAGGGCAGCGTATTCGGCGACGTTGTTGTTCGTCCGGGAGCCAACCGGACGCCCGAGTCGGGCGATCTCCGTCTCATCAGCCTGAATCACAGCACCGGCCCCGGCCGGCCCGTTACTGTGTGCGCTGCCGTCCACATAGAGAACTACCTGTGACACGGCGGAAGTAGCCGCGCTCTGCTGTGCCGGGGGCGGGCCAGATTCGATGAGCTCGTCGATTGCGGTCCGTATTTCAGCAGCAGTTGTCTCCGGGTCGAACAGGCCACCGTAGCCAGCGACGGCAGCATTGATCGCATCGATAGCGGGGGTGAGTTCGTATCGATACAGGGCCAGCAGTTCGTCGACCCGTGTCGCCAGCGGCGAGAGTGTCTCCGCTGGCAGACGCTCTCTATCACCTGCTGGCTGATTGTGACGGTCCATCAGTGCTGCGTAGCTGCGGGAGGCTAAAAGACACTTCGCCGCGACAGGCCCAACGGGCGGTCGGCGTACGAATATCTCTCCAATGACTGGAACTTCCCGATGGGAGCCAAAATAAGCCGTCGCTGCCTACTGGATAGATATCTGATGAACGTCGACCGGATCGAAGTAAGCCATACCGCTGCAGAGAAAGCTGACCGATATCTCACGCCGGAGCAACTCAAGACCGTGCTGCGGGAACACACCGGCTACGTGTGCCGACGCGCGTCACCGAATCATGACGACCTGTACCCAGACAACGAATTTACACTGCGCGGTGAGTTTTACGGACTACAGCTTGACATCGTGTTCGCCGTCGAAAGCGACCACGTCGCAGTCATCACACAGATGTCACAGCACAGTGATAGCCTGCGCGGACAGTTCTACGAGTACGTCGGCGACACTGCCGAGGACGCCGTCGAACACGCTCGGTCGTAGAGTGACTGATTCTGCGGGCTGGCCGCGGCTGGGACCGCAGTTAACAGCACTGCGACCGTAGCTGTGGCCACGATGGACAGACGGACCTTCCTTGCTGCGAGCGGGCTCACGGTCGCAGGGACACTCGCGGGCTGTAGTGCTCCCAGCGACAACCAACAAGGCGACGGCGATACAGCCACGGATTCCGGGCAGACCGACGACTCAGCGACCGCTGTGACTGTCGAAACCGTCGTCGATGGGCTCGAATCCCCCTGGAGCGTCACGCCGCTCCCTGACGGCTCACAGTGGCTGGTCACAGAGCGCGTCGGCCGCGTGGTGCTGGTCGATCCGTCAGACGGCACAGTCACACCGATCAGTAACGTACCGTCGGTGTACGCGAGCGGTCAGGGCGGGATGCTCGATACGGCGCTCCATCCCGACTTTCCGGACCCGGCGTTGGTGTATCTGACATATTCGAAAGCCAACGATAGCGGTGAATCGGCAACACATCTGGGTCGTGGTCGCCTGAACGCGGCTGACGCGCAGTTCGATCGATTTGAACAACTGCACGTCGCGGAGCCGTTCGTCGACTCCGACGGGCACTTCGGGTCTCGCGTCGTGTTCGGCCCGGACGAGTTGGTGTACATGACTGTCGGCGACAGGCAATTCAAGGACTTTGGACCCGACCACGTCGCTCAGGACAGGACGAACGAGCTCGGGACCACGCTTCGGTTGACACCCTCGGGTGGTATTCCCGATGCGAACCCGTTCACCGACGACCCGGACGCGGTCGATTCGATATTCAGCTACGGCCACCGCAACGCCCAGGGGATGACCGTCCACCCCGACACGGGAGCTATCTGGCAGACTGAGTTCGGCGAACAGGACGGTGACGAAATCAACATCGTCGAACGTGGCGCTAACTACGGCTGGCCGGTCGCCGACGAGGGCTGTACCTACGGCAGCGGCGACCCTATCGGCGTCAGCCACGCGGATCGCGACGACGTCGTGGCACCAGTTTATTCGTGGGGCTGCGGATCAGGTGGGTTCCCGCCCAGCGGCGCGACTTTCTACACCGGTGACGCTTTCCCGGAGTGGACCGGCGACTTGCTCGTCGGCGGGCTGGCATCGCAATACCTCGCCCGGTTCACCGTCGACGGGCGAACGGTCGAGGAAGCGACGCCTCTCCTCGCCGACCGAGGGTGGCGTATCCGTGATGTCGTCGTCGAACCCGAGACTGGGAACGTCCTTGCTGCCATCGACTCGCCGGACGCACCCATCGTCCGACTCCGACCTGCCAGAATCGGCTGATTCGGCGACAACCGTGTGGATCGGCGACCTGTGCCCGTGATCTGAATTGGTGTTGGAGCGATACATCAACGGTGAATGGGACCGTTCTGGTCCATACTCCCACAAATTCCTATCGATTAGACTCGGTCAGTGAGCCCCGTACCGCGGCATTTTTGCTTCTGAACCCGCTACACCGGCTGTGAACCAGACTGCGATTCTGCACGCCGCGTTCGGAGTACTGATCGTCGCAGGGTTCCTCGTTTCGGCACCACTGAGCTATGGCCTGTACGGGCTGGGGGCTGCGTGTTTCATCGCCGGCATCGTACTCGCTCGATTGGATAGCGAGGAGTCGGAAGCCGCAGACACCGTCTAGCCGCGGACCTGCGATGGCTGGTGACCAGTGTGGACTGTAGCGATTGTGGGACTCTCGCCGTCCCAACATACCTGCTGTGAGTATGCATCGACTGGTGTCTGCCCGGTCACGCTTCCTGTAGTCGACCACCGTCGACGGCCACGTTCTGACCGGAAATGTAGGCAGCCGCGTCACTACAGAAAAACAGAATCGGTGCCGCAACGTCCTCGAATGTGGCTGGCCGCCCGCGCGGGTACTCCGATACGTCCACCACAGTGTTCTCGACCGCAAAGGGCGACACAGCGTTGACCGTAATCCCGTCGTCCTGTGTATCGTACGCCAGTGTGCGCGTAAACTGCAGGACGGCTTTTTTCGCTGCGAAGTACGGGAAGTTCATCGGCACTGCCCTGTCGTCACGCGCATCTGCCACGCCGAAGTTGATAATTCGTCCCCAACCGGCCGACCGCATCGATGGGAGCGCTCGCTGCGAGCACAGATACGTCGAGTATAGACACCCTTCAACAGCGGTTTTCCACTCATCGAGGGACAGTTCGTCCCACTGTCCCTGTGGGAGCGGCCCGACGGCATTGACCAAGATATCGATATCGCCAAGTTCTGACTCACACTCCGAGAACAGCGAATCAACGGCGTCGGGATCTGTTACGTCACCTTCCACCATGGTTGCCTCGACGCCGTGGGTCCGTGCGTCGGCTGCTGTCTCCGCCGCCGCTTCTTCGCTTGTCCAGTAGTGCACAGCGACATCGGCACCGGCAGCCGCCAACTCGAGGAGCATCTCTCGGCCGACACGCTTCGCAGACCCTGTCACAAGAGCAGTACGCCCGTCCAGTTCCGGCTGAATTGCTACCACTTCTCAATATACCGCTGTGATAATCAAAAATGCGCGGGTACTCGCAACGCTTGATGACTGGCTGCTGTCCGGTGACCCCTTTTGACGTCATCCGAGCCAGCGTCTACCGGCCGACACACCACCCCCCAAGCACATTCCACCAATGGAGTACAACAACAGCGATTGAGCCGTATACCGCGGCGGTGGTCAGTCGTCGGCCGGCGTCTCGGCTTCCTCCGTGGGACCGAGCGGTTCCTTGGGCTTGATCGGGTCCCCCGATTCCAGTCCCTTTTCGGCGAGTGCCATGCTCCCCATGACCTCGATGATGAGACGGTTGGCCAGCCCGCTGGTGACGCCGCCGTTGTAGGAACTACTGTCGCTGGTGTCATAGGCCGGGGAGACTTCGACCACGTCGAAGCCGAAGTCCTCTGGGTCGAGGGCCTTCACAACCTCGCGGACCATGTAGATGGCTTCCCGCGGAACGAGGCCGCCGGGTTCGGGTTCGCCGGTGCCGGGTGCGTAGGCCGGCTCCATCACGTCCACGTCGAAAGAGACCCACACTGCGTCGGTCCCGTCAGTAGCTCGCTGGACCGCGTCGGCGACGATATCGTCGAGGTCCATCCCGCCGACATCCATCGAAGTGTACCACTTCATATCGGCCTCTCGCATCTCCTCGTAGGTGTCCGGACCGGGCCAGAATCCACGCGGACCGATGAGCGTGTAGTTCTCTCCGGCCATGAGGTCGTCGTCGAAGACCCGCTTGACCCACGCCCCGTGGTCGTACTCGAAGCCGGTCAGGCCCTCGTCGCCCGTGTCCGCGTGACAGTCGAAGTGGATGAGGCCGATGTCGTCGTAGCCGTTCGCCTCGGCCCAGCCCTTGATGTCGGGGTAGGAAATAGAATGGTCGCCGCCGATGACAATGGGCGTGGCCTGCTCGCTGATCTCGTAGACCGCGTCCTCGATGTTCAGTTGGCTCTGACGGGTGTCCCCGGGCGAGACGGCTGCATCGCCGGTGTCGGCCACGCTAAATGTGTCGAAGGGGTCGATACCGGTCTCGATGTTGAAATGCTCGTAGGGGGGCGAAGGGACCGTCGAGGCGGCCCGGACTGCACGCGGGCCGTAGCGGGTGCCCGGACGGATAGTCGTCGCCGTGTCCAGCGGTGCACCGAGAATACCGATGTCGACATCCTCTTCATCGAGCGCGTCGCGTTCGACTTCTGGGAGTTTGAGGAACGTCGGGATGCCGCTGAAAATGGGTTCGTTCGCTTCTTTATGCTTTTCGCCGTAGATGTCGTCGCCGTTTCGGTTAGTCATGATATAGTGGTTCCCCGGGCTCGAACTGGTCGAACCCAGCGTGTGTATCGACAAAAGTAGATGATTGCGAACTACGGATAAGCGTTCCTTCGGATGTGTAAAACCCACTCCTATGACCACGAGTGGACATGTACTGTTCGAGTTTCCTTAAGGAATTTAATGCTGGCTCGCCCCTCTCGGTCAGCAGTTACTCCCCGGTGACCAGAGAAGGGTCGTTCCGGAAGGCCAGATGCGTCGCAACTGAGAGGCTGTCGCGGGCGTGTCTGGCGCTACGTTCGAGCAGGACCACAGCGCGCTGGAGCGCCAGCAACGGTTCGGGACGTTCGGCTTCGAGGTGGGCGTTCAGTTCGGCGATCCTGTCATCGACCAGGTCGAACGCGGCGCGGGCGTCTTCGGTCGCGTCGTAGTCGGGGGTCGTCACTGCCGACCGGGTCGCGCTCGCGGCGTCATCGAGCGCGTCCCCGAGTTCGGTGAGCTTCGAGGCGGTCCGTTGGTCGGGCGTCGCCGAGTCGCTCGCCAGCCCCGCGATCTCGATGGCCGTGTCGGCCATCAACACCACGTCCTGTGCGACCGAGCGGTACCCGATCAGTGGAAAGCCTGTCTCCAGCCCGACAGTCTGGTTCAGTCGCGGGTTCCGGTAGATAGTAAACACCAGACGCAGGAACAGGTAAAACAGCTTCTCGACCTGGGCCTGGCGGCTCTCCACCGTCTCGATGAGGGCCGTGTCACCCTCGATGAGCGCGGAAATCGCGTCCCCACGTATCACCGCCTCGGTGCGACTAAGTCGGCCCAGCAGCGTCGGGAGGTCGAAGTCCTCGGGCGCGACCGAGCATCGCACCGTCACCGTTGTTTCGGCCTGTTCAACGATACCCAGCCCCATTAGTCGACGCTCGGCATTCATTACGGCGGTACGGTGTTCGGTCTCCAGCGGTGCCGTCGCCTCGATTCGGATGAGCTGTCGGCCAAGAACGTACTGCGTGATGATGGCCCGCTCCAGCGCGTCAGGGGTCAGCGCGTCGGCGTCGATGGTCGCCTCCACGTCCTCGATAGTGGGCTGTTCGGGGACAACGAGCAGCGACCCACCATTTTCGTCGCGCTGGACGATGACCTCGTCACCCTTCGAGATGTCGTGTTGCCGTGCCCAGTCCACGGGCAGTGTCACCGCCAGCGTGGACGAGCCCAGCTGCTGGACTTTCCGTTTCATTCGAATCGGATCGGGCGTCACCACGCACCACTCCTATGGATTTTCGAAACGTCCATCAATCGCTCTATCTCTTATCAGATTAGGGCGCATTTTCTACTTCCGGTTGAAACAAATTCTCCACATTCGCAAGAAACTGAACGATATGCAAGTGCCTGCGCAGCTAAGGTATTAAAACAGTCCTAGGAGTTACGCACCGTACATGTGTCCACTAACACACTCCTACAGTCCATGCTCGTTGCGGGATAACTCTACTGTGTAAACAATACTGTCATAATCGCTTTATGTAGTGCTCAAAACGAAACTGATGTGACTGAATACCGTCCGGCCCGGAACCAATCTGGGCGTAAAACTGTGGAATCGGGCTACAGAGGCGATGATAGTTGTTCAATCGTCAACAGTGGTGGTTCGCCGTGAGCGTCATCCTCTATGGGCTCGCCGCCACCATCGTGACGATGATGGCCATCGGGTTCTACGTCGCGAAGAAGGTCAACGGCGACAGTATCAACTACATCGTCGCCGGTCGGGGACTCATTCTCCCGCTGGCCGCGGCGACGCTGATGGCGCAATCGCTCGACTCGAACGCGACGCTTGGGAACACCGACCTCGCAGCAGGGTTTGGCTTCTGGGCCGGTGCGGCACTGCCCGTCGGGCTGGCGCTCTGCCTGTTCCTCACCGGACTGTTCTTTGCGAAGCCGATGAACCGACTCAACCTCACGACGCTGCCGGACTTCTACCGCCGGAAGTACGGTCGTACCGCCGAGATCGTCGCAAGCATCATCATGTCCGTCGCCTATGCGTTCCTGCTCGCGGGGAACCTCGTCGCCGGCGGCTACCTCTTCCAGATTTTCGTCGGCACGAGCTTCCAACTGGGTGTGTTCATCATCGCCGGACTCGTGCTCGCGTACACTGTCGCCGGCGGGCTGTTCTCGGTCGCCTACACCGACGTGATACAGGCAGGGATCGCCTTCTTCGGCTCCATCGCGCTCATCGTCTACGTCACGACGAACTACGGCATCACGATTCCGTCCGGGATGGGACCGACGAACCTCGGGCAGCTCACCGACCCGAGTCAGGGGGCCTACATCAACCTCGCCACCATCGTCGCTCTCGGACTTGGTGACATCGTCGCCATCGACTTCATGGAGCGGGTGTTCGCGGCTGACAGTCCCGAAACCGCACAGAAAGCCTGCTTCATCGGGGCCGCCGGTACGCTGATCATTGGTGTCCCGTTCTCTGTCGTCGCGTTGTCGGCGAACCCGATTCTGGCCTCCCTTGGTGTCGAGGCCGGGAACCAGGCCGTGCTGTACACGCTACTACAGAACGCTGTCCCACCGTGGCTGGCTGCACTCGTCCTCGCCGGCATCGTCGCCGCCTCGTTCTCGACGAGCGATGGGGCGATTCTGGGAACGTCGGCGGTCATCGCTCGGAACATCGGTAACATCCGCGTCGACGAGGAGAGTGCCGCCAGCCCGGCAGCCGCCGCGGACGGCGGCGTCGACGAGGGCTTCTTCGGTTCGGAGAGTGACAAACTCCTCACCGTCACGCGCCTGATGTCAGTCCCGATAACGCTACTTGGCGTGTTCCTCGCGATACGGGTGTCCGCGACCGGGATGTTGCTCGTGCTGGCGTTCGACATCATGCTGGCTGGCGCGTTCGTCCCGCTTGTGATGGGACTATACTGGTCCGATATCGCGACCACGCCGGCAGCACTCGGCTCGATGATCGCTGGCTCCGCCACCCGTCTCGTGCTCTTCGTGATGGTGCCGACGACCTACGCCTACGAGAACACGCTCCTGTACATCCCTAACGACATCTTCACCGCCGCTTTCGACGGCCTGCCGACGTTCATCGCCGCCGCGGTGGGGCTTGTGGCGTTCCTCGTCATCGCCTTCGTCACCAAGGACGACTACCCGATATACAGCGTCGAGAAACAGAGCAACCCCAACATCGTAGCCGGCGGCGAGGAAGACTGAGTATATACCGCTTTACCGCCAGCGCTTCCGATTTCACTGTCGACCAGCACGCACCAGCCCCGAGTTGCCACACTCAGACCAGTTACCTCAGATGAGCCGTGGCAGTCTGGTCGGCTCTTCGTGGGATGGTTCTCCCATCACTGGGATCTCTTGCCAATTAAACAACCCCAGTCGGAACAGCCGGTAACTGTAGGGCTCCCCGTGTGGGGCGAACACGACGAGTGCGAACCGGTCACGGATGTTCCGCCGGTCGGTGCCCGTCAGACCGGACGGCGTCGACGCCGACGTGTGTGAGTGATAGAACACCCGAGGCTCCGGCGGAATCTGATCGGGTGCCGTGGCGGCGAACCGACGCCGCGGCCTCGGCGAAACATTTTCGAGCGGGACGTGATCGGTCGCATACAACTGGTCATCCTGTCGCGTACACGCGAGGTATCCCCCAGCCTCGTGGGGATGACTCGCCGCGATGTGCGCCGCTATCGCGTCCCGAACCTCGTCGGGAACCGTGAGCGCTCGGGCCCGATGACTGAAACGCACAGTACCTACAGCAGGTGACCGAGACATAGAGTTGTTTCGACTGGCCAGCCGGTAGTGTGTGGCCGGTTCACTGGCTTCCGGAGCCGCAAGCGGGGTTTCGCGAGCCCACAGAGATGGTTCTCTATGTGGCGCTACGCTTATGTCGCCGGCCTGTTCATCCAGTTCACCGGCGTTGCGGCCTGCGAGTCGGCACGCATTTCGTCGGCGGTTTTATCGGGTAGGTGATATAATTTCTAGCATATGGTTGACCAGCCTGTTGATGTCGACGCAGCGGGCGAGAACATCGCCGGTGAGGTACCTGCTGAGGAGCCGGAAGCCGTCACCGACGACGCAGTCGTCCACGACGACAACGTTGAACTGGAACGGACTATCGGGCTGGTCGGTGGGCTGGCAATCGGAATCGGGACGATGATTGGTGCCGGAATCTTCGTGTTTCCGGGGCTGGCGGCCGCCAACGCTGGGCTTGCAGCTACCCTTTCGTTCGCAATCGGCGGGCTGATCGCGTTGCTCGTGGCGCTTCCGACTTCCGAACTCGCGACGGCCATGCCACGGAGCGGTGGCGGGTACTACTTCATCTCGCGTGGAATGGGGACAGCATATGGCGCAATCGTGGGCCTCGGACTGTGGCTCGGACTGATGTTCGCCTCGGCGTTCTATCTGGTCGGGCTCGGCCACTACGCGAGCGCCGTGTTCGCTGAGCTAAACGTCGCGCTCCCGTTCAGTCCAGTCATCGGCATTGGGTTGCTGTTCGGGGCTGCACTGACGGCATTGAGTATCGGTGGCACAGAAAACACCGCGAAGATCCAGAACGTGGTGGTGGGGGTCCTCCTTGTCGTGCTCACGGGATTCCTTTCCTACGGTGTCCTCGACGCTGTGGGCGTCTTCGGCGGCGGCACCGTGCCGGAGCAGTTCTTTTCCAGGGGGTACTTTCGGGTTTTGACGACCGCTGCGCTCGTGTTCACGTCGTATCTGGGATTCGCCCAGGTCGCAACTGTCGCAGGTGAAATCAAACAGCCGGGTCGGAACCTTCCGCTGGCGATGGTCGGCTCGGTCCTGATTGTGACCGTTTTTTACGTCGTGACGATTTTCGTCGCGACCAGCGCCTTCGGCGCTGAACGTCTCGGGGAGTTCGGGGAGACTGCGATGGTCGAAGTGGCCCGTGACTTCCTCGGGTTACCCGGTGCGGTCGCGATTCTGGGTGCCGGACTGTTGGCGACGTTTTCGAGTGCAAACGCGTCAATTCTCAGTGCCTCGCGGGCGGTGTACGCGTTGAGCCGTGATGCCTTGCTCCCCAGAAAGGCGAGCGAGGTCAACCTCCGGTACGGTACCCCACACGTCGCACTGCTCTCTGCTGGCGGCCCGATTCTCGTCCTCGTCGCGACTGGCCGGGTCGAACTCCTCGCCGAAGTCGCCTCGTTCCTCCACCTGATTATGTATGGGCTGATGTGTATCGCCCTGCTCGTGTTGCGGCGTCGGAACCCGGAGTGGTACTCACCTAGCTATCGAGTACCGGGCTATCCGGTGGTCCCGGCCGTGGGTGCGCTCGCGAGTTTCGGCCTGATCATCTTCATGCAGCCCGCGTCAATCGCTATTGGCGTCGTTGTCATGCTCGCCTCGTACCTCTGGTACCGTTATTACGCTGGGGACGTGACACTCAAGGGAGATATCTGAATATGACCGACCGTCTATCGATACTCGTTCCGATCCGCGTCCTTGAGGGAGAGTCGATCCCGGAGGGTGTCCCCGAACTGCTCGCCCATGCGCACGTTGTCCTGCTGGGGTATCACGTCATCCCGGAGCAGACTGCGCCCGGACAGGCGCGGATGCAGTTCGAGGATCGGGCCACGGAACGGCTTGATGAGTACGAGGAGATGTTCGAGGACGCCGGAGCCACCGTCGAACGGCGACTCGTGTTCACCCATAACGGCCAGAAGACCATTGACCGCATGATCGCCGAGCACGACTGCATGGCTGTTCTCGTTCCGAACGCTACGGGACCGGTCGAAGACGTACTGGTCCCAGTCCGTGGGGCTATCGGCGTTGACCGTCTCTCCCGCGTCGTCGCCAGTGTGTTTGGGGACATGGACGCCGACGTGACGTTATATCACGTCGCGGACGAAGACACAACGGACGACGATATCCAGACACTGCTTGGCGGAATGGCGGACCGGTTGGCGGAGTTCGGCATGGACCCGTCGACTATCGAGACACGGATCGACCGCGATCAGGACCCCCTTGACGCAATTGTCGACGTAGCAGACGCGTTTGACACGGTCGTGATGGGTGAAACCGACCCGTCGCTGGCGACGTTCGTGTTCGGAATGCCAGCCGATCAGGTCGCCAACCGGTTTCTCGGGCCGGTGTTCGTGGTCCAGCGGGAACGCGCTGCAGCGGACGAAGACGAGTAACTCGCCCTCATTCAGTATTCGGTCGGCTGGATAGCTGTCTGTGTCTGCGCTCCTGTCATGCCCTCAGTGCCCCACTGCCCACGGATAGCCACCCGTCGCCGCGTGGGCGTGGTCGTGTTCAGCGTCAGTTCTGCGCTCGTCTGCACTAGTCCGCACGATGTCGTCGACCCGTAGGATCTGTGTCACAACAGCGACTGCCCGTTGCAGAACACTCCTGAACACTGTGGATGGTTCCAGAACACCTGCCGCAATCATATCGCGGGGATGGCCATCGGGGCCGACACCGACTGTCTCTGAACCAGCGTCGTGCCGCTGTTTTATCGTCGTCAGCGTGTTCAGTGAGTCCGTACCCGCGTTCGTGGCCAGTGTCCGTGGGATGGCTTCCAGCGCGGTCCCGAACCCATCGAACACGATCTGTGTCCGGTCCGGTATCCCACGGGACAGGGCGGCGATGTCCATCGCCAGTGCGGCCGGCACCGCACCGCCGCCCGGCAGGAACGCACCGTCGTCGAGTATGACACGAGTAACGTCGATACAGTCTGCTACGATTCGGCGGACCTCTTCTGCAACGTGTGGCGTGCCGCCACGGAGCAGCAGTGTTGCTCGTTGTTCCTCAGGGCAGCCCTGCAAGGTAAGCGTCTGTGTGGTCCCGACCGTCCGCTGTGTGACCGATTCGACAGTGCCGGTGCTGTCCACGGTCAGGTCGTCGACGGCCATCACTGGCGTGCTTCCTGTCGCCCGGGCGATGACATCGAACTCGTCCCGCCGGGTCCGCTCGACGGGGAGTACACCTCGTTGAGCGAGCGCGGTTCTGACCGCCTCGTCGATGGCTTTCTGGCAGAACAAGACGGTCGCACCTGACTGCACCACTTGCTCTACCAGCTCCGTTCTCCGGTCCTGTTCGTGGGCCTGAAACGCGTTCCGCTGTGTCGCGTCTTGTAGCTCCACCGATTCGATACTGTTCGGTTCCTCGATGCCGATTTCGGCGTCGACCATCGCGATAGCCGGCTCGTCGTCCGTTTGGATACTTGGGTGACTGAGCGCTTCAAGAGATGTCGAAGAGGTTTCCAGATCGACTACCACCCCGTCGAGACAGACGGAGTCACGAAGTTCGCCGCCGGGGTAGGACTTGAGCGTAAGCCTCGATGTGTCGAACTCGACCGCCTGCAGCGCACTGAGGGTCAGTTCGGCGAACCGATCGGTCGAAGCATCGTCCCATCGGCCCGTGACGGCAGTCTTTACAATCTGTGTCAGTTGGTCGTCGTGCCGGCTGTGCAGGCTACGTTCGTACTGCTCAAGTTGGTCAAGGGCGGCCTCGACAGCCCTGACGTAGCCATCGATGATTGTCGTTGGATGAAACCCGTCCGAACGAAGCGTTGCAGCCTCCTCAAGCAGCGCACCGACCAGCACAACTGCCGTCGTCGTTCCGTCCCCGACGGCACTGTCCTGTGCAGTCGCGGCCTGTTCGACCAGCTGCCCGACTGGATGCGTGATATCCATCCACTCTATGATACTCGACCCGTCGTTGGTGACGATGACCGTTCCGTTCTCGCCGACAACCATCTTGTCCAGCCCGTTGGGCCCGAGCGTCGTTCGGATTGCGTCGGCGAGTTCGCCTGCGGCGGTGTGTGTGGTGTTCGGCTCGGCACTGCCGTCATCTTCAGTCGTCTCTCTCAACATTAGTGTCGACAGCCCGTGTTGTCTCTAGCCCTCATTACAGCGGGTCGTCAGTGACACAGAGGTCACCGCGGTCGGTGCTGTTGTGCTCGATCCCCGCTGGAGACGCATCGAAGTCGAACGCGCCAGTCGGGAGGGCCAGCGTCGAACAGGCGTTTGGCACGTCCACGACGCCGCTCTGTCGCCCTTCAACCGGAACGGTGCCGAGGATGTGCAGCGCCTGCTGGCCGGTGTAGCCGAACTGCTTGAGGTAATCGATAGCCTGGAGACAGGCCCGCCGATACGCGGTGTGGGAGTCGATGTACTTCTGCTCGCCGTCCTCAGTGACGGAGTAGCCACAGAAGGTGACGTAGTCTTCGAAGTTCGGTCCGCGGTGACCCGGCTCGAAGATCGGGTGGTCGACGCCGAATTTCTCCATCCCGTCTTTCACGAGGTCGAATTCGAGATCAACGTAGGCGGCCATCTCGATAGCGCCACAGAAGGATATCTCGCCGTCGCCCTGTGAGGCGTGGAAGTCACCGATGCCGAACTTCGCCCCCTCGACGTACACCGGGAAGTATACCGTCGACCCGATGGAGAGGTCCTTGATATCGTGGTTCCCGCCGTGTTCCCGGGGCGGAACGGTCCGGGCCGCGACCTCTGCTGCCTCCTCGGCCTCGTCGGGGTCTATCTCGCCCATGAGCGCACCGTCAGGCGTCGGTGGGTTCGCCACGGCTGGCTCTTCTTCCCCGGTCGGATGGTTCGGTATCGACTCGGGGTCCTCGGCGTGTTTGTCGATGAGTGCCTGTTCGCGCTCGTTCCATGCTTCCAGCAGTTCCTCGCTGGGCGCACACCCTGCGAGGCCAGGATGGATCTTCCCCTCGTACTCGACATCGGGAATGTGGCGCGAGGAGACCGTGTAGCCGTCGATGTCCCAGATGGATTTCGCTGCCTTGGGGAAGTGGTCGGTCAGGAACCCGCCGCCGTTTTGCTGGGAGAACGTGCCAGTGAACCCGAACTCCGAGCGGTCGTTGAGCGGCCCCATGTCGTGGAACTCGACTTTCAGGAGGTCACCCGGCTCGGCACCGTTGACGTGAACGGGTCCTGCGAGATAATGCACTTGCGAGAGATCCACGTCGCGGACCTCGTTGGCGTTGTCGTTATCGGTTATCTGTCCGCCAGTCCAGTCGAGCGCTTCCAGTCGCATGCTCTCGCCGGGGTCTGCTTCGACAACCGCCGGGATGTCCGGGTGCCACCGATTGAACGGGTTCGAACCCGGCTGTTCGTCTGGCGCGCTGTCGACATCTACCTCGAACTTCGTTTCTGGCATTACGACTACAGTATCGGATAGATTACACATAAGTGTTCGGACGGTTGACGTTTAGAAATTACAGTTTCAGCCGATAGTCAACAGTATTCAGATGGGTGTTTCCGCCATATAACCACATATATGCATAGATGGGGAGTATAAGTGTACGTAGGCGACAAGAAGATTCAATTTGATGTCCGATTAGTTTTGTTTATGATAGATGTGGATAGTTGCTGATTATAGATTATCTTGCTACGGTCTATCACGCATCATATTGCTGGTGCATGGGCCGATTGATCACGCAGAATCATCGGAACTCAGCCGGGTCGTGAAAGGAGTCCCAAACTGGGAGCTCTGCAGCATTGATACACACTCACTGCCAGAGATCATACGAAAGCAGGCAAACGGCGGTTTACGAGAGTCACACCAGATTCTCCAAATATTCGAGGGCACAAGCACCGTGTATGCGCAGACGGACGGTTCTCAAATCGACCGGTGCGGTTGGAACAATTGTTGGAGTTGCCGGGTGTCTCGGTGGTGGTCGCTTCGGCGATTCGAATCCCGATGTTGTCCTCGAAGAGCCCGACCGGGAGTTCGAGAGCAGCGACGTTCCGTATCCTGCATGGGGCGAGCAGATTCCGGACGTGAGCGTCTCCACGCCGACCGAATCACGCGAGGTTCGGTTGCGCGATATCGAAGCGCCGGCCCTCCTCACGTTCTTCTACAGCCACTGCCAGACTGTGTGTCCTGTCCTCATCTCGACCCAGCGGAACATTCAGAGCCACGCACAGAACAACGGCTACGCCGATGCGGTCACGTTTTTCGCGATGACCTTCGACCCCGGCCGTGATACCGCAGACCGTCTCGGGGCGTATGCCGACGAGATGAACGTCGACGCCGATAGCGAGAACTGGCAGTTCCTTCGACCAGCGTCGAAGCAGCGGGCGAAGGAGGTCATACAGGACCAGTTTGGGGTAATGTTCCAGCGCACTGACCCCGAGGACATGGATATGTACATGTTCACGCACACAGCACTGACGCTACTGGTCAACGCCGATGGGTTCGTCGAGCGTGCCTACCGCTCGAAGTCGCCGGACGAAGAAACCATCATTGCTGACCTGAAGACGGTGAGAAACGCGTGAACCGCCGACAGGTCGTTGCGGCGATGGCCGGGCTCGGTCTCACTGGTGGGAGTCTCTGGGTTGCCCAGAACGGGCTGTCGGGTATCCAGCCCCGAGACACAGACCAGCTTCCGATTCGTGTCGAGACGCTCGATGCACGCGGCTCGTCAGCAGGCGAGACGGCCGTGCCGACGCCGGGCACTGTCACGGTAGTCGACCTGTTCGCCACGTGGTGTGCGCCCTGTGACGACCAGCTCGAGATACTCGACGCGATTCGGTCCGAGTACACGGACGTGTCGTTCATCTCTGTGACGAACGAGCGGCCGAGCAAGACGCTGACGAGGGCTGACATCAGCGAATGGTGGAACCGCAATGGCGGTGCCTGGACTGTCGGCCTTGACCCCGGCAGCGAGTTGCTGGCGGCGTTCGGAGCCGACGGACTTCCGTACATCGCGATTGTCGACGAGAGCGGGACTGTCCAGTTCGGCCACAGCGGGCTTGCCGAAGACGAAACGCTTCGAGACGAACTCGACGCGCTGGTGTAAGATGGCTGGCGTTGCCGTCCTCGGGACACTCGTGTTCGCTGCGGGCGCTGGCATCACGACGTTTTTCGCTCCGTGTGCGTTCCCGCTTCTCCCGGGGTACATCGGCTATTACATGCGCGAAAGCGACGGGGATGTGAGTATGCTGCCACCGGCCACTGCCGCTGCTGGCGGAGCGCTTGTCGCGCTTACCCTCGTCGCGCTGCTTGTCCTCGCATTCGGGCAGCCACTAAAGAACGCACTCCCGATGCTCGAACCAATCATCGGACTGGGTCTGGTCGTGTTCGGCGTCGTGATGCTCCTGAACCGCGAGCCCGAACTCCGCGTCCCGCTGCCGCAGCGGACGGCGTCAGTAACTGGATTCGGCGTGTTCGGTGCTGTGTACGCAGTCGCAGCAGCGGGCTGTGTCGTGCCGCTGTTCTTCGGTGTCGTCACTCAGGCGCTTGCACTGCCAGTCCACACAAGCGTTCTCGTCCTGACAGTGTACGCGCTCGGGGTAGCGCTTCCGATTGTCGGTGTGACACTTCTCGCGGACGTTGGCATCGGCATCTGGCAAAACTTCGGTACGTACCTGCAACGGATACACCAGACCGCAGCCGTCGTGATGATCTTAGCTGGTGGTGGCCAGATCTACCTCGCGGTGTTCGAACTGGGCGTTGTGTAATTGTAATCGAGCGGCGGATGATTCCTCGCGAACGCTGCCTGTTCGCTATTCCTAGCATCGACAGTGACAGAGCAGCGGCCCGAGTCTGGACACTCCGATACGCAACGGTGACTCTGTCTGTGATGCGTGGCGAATCCAACGACTCCGTAGCCAAGCTACAGTGAAGCCGCGTCGCTCATCGGCGCGTAGGAATAGGTATGAATGGTGGCGGCGAACCGGATTTCCCAGAGGCTCGCGCACTCCAGTACTCCCCGGAACGCTGGTGGGCTTATCTTCCGTGTTCGGGATGGGTACGGGAGGCAACCCCACCGCTGTGGCCGCCTATACGATACCTCTCGTGGCCACACTTATAAGCGTAGCTACTTGGAGACAGGAACTACCTGGACACAGTTCAGCCGCTCAATAATACAGTATCGAAGCACGGAGGACGCGACTCGCTCCGGCGCTCTGTTCCGGAGTGGTAACATGCCGTCCGTGATCGGCGGTACCTAAGTGGTACCTACGTTCGTTGCGACCTATACGGCGTTCAGAACGAAGCTAGCCGCTCACTCAAACCGGCCGTTGAAGACGATTTCGTCTAGTGGCTTCCGACCACTCGGCTCTTCTCGCTCTTTGAGGTCGTCAGGTAGCGTTTCGGGGTCGGCGCGCTCACCGACAGCGACCATCGCTTCGGCGTCGAATTCATCTTCGGGGACGCCCAGAGTGTCGTGAATCCGGTCCCAGTCGAAGCCTGCCATCGGATGAACAGCCAAGTCGCGCCGAGCGCCTTCGAGAGCGAGATTCTGCCACGCAGCGCCGGTATCGAAAGAGCGCGTCACGGCGGGTTCATCGTTGTGGTCGAGGGTAACCTTCGAGAAGACAGCGATGAGTGCGCCAGCGTCGCGTGCCCAGGAGCGGTTGGCTTCGTTCAGCAGACCGAGGAAGGCGTCCCACTCGTCGTCTTCGCGGGTGGCGTAGACAAACCGCCAGTGCTGATTATTGAACGCGGACGGGGCCCAGCGTGCGGCTTCAAACAACGAATGGAGGTCATCGTCAGCGAGCGAGTCACCAGTCATCGCACGCGGTGACCAGCGATTGACAAAGAGCGGGTCGACGTTGTGGACCGGGTCACGGTGTTCAGCAACTTCGTCGTCAAGATTGTGGCCGATATTCGCCTGCGACATTATATATCGTCGTTCGGTTCCCACGCTTATGTACTACTGGCAACATAAGTACAATCAGGTGACATCGATGTTATCTTCGGGTAATTATCAGGTGACATGGCATGAGATAGCACAGGTCTATACAGCCGATTAAATCAGGGTGCGACCGCTGTCGTATATTCCAAATTGATAAATCAGAGGCAGTTTACTCGGATTAGAATCGAGGATCGCGTTTGAATTGCGACTATACCCAGAGAGCTGATCAGCGACCAGACGAAGGGACGCCGAGCGAGACGCCGGCAAGGAAGATGGGCAGGCCGGCGATCGCAACAGCGGCAGCGCTGGCCGTTGCCACGGGAATGAATAGCACTCCCAGCCCAAACGGCGCAGGCAGTATCGGGAGGACCGGCAGCATCGACAGCACGAACCCGATGGCGGCCGTCTTCATCGCTAACCGACGGCTCCCGTGACCGACTGCGTACCCGGCCGGGAGAAGCACAAACGCGGGTCCAAGAACTAACAGCGTTGACACCGGGAACGTGAACCCATCTCCGACAACCATCGGCGCTGCCGCTATCGTCACTCCCAGCGCAATGCCTGCGCCGACTACTGCGCTGCCGACGACCGTCCGATAGCTTGTGCGCTCACGGACACGCCGCTGTGAAAGTGCGATTCCACAGACGAACAGTGCAGTGCCACCGCCGAACAGTGGCGCCGCTATGCCACCCAGCCGTATAACGCCCGTCGTTCCGAGAAGCGACAGGGCAGCCGCCAGCGCGCCGACGACCGCGAAAACGATGCCCGCGGAGTCCCGGACTCGTTCCAGATCCCAATCGAGCCAGGCGACGCCCCCGGCAGCAGCGCCGATCAAGAGGGTAAACACCGCTGCGGGGAGGGTGATGTATGCGAGCGCCTTCATCGCCATCACGGGACCGAGCAGTGTTCCGACTGCGAGTAGACTCAACAGCGGCCCAGCGGCCGTATCACGGGGGACGAACGTCACGATACGCCCGTCGTTGAGTTCGGTTAGCGTCATCCGCTGTCCGTCGTCTGACAGGGTTGCACCGTCGATGGGCCTTCCGACCCGCATTCCGTCAGGAGCGACGACGACAAGCCGGTCAGCACCGAGGCCATCGAGGTTTCGATAGCCATAGGCTTCAGTGAACTCGCCAGTCCGGACCGTCCCGCCGACGGACCGCTCGGCGAAGTCAGCCTCGCGGTAGCGCAGCGTTATGACGCCATCGCCAGAAACGTTCGCGCTCAGGAGTTCGGTGTCCCACATCGCTCTGTCGGCGATGGCAGTCCGGAGGCTCTCGTTTGCCTGAAGGCGTGCAACCCCCTCTGAATTAGACAGACGATTGTGGACGACCCACGTCGCGCTTCCGTTGTTGTTGACGGCGACGGTTGCGTTGCTGTGGGTGACAGTGACCGATACACCGTGGGACTCGGCTGTCGATTCAAACGTATCACCGCAGGCGTCACACAGCGGCCGCGGCGGCGGCGCTGCGCCAGCGGGTATGGCGGTACAGAGGAGCGACGCACAGACCAGACAGAGGAGGGCAAGGTGGTGGAGTCGATGCGGGGCCATATAATCTGTCTATACTGTCATGTGTTAAGAGATATCGATTACTCAAACAACGATTATACAAACACGAACAGCAGATGACACTTCGGCCGATACATATCTGACAAGTATACCGCTCAATACATATCGCGTCCGCTATGCCGGCCGTATTCAACTTTCGGGGGCGTCGGTGTGGGCGCCGGGCGGCAGGCATGTCATTCCCATCCGGTCGCTCAGGTCGTCTCGATCGCAAAGCCAGCCAAACAGGTGCTTGTTCAACCGTTTCCCGTGTGCAGCGGACAATCCACGAAACGACTCTTGGATCATCTGGAATGTTCTTACCCAGTATAACAACTTATATCGACAGAACCACGATAGGAGGCAGAACGCCGTGACAGCAATCGAGATCGAGTCGCTCCGGAAGTCGTACGGTGACGTGACCGCGATAGCGGACCTCTCGCTCAACATCGACGATGGTGAGTTCTTCGGACTGCTTGGGCCGAACGGGGCCGGTAAGACCACGACGATGGAGATACTCACCGGGCAGCTCAGTCCGGATAGTGGACAGGCAGTGGTACTCGGTGCCGATCCGGCAACCCAGCCCACAGCGGTCCGCGAACGAGCGGGGATTCTCCCCGAAAAGGAGTCACCGCCGAGTTTCATGACACCACGCGAGTACTTCGACTTCGTCGGTGCGATCCGAGATATGCCCGACGACGCGGTAACAGCGCAGACCGAGTCATGGGCCGACCGTCTCGGCTTTACTGAGAAGCTCGACACACTGTCCTCGGACCTCTCGCGGGGCCAACAGCAGAAAGTGATGATCGCTGGCGCGTTCTTCCACGAGCCTGCTGTCGTGTTCATCGACGAACCGCTGGCGAATCTCGATCCGATCGTTCAGGAGCGGGTCAAGCGCTTCCTGCGCTCGTACCGGGATGCCGGCAACACGATCGTCGTCACTACGCACGACGTAGATGTCGCTGCCGAACTCTGTTCGCGGGTCGGTATCATGTACAGCGGCGACCTCGTCGCCGATGTCCGGCCGGCGGAACTCGATGCGGATGTAACGCTCCTCGACGTGTTTCTGGACAACGTCGACGCAACAGTGGACCAGGGAGCTAAACCGCTGACACATGAGTGACGGACGAGCGCGCAGGGTGTTTGTCGAGATGCTCCGTGAGGAGTGGCGACTCCACAGCCGGCTCTTCCGCGGCAGTCACTTCTCCCTGTTTCCGGTATTCATCTGTCTGCTCGTTGGTGGCGCAGCCAAACTTCTTGCTGTTACCGGGACCGAGACAAAAACCGTATTCGCCGGTCTCCACGCACTGGTGTTCGTCTTCGGGCTCCACACGGGGTCGATCGGCTTTGTGGGACGGGATGCCCTCCGGAACCTCCTCGGTGACGTGACGCTGTTGGTGTTCTCTGCTCGCACACTCCCGCTATCGCAGAACACGCTGCTGGGACTGTTCGTCATCAAGGACAGTGTCTACTACGCAGTGCTGTTTCTGCTGCCTATCTCTCTGGGAACGGTACTTGCAGTCCGAGATGCCGCCGGACCCCTCCTCGTCGCCGAGACTGTCTCCCTTCTGTGGACGACCCTGGCACTGACGTTCGTCTTCGGGATGGGAACGACGATTGCGGCCCTCGGTCTTGCTGGCCGCGGCGTTCCCGGATTGGCGCTACTCGCGGCCCCGCTTGTCGCAGTCGGTGCAGCACTGGCAAGTGGTGTCGATATCGTCTCTTACACCCCGTACGGCCTGTTTCTCGCCCAGACGCCCCTCCGGGTCGGCACGACAGTTACCGGTATCGTCGCCGTCTTTCTGCTGGGTGCAATTACTTTTGATGCGACCGCGCCCCGCCCTGCCCGAACGGTCGAACCGGCCTTTCGCCGCTGGTGGCGACGGATAGGTGACCCGGTTGCGACGAAGAGCCTGCTCGACATTCACCGGAGCGCAGGCGGGTTCGGGAAAGTCCTCTTCTCGGCGGCGGTGCTGTTCGGTGTCACCGCCGCGCTGGTCGATTTCGCCGGCCAGATCACGGGTGTGCAGCCGTCGACTGGTATCTCATTCGGTGCGATTCTCGGGCTCTCGGGATTTACGACCTACAACTGGCTCACCCAATCTGACGACGTAAACCTGTATTTCGCCCACCCACTCTCTGTGAAAGCCGTTTTCGCGGGGAAGTTCCGGGCGTTCCTCCTGCTCGGCCCGCTGGTCGGACTCGCGTTCTACGCACTCGCACTCGTCTGGCGTGGCGGGTCGTTCGCCGATGCGGTCGTCGGGGCCGTCCTGCTCGTCGGCGTCGCCTGCTACATTTTCGGCACCACCGTGTACCTCACCGGCCTTTCTCCGAACGAGTTCCTCTTCGACACGGCCCTGTTCGCTGTTTTCGGCGCGGCAATGGTCCTTCCGCTAGTCCCGATCCTCATCGCCGGGTTCGCCATCTCGCCGCTGTCCGGGACCCTGCTTGCCGCGCTCGGTGTGTCTGGTGGCGTCTTGGGCGCTGTCGGTGTCGGCCTTTACCGTCGGTCGTTACCGAAGTGGTCGACGCGGTACCATCAGGCGTGAACTGCAACGACAGTCGTCTGTGACGACGAACAGAACACAACCCACCGAAATGTATCGGTAACGCGGTCGACGTGACCGAATACGGGCCCCGTAGTATCGCTATCGCTGTCCTGCCCTGAATATATTCGCACAAAGGCTCTCCACGGTAGCGAGCGATCGATAGAGCGCATGGCAGAACAGCAACTCGATCTTCGAGAGATTCCACCGCCGAAGCGACACCCGAAGATCTTCGATGCGTTCGAGGAACTGGACAGCGGAGAGGCACTGACGATAGTCAACGACCACGAGCCGACGCCGCTCTATCACCAGATGGCCGCGGAGCGGCAATCGTTCGACGCCGAGGGCTACACTGTCGACCGCATCGGTCCGAACGAATTCATCGCGACCCTTCCAAAGAAGTAGCCTGCGACTGAGGTAAAAAGCCGGCTATGCCGGCTGAGTGAGGGTGGTCATAGCGTAATCCGGCGCGACAAAGCACTTACAAAGCGATGTAGAATCGACCTCTATGGTCGCTGCCCGTCCTACCCGCGATCAGGTCCCGGCCCTGTTGTTAATACTGGCCGGCATCGGCATCGTGTTGTTCGCTAGCGTCCAGATCTATGACTACTCCCGGACTCAGCACACGTACTCCATCTCCGAACCTGACCGCGATATCTACCGGTACGGGGAACTCTCAGATGGTGGTCAGGAGTTGGTCAGGACAGTACACAATACCTCCGGTGAAGCCGCAGTTTCCGGGGCGGAACTAGACGCAGCCACGGAGTTCCGTCCCGATTCCGGCCCGACCATCGTTGCGGTCGATGGAACGTATTACTGTATTGATGCAGACCGCAGTCCCAGGGACGACGGGGGGACTGTGACTGGCGACAGGGGCTGTGAGAACCTCCTCTTCGGCACTGGTCCCGTCGTCCACGACTTCGAGTCGCTGTCGCCACAGGCTCAGGACGTGGTATCGCAGACACTTGCTGACTCCGACCACGAGGTCGCAATCTATGGTGACTCACCGCCGGAGTTCGAGGGCGGCTCCGATGCCCCGTCGCTCAACGAGGGCATCTACTACATCCAGTACCAGGGGGAGTACTATCAACTCGATGTCGTTAGCAGGGGCGGTCTGGGCGTCGCGTTCCTGATACCGTTTCTGTTGTTCGCTGGCTTTGTTGGACTGTGTCTTGCGGTTGTCGGCGCAGTCAGTTTCTCCCGTCGACAGGTGTGGGTTCCGACGGTCCTGCTCGTCGGGCTGGCTCTGGTCCTCGGTCTGTTCGCTACCCGGAACGCCGACCTGCTGCCGCTTGAGTTCGTCCTCTTCGACCTCGCCATTGACTTCGTCATCATCGTCGGGGGACTTGTCGTCGTCTGGGTAGCGTACACCCGGCTGCGATAATCCGAACGATCATCAGTGATCGCACCGCGGTTTCCGAATAGCTTTTGTTTGTCAGTATTGGGACTGGGATATGGACCGTCGGACTGCGAGGCTACTGAACGGTGTGCTGGCGCTATGCTGTCTCGCGCTCGTCTTCGCCGCTGTGTATCCGTTCACCACTGTTGACCCCCACTCGAAGAATCCGGCCGACGAGCGATTCACGGTGCCGGAATCCGACGAATATCGGGCGACTGGAGCGGTTCTCGCAGATAGTGAGACAGCGCTCGAATTCGAAGGCGCTGTGACTGCTGACGGCGGGCGCTACCTGTTCATTAACGAAGGGGCTGTCCGAACCGAGCAGTTTCAGGCGTCGCCGGGTGACCCGGTCTACAGACGTATCGTTGTCGAGGATGGCGGCAGTACCGACCGCCGACGAGAGTGGATTCAGAGCGATACTGACCGGAAACTCCTCCGGGAGAACCGGACTGAGGGGGCTGTCACGTTCATCGTCAAGCAGAATGCAACCGATCTGGCGGATGATGTCTCGGGAGCAGCGTCGGTCATCGTCAGGAGCCTGTACGTTCTCGGGTACAAGCAGGAAGCGGATACCACTCAGGGAGCGACCGTTTACGAGCCGAAAAACGGCTGGTACGAGGGAGTGGAACCGTACCATATCAATGGGGCCACGGGGAAAGTACGATCAATTGGCGACACGACTGACGTTCGATCCGCGACAGTTACGTGAGACCAGACGAGACCAGCGGGGACGTATGCAGAACTTGCTCTGGTCAGACTGACAGGAGATGCGCCGAAAACATACGATCTCTCCTTCGAGTTCGAATCGGGCGAGACGACAGTGAGTCGGCCGTCGTGGGTCACCGACAACCGTACTGAAGCGTAGCGGACAGTCACAAGACGCGTCGTAGCGAAGGGCTCCTGTGTACGATTTGTACGGAGGCGTCAGCCCTCGGCGAACCGTACAAGAATGAAGACTAAGCGCTATAGAGACTGAGGCTGCAGGCAGTAAAGTAGAACACTGATGTCGGCTTCCCCCTCCACGGGCTGAAAGTGTCACGTCTGCCGTGTGTATGGTCGGTTTTTATTTCTCTCCCTGTGAACGCTTGGACAGAATGGCATCCTACGACGCGTTTGACCCCGCCGTCGAAATCAACGGGCAAACGGTACTCACGATAGTCGAGGCGGCGATGGGGAAGTTCTCAGACGAGTACCGGGAACGGGCGCTAGCAGCGCTCGCTGTGGAGGGGATCACCGAACCGGCGGCTGACGAGTGGTACCCACAGCAGGCCTGGCTGAACGCGTTCGAGACGATTGCCGATGACCTGCAACCGCACGTCCTCGACCGGCTGGGCGAACAGATCCCGAGCGTCGCGGACTGGCCGAACGACTTTGAGACTGTTCCGGAGGGGCTCCAGTCGATAGACGAGGCCTACCAGCGCAATCACCGTGGCGGGGACATCGGGCAGTACCGCTTCGAATCTGTTGACGAACGGACCGGCGAGGTGGTGTGTGAAAATCCGTATCCGTGCCCGTTCGACCGTGGCCTCATCCGTGGGGTTGCCCAGCAGTACGCACCGGTTGACGCGTTCGTTTTTATCGAGGAGACGGGCGATACGTGTCGGCGGAACGGGGACGATGCGTGTACCTACACCGTCTACTGGTAACGCGGTGACTACTGTTCGTAGGTCTCAAGCGCCTCGCGGAGTTCGGCAGCCGAGTACTCTGAGGCGACCTGTACGATCTCTTCTATGTCTTCGTACGTCTCGCGGAGGTTCTGAATGGGCTCTTGCTCGCGAGCATCTGGGGGTACCTGCTCTTCCGCTCGGCGGATGGTCCGGAGCGTCGTCTGGACTTCCCGCTGGATGTACTGCTGGAACACGTCCTGCAGGATGAACCAGACCTCGCGTTCGGCCTCAAACTGGACGCGTCTGCCACCGCCTGCAGACGACCTGCGGTGGATGAGTCCGATTCGCGATAGCGTCCGTGTGACGTTACTCACCGTCGATTTCGCGTAGCCAGTTTCTTCGACGAGTTCCGGGATGGAGAGGGTCCCCGATGCGAAGTACAGCACGCCGTAGATGCGCCCGGCACTTCGGCTGAGGCCGTACACCTCGGCCGATTGCTCCATCGATTCGATGACGCGCTCGCGTGCAACCGCGCTGTCATCATCACTCATGCATCCGAACTGGCTGCCCTGTTTGCCGCGTGTCCTGCCGTGTCATATCTCCGGCTATTGCTTCCGTAAGTATTAAATTGTTTGATTGGTTTGTTCGGATTGAGCCGAACAAACAGAAGCGAAATCCCTACAACCCATGGCAAGCGTCTTCCCCCATCACCCGCCGGTTGACTATGCACCCCGTGAACAGACGAACGTCGTAGTCAACGGTACCGAACCGACTGACGTCCTTCAGATTCTCTCGTCAGAGACCGCCCAGGAGATACTGGGGGCGGTCAGGAACGAACCGCGGACCGCATCGGATATCGCCGACGCAGTGGACCGCTCGCTCCAGAGCGTCTCCTATCACCTCGACCGTCTCTGTGACGCTGACCTTATCGAACCCGCCGAAACGTGGTACTCGGAGAAGGGAACGGAGATGACAGTGTATGCCCTCGCCACGGAGCGACTCGTCGTGCAGTTCGGTGACAGCACTGACCGGTCCGTGTAGTGTCACAGCTGTTTCGACCACTGCTGTAATTGGGGTTTGCAGACCGGATCGGATGGCTTTGTTTTCGCTGCTGAGGGAGCAGACAAACAGATCTATTGGACCCCCTTTCGTACGCCGAATATGGACGAGGGGACGGGCGCGGACCAGATGCCGGCGACAGCGCTACAGCGGGTTTCGAGCGTACTGGACGCCGACGCTCAAAGCGCAATGACACTCGACGGCGGGGAAGTCGGGTCGGTATACCGTGTGTCGTTCCGCGACCACCCTGACGTGGCGGTGAAAGTCGACGACTCACCGCTCGGAATCGAGGCGGCAATGCTTCAGTATCTCGACCGTGACACGCTGCTCCCCGTTCCGGACGTCCTCCACATCGAACCGGAACTGCTCGTGCTGTCGTTCATCCGAGGAGACGGCCGATTCGACGAGCGGGCCGAACGCGACCTCGCGCGACACATCGCGGCTCTCCACGACATCTCGGCCGACGCGTTCGGCTTTCCGTTCGATACCCTCTCGGGCCCGTTCAGTCAGTCGAACCCGTGGACTGAGTCGTGGATCGACTTCTTCCGCGAACGACGGCTACTCCCGTTCGCAACGGCTGCACGGAACGATGGAACCTTGCCAGCTACCGAGTTCGATCGAGTACAGCGACTGGCGGAAACGCTCAATACTCGTCTCGTCGAACCGACCACGCCGTCGTTGCTGCACGGCGACATCCACCCCGGAAACGCTGTCGTGGCTGACGGAACCGTTCGGGCCGTCCTCGATCCAGCGATATATTTCGGCCACGCTGAAGTCGACTTGGCGTACGTCGACCGACTGGACTCGATCGGTGACGCCTTTTTCGATGAATACCGTCGTCACCGCGACATCCCTGAGGGGTACTTCGGGGAACGGCGCGACGTGTATGTCGCTTTCCACGCGCTTGAGAACGTCCGGTTTTTCGGCGAAGACGGACTCCCGAGACTCGATAGCGCGTTGGACCGTCTCGGGGTGTAAACAGCGAAAGCGGTGGATTCGCACGCCGTTCCGATGGCCGGATCAGTCAGCCAACGAGATGTTCTGCCGGAGGTCGTCTTCGATTGCCTCCAGTGTCCGGCCCTTGGTCTCGGGGACGTAGCGGTAGACAAACAACAGCCCTACCAGGCTACAGAGGCCGAACAGCCAGAACGTCGCAGAGGTTCCGACGCCGTCGGTCAGAACGGGGAACGTCAGCGACACGAGGAGATTCGCACCCCAGTTGGCGACGGTGACGACACCCATCGCCGACCCACGAACGGAAAGCGGGTATATCTCTGAGATCAGGAGCCAGAAGACCGGGCCGAGACCGATCGCGAAGAAGGACACGAACAGCATCAGACTGATCGTGGCGATAATGCCGAGGCCCCCACCGAGACCGGGGAGGTAGAACACAGTACCGAGGACGGCGAGCGTCGCGACCATCCCCCCGACACCGACGAGGAGCAGTCGGCGACGACCGACACGGTCGACGAGCATGATCGCTACGATGGTCATCACTACGTTGATCGTCCCGATACCGACTGTCGCAAGGATCGAGGCCACACTTCCGAGCCCGGTGGATTCGAGAATCGTCGGGGCGTAGTAAATGACCGCGTTGATACCGGTGATCTGCTGGAACACGGCGAGTCCGAGCCCGACCACGAGCGCTGGGCGGAGCCACGGAGCCAGCAGGTCCCGGACACCGGCTTCGGACTGTGTCTCGACGGTCTCTTCGATCTCGTCGAGTTCCTGCTCGACGCCACTGGATCGCGTCCGCTTGAGGACGGCTCTGGCCTCGTCTTTCCGCCCGTGCTCGAAGAGCCAGCGTGGGCTCTCGGGCATCTTCAGAATGCCGATGGCGAGGACGACGGCCGGGACCATCCCGGCACCGAGCATCCAGCGCCACGCACCCGCGTCGGCGAACGCGTAGTTGACGAAATACGAGAGCAGAATTCCGGTGGTCACCATGAGCTGATTGAGCGAGGTAAGCCCGCCGCGAATGTGCGGCGGCGCGATCTCGGAGATGTACAGCGGGCCGACAATCGACGCGAAGCCGATGGCGACGCCGTCGATAAGCCGACCAGCGACGAGGACGGGGACGGTCGGCGCGACGGCCATCGTGAACGATCCGACGAAGAACACGATAGCCGCGATGAGGATGAGGCGACGGCGACCGAGGCGGTCGGCCAACTGGCCGCCGACGGCCGCACCGGCTGCGGCCCCGGCCATCGCGCCACTGACGATGATCCCCTCGACGAGCGGCGACATGACGAACGAGTCTTGGATGAACAGGAACGCGCCCGAGATGATCCCGGTGTCGAACCCGAACAGCAGTCCGTTCAGCGCGGCTAACGCGGAGACGACGTAGACGAACCGGTCGCCGTCACCGCGGAGGACGTTTCGTATGGTGGCTGTGGACATCTATGTAAAATTGACTCGAATCTGTGTAAAAGTCTTTCCAAGTCTTTTCGCATGACAGCGGAGCCACTGAGAGATACCTGTGGCAGGCTGTGTTGGAAAATGGTGCACTCAGCCACTGGTCTTGTCCACTACGATTCCCGTCCGCTGCCGCCCGGATATCCGTTGAGTGATCCGATGAGAGTGAGTGTCCCGCTACTTCTGACTATGTTTCACCGCGTCGGTCGCTCGCACGTCGCACTACCCGAATCAGTCACTCGAAATCACCCGTGACGATATTGGCGATTCGCTGTCGGTCGAAGAGTTCGGTGTCGGAGGTCACGTCGCCGAAGATATCGGGATAAAGCTGTTGAGCCGCCCGTTCGGTCAAAAAGAAATTGTGAATCGGACCCTGGCGGAGGTAGCCACCGCGATACACGCGTCCGTTCTGTACCGCGGTCAGTTGACTGCCGACGGTGTGGTCCTGCATGAACTGCAGGACGGTCTCCCGGAACTCGGTCGCAGATTTTCGCTCGTGGCCGCGGACGAGGATAACGTCTGGATCGACCGCTAGAAGGGTTTCGTAGTCGTACTCGCCCCGGTTGGTCGTACTGAGGTTCTCGATGTCGGTGCCGGCAAGCGCATCAGTAACGCCGAGGTCACGCCACTGTTTCTTGCTCGTGCCGTTGTCGTTCAGGCGATAGGGCGAGAACGACTCCGGTTCGTCGGTGCCCTCGAACGTAAGGAGGACGTTCGGACGCTCCTCAGTTGGCGGGAGCTGACTCTGCAGGTCCGCGATGTATTCGTCGTGTAACTGTTTGAACGCCTCGTACCGGGCCTGTTCTTGGAAGACCTCCGCGACCTTCTCGAAGGCTTGATACAGCGTGTAATACCGGTAGTCGTGCCATTCATCGGAGCGACGGAAGATCAGATTCCCCACGAACGGGGCGACGTTTTCGGCGATCTCGTCAACGTCCGACTGCGACCAGTCGAACCAGTTGACGAGCATCTGTGGGTCGTAGAGGTGCACGTCGCTGTCGAGTTCGTAAAACTCCTCTTTCGTCCGGACCTCCGGGTTCGCGTCAATCGTCTCTTGGTCGACGGAAACACCGGGAAGCTCATCGTAGATGTACGTGTAGTAGCGGTCCGCTCCGCCGATACCTGTGAGGCCATCGGCCTGCCCGAGGGCCACGCCCATATCAGCGTAGGCACCACCGTAGGGGAGCCATCGCTCGGGAACTGTCTGGAACGTAACGTCGCCCACCGGCTCCATGGTGACGGCATACGACTCCGTTTCGGTCGCCGTGGGTGTCTCTCTACTCTCGGTTGCGGTGGGTTCTGAGACAGTATCGCCAGTGCACCCGGCAAGTAAACTGCCGCCCGCAATTATCCCAGCACCCCTGATATAGTCCCTACGTGTCGGCCATTCACGCGGCGTCTTCTCGGCGTCAGTCACTGTCCTGCACCCGTGATTATGTCAGCGACCCGCTGGCGGTCGAACAGCTGTTCCTCGGCGGGGATTTCGGGGTACGGGTCACCGTCGACGTAGCCCGGCCACTCGCCGAACTGGTCGGGGTACAGTTGTTTCGCGGTCATCTCTGTTTGGAACAGGTTCAGGATTGGACCCTGCCGACGGGCACCTTGTGCGTATATCTGCCCCTCTTGCACAGCGGTGATCTCTCTCGTCACCTCGTCGTTTTCCAATCGCGACCGAATATCGTCGAGATTGTGCGACCCCGCCATTGGCCCGAGAACGAGCAGCACGTCCGGATCGGCTTCGAGAAGCAGTTCGGTGTCGAGCGTGATGTTCCGTCCGTCGTCACCGTACCCGTCACCGATAGCATCAGCTAGTGCATCGGTCGCACCCAGCGGGCGGGTGTGGGCAGCGTAGTATCCCGGGTGGTTCATTTTATACCCCCAAATTTTCTCGTCGGATGTGGAGAACAGGACCAAGGCCGCACTCGGCCGCTCACGTTCCGACGGAAGGCCCGCCCTGATAGTCTGCATCATCGATTCGCGGATCGATGTGAGTGCCTCGTATCGGTCGCTCTCGCGAAACACCTGCGCGATCTTTCCGAAGATTTCCCAGAGCGTCTGGTATTCGTACGCATCGGCCCAGCCTGCTGGCGGCTTCTGGTGAGTGCCGCTGAGAGTGTTCCCGAACCACGGGCCAACGTTCGAGCGTATCTCCTGGAGGCTACTGTCGTCCCATCCCTCAGCTGTGGCAACCTTCGCAGGGTCCGCTATATGGATATCGCTATCGAGTTCGTACAGTTTCTCCTTTGATGGTGGCCACGAAGAGTACAGCCCCTCCCAGTCGACCGAGACTCCCTCAAGTCGGTGGAGGAACTTCCGATACAGCGATTGGTGGTATTCGGGCGCGTGCATCGCGTTGATCGCGTCGCCTCGACCGAGTGCGACCAGTATGTCCACGTGGTGACCCAGTATCGTGAACACATCCTGAGGAACCGATTCGAACTCGACAGTTCCCATGGGCGACATCGTAACAGCGTATCCGTCGCCAGCCGCCGTCGGTTCAGCCTTTGAGGCTGACTGGCCTCCTGTGCCCGTCTGGGTCGGAACTGATTCTGAACCGGACTGGTCTCCACAGCCCGCTAGTAAGCCGCCACCCACCACCACGCCGCTATACTTCACGTAGTCACGTCTTGTCGGAGCCTCGTGGTTCGTGTCATCTCTCGACATAAATGTTAGGCCAGCCTAAAAATATATAACTACTTCGGAATTTAGGCGCGCCTGAAAACAGAACTCTCCGACAGACATCGCCCAGTCACCGCAACTGCTAGTCGTTCAATGAGACTCCATACTAACACTGATTCTAAACATCACGATATCAGTGCCGCCCTTTCGAATCAGCCCTGAGCCATCGGTTGACAGTTGTGTCGAAAGCGACCGCCCCCTCCTTGCCACTGGGAACAGCCACAATAGCGGTATCGGGGGAACGTACAACAGTAAAGTGTCCTTGCTGTGGACACACTAGTATGGCCGACGAGGAAATCGACGACGTGGACAGAGCAATCCTGTACGCATTACAGGAAGATGCTCGAAATATGTCGTCCGGGGACATCGCAGAACGAACCGATACGTCCGACAGCACCGTCCGGAAGCGCATTAACCATCTCGAGTCCAGCGAGATTGTCAAAGGCTACAGTGCTGATGTCGACTATCAGCAGGCGGGCTATCCGCTCCGAATGTTGCTCTACTGCACTGCATCGATCCCCGAGCGAGGCGATCTGATCCCCGAAATCCTCGATATCGACGGTGTGGTATCGGTTCAGGAACTGGTCACCGGCGAGGAGAACCTCCTCGTGACGGCCGTCGGTGAATCGGATAGCGATATCACCCCCGTCGCGCAGGCACTTCTCGATATGGGCTTGACGGTGGCCGATGAAGTACTCGTCCGGAGCCACGAAACGACACCTTTCGGTAAGTTCGATTCCGGGAACGAGAGTTAGCTGAGGACGGGCTGCTGACGCAGGATCGTGTCCCGGACACCTGCGTTCCCAGGGACGACACGGCCGGCCAAGTCGTCGAAGTGACTGCCTCGGTTTCCATACGGATCTGATTTTCGAGCGGCTTCATCGAACGGGCTGGTAATATCGCCCCCGCTCAGCACGCGACGACTCTCTGATAGCCCACTGTGTGTGCGTGTGATCAGGGACTCGCCGTCGACGGATTTTGTCGATAGAGGCCACGAAGCCCCCGCAAATCACTCTGAAAGTAAGTTCCCACGGAGAGACAGCGAAAAAACATAATGTTCTATAATATACTATTTCGGGAACAAATTGGTAGTATAGAAGGATTTAATAACCAGTCCGTTCGCACTAGGGGTGAAGACAACCAGAACCGGTCAATCACATTCCGTGATTGGTCACGAACAACGATGTCAGGACACAACTCAGCAAAGACGGTTGGATCACTCCCGGACACGACGGCCGACTCGCCGCTCGTGCCCGTCGCACTCACATGGCTCGTGTGGTCGATGTTTGCCGCGAGCATTGCTGTGCTTGCTGTCCGGGTCCGAACCGGGTTCGTCTGGGAGATACCCGGCGCGGTTGCCATTGATGGGCTGACCGTCCTGATGTGGGTGGTCGTTACCTTCTTCAGCGGTATCGTTCACAGTTACTCGCGCCGCTATCTGGCTGGCAGTCGCCTCAAAACGCCCTTTTTCACCACCGTGTTCGGCTTCACCGTGGTCGTGATGGGGCTGGTCGCGGCTGACCATCTCGCCCTGTTCGGGGCGCTGTGGCTCGCGATGGGGCTACTGATGGCGAAACTCATCGGTATCGTCCGCGGGTGGGACCAGGCACAGGCGGCCGCGACGGTCGCTCGCAAGTACTTCATCGCCAGTAGCACGCTTCTCGGTGTCGCGCTGACGGCACTGTGGTGGGCGACCGGTGCGACAACGGTTTCCGGAATTACGGCGGCCGCCGACTCACTCGGTGGCCCGGTGTGGCTGGTCGCCGCAGGCGCACTCGTGCTCGCGGCGATGATTCAGTCCGCTCTGGTCCCGTTCCACGGCTGGCTCCTCTCCTCGATGACTGCCCCGACGCCTGCTTCGGCACTGATGCATGCCGGGTTCGTCAACGCTGGCGGCATTCTGCTGACTCGTTTCGCGCCAGTCATCACCGTCGACCCCGCGCTCATGCTCGCAATCGTCGGCGTCGGTGGTGCCAGCGCTATCGGCGGAAAACTCCTGAAATCGGTTCAGACGGACATCAAGGGCAAACTCGGCTGTTCGACGGTCGGCCAGATGGGGTTCATGATCATGCAGGCCGGCCTCGGCTTCTTCGGGGCTGCTATCACCCACCTCATCCTGCACGGCTTCTACAAGGCCTACCAGTTCCTCAGTGCCGGCGGACAGGTCGAACACACGAACCCGAGCGATGAAACACCACACACGATCGGGACGACGGCGAGCATCGTTGGCGTCGTCGTTACCCTGCTGACCGGGCTCGCCGGCGGCGCGGTGTTTGCAGTGTTGACTGGGAAGGGAACACATGTCGACAGCGGGCTTCTGCTGACCTTCTTCGTGGTGTTCACGACGCTCCATGCGGCCCGCAATGCTGTCCAGCAGACCTCGCTTCCGACGGCGGCCCGCTACGGGGCTGTCCCGGTGGTCTTCTTCCCGGCCATCGTCGTTTACGCGGCTGTTTACACCGGAGTCTCAGGGCTCATGCCTGTTAGCCCGGCAACGACCGAACTGACCCTGCTCCACGGCATTATCGCCGTCGTCTTCGTCGGCATCTACATCGGCATCGAGACCGGAATCCACGAGCGTAGCCAGCGTCTCTACGTGGCGTTGCTGAACGCCGGCCAGCCGGCAGCCGACACTGTGTTGACCACGACGGAGGACTACAATGAGTACTGAATCCACTATCCACGACAGTATCGACACCGCAGCCACCACTGTCGGTTCCATCTGGCCCATCCACTCGTTCGTGACGGCTAACCCCCTCGCGGGGTTCGAGGACCAGCCGTTCAGTGAAGCGGTCACACAGGCGGCCGATCTGCTGGGCGGCCGTGGCTACCCCAGCGCAGAGACGTTCCGTGCAGCGCTGGAGCGCGGCCAGATAGACCCGGAGATTCTCGACGCGGAACTCTCCGAGGCCGGTTACGAGAACGACCCCGAGACGCTGCTTGACCGGATGGGCGAAGTGACCGATGCCCCGGACAGCGATGCCGATACCGCCACGGACCGCGTCGACCAGGTACTGACGAAGTGGCTGTCGGCGTTCCTCGACGAAGGGAGCGCCCACTGGTCGATGCCGAACCGCGAGGCGGGGTTCTACACCGCCTTCCGCGGCGTGGCTGCACACGACGGCGAGATTCCCGACGAGGGAGTCATCACCGACCTACCGGAGACGCCGACTGAGACCATCGAAACAGTGCTTGCGTCGTACCCGGAGAGCCAGTGGGTGCCCATCTTCGAGGAGCAACTGGCCGCCCTCCCGGGCTGGACTGGACTCATCAAACAGCGTGCCGACGACGAGGGCGCGTGGCAGTCGGCGCACCCGATTTCGCTGGAGGGGTACCTCGCGGCGCGGCTGGCCCTGTTAGATGCCGTCGATGCCGACATCGATCCCTCGAACGACAGCATCGACCTGGACCCGGCTGTCGGACTCGCCGGAGCGTTCCTGCGTGCCTGGGAAGCGAGCTACCGCGGCGACCTCGTCGAGACTATCGCTGCGGAGAGCCGGTCACACGCTGATGGCGACAGCTCGGGACGCCCGGACGCCCAGCTGGTCTTCTGTATCGACACCCGCTCGGAGATCATCCGCCGTCACATCGAAGCTGCAGGCGACTACGATACCCACGGGTACGCTGGCTTCTTCGGGATTCCGATGGAGTATCAGGGCTACGACACGGACGTGTCGGTCGACGCTTGCCCGCCGATTCTCGACCCCCAGCACCACATCACCGACGTTCCGACCGATGACGATACCCGCGAGAGCCACGACCGCTTATGGAGCATTCGTGAGACCGCCGACGAAATTATCGAGACGCTGGAGGCCAACGCCGCCACGGCCTACGGCTTCGTCGAGACTGCCGGGAGCGGGTACGGCCTCGCGCTCGCGGCCCGCACACTTGTCCCCGGACGCGTGCGTGATCTATTTAACGCAGCTGACAGTTCGGCACCCGACGAACACGAGTTCTGTGAGCCGCTCGTCCACCACCAGCACACCTATACCGGAGACTTGCCCGTCGGGCTGACGACCGACGAGAAGGTCGAGTACGCCGCGACGGCCTTCGACCTGATGGGCTGGGAGACGTTCAGTCGACTCGTCGTCTTTGCTGGCCACGCCAGTGAGACGACCAACAACCCCTACGATTCGAGTCTGGACTGTGGTGCCTGTGCTGGCAACCCCGGCGGCCCCAACGCTCGCGTGCTGGCGGCGATTTGTAACGACACTGAGGTCAGGGCCGCGCTCCGCGACCGCGGTTTCGAAATCCCCGAAGACACCGTCTTCCTCGCCGGCGAACACAACACGACGACCGACGAAGTGGAACTGTACGACAGCGACGTGCCCGAGAGCCACGCCGCCGACCTCGACCAGTTGCGCGCTGACCTCGCCACCGCCCGCGAGAACGCGACTGCCGAGCGTGCCGAATCGATGGGAGGCGACGCGTCGTCGGGGGTCAGCGAAACGGAACGCCGCGCCGCTGATTGGGCTGAGACCCGTCCCGAATGGGGCCTGGCTGGCAACGCTGGCTTCGTTATCGGCCCCCGCGAACTGACGAGCGGTGTCGACCTTGACGGTCGCGCCTTCCTTCACTCGTACGACTGGTCGACCGATCCCGACGGTGAGGCCCTGGAAGCAATACTTACGGGACCGATGGTCGTCACGCAGTGGATCAACACCCAGTACTACTTCTCGATGGTCGACAACGCTGTCTACGGCAGCGGCTCAAAGGTGACTCACAACCCCGTCGGCAACGTGGGCGTTTACCAGGGCAACGGTGGGGACCTGATGACTGGCCTCCCGCTGCAGTCGCTCATGGCTACCGACGACGATCCGTACCACCAGCCGCTCCGCCTCTCGACGGTCATCCACGCGCCGGTCGACCGCGTCAACGACGTTCTCGCCGATCATCCGGAGCTGGCGAACCTACTCGACAACAACTGGCTCTCTCTCACAGTCATCGACCCCACGCAAGACCACAGCACCTTGGAGTACGAGCATGACTTGGAGTGGTCGCCTGCGTCTGAGTTGTCCGAAACCGACCTCGCGGACCCGACCGCTCCTGCGGTCTCTGACGACTAAGCTGGTCCGAGCAGGCGGTATTCGGAACGCTGGAGGCCGATAGTTTTTCGAAAACCGCCGCTATTGTGTATTTGAAACTATATAACTGATATACCAATGCAAACGACTCGTTCGAAAGGCACTATCTGCGTAAATCTCTCTAAATGGGGATAATATGTCTCTGTATATGCTGATCAAATGATTGAAAATCAAGTAGTATACTTCGAGTCGGGTGTTTTATTGGTAGAACGCTGCCCCGGAGACTGCAAAACAGCGATCTGTTCTCGTCCTTCTCCTGTAGAAGGGGCTAGCGCGGTGTGAGGCCAACACCGTCTGCGAGCAACTCGTGGGAGCGGAGCGCGTCAGCGTGGTCGCCGACGACGTGCTGGATCATCACCTCGTCGACTCCGACGCGATCAGACAGCTGTTCGAGTAGATCATTGAGTGTCTCTGGACTGCCGGAAATCGCCCGCGGCCACTCACCGGCATCCAGTGTGGCAGGTGTCGGTTCGGGCACGGCCCCAAGCTCGTCGATTGCTTCCTCGACAGATGGAGTCGTGCCAACGACCCCTCGCTCCATCCGCTTGAACGACGCTTCGGCCACGGCGCGGAGCCGCGCCGCTTCCTCGTCGGTCTCGGCACAGACCGCGTTCACCGCGACCATTCCCTGTGGCTCGTCGACGCCGCCGGCCAACTGCGAGGATTCGAAGTGGTTCCGGTACTCCTCAAACGAACGGGTGGCCAACTCCGGTCGAATGAACGCAGCGAAACAGTAGCGCAGGCCGAGTTCGCCGGCCAGCGCGGCGCTCGACGGACTCGATCCGAGAACCCACGGAACAGGTGTGTCCGCATCTGAACGAGGGATTTCGATATCACTGTACGCGTGTCCATCCGGGTAGCCGTCGTAGAGGTGCGAAACGACGGCTTCGATTTTTTCGGCGTGGTCTTCGTCGGGGTTCCGGACACGGCGGTCCGTCCCAAGTGCGCGGTCGACGGCCGGAGAGCCGTTGGCTCGTCCAAGCCCCGCGTCGATTCGTCCCGGAGCAAGCGCGTCGAGAGCGCCGAACAGCTCTGCGACTTTGAATGGACTGTAGTGATTGAGCAGGACTGCCCCCGATCCGAGTCGGATCGAGTCGGTTTCGGCGGCGAGGTTGCCGAGCAGTACCTCGGGTGTTGTCCCGGCGAGCTTATCCCCCATCCCGTGGTGTTCCGCCACCCAGAACCGGGAATAGCCGAGGCGTTCGGCCTGCTGGGCTGCGTCGACGGTGTTCGCATACGCGTCAGTCGCAGTTCCGTCATTCGGGACCGGAGAGAGATCGACGATTGAGAGGTCCATATCCGCCCACAACGGTGGCGAGGTTTAACCGTTCGGCTACTCACAGTGCCTGGGTATCTCACTCGGGCACACCACTCTGATGGAATGTCCCGCCCGGGTATAGCTGGAATCTAGGAAACCAACTGTTCTGCGAAAGCCTATCTCAAACAGAATACCTTACTTCCCTCTACTGGCTATCTCTGGGCAGTATGAAAGTCGGAGCGTTATCTCTCGGGTACCTTCCAAAACCCTCCGGAATCCCAAATTAGTGGGCCTTAAGCGATATCAGGCCATCAATTCAGATAATACACCGCCTCATTGATCCTTTCAGGGTCGCGTCATGGGGTCGTGCGTACAACGGACCTACTGAACTTACTATCAATACTCAAGAACATCTGTATAGCTATTATATCACGCTTCTTTCGGGACAATCTTATCAATTTAGTGCCGGTTACGAATCAAGTGATATCATGCCCTTGACCACAGTCGGCTCCATGGCTCGGCGGAACGCGTCGTCGATGTCTTCGAGTTCGGATTCGAAGTCGATTATGCCCTCGACGTCGACTTCGCCGTCGGCTAACAGGTCGACGGCCGCGTCGTAGGTGTTCTTGTACCGGAAGGAGCCGTGGACGTCGACCTCGTTGTCGATGAGTTCTAGCACGTCGATTGGGACCTCCGCTTCGCTGGCCAGACCCACCAGAACGACTGTGCCGCCCCGACGGACCACGTCGATTGTCGACTTGATCGACGGCTCCGCACCGGAGGCTTCGACGACCACATCAGCACCGACGCCGTCCGTGTACTCGACGACCGCCGCATCGAGATCCGTTTCGGTAACGTCGACTGTCAGGTCCGCTCCCCGCTTTTCAGCGAACTCTAGTTTTTCCTCGACAACGTCGGTCAGTATTACGTCCGTCGCCCCTGCGGCGCGCGCGGCCTCAAGCACCATCAGCCCGATAGGTCCCGCTCCGGTTATCAGCACTGTATCTCCGGTTCCGACGCTACCGCGGCGGCAGGCGTGGATTCCGACCGAAAGCGGTTCACACAGTGCCCCTTCAGCCGTAGAGACGGACTCCGGGAGCGTGTAGGCGAAGTCGGCCGGCCACGAGACGTACTCCGTGAACGCGCCGTCGTGTGGCGGCGTCGCCATGAACTGAACTGATTCACAGAGGTGATAGTCGCCGCGCTTGCAGTGGGCACAGCGACGGCACGGAACGCCGGGTTCGAGTGCGACGCGGTCCCCCGGTTCGTGATCAGTAACGTTCTCGCCGACTTCGACGACCTCACCGGCGCTCTCGTGCCCGAGGACGAGCGGGTCTTCCACGACGTAGTCTCCGATACGACCGTGTTCGTAGTAGTGGACGTCGGAGCCACAGATACCCACGTCTCGCACGGCAATAAGTACGTCGTCGGGGCCGGGCGACGGTCTGGGACGGTCCTCCAGCTCGAACTCAGTCGGTTCTACCAGTACAGCAGTTCGCATACCTGGTGGCACGGAACAGAGCCATAAAAATACACAGGGTGGGTCGCCCCATTCGTACCGTGTCCAGTTACCACTCCGCGACGCTCCCGTCCTCGTGGTGCCAGACCGGGTTGTACCAATTGACCTCCGTCTGTGCCAGTTCACGGATGAGAGCCTCGTCGATCTCGATACCGAGTCCGGGGCCGGTCGGCCGTTTGACGTAGCCGTCTTCGAACTGGAACGTCTCCGGGTCCTCTAGAACCTTGAGTCGCTGGCTCGTCGCCGGGTCGTGTAGACCGAGGTCCTGTTCGTGCAACACGACGTTCTGGGCGCAAAACCCGACCTGCAGGCTCGCTGCGAACGCGACAGGGCCGAGCGGGCAGTGCGGAACGACGGCCACGTCGAACGCTTCCGCCATCGATGCGACTTTGCGCATCTCGCTGATGCCACCGACGTGGGTCACGTCGGGTTGGAGTATCGACACCCCGTCGTCGACGAGGAGGCGCTTGCAGTCATAGCGGGAATAGAACCGTTCACCAGTCGCTATCGGGACAGTCGTCCGCTCGGCGATACTGGCAAACGAGTCGTCGTGTTCGGGGAGCAGTGGCTGGTCGATGAACATCAGATCGAACTGTTCGAGTCGCTCGACGAGATCCGCAGCCATCGGTTTCGAGACGCGGCCGTGGAAGTCGACGCCGACGAGGGCGTCGTCACCGACGGCGTCACGGATTGCGGCTACGCGCTCAACCGCATGATCGACCGCGTTCGGCGTCTCGATCGGCCGAAACTCCCGGGCGAAATTGAACTTGAACGCTCTGTAGCCGCGTTCCCGGTCCTCTCTTGCGGCGACAGCCACGTCCTCGGGGTCGTCGCCACCGAGCCACTGGTACACGAGTAGCTTATCGCGGACGTGCCCGCCGAGTAGTTCGTGCACCGGGGCACCGTAGTGTCGCCCCTTGATGTCCCAGAGTGCGTGGTCGATACCCGCAAGCGCGCTCATGAGTATTGGGCCGCCGCGGAAGTAGCCGCTCTGATAGAGCTTCCGCCAGTGATACTCGGTTCGGAGCGGGTCGGCCCCGAGGAGATACGCCTCGATCAGCTCGGTAACAGCGGCACGGACCGTCTCCAACCGACCCTGAACGATGGGCTCACCCCAGCCGACGATCCCCTCGTCAGTCTCCAGTTTTAGAAGCAACCACCGCGGCGGCACGGCGAACAGTTCGAAGTCGGTGATTTGCATAGCTATGTTATCTGCGAGGGAGTACTTGTAATGACTGGCTGCCGATACCGGCCGTGGAAAGGTGTGGCAGAGATAGCCGTACATTTATGCTGGAGGCTACCGGAGCACCAAGCGTACGCATGAGTGTACTTGACAGTTTCTCTCTCGACGGAGAGACAGCTATCGTCACCGGTGCGGCGCAGGGTCTGGGCAAACAGATGGCGACCGGTCTCACCGAAATGGGGGCCGACGTCGCTATCGCGGACGTGAACGTTGAGAAAGCGGAGCGGACGGCCTCGGAACTTGACGGCGAGACGAACGTCATCGCGACGGAAGTCGACGTGACGGACGAAGCATCGGTCGAAGCGATGGTCGAGGACGTGACCGACCGCTTGGGGCCGATTGACGTCCTGGTCAATAATGCCGGCATCGTCGAGAACTCCCCGGCGGAGGAGACGAGCGTCGAGTCCTGGCGGCGGGTCGTATCGGTCAACCTCGACGGCGTCTTCCTCTGTGCCAAACACGTCGGCCAGCAGATGCTCGACCGGGGCGAGGGTCGCATCGTCAACATCTCCTCGATGTCGGGCTTCGACGTGAACGTCCCACAGAAACAGGCCAGCTACAACACGACGAAAGCCGGCGTCAGGATGCTGACCCAGTCGCTGGCGGTCGAGTGGGGTGATCAGGGCGTCCGCGTCAACGCCATCGCGCCCGGGTACATGCGGACCGAACTCGTCGACGAAGTGCTCGAAGAGAATCCGGAAATGGAGGAGACGTGGCTGGAGAACACGCCGATGGGTCGGCTCGGTCGGCCAGAGGAACTGAAGGAACTCGTCGTATACCTCGCGTCAGACGCCTCGTCGTACATGACGGGGTCGACCGTCGTGATGGATGGCGGCTATACCTCGCGGTGAAGGCGTCAGGCCTCGGACGACGAGTTCTCGGTCAGTGCAGCCAACCGATCTTTTGCGTCGGCCCATTCGCCATCAGCCTGGGGCTCGTATGTCGTTGTCTCGAACGCCGACTCGACCAACTGTCGCCCGGTTTCGATGTCCGGCACTGTCCCGGCGGCGACGGCCTGCGTGAGGACGTTGCCGACAGCTGTCGCCTCGACTGGGCCAGTCGACACTGGGCGGTCGGTGGCGTCAGCCAGCAACTGACAGAACAGCTCGTTTCTGACACCGCCGCCGCTGAGAACGATACGTGACGGTGGGTCCTCGACGACTGCCGCGAGCGCGTCGAGTTCCAGCGCCGTCTTCGCCGCCAGACTGTCGAGGAGACAGCGGACGATACCGCCCTGCTCCGTCGGAACGGGCTGGTCCGTTCGTCGACAGTAGGCCCGAATCTGGTCGGGCATCGGCTCGTCGATGCTGAAGGTGTCGGCGTCCGTATCGACGAGTGCGGTCCGCGCCGGGGCCTTTTCGGCTGCCGACAGTAACGTATCGTAATCGGCTGGATCGTCCGCATCGCGCCACGCTTTGCGGCATTCTTCGAGCAGAAAGAACCCGTTGATGTTCTTCAGGAGCCGAACGGTCCCGTCGACGCCGAGTTCGTTCGAGACGGCGTGCTCGAAGGCGGCGTCTGTCCGTACTGGTTCGTCTCGCTCGACGCCGAGGATGAACCACGACCCGGTGTTGAGAAACGCGGCGTCCTCGACTAGCGGGAGGCCGGCGACGGCCGCCGCCGTGTCGTGACTCGCCGGCGTTACTATCTCCGGCGTCGAAGACAGTCCCGAAACGACGGTATCGTCGACGGTCCCGAGACGCTGCCCGGGTTCGGTCAGGTCCGGAAGTAGATCCGTCGGAACCGACAGCTCGTCGAGCAGGTCGGTGGCCCACGTCCGCGCCTCGGGATCGACCATCTGCGTGGTCGAGGCAATCGTCACATCACCCGCCGGCTGTCCCCCTATCCGTGCAGAAAGGAGCTGTGGCATCATGAGCAAGCCGTCGCTTTCTTCGAGAAGTTCGGGCTCGCGTTCGGCGATAGTGTGGAGTTGCCACAGCGTGTTCGGTGTGTTCCAGTTCGTGATGCCGGTCGCGTCGAACAGTCGCCGCTTCCCGACAGTCTCGAACACCTGCTCGCGCGTGGCCGTCGACTCGGGGTCGCGGTAGGAGATCGGGTCCCGGAGTAGTTCGCCGTCGGCCAGGAGCCCGAAGTCAAGCCCCCACGTGTCGATACCGACCGTATCGAGGCTGTCGGCCTGGTCGTCGGCAGCCCGGAGACCGTCATCGATGTGGTCGACAAGCGCGTCGACGTCCCAGACGTAGCGGCCGTTCCGTTCGACGGGTCGGTTATCGAACCGGTGGACCTCCCGCACAGCGAAGGACGACTGCGTCACCTCGCCAAGGAACACTGTCCCGCCGCTCGCGCCGATGTCGATAGCGACGTGATTCATGGGTCAGTCTGATCAGGCACGGGGGTCACTGCCCGTAGTTGTCGAGTTTGTCAGCCAATCGGTCGATCTCCTCGTCCGGGAGGATCTCCGGTTCACCGATGGCCCGGGCCTGGTGGTGGATGCGGGCGCAGTACTCGACCATCAGCGCGACCGTGTAGGCGTCGTCCAGCGACTCGTCGGCCGTCAGGACGCCGTGGTTGCGCAACAGCGTGGCGTTGAACGACTCGCCCAGCGCGTCGACGGCGGCCTCACCGAGTTTCTCGGTCGCGTGCGTTTCGTATTCGGCGACAGGCACCTCTGTTCCGGTGAACGAGAGGAGGTAATGCGATGCCGGTATCGCCTCCCCAAGCGAGGCGAACGTCGTCGCGTACGGCGAGTGGGTGTGGACGACGCCGCCGACCGCCGGTCGCTCGCGGTAGACGGCCAGATGCATCGGAAGCTCCGTCGACGGCTCGATGTCGCCCTCGACGACAGTGCCGTCCGTCTGTACGACCGGGATGTCTTCGGGTTCGATCTCCTCGTAGGGGATTCCCGACGGGCTGATCGCGATGTGGTTCTCGTCGAGTCGGGCACTGAGGTTTCCGCCAGTCCCGGTGGTCAGATCGTCTTCGAGCAGGCTCCGGCCGTACTCGCAGATAGCGGTACGCGTCTCGTAGTGTGAACTGTCTTGTTCTGTCATATATCGTGTGTCGACAACCGGTCGGTTGCAGCGAGTGAGGCGACGACGGGTATCGCCATCACTCGGCGGGTTTTATTTGCTCTTCGAGCGCCATCTCCGCGTCGTCACCGAGCTGGCGCTGGTGGATCGTCTCGCCGCTGGCGGCGTCGAACAGGTGTACGTCCCGATCCGGAATCTCGACGTAGACGTGTTGCCCCTCGCTGATCGGGCGCTGGCCGTCCGTCTCGACGATGAACGTCTGGTCGTGGCTCTGTGACCGCGCCTGCAGGTAGACGTAGGAGATGCTCCCCATCGGTTCGACGACGTCGACGACGGCCTCGAACTCGTGGCCCGAGTTCGCCCGGTCGTGAAGCGTCATATCCTCTGGCCGGATACCGAGGACGAGTTCGTTTCGACTGCCAACAGCGGACTGCATCCGCTCGGTCAGGTCGAAGTCGAAACCGTCCGCGCGGAGCGTTCCGCCTTCGACGTTGCCCTCGAAGAAGTTCATCGACGGCGAACCGAGGAAGCCGGCGACGAACTGGTTGGCCGGCCGGTAGAAGCATTCCAGCGGCGTCCCGACTTGCTGGAGTTCTCCGTAGTTGAGGACGACGAGTCGGTCGCCCATCGTCATCGCCTCTGTCTGGTCGTGGGTGACGTACAGCGTCGTCACGTCGAGGTCGTTCTGGAGCCGGTTGATCTCGGTCCGCATCTCCGCCCGAAGTTTGGCGTCCAGATTCGACAGTGGCTCGTCCATCAGGAAGACGTTCGGGTCACGGACGATAGCACGACCGAGCGCGACACGCTGTTGTTGTCCCCCGGAGAGTTCGCCGGGCTTGTCGTTCAACAGCATGTCGATGTCCATCATCTCGGCGGCGGACGTGACGGCTTCTTCAATCTCGTCGGCAGACATGTCCGTCGACATCTTCAGCCCGAAGGACATGTTCTCTTCGACGGTCATGTTGGGGTACAGCGCGTAGTTCTGGAACACCATCGCGATGTCCCGGGCGCGCGGGCCGAGTTGATTGACGAGGTCGTCGCCGATGTGAATGTCGCCTTCCGTTTGCGTTTCCAGCCCTGCGACAATACGCATGAGCGTGGACTTCCCGCTCCCGGACGGACCGACGAAGACGATGAACTCGCCATCGCGGATGTCCAGCGAGACGTCGTCGACCGCGACGATTGACTCATCTCCCTCACCGAATCGCTTCGTAACGTCGTCGATTGTGATCTTTGCCATTATTTTCCCTCCGATGTGCGGCTAAGTGAAGCTACCGCCGCCGCAGGGGCGTCGTTTGCGAGCGATACCTGTCGAGGTGTGGACGGCGTGGTCATTCTTTGATCACCACGCCGAAGCTGAGCCCGGCCGCGAGGTACTTGTTGACCGCGATGAGGAAAATGACGACCGGAACGATCATCGCCGTCGAGGCGGCCGCGAGCATTCCCCATTCGATCGAGCGCGAGCCGATGAACGAGTAGACGAACAGCGTCACCGGCACGGCCTCGAAGCTTGTCAGCACGAGCCCGAACAGCAGCTCGATCCACGCGAAGATGAAGCTGATGATGGCGACCGAGAAGATGCCGGGCTTGGCCGCCGGCAGGACGACCTTCCTGAAGCCCTGGAACTGGGTCGCGCCGTCGACGCGAGCCGCCTCCTCCAGCGTCTCGGGGATGCCATCGAAGAACGCTTTCATCACCCAGACGACGAGCGAGAGGTTGATGCTGACGTACATCAGCACCATCCCGACGCGGGTGTCGAACAGATTGAGCTCTCTGAAGATGATGAAAAACGGGAGCACGACGGCAATGGGTGGGAGCATCCGCGAAGAGAGTATCCACACGAGCACGTCCCGCTCCATCGGGATGTCGTACCGCGAGAGCACGTAGGCGGCGGGAACGCCGATCAACAGCACGAGGACAACTGACGCCGACACCATGACGAGGCTGTTGGCGAACGCCGCGACGAACCCCGAGTCCTGAATCAGCTGGATGTAATTGTACACCGTCGGTAGGAAGATCCAGTCCGGGGGGAGCGAATTCGCTGTTCCGGGCGGTTTCAGCGACATCGAAGCGAGCCAGTACAGCGGGAACAGCACGATGAACGACCACGTCAGGAGAATAGTGTGTCGAACCACCGTAACGAGCGTCTCCCGCGTGTCCTTGTCGAGTCGCTGTGACGCAGTCGCGGAGTCGCTATCCGTCGTCGCCATCAGTCCCACACCCCTTCGAAGCCGACCCTCGCAATGATGACGTTACACAGTGCAACGACGAGGACGAGGTAGACGATGGCGATTGCTGCGGCCACGGTGATCTGGTTGTTGATGAACATCTGTTCGTAGATGTTGATGCTCACGAGCTGGGTTGCCGTCCCCGGACCGCCGCCCGTGAGCCCGTACACCACGCCGAACGTCCGGAACAGGTCGATCAACCGGATGAGCGTCGCAACGAACACGACCGGCTTCATATAGGGGATGATGACGTGGACGTAGCGCCGCCACATCGGCGCACCGTCGACGCGCGACGCTTCGATGAGCGTCTTCGGCACCGACGAGAGGCCGGCGTAGAAGATAATGAACATGAACGGCGTCCAGTTCCACGCATCCAGGAGAATGACCGTCAGCAGCGGCACCTCAGAGAGGAAATTCGGCGCTGCGAACGGTGTGCCGGTGTTTATGACGTACGGAATGATGCCGATTTCGCTGTTCAGCATGATCCGGCCGATGGTCGCGAGCGAGACGGGGGCGACAGCCATTGGAATGATGAACAACACCCGGTAGAACGACTTCGCCCGGTCGGAGCCGACGCCGGCGACGAGCGCGGCCAGGACGAACCCGAGAACAGTTTCGAGGAGCAAGGCGCTGACGACGACAGTAATCGTGATGACGAACGAGTGGATCGCGCCGCCGCGGGTAAACGCCGTCTCGAAGTTGCGCAGCCCCACGAAATCAGCTGCGAACACGTCGAGTGTCGGCTCCGCGATCAGGCTGAGATACAGGTCGTAGGCACCGGGGAAGAAGGTGATCATCACCATCACCAGCACCATCGGTGCCATGAACCAGTACGGGAGGTAGTCGTTCCACAGGTCCCGCAGCCTGGCGAAGGTCGATTGAGGTGTCGTTTCCGTTTGCGTTGGTGTACTCATTTGTGGGATGTGTTGTGGCGCAGGTGTGGCTTAGATTTAATTGCTGTAGATGTCTTCTGCGACGGACGCCGCCTGGGTCATCGCCTCCTCGGCGGACTTCTGGCCGGCGATGGCGCGCTGCAGTTCCTCGGAGTACCGCTGGCCCCATTCGGGGTATTTCCGGTCGAACGGGTCCGGCGCTGCTTCCTGCAGGGATTCGAGCGTGACCTGTGCGAAGTTCTCGCCGACGCGAGAACGGAACTCGTCGTTCTCCCAGACGGACTGCCGGACGGAGAAGGCGGCTTCGCCCTCGACGTGCATCCAAGTGTTGGTCGGCTGCGAGGACGCCCACACCATGAACAGGAACGCCTGCTCGGAGTTCTGGGCGTTCTTCGACGTGGAGATCTGCCAGTTGAACGCGTTGGGCGAGAACTGGCCGTCGGCCGGGCTGGGCACCTTCGCGATACCGACGTTGTCCGCAACTGAGGAGTCAGAGCCGGTGAGTCCGGGCCAGAACAGGTTCGCGTCGGAGACGATGTGGCCGGCGCGGCCCTCCTGCATCGTCGAGAGCACGTCCGACCAGGTCTGGGTCGAAGCCCCTTCGGGACCGTAGTCCTGCAGCAGGCTGACGTACCACTCCGCGGCGTCGATGACGCCGTCGGAATCGAGCCCGGAGTCTGTCGGGAACTCGGTCCAGAGTGAGGAGCCGAACTCGCGTAGGAACGTGTTCAGGATGTAGATGTTCATCCCGTACCCCTTGTCGCCACGGCCGACGGTGCCGACGACGTCCGACTCGTTCTCGTGGATGGTCTTGGCGTTCTGGCGGAACTGTTCGAGCGTCTCTGCAACCTCCAGATCGTGCTTGTCGTAGAGGTCTTTGCGGTAGAACTGCGTCTGAACTTCGACGGTAATCGGCATCCCGGTCCACGTGTCGCTGTAGCCGCCACCGTGGGCCTGCCAGCGCGACGCCTCGAAGAGATCGTCGGGCTCGTACCAGTCCTCGTCGAAGAGACTGTCGTCGTCAAAGAACGGGTCGAGCGGCTGTATCCAGCCCTCTTCACGGAACTGGTTGACGACCTGATCCATGTAGAAGACGTCGAACTGCCCGGCGCCGGTACTGACGTCCGTCTGGCGCTTGGTTCGGAACTGCTGTTCGGGCAGGACGTTCCAGACGACGTCGATTCCGGTCAGTTCCTCGAAGACGGGGACTGCGGGCTTGATGGCTGAAACCCAGGGGTGCTGGACGGCTCCGATGTTGATCGAGGACCCCTCGAACTGTCGCCAGTCGATATCGGCGTCCTCGTACTCGCTGAGCGGAATCGCGAGTTCACCGTCGGTGTTGGTTCCGCCATCGCTGCCACCGCTTCCGTTGCTTCCATCGCTCGAACCGTCGCTCCCGTCACCGCCCGAGCTATCGCCGCCTCGTGTGCAGCCAGCGAGGCCGCCGAGTAGTCCGACACCTGTCGCTTTCAGGAACTTCCGCCTGTTGGAGTTGGTCATGCCAGTTTGCCTCGTCACTATCGAAATACCGATGCATAATAAAGGTAATCATCTGTAAGGTAGAATACCCATCTCACTGGGCGAGAACAGACGGCACACAGTACGGAAGCCCCCATCCACGAACTCATCTGTCTCCGGAGTACGGGTAACCGTGGCAAGATTTTAATACGCGGTCCGAAAACATCGAGAGTACGGATCGTAGCCGAGTCCGCTGTGTGTCCAGCTCAGTTGGACTAGTGACAACGGGCTACGGCCCAGACCACCCATGACCCGACCCACACCAACTCACGACCGAGGTACTGCTGCAGTGACGACCGCGAGCCGACCGTTGGAGGACGACTGATGCGCGCCAGCACGTTGACTGATGTCGGCGAAATTACTGTCGAAGAGCGTGACCGACCGGACCCTGCGGATGACGAGGTTCTCGTACAGGTGGGTGCCTGTAGCGTCTGCATGACCGACTATCATATGTATCACGGCACCTTCGCAGCTGAGACACCGCTGGTCCTTGGCCACGAAGGTGCCGGGACCGTCGCGGAAGTCGGTGCTGACGTCGATCGCTTCGCGGTCGGTGACCGCGTCGCAATCAACCCCACCGTCCCCTGTAACGCCTGTTCGTACTGCAAGAGGGGGGAGACGCACCTCTGTGAGAACAACACGAGCATCGGTGGTGCCGGTGACACCATTCTCGACGGTGCCTTCGCCGACTACGTCCGCGTCCCGGCCATCAACGTCGAAGATATCGGTGATATGTCCTTCGAGCGGGCCGCGCTCGCCGAGCCGCTCGCCTGCTGTGTTCACGGCGTCGAACAGACTGACATCAAACCGGGGGACAGTGTCGGTATTATCGGCGCTGGCCCGATCGGCTTGCTACTCTTGCAAGCGTTCCGCAACGCGGGCGCTGCCCCAATCGTGGTTTCCGAACTCGATGACGAACGGCGAGAACTGGCCGCCGACCTCGGCGCAGATGCCGTCATCGACCCCAATGAAGAAGATCCCGAGGAAGCGATCCCGGCGGCGGCCGGTGGACCGGTCGACGTCGGCGCTGAGGCCATCGGGCTCGTCCCGACAATCAAGCAGGCCAACGCTGTGACCGCGCCCGGCGGCTCGACACTCATCTTCGGTGTCCCGGATCAGGAAGCGACGATGGAAGTCAGTCCGTTCGATGTCTTCTTCGACGAGGTCGACTACCGGGGTTCGTTCTCCCTGACGACCGAGGACTTCGAGCGAGCGATAACACTGCTCAGACACGAACGCATCGACGCAGAGACGCTCATCACCGAACGTATCGGGCTTGACGACCTCCCGACAGCGTTTGAGCGGATGGGCAACGCTGAGGGACTGAAGAAAGTAGTCGTTCCAGGGGACTCCGAGTGAGCGAGTACGACCTCCTCGATACTGCGTCCGGAAACGTGGTCGTCGTGGCGCTTGACCACGATCTCGGAATGGGCGCAATCGACGGGTTCGAAGACCTCCTGGCCCGCGGTCTCGTGATGGGACGTAGCGTCTGGCAGACTGCGGACCCAGCCGCTGTCGTGTCCGCGCTCCGCCGAACCGTCCACGACTCTGATGCACCTGGAGTAGCCTGGCCGCCCTGAAGCGAATGTTTCTACGCGTTCGTGAGTTAGCTGCGAGCTGAACACATCTGTTCTGTAGAGCAGAACGAATAAATTTCGGCATTTAGACCTCGTAGCAATTCCACTCAGGGTAATAAATAATGTAGAATAATTCATGTTACTAGCTCACAAGGCCACGACTGTTCTGCTCTAGTGAACAGACTTTTTACAGCGCGAGTTGAAACGATACCCAATGACTGACGAACCACAGTATGCGGTCGAAGCAACCCAAACGTCCGTTGCTATCCTCGAAGCGCTTGTCGACGCGACGGGACCCATCGGCGTGACAGATGTTGCCAATACCGTCGGGGTGTCCAAGAGCGTCGCTCACAACCATCTCTCGACGTTGCGTGCGGCTGGATACGTGGTCAAGCGCGCAGAGAAGTATGAGGCATCGCTCCGCCCGCTGGCCCTCGGTGAACGAACGCGTGACGGGCTCAGTTTCTATCAGGCAGCGGAGCAGCAACTGGACAACCTCGCGACGGCGACAGGGGAGACAACGACGCTGTTTGTCCTCGAAGAAACGTCCGGTGTCCCGGTGTCGATCTCCGAACCTGAGGACGGCTGGTCAGTCCCGTTTCACGCGGGCGAACGGTTGCCACTCCACGTCAACGCCATGGGAAAGGCATTGCTGGCGTCGCTTCCGAGTGACCGCGTCGAATCGATTCTCGATGAAACGGAACTTATCGCGCCGACCGACGCCACCATGGTAGATCAGGACGAACTCGCCGAGGAACTGCGCCGAATCCGCGACGACGGCATAGCGTTCTGCAGAGGAGAACAGTACGAAGGGATCATCGGTGTTGCCGCCCCGCTCCCTGATGTCAGTGGCAATCGAGTCGCTGCGCTGGGGATCGCTGGCCCTGTTGAACGCCTGAACGGCCGATACCTTAGGGAAGATATCACCGGGCAAGTCCTCAGCACGACAAAATCTATTCAGGTGGCCCTTACATCGAATTAAGAGGTTCTGGAATAACGGACGTACCACTGTTATTCTATCTGTGGCTGCCATCGAAGTGGACAAACGACCTCACTGCTACACACCGCTACCGGCGAGGCCTGATATTCATGCGTTGAAAGGATCGTTCGCGGTCACCTCGGCGTCAGACGCAATCTCTCCAAGGGGTCATGGCTTACTTTATCCTCCCTTGCACTGACTGTGAAATCAAGCACCACCGTGTGAGTGCTACTCTGTCAATCGCATACTGTTCTCTATAGCAGAACATACAGCCGGTTTGAATAGCAAGGTGCTATGTGAGGACAGCCGAACCAGCTACAACAGCGGCTATTGGTCCCTAACTCCGCCCCTCATCAGATATAAACCTATAATCAAGTAGACTCAAGACATATCTCCCGAAGTTGAGTATAGAAATGCTAGATATATATCTGTCTTATTCAAGTCGGTCTGTCCACTGGCGACGTCCGGTCTCCCACGGAAGTAGATATATCTGATGTGTACCGCTACGAGACGACGCAGCACCAGATAACCTACTGCAACCGTGGCCCTGCCAGAGACTGCGACATGCGATTTCTGCGTAAACTGCAGGAAAACCGACCGTCTCCTCACAATGGGGTACCACAGCCCGGGCACAGCGGGGGGCCGGATTCGGGGAGCGAAAGCCCGCAGTGTGGACACCCGCCATCGCCTTCCGGCGTCCGGATTTCCGAGACGATGTCGGCTGTCTGCGTGCGGATTGCATCTCTCGCGGCTATTCCCACGAAGCCCCCAGCAGGTTCTGCCCCGTGATACTGGGAGAGAGCGAACTGGGCTCGCTCTGCAACAAACGCCTCGTCCACTGCGAGCCTTTCGAGGTGTGCTTGCGGGAACGCCTCCATGCTATCAGTGCCGGCAAGCAACCCCAGCGCTTCGGCTGCCCGCCCACGGACGTATCTGCTTTCGTCTTCGAGACACGAGACGAGTGCTTCCCTGGCGTCTGTAAGCTGTTCGGGGCACGCAGAGCCGATAACGACGAGCGCAGTGCTCAGGTGATATCGAACCAGCTCACTGTCCGCTCGAAGATGCTCGGCGAGCGAGTCGACCTGATAGCGGAGCCTGTCGGGACTACCCAGGGCGACGTGGGCCAGAGCCTTCGCCAATTTCTCCGTTACTTCTGGTTTGCCGAACTTCAGGCCGATGTGCAGATCTGCCACGACCTCAGGCGAGACGACGGCATCGGGATGGTCGACGGCGACGTAGCCCAGCGCCTCTGCACACCGGGCGCGAACGTAGTAGAACTCCGACTCATCCGCCAGTCGTTCGGCAAGCGTCGGGACAACCGGAACCACGCTGTCCGGCGTGCTTTTGCTGACCGTGACGAACAATTTCGCTGTCGTGAGCCGTGTTGGTCGCTCGCTGTTCTGCAAAAACTCGGTGAGCGACGTCAGTACGCCGTCGAACAGTTCCGGCTGGTCGTCGGCGGCCGCTTTGAGTGACCGCAAGCACGCCTGTTGGTCAGCCGCTCCGGCCGTCGAAAGCCGCTCAAGTGCTGTCAGTGCGTCAGCTTCCTCTCCTTGTTCGAGTAATGTCACAATATCCGAATTTTGAGGTGTACCGGGTTGGTCGTCCATCGATCCGTTGTCGGCGTTTCTCGGAGAACCCACAAAACCCCTTGCCTCCCGGCTATTGCCCGATCTGATAACAACCGCTCACCGGTGAAGCTGCTATACCGCGTCTGACGCGCTATATGATATTGTATCTACGATAGACGCCTCTATTCATGAGCGATATCGTCGGAGAGTAACGATGTTTGGATATATTGAGTGACGGATCTATATCCATTGCTAGTGATAGGTGTCAAGTTCATCGACGCCACCCCTGTTAAGACCATCTTCAGTATCACTCTACTAATCTGTCACACCGTGTAAGTGGCAGTATAAGTAAGTGCAGTAACTATCTACTAATCTAGTAAAACGATACCCAGAATAGCTGGGTGTACGCGACAGTCCACCAGATTTGTCGGACTTACGTCCGTTTCAGACAAAAACTAAATGATGATGTAGGTTTTCGGTTCGCGTATAGATGGAAAGCAAACGCGCGTCGTTCGAGGGCGCTCTCGAAGCATTGGGTGTGACAGTTTCCAGCACTGCCGAGTCCGAACTCGAAGCTGCTGTTACGGAGGCAGTCACGGAGCCTGCAGTCGGGATCGCGCTCGACGAAACGGTTGGGGACGAGGCGTTTTCGCTCACGGAGACGCCTGTCACGGTCGACCCCACCCCGGTCGCGCTTCGCGAGGCGACCACTGGCGTAACCGGTGCTGAACTCGGCATCGGCGACTACGGTTCGCTCGTCCTCTCGATGACTGAAGAGGCCAGCGAACTCGTGAGTCTGTTTGTCGAGCGCCATGTCGCTATTCTTCGCGAGGAAGACATCCAGCCCGATATGGACGCAGCAGTGGCAGAACTGGACGAACGGTTCAACGAAACCGGTGGGAGTGCGATTATCGCCACAGGACCGAGCGCCACAGCCGATATGGGCGCGCTCGTCAAGGGCGCACACGGACCCAGAGAGGTCCACGTCATCATCGTAGAGGAGGGTGTGTGACGATGGCAACCGCCGACGAAATCCGCGAGCTGATGCGGACCGAGGGTGCGGTAGTCGCGGAGAACACGCAGGGGTTCAACGCCGGGCGCTACGATTCTGTCGCGGACCTGGAAGACTACGAGGCGCTCAAGCAAGCGGCCCGGAGTATCAAGGAGGACGCCATCGAGGAACTTCCAGATCTTCTCGATCAGCTGACGGAAACAGTCGAAGCGAACGGGGGAACGGTGTACATCGCCGACGACGCCGCCGACGCGAACGACTACATCCGCAACGTCGTCGACGAGCGAGCGGCTGACCGGGTCGTCAAGAGCAAGTCGATGACCAGCGAGGAGATCGAGGTCAACGACGCGCTCGAAGCCGACGGCGTGGACGTGGTCGAGACGGACCTGGGCGAGTGGGTGTTGCAGGTCGCTGACGAAGCCCCCTCCCACATCGTCGCCCCGGCGATCCACAAGTCACGCGAGAGTATCGCGGAGCTGTTCAACGAGCGATTCGATCCCGACGAACCGCTGGAGACTGCCGAGGAACTGACCCGCTTCGCCCGGAAAAAGCTGGGCGAGCAGATCATCGACGCGGAAGTCGGAATCACTGGTGCGAACTTCATTACGGCTGACACCGGGACGATGGCGCTGGTCACTAGCGAGGGGAATGCCCGCAAGACCGTGGCTGCGACGGACACGCACGTCGCCGTGGCCGGCGTGGAAAAGGTCATCCCGACGGTTAGAGACCTCCACCCGTTCATCGAACTCATCGGTCGGTCGGGCACCGGTCAGGACATCACGTCGTACGTCTCGCTGCTGACTCCACCAGTGGACACGCCGGTCGTCGATTTCACCGACGACGAGACGCCGCTGTCGGCGTTCGAATCCGACCGCGATTTCCACCTCGTACTCATCGACAACGGGCGACTGGAAATGCGGGACGACGATCACCTCCGGGAGACGCTGTACTGCATCCGGTGTTCCGCCTGTTCGAACTCGTGTGCAAACTTCCAGAGCGTCGGCGGCCACGCCTTCGGCGGCGAAACGTATTCAGGTGGCATTGCGACCGGGTGGGAAGCCGGCATCGAGGGGCTGGACGTGGCCGAGGAGTTCAACGACCTCTGTACCGGGTGTACGCGGTGTGTGAACGCCTGTCCGGTCGGTATCGACATCCCCTGGATCAACACCGTTGTTCGGGATCGGATCAACCGCGACAAGGATACCCCCGGAGAGTGGCTCGTCGATGGACTCACGCCAGACGAGGAGGACGACGGTGCGCCACTGCAAAAGCGCTTCTTCGGCAACTTCGAGACCGTCGCAAAACTCGGCAGTGCCACCGCACCGGTGTCGAACTGGCTCGCCGGGACGACGCTCTCCCGCCGAGCTATGGACCGGATTCTGGGCATCGATCCGCGTCGGGACCTCCCGACGTTCGAGCGGGAGACGCTCGTCGACTGGGCCGCTTCCCGCGACTCGCAGGTGGCCGAACCCGAACGCCGAGCGGTACTGTATCCGGACCTGTACACGAACCACGTGCAGGTCGAGCGCGGCAAAGCCGCCGTGAAGGTACTCGAATCGCTGGGTGTCGATGTGGTTGTTCCACCGGCACCATCCAGCGGCCGCGCGCCGCTATCCCAGGGGATGATCGCGACGGCGACCGACCATGCGGAACGAGTCACGGAGACGCTCAGCCCCCACATTGAAGACGGCCGCGATGTGGTCGTTATCGAACCGAGCGACCACGCGATGTTCACGCGCGAGTACGAGCGGCTCATCGACGAGGCGGCGTTCACGGACATCGCGGAGAACAGCTACGAGGTGTTCGAATACGTGTTCGGGCTACTCGACAACGGGGCGTCTATCGATTCACTCACGACCGTCGAGGGAGCCGAAATCGCGTACCACAGCCACTGCCAGCAGCGGACGCTCGGGCTCGAAGCCCATACCGTCGCTGTCCTCGAAGACTGTGGCTACGACGTGGTCACGTCCGACGTGGAGTGTTGCGGCATGGCCGGGAGCTTCGGGTACAAGTCCGACTACTACGAACTGAGCATGGATGTCGGCGACCGGCTCCGGACACAACTACGAGACGACGGTGTGCAGGACCGCCCCGTCGTCGCCAGCGGCACTTCCTGTCTTGAACAGATCGACGCCCTGCTGGAACGACAGCCCCGTCATCCGATCGAGCTACTGGCGACGTAACGACCGCTTCGGCTTGCGATTTGCGTGCGCTCGGTCACCACGATACCTAACGCATGTACGCCCGTTATTTATCGGTCTTTATATCCTTCCGTGTGTCGGGTGTGTGTCGCTTAGACTTCGCGGTCTGAGACACCGCGTGAGTGTCGCGACGACGCACTATAGCTTGTCAGGTCCACGCTCTGCAGTACAGCCCCGGTATCGACAGCTACTCGCGGAGCGTCGGTGCGACGAGCTGTCCGTTATCAAACTCGATCGGCGACGGCTCTTCGACCACACGGAGGTCGTCGCGTTCGCGTGCGGCCTGGATCAGCGCTGGCGACGCGTAGAGTTGGTGGAGGTGCATCGTGTCGGCTGCACGGAGCATGCGAACGGTATCGGTATCGACAACCCCTATTGTCGACAGCGCGGCGACGATGCCGGCACGGTCGGTTTCGACCACTGGCGGCAGTTTCACTCCGCGAATCGTGCTCGCGGTGAGCGCATTGATAAGCGACGTTTGTGCGTCAAGTTCTGCGACGACATCTTCGTGGACGACATCCGCAGAGCCGACGCCCATCGCGTTTCCGTGGGTCTTCTCCGTCAGCCCGCGTGTGAAGATACGCTTGATGTCCGGCGTCTCGGGAGCCGGCTCGTTTATCGAGAACGGTCGGCGACCGATAACGTTGGTATCGAGTCCCTGACCGCTTATCTCCTTGCCCTGACGGTCGAATATCACGAGATCGAGATCGTCGAACGGGAGCTTGGGCATCAGTTCGTAGGCGGTCTCTAACAGCTCCTCTTCACGATCGAGGAAGCCACTTGGCGGTACGCCCTCTATCAGCGTCGTCTCGTCGTGTTGGTCCTCGACGATTGCGACGCCGCCGACGATGGGCAATTCGTCGAGCAACTGGCCAGTAATCTCTGGAATCATCCGTCGGAACGACCAGTCGACGGCCCACTTGTGAGCGATCTGTGCGCCGCGTTGCTTGCCCATGCCGATGACGAGCATCTTCGAGAGCCCGCTTTCGACAGGCCCGTCGAAGTCTGTGTGTGGCTTGACGCGGTTGATGGGGATGATTGCATCTGCCGCCACAGCGGTGTCGTCGGCGACGACCGGCACGTCCCGGTCGGGTGTCCGTCCGACCTCGACCACGTCCATCGTCGACCGGATTTCGCAGCCGATTGCCGACTCAGTCACGCCCAGTTCGTTCAGCATCGTTCGCTGGCCCTCGCCGGTAGCGCCACCGTGGCTTCCCATCGCCGGGAAGACGAACGGCTCGTAGCCGGCGTCAGACACTGCTTCCACGACGCCGGCGACGATAGTGGGCAAGTTGGCGATACCGCGACTTCCGACTCCGAGCGCGACCTCGCCGCCCGCAGGCACGTCGGCAAATGACAGTGATTCGACCGCACGGGCTGCGTGTGTTGCGACGGCATCGGGTGCAATCGGGTCCGTCTCCCAGTTCTGTTCGATGATGCCGAGTTCTGGGAGTGGCGGGTCGCCACAGGCATCGATGATTGTCTCTTCCGGGACAGAAAGGGCGTCCGCGGCGATCTGTTGATCGGATGCGTTCATGCGCGACATATCAGCCTGTCCGTTGATAAACGTGATCCACGGATCGAACGGTGGCTGCCACCTCGATCGTGATTCGGCAGTCCGGTAGTATCACCTGAGAATAGCCACCGTGTATCGGGAGCCGGGATCACTCGCTCGGGTCTGGAATAACGAGTACGACCACGTCGTTGACGTTCGTTCCGGTCGGTCCGGTTTCGACTGTCGCCCCGATTTCAGAGAGGTACGAGCCAGCATCGTTTGCAAGCAGCGCATCGCGGGCTTGTTTGCGGTCATCGATGAAAGCTCCGTCAGCGATAGCCCCGGCTGCGTCGGAGCTCCCGTCTTCTCCATCAGTGTCGACGGCAGCGATGATTGCGTCGCCGTCGTGGGCCAGTGCGCCGGAGAGAACAAGTTCCTGATTTGGGCCGCCCTGGCCGCCATCCTCGGTTACGGTGACGGTCGACTCGCCACCGGCAAGGAGCACGGCTGGTGGTTCGACTGGCGTTCCCGTCGCTGTAGCCTCCTCGGCGATAGCGACGAGTGGTTTCGCTACCTCGCGGGCTTCGCCGCGCAGCCGAGACGTGAGTACGAGCGGTTTGTAGCCGGCCCCCCGTGCGACAGTAGCGGCGGCGTCAAGCGCGGTTGCGTTGTCCCCGATAAGGTGGTTCGTAACACGGTCAAAGACCGAATCATCGGGAAACGGTGTCTCCGATAGTCGACCATCCTGCCCCGCTTTGAGATGGTCGTGAACGGCTGGCGGCGGCGTAAGGTCGTATCGTTCGAACACATCAAGCGCGTCTCCGTACGTGGTTTCGTCCGGCACTGACGGACCGCTACCGATGGTTGAGAGGTCGTTTCCCACAACGTCGCTGATCAGTATTCCGGCGACGGTGGCAGGAGCCGCGCGCCGTGCTATCTGCCCACCTTTCAGGTCTGAGAGGTGCTTCCGGACCGCGTTGATCTCCGCTATCGGGACACCGCCGCTGAGAAGTCTGTCGGTCGTTGTCTGGAGGTCGTCCAGTGTCAGGTCCCCGGCCGGAGCCGATAGCAGCGCACTGGCTCCACCAGTCAAAACAAACAGGACGAGCGTGTCCTCGTCGGCTTCGTCAACTATTTCTAGCATTTCGGTCGTCGCCGCAACGTTACGGTCCGACGGTAATGGATGGTTCCCGACAGAACTCCGGACGATTTCGGTGTCGATAGCCTGCGTAACAACCACGTGACCACCTCTGAGGGTATCTCCGAGAATGGATTCGAGCGCCCGGGTAACACCGCCCGCGGCTTTCCCGCCGCCGACGACGATGACCTCGCTGTACTCGTCAAGATCATAGGTCGTCCCGCCGACCGTCAGTGTCTGGCTATCGCGGCCGACGGCCGATTTAGTGGCGGCTGCAGGCGCGGCTGCGTCCACGGCGGCTTCGATACAATCGAGTGCGACCTCGTGTGCATCGCTGGCAGCCAGTGCGGCCCGGTTGCAAATCATACGACCGCTTTCATGGGGATGAATAAAAGTCTGGCTCAGACGCGAGTTCACCTGTTTCCCGAACCTCCCCTGCTGCCATCGAGCCTTCTATCTCGGGTAATCGAACGCGAGGCTGCGGATAACAGTGTTCGATACCCGGATACGATGATATCGTTCGTATATGGATGTGGATATAAACGGCTAGTAGTCTCTAGCCAGTACTTGAATCTATGTTTTAAATATAGACAAACATATGTGGGGATAGCCACTCTACAGTGAGGATTACTGTGATTCGAAATCTGTGGAACGCAGCCTCTCGGCCGACTTTCGCTCCGAAACAGGCCAATATCCGGCTAATCGATCGGATCTCTCGGACAACAGTGAGTGTGTCCCGTGGATCGAAGGACCGGTTTGGATATGCGAGCGTGTTAGGGCTCGTCTTATATGTGGCTAGCTGGATGCTATTCCATCGCTGGTACCACCTCTTCTCGGAAAGATATCGTAAGCAAACTCCTACCGAGGGATTGCACTCGGGAACGGTCGGGGTGCGCCTGGGTTTCTCGCGACGCTCTTGCGAGACAGGTGCAACCGAAAAAAAGCGACTCACGTCCGTTCGGCGTCGAGCGTCGCTTCCAGACCTTCGCGGAGGGAGAGCGTCGGTTCGTACCCGAGCAGTTCGCCTGCGTCACCGAGGTCCGCTTCGCTCTGTTGGATATCGTTCGCGCGACCGGGGACGTGCTCGATCGCGATGTCCGAACCGACGACATCTCGGACCGTTTCGGCGAGTTCGTTTATCGTGACGCTCCGTCCGGTTCCGACGTTGAACGGTCGGCCGACGGCGTCCGTCGTAGCTGCGAGCAGATTCGCACGTACGACATCGTCGACGTGGACGAAGTCCCTCGTCTGTGTCCCGTCGCCCTCGACTGTGAGCGGCTCGCCGGCCTGAGCCTGACGGACGAACGTGCCAATGACGCCGGCGTACTCTCCGTCGAGACCGCGCGGACCGTAGACGTTGAAGTACCGTAGCGGCACCGTCGGCAGACCGTATTGCTCGGTGTAAAACCGTGCGTACTGCTCCCCCAGATGTTTCTCGAAGCCGTAGGGACTGTTTGGTTCAGTCGGCGTGTCTTCTCCGATGGGTACGTCGTCGGGGGTACCGTACACGGCTGCGCTGGACGCGAACACCACCCGCGTGTCCTGCCGTCGAGCGCAGTCGAACACGTCGACGGTCGCCGTACCGTTCAGTTCGTGGCAGTCGACCGGCTGCTCGATTGACTCTGGGACGCTGACCATCGCCGCCTCGTGGAACACGATGTCGATGCCCTCCATCGCCGTGTCAAGCGTCGCCCTGTCCCGAACGTCGCCCTTGATGACGGTCACATCGTCGGGGAGGTTCGCCCGCCGCCCCGTCGAGAAGTCGTCGAGAACTCGCACGTGGTTGTCCGCAGCCAGTGCCGACGCGAGATGGCTCCCGATGAATCCACCGCCTCCGGTGACCAGCACCCGGCGGCCGCTGACAGTTTCCGTAGACATATCATTCGGAGACGTGGTTTTCATAGTTTAAGTTATTCGTACGCATACGGCCGTCGTCCAGGACAGTGAAACGTGTCACAGGGGCTGTTTACCAGTCTGAGTCGTGTTGTGGCTACTTCGGGGAGACACCAGCCTGCTCCGAGCGGTAGTAATCTTTGTTACCTGCTCACTGTGGATGGCGTAGAATAGCGCTGCCTTCGGAAAGCTGGGAATAACAATATGTCAACTCGTACACAGCGGAGCACAACGGAGTCCACTACCCGACACAATGATGCCAACACGCGTACCGGAGCTCGTGGACGACCACACCGAGCGCCCGCCATCGAGAGCGGTTCGGGAGTGGGGCTGAAATGTCTGACAGAGTCCAGCAATCGCCCACGAACGACGGTATCCGCGAGGTTTCGAAGAACTTGCCCGCAGTGGGACTGGTCGCGACCGATTCAAACGCCGAGTGGATAGCGGCCGAAATCCTCCGCATACACTCGCGTGCACACCAGGCAATCGTTACGGCGGCCGTCGATGCTGACCCGCAGGCGCTCGCTTTCGCCCGCTGGCTCGATGCAGAGGTAGTCGACCCGTCTGGTAGCCAGCCCAAAAGCGATGCTCCCCGCGAGCGACTGCGGCGGTACGCTAAGCAGGCGGGATATCCGGGTCTCGTGTACCACGGCGGGGGTAAAGGGTCGGTCAATCTCCCGGCGAGCCGCGAGGCGCTGAACAGTACCGAGAAGTTCACTATCGACGCCCGCGTCGAACCGGTCACTGACCCGGAGCCGACCGTCATGGTCGGAATCCCGGCGTACAACGAAGCGGGAACGATCGGAAGCGTGGTTGAGTCGGCCAGAGAGTTCGCCGATACCGTCCTGGTAGTTGATGACGGGAGCACTGACGAAACCGTTGAGGCCGCGCAGACGGCCGGTGCGACGGTGTACGAACACGAGCACAACGTTGGGTACGGCGGGGCGCTCAAGAGCATCTTCGAGCAGGCCGACCGGAGCGACACCGACTATCTGGTTGTCCTTGATGCCGACGGCCAACACGACCCGAGCGACATCCCGGAATTGATCGAACGACAGCGGGAATCGGACGCGGAGATCGTCATCGGGAACCGGTTCGATGAATCCGCCGAGACCGAGATGCCGCTGTACAGGCGATTCGGGCTGTTTACGGTCAATTTCATGACCAACCTCAGCCTCGGAATCTTCACGCCGACCAATCGGATACGTGATACACAGAGCGGCTTCCGGGCGTACAGCCAGGCGGCTATAAGCTCGCTGGCTTCGGACAGCTCAATCGGCGATCGGATGGGCGCGAGCACGAACATCCTGTATCACGCCCACTCGAACGGTTATCAGATCGCGGAGGTGCCGACGACGATAGATTACGACGTGGAGGCGTCCAACAACCTCGGTCCGGTCGAACACGGACTCACGCTCGTCGGGAACATTATCCGAACAGTTGAGCGGGAACACCCGATTATGTTGCTCGGCGTCCCCGGCGTCTGCTTCGTTCTCGTCGGGTTCGTGTTCACGTACCTTACCATGTTCAACTATCTCCAGAGTGGGACCTTCCCGCTTGGGCACGCGCTGGCGAGCACTACCTTCACCATCACTGGTATCCTCGCCTCCTTCACTGGAATCATTCTCCACTCTCTAGAACTGTACCGGTAGTCGGTGACGCGAGGGCAGGCCAGCTATTACCCTTTCCTCACTGTCCGTCAGGCAGGGTTTACCGGACCTCTGTGGTCGCTGACTGCACACAACTTCTGCATAACAAAGAGTACCGTATATCATTCGTAGGCCAATGGGACACGAACCCAAACCCGACTGTCTGGAACGAGGGCAGCGCGGTGAATCACTCGGGGAACCACAGGAGGCCTCGGAAACGTGACTGTCTGCGTCCACGGGCTCGGATACATCGGGCTCGCGACGGCGGCACATTTCGCGAACAACGGCACCGAGGTCATCGGTTTCGATGTCGATAAAGACGTGCTTGAGCGTCTCAGCGAGGGCGAACCGACAGTCAGTGAACCGGACTTCGAAACGTACGTGCAGGACGCACTTGAGGGGAACTTGGCACTGAGTCGCCAGCCGCAACCGGCCGATGTACACCTAATCTGTGTGCCGACGCCGTACGACGAGATGAACGGCGAAGCGGACCTATCTTACGTGAAAGACGCCGGGCGGAATGTGGCGGGCGTGCTTAGGCCAGGCGACACCGTGGTTCTTGAATCGACAGTCCCGCCGGGAACGACTACCGGCGTCCTTGCTCCGATTCTCTCTCGAGGAGGGCTCGATGTCGGAGACGACGTGGAGTTAGGATACACACCGGAAACGGTGATGCCTGGGAATACGCTCAGCGAACTCCGGACGAACGACCGAATCGTTGGCGGCGTCGACGAGGCGTCTGTCAGTGCCATCGAGACCCTCTACGAGCCGCTCACCAGCGGGGAGATCCACGTCGCCGCTGACCCGACGACCGCCGAATTCGTGAAACTCGCACAGAACGCGAAGCGGAACGTCAGCATCGCGTACGCGAACACGCTTGCACTACTGGCCGAGAACTACGGCGTCGATGTACGGTCAGCTATCGATCTCGCGAACAACCATCCACGGGTCGATATTCTGGACCCGGGACCCGGCGTCGGCGGACACTGTCTCCCCGTCGATCCGCACTTCCTGAGCGACGGTACAGGTGCGACAGAACTACTCGACGTGGCAAGCCAGGTCAACGACCGCATGCCGGAACACGTCGTCAGGATGCTTGAGGACGCCATCGGCACACTACACGGCAAGACCGTGGCCGTCCTCGGAATCACGTACAAGGGGAACGTCAGCGACACCCGGAACAGCCCCGGTCTGAAAATCGCTAACCTGCTTGGAGACGTCACGACAGAGGAGCGCACGGCCATGGACGGCGGGTGGGGCGAGAGTTCGGTTACTATCCATGACCCACGAGCAACGGATTCGAGGCTGCAACTCGCTTCGCTCGAAGCGGCAGTCGACGGCGCTCATGCGGTGATATTCGGAGCGGCACACGATGAATTCGCCGACCTTGATCCGGAGGCTATCGGTTCGAAGATGTCTGGACAGACCGTGGTCGACCCGGTCGACGTTATCGACGCGAAACGGTGGGCCGACTACGGATTCGATGTCCGGACAATCTGAGCCAAGCACGTCTCCGACAGGCAATACAATGGAGCGCGAAGCCGACGCCGTAGGAAGTTTATAACAATTCTGTTGGTCGCTCACGGAACCGGTATGGAATCGACTGGATGCGACCGGTATCGGCTGCTCGATTTGCGAAACCGGGGACTACAATGACTGCAAGCACCGTCGGCTTCGTTCTCGGAACGCGTCCAGAAATAATCAAGCTGGCACCTGTAATCCAGGAGTGTCACCGGCGCGGCATCGACACGCACGTAATCCACACCGGGCAGCATTACTCAGACTCGCTGGATGCGGTCTTCTTCCGACAGCTCGGGCTGTCGCCGCCGGATACAAATCTTGAGGTCGGCTCCGATGACCACGGGGCCCAGACCGGAGCTATGCTCGCCGGTATCGAGGCGGAACTCCACGACGTCGAACCGGCGGTCGTGTTCGTTCAGGGGGATACGAACTCGACGCTCGCGGGTGCACTTGCTGGAAGCAAGATGGACATGGATGTGGCCCACGTTGAGGCCGGGCTTCGGAGCTTCGACGACGACATGCCCGAGGAAACCAACCGGGTCATCATCGACCACATCTCCGACCACCTCTTCCCACCGACCGAGGAGACAGCGGCGCTACTCCGGAACGAGGGTATTCCGGAGGACCGCATCACGGTTACCGGGAACACGGTCGTGGATGCGGTCCAGACCTACGACGACAGAGCCGCGAGCGAAAGCCGGATTCTGGGCGAACTCGGCGTTACCGAGGGGCAGTTCGACCTCCTAACCGCCCACCGCGCAGAGACGGTCGACGACCGTGACGCGTTCGAGCGAATTCTCAGCGGCGTCTCTCGGGCGAGCGCTCAAGCAGACCGGGAGGTCATCTACCCGATACACCCCCGGGCGGAGGACCGCCTCGAAGAATTCGGTATCGCGGTCCCGGACCGGGTCCGGCTCGTCGAGCCGCTGGGATTCTTCGATTTCCTCCGTCTGGAGAGTACGGCGGACGTAGTGTTCACCGATTCCGGCGGGGTTCAGGAGGAGACGAGCATCCTCGGGACGCCGTGTGTAACGCTCCGGTATGGGACTGAACGGCCCGAGACGGCGTTTGTCGGTGCGAACTGCGTCGCCGGTCGGGAGCCAAGCGGCATCGTCGCGGCGGCAGCGCAAATGCGTGGTAAAGCCGGCGACTGGACGACGCCGTTCGGGGACGGAAACGCCGCAGTCCAGATCCTCGATGCCATTCCGAAACTCGCTGTCGGTGAGGCGGTCACGGCGACGGAGTAAGCGGGCTCTCGGACCAGGCTTTCGAGAGTGGTACTACCGGTTGCCCATGCTAGTAGTAACTGTTTTATTTTATTACTCCGCCCTCTCCAGCCGACAATGGCAACTGACGCAGACGCAGGCATCGAAGCGGATGCACTCCTGGCCGATCTGTTGCTGGTCGCACTCCTCGGCCTCTGACACCTCGACGCTGCTCAAGGATACGCCGGACAGCCGTCCATGCAGGCTGTTCTGGGGCTGGGAGCGGTGCTTGTCGCGCCGGGGTATGCTCTAGTTTCTCTTCTTTTCCCACGCCGTGCATCTGAGGCGGGGCTGTTCGAGGACCGAGGAGGGCGAATATCACCCGATGAGCGGTTCGTTCTCTCGGTCGGGACCAGTGTCTGTCTGGTTCCGCTGATGTGGCTTGGGTTAGTCCTGCTGTCGTTCGGCGTGACCACCAGTCTGTTTCAGCTCTCTATCGGGACCATGACCGTGCGACTCGCGTTTGTTGCGGCGGGCCGGCGGCTGGAGGTATTACCGGCGGAGCGTTTCAGTCCTCTCCGGGCACCGGAATCGGGTACGCGGCCATGTCGGCGGAGCGGAGACGAACACATCGTACTCCAGCAGGAAATCAAACTCAAGATGCTCAAACAGCGGAACTGTTTCGGTAGCCGCTGTATTCAAGAACTCGTTAACCGAAGCTGCGTTTTGCAGGATCTTGGTGCTACTGGACACAGTTTTCAATCCCTGCGGCCTCCCTTGGATGGATTTCTATGACAGGCTCCGCGGTGTGAAGTCAACTAATTAGAAACGCTGTGCCTGTGGTATAGGACACGGCTACTGATAGGGTAGGTGGCCCGAACAGAAACAAGGCAAGAATCGTATGATACGATTCGGATATATCGATACAGAACCGGTGATATGTGACAACCAGTCTCCAGTGAATTACTGTGGGAGGGGTAATAGATGAAAGATCGACTGCGTAAGTTCCTCGTCCGGATGTTACCGAAGGGCGATACACTCGAACAGACAGTCAAAAGTGGGGCGTGGATGGGTGCTATGAACGTACTCTCTCGGGGCCTGCAGATACTCCTCGTCATCATCCTCGCGAATCTGCTTGATCCGGCCGATTTCGGGCTGATGGGCATCGCCCTGCTCGTCCTCAGCGGTCTCCGGAAGTTCTCAAAGTTGGGACTCAACGCGGCGGTCATCCAGAACAAAGAGAAGAATGTCGACGAGTACATGAACACGATGTGGGTACTCCAGTTGGTCCGGGGTGCCGTCATCGCGGTGGTGCTACTTGCCGTTGCGCCACTCATCGGCTCCGTCTTCAGCGAACCCCGGGCGACCGACGTCGTTCGGGTCGTGGCGATAACACCGCTGTTTTCGGCCCTGCGGAACCCGGCTATCGTCTACTTCAAGAAGAACCTCAACTTCCACAAGGAGTTTGCCTATCGGATGAGCGGGTCGGTGTCGCGGTTCGTCGTCTCCCTCGGGTGGGCACTCGTCTCTCCGACCGTCTGGGCGCTCATCGCAGGACTCGTCGCCTCCCGTTTCGCAAAGTTCGTCTTCTCGTACTACGCACACGACTACCGGCCGTGGCCGTCATTCGAACTCGACCGGGCGAAAGAACTCATCGACTACGGGAAATGGATAACGAGCAACACCATCCTCTATTTCCTGTACACAGAAGGTGACGACGTCGTCGTCGGGTGGTTACTCACCTCGACAGCGCTGGGGTTTTACCAGACGGCCTATCGGATGTCGAACGCGCCCGCGACCGAAATATCGCAGGTCATCTCGAGTGTCACTTTCCCTGCGTTCTCGACGTTACAGGATGACATCGCCGCTATGCGGGAGGCCTACTACCGGACACTGCAGATGACGGCTTTTCTGACCTTCCCGGCAGCGTTCGGAATCGCCGCCATCGCTCCGACGTTCGTCGAGACTTTCATGGGCGAACAGTGGCTGCCGATGGTGACCGCCATGCAGATTCTGACCGCGTACGGTCTCATGCGCGCAGTCGGGAAGACGATGGGGCCGGTGTGGAAGGCCGTCGGCCGCCCCGACTATCTGACGAAACTGGCGTTACTCAGAGTGGGGCTCATAGCCCTGTTGATAATCCCGGTGACGAACAGATTCGGAATCGAGGGCACGGGGTTGCTTATCACGGGAATATACATCTTCCCGATATTGCCGATAGACACCTATATTATCGTCAAGACTATCCAGGGATCTTACAAGCGGTTCGTGAAGCAACTGTTCTATCCGCTCGTCTGTAGCGGTGGGATGTTCGTTGCGGTCGTCTGGCTCGACCAGCAGCTCCCGCTTGAAGCCGGCGTGCTGGAGTTTGCGACGCTCGTGACCACGGGCGCTATTGTTTACATGGCGCTCGTGGCCCTGTTCGCGACGCGCTTCGAGTGGGCGATAGAAGAAAATCTCCGCTCGATGTTCTCGTCGCTGAGCTGAGAGAACCCCTGCGACTATCATTATCGGCTCGAGTCGAAGAGTTACTCGATGGCCGCGCGGTGGACTTCCTTGATACGCTCGGCGTGGTCGGCCCACGTCCAGTTCTTCTCGCGCAGTCGCCGACACCCGGCTTTGCCCATCTCCCAGAGCACTTCGCGGTCGGCGGTCAACTCCTGGAGGGCAGACTCGATGGCCCCGACGTCTTTCGGTGGAATCAGTCGCCCAGTCTCGCCGTCGACGACCTGTTCGGGGACGCCACCGACTTCGGTACCGAGCACGGCTGTCTTACTCGCCATGGCCTCGTATATCGCGGTTGGCCGTCCTTCGGAGTGACTCGGCAGGAAGTAGAGGTCGGCAAGCGCGAACCACCGCCGGAGGGCCAGCGTGGTGATGCCGGTGTAGATGTGCCGGGCGGAGAAGTCGCTCTCAGTGAGTGCTACGCGCAGTTCCTCTTCCATGGACCCGCCCTGTCCGACAAAGACGAACACGGTGTCGTTGAGGTTCAGGTCAGGGAGGAGATCAGTTATCTCACCGATGCCCTTTCGCTCGTAGAACTGGCCGACGAACAGCACGACAGTCGCATCGAGGGCGATGTCAAGTTCCTCGCGCAACCGCTCGCGCTGGTCAACCGGGAAGTTCGCGGGGTCGGCACCGATTGGGACCGTCTCGACTTTCGACGCGTCGGTGTAACGGCTGGCTTTCTCGGCGAGGGCGTCACTCACACAGAGGACGCCCGTTGCCGCGTCTAACGTCTCTCGAACCCTCGGTTCGACTCCCGGCGGATGGTCACCCATGGAGTTGAGTCTGCTCCCATGACAGACCACGAACAGCGGCACGTCGTTGGCACGGGCGTAGGGAAGCAAACCGTAGCCATCGGGGTAGAGGTGGCAGGCGTGAATTACGTCCGGACGGTCGAACGTCTTCGAGACGTACTCCGGGATACGGTTGGCGTAGGACACGCCGGCCACGCTGTAGAAGGCCCGTTTGGGGATGAGATACCAGATTCGAGGGTGATGAACCGAGTACGACCCCCAGTCCTCGACCGAGGAGATAGACGAGTAAGAGGAGTACGGCCCGACGGGCGGGGCGAACGGCCGCGGTGCGACAGCGTCAACCGACGGTCCTGACTGTGCGAGCGCGCGAAGACTGCGGTAGTTGAACAGCCCCTGATACGGATTGATAGAGTCTGGATGGTTTGTCGTCCCGGCTAGCACTGAGTACATCGAACGCGTGGAGAGTCAGCGTGGGTTACAAAAATTATGTGGCAGATACCTATTCCGTGGCTCGATCAGTAGTTGCTGATTCAGCTGCGAGAACTGTTGAGTGCGAGTTAGCTATCGGTACCTCCCAGAATTAACCTCCTTCAAAAAAGTGAAGATGGTGTCTGCAGGTCAAGAACCACAAGGAGTGTTCTGGCAGTTTGCCAGTAGCCAGTGGTGTACTGACTCGGGAGACAGCCCGGGTCAGCTGCCACGTGGGATGCTATCCGCTCCGAATAGGGTCGAAAAACTGCCGGAGCAGCAGGTTCGGCAACATTCACAGGTTGTAGAGCACCACAGCAAACAGAAAGTAGAACAACCGCACAGAGAACGTCTATGACGGCGTTTTAGCGAGTAAATACGTCACTTTCCGGTAAGACGTTTCGATGCCCCAGCAGCGACGGTAGGCTTCTGCAAGTGGATTAGTGATGTCACGAGTGGTCACCTAACAGAAATGGTCGTGAATGTCGATCAAAACGTTGAGGGGTCGTGTGAACCGGCGGTTGCGGGCTGCTTCGTTGAACATGGCGTCGCGGATGCAGTCGACGATCAGCTCGATCGCCTCCGTGTCGAGCCCACGAAAGTGGTACACCAGTGCTCGAGCGAGTGGATTCCGTGACCCGGCCCTGACGTCTACGTCGTCACCGCAAGCAAGTTGGTACGCTTCGCGCCAGCGTTTGCGAACTCGTTGCCGAAGGCAATCCGAGTAGGGACTTCCAGCGAGTCTTCGCTCGGATACGTACCGTTGGCGGCAACATCGAAGCCAAGCTCAGGAAACAGCAGCGAGAATGCTACTCGACTCACCTGTCTCGCTTTGGCTGTCTCGACCATATCGAGACAACGACCGCGACGACAATCGTCCCTCACCCACCTCAGAAGCTACTGCCTAGCCGTGGGGTGGGCAAAGTATGAACCGATTGCCAGTCTGCGTCGGGGGTAGATATTCGGGCACCAAATCGTCACAGTCCGGTAGCTGCTGTATATCTTTATACGTGAGAGCCATCCTGTGGAGAGAAGGATGCAATCGGTGGATATCTGTATGTTCGGGAATCAGCTTGCCCCGTCAAGCGGGAGTGTCTACATCGGCGGCTCGGTCAACACCGCGATTCAGTTATCCGAGAGTCTCGCCGACGAGGGCCACAACATCCACATCGTGACTATCGCACCCCGGAACTGGGATAGTGAACGACCGGACGACGTGGAACTGCCTGACTGGGCACGCCATCGCATCTTCGACGCGACGGCACAGCACCCGGGACTGCTTGACGGCGTCCAGACATTCTATGACTCCGCACGCGAACTCCTCTCGTACTGCCGGAGTCATGAGATCGACGTCATCCACAGCCACTCGGGGTTCTCCGTGCTGGCATCTGTCGCAGCGGCCGTCGGTGGGATACTGGACATCCCAGTCGTACACACGCTCTACTGTCCCATCCCCGAAGAGAAGCTGAACCGTATCGACAAGAAACTCTCCTCGCCGCTGCCGGCGCGATTGACGCTCAACAGCGTCGGCCACGTCTTCGCGATGACCCGGAATGTTGAGTCGTCGCTCCAGCGTCACGGCGTCGAACCGACGACGTTCGTCCCGCCCATCATCGACACGGAGACGTACCGTCCGGATCTGGCGAAGCCGACCAGCGTGGAACTGGCAGACGACAAGCCGACAGTGCTGTTCGTCGGTAATCTCCACCCGACGAAGGGAATTCGACACCTAGTGCGCGCGCTCGGAGAACTGCGCGCGGAGGGACGGGACTTTCAGGCTATCGTCACCACCGAACGCCACATCCCCGGCCAGAACGAGCGCCGGGAGGAAGTCTGGTCCATGCTCGAGCAAGAGGGTTTGGCCGACGACACCGAGATGCTCGGCATCATCGACGACATGCCGAACCTGCTCGCGAACGCCGACGTTATCGCGATGCCGTTTACTACCACTGACGGCCCCTCGGACTACCCCATCGCCTTACTTGAGGGGATGGCCTGTGACACCACCGCCGTCGGGAGTAACGTCGGCGGCATTCCCGAACTCCTGGGCGACGGACGGGGCGTCCTCGTCCCACCCGGCAACGGCAGCGCACTTGCAAACGGTATCGCCGACGCCCTCGACGGGGAGGGATACGAGACTCGAAGCTTCATCGAGGAACGGTTCTCTCCGGACGCCGTCACTTCGACGGTCGTCGAAACGTACAGACGGCTACTCGGACAACCGATGGCAGCATCCACCTCACGTCAGTCGGTAAGCACTGACTAACAAAGCCACCCATGAATAAATTCAGAGGTGACTAAATGTGTTCGATACCTGCTGGCGGTTCCACGGTGTGGGACGAACTGTGAATATCTCTTCAGGATCAATTCGTGACTGACGACGAACAGCAACGTAAGCTCAGCCGTCGAGAACTTCTCGGCCTCACAGGGACGGCCGGGGGCACGGTGCTCACCGGGTGGTATCTCTCCCAGAATCAACCCTTCCGACAGGAACCACCAACTGAAGAGCGACCGACTAGCGTGGAACCGTCGAACCCGCCGCAGTTCCGCGGCCCACCCGACGGTACCGAGAGTATCGCCGACCACGGCGGAACCGTTGGTGTAGACACGCCGGAGGCCGCGGAGGAGAACGTCGCAGCCATCCACCGTGCATCCACCGCGGCGGACACCAGCACGGTGTACCTCCCGCCGGGCAAGTGGTACGTCGGGAAGAGAGACGAACCCGAGTTCCTGAACCCCGGAAAGGCCGGGGCCGAACTGGGCGCGGCTGGACTCGGGTTCGTCGGCGAAGGCCCGGACCTGACCTTCCTCGTCTTCCAGAAAGACACGCTGGAACAGGGTGGTGGTAACGAGATTAGTTACGTGGGCGGAACCGACCACGGAGACGTCGTCTGGCGCGATCTCACCTACGATGGCAACTACCAGAACATGGCCTTCGACAGTGGGACGCGCCAGTGGGGTATCGACATCGAAGGCGATACGACCGCGAACTTCACGCTTCAGAACTTCCGTCTCCGGAATATCCAGGCGCTCGGGCTGACGGCGAGCGGTTCGAGCGACTTTAGACTCACCGTCGACCAGAGTACGTTCCGCAACATCGGCATCGGACGTGTCAACCAGGCCGACGGGAGCGCCCTCGGCCACGCTCTCGGACCGACGGTCCCAGCCGGCCGACGGTTGACTGTAACGAACTCGCGGTTCGAACTGATTTCGGGGAACGTCATCGACTTCAGCAGGTCCGACGGCTTCGGATCCGCACTCATCCAGAATTGCTTTGCCACGGGTATCGGTGATACCCTTATCAAGGAGAAAGGGATGCAGGAGGTCCACCTCTCGAACGTCTTCTATCAGGCCCACACACCGGAACTCGAGTCGGCGATGAATCAGGGCGCGATAGAACAGGAGCGCCACGGACGTGGCTTCCTCAAACAGATTTCGGGGCCGGGGAACGGGACCACGTACGTACTAGAGAACGTCGAGGCCCGAAACATGCTCCGGCGGGCAGTGAACCTCCGAAACGGGAAACACTGGCGGTTACGCGGGGGTCGAAACGGCCCGATACGGATTCGAAATGTCAACCTGAACGGCTCTGACGAGTCGTACGTCTGGCGGGAATCGACCGATCCACAGTCGTACTTCGAGTTCGACATCGGCACCATGATAACCGACAGAGTTCAGGGACTCGTCTTCGACTGCCCGTCGTCTCGTGGCGTCGTCGATACGCTCTATCAGCAGCACACGAGCGGTATCGGCTCGACCGGTCGTATCGAGATAGGCTCACAGCATCAACGGGCTGCGCCCATGGAGCCGAACGTCCCGTCCAGAAACGCCGTCGGAATCAACCCGCTACCGGTGAGCGATCGCCGTCAACTGCGGACCAAGTAGCCGTCTATTACTTAATTGGTTGCCACCGCGACAGACGACGGAAGGATGACTGCCTTGACCGAACCCCCCAACCGAGACACCTGGCCGCTAGTGAGTGTGGTGGTGCCGACCTACGGTCGAGACGAGTACCTCGAAGATGCTCTTCGGAGCGTCGCCGAACAGACCTACGACAACATCGAGTTGTTCGTCGTCGACGACGGTTCGTCCATTCCCATCACCGAGACAATAGACGAGGAGGGGATTCCCTTCGAGAACCTCGAGTCCGTGACGTTCATCCGTCACAACGAGAATCGGGGGGCGAACGTCGCCCGGAATAACGGGATTCGGTCGGCCACTGGTGAGTTCATCGCCTTCCTAGACGACGACGACTGGTGGCACGAGGAGAAAATCGCACGGGGTGTCAATGCGTTCCTGACCGGCGGCGAGAACGTCGGCCTCGTCTACAACGGCAAGCAGACAGAGGGCGCAGACGGCACGACGAAGATGATCCCGTCTGTTGAGGGGGACGTGGTAACCGACCTGCTCGAGGGCAAGGAGTTCGGCCAGTTCTCCTCTATCATGGTCCGGTCGTCTGTCATCGACGAGGCCGGCTTGCCCGACGAACGGTTCCCGTCCTGGCAAGACCGCGAGTGGCTCTTTCGCATCGCCCAGTACTGCGAGTTTAAGCCGATTCCGGAGATACTTACCTATCGGCGCGTCGGCCACGCCGACCGCATCACCAGAGACTTCCAGACCCAGCGCGATGTCACTTATCCGATGTTCGTGGAAAAACACGAACCGCTGGCAGCGGAGTACGGCTGGTACTACCGGCGGGCGTTCCTCGCATCACTGCGACTGAACCTCGCGCGGACCGCCGTCCGTGCCGACGAGTACGAGGAAGCGCGCAAGTACTTCTGGCGCGGGTTCGCGGCAAATCCGCTGTATCGCCCACTGTACCCGCACCTGCTACCCTCCCTCGGCGGGAAGTGGACCTACAAGCCAGTGACAGTCGTCCGGAAACAGATCTCGAAGGTGGCGTCTCTGCTCGGATGACTGGTATTGGCGGAGCGACCTCGGGTAGCAAACCCATACTAATGATGGAAACAGCGGTGAGTGGATATGATGGGTGCCACTAACTTCGTCTGGCTGACTTTCGACAGCGTTCGGGGGGACCGGACCTCCATCGGTGGCTACGACAGAGAGACGACCCCGACACTTGAGCGAATCGGACGACGGGACGACGGGTACGCTGGGTCTTGCTTCTCTCACGCCCTCTGGTCCCAGCCCTCCGTCGCATCGATGATGACCGGCACGTACCCCTCGATGCACGGGTTGGGGAGCCGCAACGAGGTGCTCCCCGACTCGATTCCGACTGTCGCCGAGCGACTTTCCGAGGCCGGGTTCGAGACCATCGGCGTCTCCGCGAACCCCTTTTTTTCGGAGAGCACGGGGACACACCGCGGGTTCGACCGGTTCGACTTCGTCAACGGTACCGAGCTCGCCAGAGAGGCCGGTGTTCGCGGGTCGCTCTCGTTCGTGCGGAACCTTCGAACTTTCTCCGGGGGATTCACGCTCGAACGACAGCGACACAATCCGGACTACCTGCTCAACGAGATCGTGAAAGACCGCCTGCAGGATGGTGCCGAGGGCGACGACCCATTCTTCCTTGCCGCCCACTACTACGGCTTGCACCACCCGTACTTCCCCTCTCCGAAGTACCGGGAGACGTTCGCCGACGACCTACCGATGTCGGCCGACGAGGCGGCCGAACTGGCTCTCTCGAACTCCAGGGATGTCTACGAGCGAATCGCCGAGGGACCTATCGATGACCCCGAGGCGGCGACGGCTCTCGATAATATGTACGACGCACAGGTGGCACAGGTCGACGCTCTCGTCGCCGGACTACTCTCGTACGTCGACAACCTCGGCCTCGGTGACGACACGATAGTCGTGATTACCGCCGACCACGGCGATTTGCTGGGAGAACTCGGCCTTTATTCTCACAAACTTGTCCTTCACGACGCACTCGTTCAGGTCCCGCTGGCAGTCCGGGGGTCGGAAGCTGTCGTTGACGCGGCAATGGCGAACGCACAGCACGCGGACGTAATGCAGATGATCCTCTCAGAACTCGACGTCGACACCGACGGGATGCACGGAGCGGAACTCACTGAGGGGCCCCGAGAGACGGTGGTCGCCCAGCGCGGCGACGAGACCAGAGAGAAGACGCTCTCTGCCGTCCGGGAGTTCGAACCCGACTACGAGCACGAACACGTACTGGCCGGGATGGTCACGATGCTTCGTACTGACGAGTGGAAGTTCGTCACCGGCACTGACGGGTCGATGCTGTACCGATTGCCCGACGAGAGTGAGGATGTGAGCGATGACTACCCCGGCGTAGTCGAGCGGTTCGAAACGACGTTTGATGTGTGGATGGACGAGCACGGACAACCCCTTGACTCCGGTGACCATCGTGAGTTCGACGACGATGTAAAAAGCCAGCTCGCAGACTTAGGTTACGTCGTCGAGTGACGCCGGTAGTAGCCAACTAACCAACTCTCGACCAGACGAGGTGAGAACGAATGACCTCCAGCAAACCGCCCGGCGAGCAGGCTTCGACAACCGAAGGCGAGCGAGCGACAGTGCCGTCGGGCGACGACACGGGTGCCATCGAACCGACGAGCGAGTCGACGCCAGTGACGGCCGCCGAGCTGGGTTCACACCTCGCGTTTTTCATCCCGGACCTCTCGCTCGGCGGCGCCGAACAGGTCACCGTCACAATCATCAACGGACTCGCCGAACGCGGTTACGACGTGGAACTGTTGCTCTCGCGTGCCACCGGGGAGTTACAGTCGGAACTCTCCCCACAGGTCGACGTGGTGGAGTTCGGGCCAGACACCGTGACAGGTCTTGGTGTCGCCTCGCATGTCCCAGCTCTCGTGGAGTATCTGGACCGTGAACAACCCGCCGCACTCTTCCCCCATCTGGCCCACGTCAGCGTTGTCTGTCTCGCCGCCCGGCGCTTCGTTGACGCCGAGGTGCCGATTTTCCCGACACACCACAAGGCGTTCCGGGTTCAGCCAGACCCGAGTCCAAAGGCTCGCGTTGTCCGGCGACTGGCCGAACGGCTGTACCCGTCGGCCGAACAGGTCGTTGCCGTCTCGGGTGGCGTCGCAGAGAGTCTCGCGGAACATACGCCCATCGACCCCGACGACGTTTCGGTGCTGTACAACCCTGTCGATGTAGAGACGATTCGAGCGCGCGCCCGCGAGCCGGTCGACCACCCGTGGATAGAGGACGAAGACGTGCCGGTTGTCCTGTTCGTCGGCCGTCACGAGCGACAGAAGGATCTTGAGACGTGGCTGGCCGCCTTCGAACAGGTTCACGTGCGCAACCCCCAGGTTCGGGGAGTCGTCGCCGGAAAGGGGTCACAGACCGACAAGATACGCGAACTGGCCGAACAGCACGGCATCGAAGACGCCCTTTCCCTGCCGGGCTACGTGGAGAACCCGTACCGGTACATGCGACAGGCCGACGTCTACTTGCTCTCCTCGCGGTACGAGGGGCTCCCAACCGTCATGATAGAGGCGTTCGCTTGTGGCTGTCCGATAGTCGCGACGGACTGCCCAGCCGGGCCACGCGAGATACTGGCAGACGGGGAGTACGGGCCATTGGTCCCGGTCGGTGACGCGAACGCACTCGCGCGGGCCGTTGAGGAGACGCTAGAGAACCCGGTCGACTCGTCGGTAATCGAACACCGGGCCGGCGAGTTCGCCCCGGCGTCGATCATCGATGACTACGAGCAGTTCCTCCGAGAACACGTTGTCTCTGTGTGAGTGGATCGTGTGCCTGGATTCGGTTGGCACCACGGGTCAGTGCTTTTCGACTCAACCGACGATGTCGAGCGAATACTCCGTCGTGACCCGGAACGCGGAGAAGCACGTCGCAACTTTCTACGCCGCGTACAGACCAGCACGGACCGAGAGTGGATAGTCCTGCTAGCCGATGGTCTGTTTACAAATCTCTTTGACCCGTAGGAGAGTGTGAACCGCTCGGCGTGGACTTCGTCGTATTGCCCGACAAAGTACCTGTAGTCTGCTGTTCTCCAGCCGGCAGGCAGACGATATCTTCAGGCGGCCGGTTGCTGTCTGGCGATAGTTGTCGCTTCTGGAGAGCCCTGGCCGGCCATTGAGGGCTGAAAACTGGCCGTTGCCACGGCCGACATTGAGTACGTTCTTCCCGCCGAGTATATACTGGTCGAGTAACTCGAACAGTCTCTTCGGTATAGCCGATGCCGAACCGGCCTGATTTGTCTCATGTTCGCTCGTGTAACGCACTGCGTCAGTACATATTTCGCAACTTCAGGGGAGAAATGGGTAGGAGTAGTCTGTTGATGGAACTTGTCGTGAGCGGCGGCATCCTCGCGAAGCCCCTCACCCCGGTCCCTCGCTTTATACGTAGTATTCTGATGCTTCATCGGTCGTCAGTGGACGACGAAATTGTGTTAGTATTTAGGTATTCCCAGTAAGTAGATGCTATCGAGCAAGGAGTCGCTGCAGGTCGAGCGGCGAACGTCGGTTGCGTATCTAGACGGCACTACCGATATCCGAGCGCTTTGAGGTTCTCGACTATCTTCGGGTCTTCCGGGTCCACCGTCTCTACACCCAAGTCGTCACCGAGTCGTTCTGATACCAGTTGGGCGAGTCTCTCGTGTCGACCGGTATGTTTGAGCGTGTCCTTTGGGTAGCCGGACCCGACGTCGTACACTTTGTCCTCGCCGCCGTGGACGCGGAGGTATTTTTCGTCAGTGGTCCGGGCACACTGGAGCGCGTGGTCCAGTTCTGCGAGTAGTTCCTCATCGGGGTCTGCGGTATGGTTCTTAAGCGTTGAGATTCCAGTCACCGGGTCACCGAACTCGGCAAACACAGCCTCACGGTCCCGGTCATCGAACAGGTTCTGTCCCTCGATGGTCTTCGGGACGTCTAACTCTAGTTCCGAGAGAACGGTGGGATAGATATCGACGAGTGAAACCATGTCCTCGACGCGATGACCCGTACTCGTCCCCGGCGGCTTTACCACTAACGGGACGTGAAGCAACTCGTCGAAGAGGCTGAACTGATGGTACGCCAGTTCGTGCTCGCCGAAGTGTTCGCCATGGTCGCCTGTGACAATCACGAGCGTCTCGTCGTACACACCGGCCTTCTTCAGTGTGTCCAGTAGTTTCCCGAGTATCGCGTCGGCGAACGCGATCTCCCCATCATACAGGTCCGTGAGGGCCGCCCAGTCGGCTTCGCTGGGCTCTACCTCACCCGCCATGTACCGGTAGCCACCGTTGTGGGACATCTCGGTCACGAGTTCGTCGTCAGTGTCGGGATGGGGTCCACGGTTGAACTCTCTCCGATAGGACTTCGGGGGAGCGTACTTCGTGTGTGGTGCGAGTAGGTTGATGAACCCAAAAAACGATTGTGTACCGGCGGAACGTCGAATCCGGGTCTTTATATACTCGCTCGTGAGATACTCCCCGGGTTTCCGGTCACCGACGCGCATCTCCCACGCCATGCGGACGTACCCGGGAACGAGGTCGAGGTAGTACGAGCGAAGTTCCTCGAACGTCTCTGGGACGAACGGCAGTCGATAGAGATCACAGTAGTCCTCGAAACCTCTCGTCAGTTCGGTCTCACTGGTGATGTTAGAGTTCTGGACTGCGCCGAAGGTGTAGTACCCCTCTTCTTGGAGGCGTTCGGCGAGCGGCGGGTGAGGTGGTCGGTACGGCATCCCGATGTCGAGAAAGCCGTGAGTCGTCGGATGGACACCGCCGAATATCGAACCGTGCGAGGGTGGGGTCCATGGAGCAGCCGAAAAGGCGTTGTCGAACTGATAACCGTCTGCCGCTAGTTCCACGAGGTTCGGTGTTGTGTCTCTTTCATACCCGTGGACGGACGTGTGGTCGGCTCGGGTCGCGTCCATCACCACGAGGAGAACGTTTGGATTCACCATATCGAAATCTTGCTTTAGCGACACTTCAGTAGTCTCTTACTATAGATATGCAGATCGACGTACCCACAGCGACGCGCCCGATAAGCAGGTAGTGACGTACATTTTCCGGTCGTTCCGGGCCAACCGATAGTCATCTCGCGACAGGAACTCTGCCTGCTCCAGACGCCCAGATGCGGGTAAGGCCATATTAACAGATGCACGATTCGGTGCGTCGTAATCGTAATGTCCAATATAACATACGCCTGAGCTGGGTTTTTCCATCACAAAATTAAGGTAACTCAAACTGACTGTACCGCACTCTCTGATTTCCATGTGATAAAGACATCAAGTTGTGAATATATTGTGGTAACAATACTTAAAATGAGTAGGAAGAGACTACGGATCGCATGACACGCAATTTGGCACACAACGAGCAGTCGTCCGCGGACATTCCAGCTATCGAGGACACGATAGACCGAGAGAAAGAACTACTTAACCGACGAAGTAACCTCCAGCTCGGCGCAGCCGCAATCGCCACGGCGCTCAGTACCGGCGGACTTACGGGCGCCACGGCCAGCAGTAGCACCGAGCAGACGCACGCGACGAACTCCAGCGTATACAGCCAATGAGCGTCGAAAACATCGAAGACCACGGTGCCGTACCGAATCCCGACGACCCGAGTCTCTCGGCTGCCCGGAAGAACCTGCACGCGATAATAAACGCTGCCGACGCGGCTGGGGCCGGCGGGACTGTTTACATCCCCGCCAACATCTACTACATCGGTGACGACATTGGACGGTTCACCGCTTTTGGAGGCCGCGAGCCGAGCGGTATCTCGATTACCGGTGACGGACCCGAGCAATCGGTAATCGGCGTGTCAGAGCACGTTTCGGACAGTCAGAACTGCACTATTTTCGAGTGGTCTGAAGGCGTAAATCACGGCACCGTCTCGGTCGATAACGTGAAACTCGAGGGGAACTACGAAAATCTCGGTAACCTCGTATCTAACGGGAACGGTGGTATCGGAGCGAAGTGTGAGGGAGCGGGCACGTTCAACTTCTCGAATGTCTGGGTCCGTGGACAGTACACCATGGGCATCCGAATCGAAAACGGCGACGGCCGTCTCGAGCGCTGCACTATCGAAGAAACTGCTATCGCCCTGGAGAACGACTCTGGTGGCGACCGGGTAAGTCACCACCTCGCGCTCCAACCGCCGTCGGGAGACACCATCACCGTCGACAGCTGTCTGTTCCGCCGTGGATCCGGCGAAGTCGTCGACATCCACGCGGGCGCTGGGAACGTAGTTCTTAAGAACTGCTGGGGGCGCTCGCTCGGGACGGGTGTGTTCAAGATTTCTGCCGGCAACAGGATAGAACTGCGAAACTCCTACATGGAGTCGTACTCGCAGTGGCTGGAAGACAACCTCACCGCTTCGGGTGACTTCCACGGCCGCGCGATGGCCCGTCGCATCTCCAACAACCAGTCGGAGACACCGACGCTCGTTCTCGACAACGTTGAGTTCCACAACTGCAACCGACACGCAGTAGAGGCCCGGAACTATCCGCTGCAACTACAAGGCGACATGGTTGCCATCCACAACGCAGCCCGGGATCCGGGCCGTGACTCGGTCCTGCGCGACGACGCCGACGGTGCATTGACCCACGTCTCCATCGACCGCCTGTCGGTCCACGATTCGGACGCGGCGGTATTCAGTGCGCCAAACGCCGATGGTTCTATCGGGACCGTCCGACGGGCGAACAACGCCGGACTCGGTGACACCGGCGGCCTCAGCATCGGGACGGACGAGCCGGGCAAAGAACCGTTCGCGCCGTCTGTCCCGACGAAAGACGACGTCGGCATCAACACGGCGAGTGCCGGCTCTAGCGGCCCCAGCGTCGCGTGGCAGTCTCCGAGCGACGGCACAGTTTTAGACGGGAGCGTGACCCTCCAAATAGCCGCCAGCGACCATGAAGACAGCCCCGACGCCGTGACCGTGGAGTACAACGTCGACGGCAACAGCTGGGTGAGCACCGACTACAACAGCGACACCACCTACTTTGAGGCCAGTCTCGACGCATCGACGCTGTCGAACGGCAGTCACACGCTGACAGCACGGGCAACAGACAGCGACGGGGATAAGTCCACAGCCACGGTTGATGTCGTTGCCGGCGCGCTCTTTGCCGACTGGACGCCCCAGTGGATCAGTACGACCGACGACTGGACCGTCTCTTCCGGCGACAGCTTCGTCGGCGGGCACGCCCTCGCGTTCGAGAATACTGCTGGGACCCGGGACCGCTTTGCCATCTCCTGTGACGCGGCGGGAACGCACGCCGATGTCGAAGTCGTTGACCGCTTCCGGGTCCCGACAATCAATCCTGAGACGAATCGCGGCTTCCACGCACGCCTCTTCCTTCGTGGCTCCGGGTCCGAGGGGAACGAGAACGGCTACTGGATCGAGATAGAGGACCGTAACGACGCTTTCCGAGTGGGCAAGTACGTCAACGGTAATTCGACGACGCTTCAGCGGTTCGGTACACCTGCCGAGGATACCTTCTTCTACCGCCGGTTCCGCGCAACGGGCACGACTATACAGGCGAAGGTGTGGCCGGCCAGCGAGAGCGAGCCGTCTGGCTGGGATGTCGAACTCTCCGACTCGAGTCTCAAAAGCGGGTGGGTCGGACTCGGCTCGTTCGACCCTGGACTGGTCGAGACGGACACCATCAGCGTCGCCACCGGCGGGGCCACCGCCGAGATGGTGGAACCTGACGCCGCACCCACTATCTCATGGGCAACACCTTCCGACGGAGGGACGGTGACAGAGACGGTCGGACTACAGGTCGCTGCGGGCGATGAAGCGGACAGTACCGGATCGCTAGCGGTCGAGTACCGCGTGGACGGCGGTGACTGGACCGCCACGAGCTACAACGCAGACACCGGCTACTACGAGACCAGTCTCGACACGACAACGCTCGCCGACGGCAGCCACACGCTGACTGCGCGAGCGACGGACAGTGCGAACAACGCGGCGACGGCGTCCGTCGACGTCACCGTTGACAACCCGCTTGCCATCTCCACCGTCGATGCACGGAACGTGACGGAGTCGACTGCGACGCTCGTCGGCGACGTAACGAGTCTCAGCGGGGCCAGTGACGCCACGGTCGGATTCGAGTGGCGCCCGGTCGGGTCCAATACGTGGACCGCCGACGGGCGTCAGACCGTCTCGGCTACCGGTGAGTTCACGACGGACATCTCGGGTCTCGAGGCCGACACCGACCACGAGTTCAGAGCCGTCGCCACTGACCCCGACTCGGTCACTGGGAATCCGGTTGGCTTCCAGACTTCGACGACAAGTAACGAGGCACCGACCATCGAGCAGTTCGACGTGATCGACCAGAGTAGCACCGGTTGGCACCAGTATCAGATCGAGTGGGCTGTCGCCGACAGCGATGGGAACCTCGACAAGGTCATCTCTACGCTCCGACGGAATGGCTCCGTCGTCGCCACTGAGAGTACCGGCGTCAGTGGGAGCGACGCCAACTACACGCACGTGCTCCGCGTTCGCGGGAACGTTGACGAGATGACGCTGACGGTCAACGACACGCAGAATCTCGTCGGCCACGCGTCACAGCAACTGTAGGCGGCCCTCTGGAAGAACCCACGGAAACGGTCCCTGTTCTACCCGACGTCATGCATTTCACTTCAGTCACTCCCCGATGCCGGTACAACTGGACCAGTATGAACTTCATAATTCCCTTGCGTCCTACTCCAGACCGAATGACCACCACGTACACGACTGTGGGTACTAGCGTACCAGCTATCTCCAGTTCGCATACACCGTCATGATGGACAAGGGAAAGCGCGTCGTCTTCGTCACACAGCGGTACCCGCCCGACAAGGAGGGAACGCCGCACGTATCGGTGACATGGCGTCGAACTTCGTCGACACCAATGGTTTGTGACGGTGCTGACCCTGCCGCCGACGTACCCGCTCTGGTCGTTCGACCGGTCCGTCGAGCGACGATCGACCGAATCCCGTGAGGAAGTAACCGTCCACTGTCTTTGACGTGGCAACCGCAGGTCGCGAATCCCGGGACTGTCCGGCGACTGGCCTACTATCTCCTTTTCGAGGTCCACGCGATGCTGCGGCTACTGCTCAACGTCCGCCGGTACGACGCCGTGACGACGACGCGATATCGACCGGTGCCCCCGGACTGCTTGCCAGTTTACTCGGGAAGCCGTGGCTGGTCGACGTCCGCGACCTCTGGATAGACACCTCCATCTCGCTCGGCTACATCAAGTCCAAGTCGACGATTCCAGCGCTCGCCCTCCAGATAGCGATAGAATCGCCGTCATGACCGAGACGCTGGGTGACTCGCGTCGAGACCTACGGCGACTCGCTGGCGGAGAAGACGGAGATCGTTCCCAACGGCGTCGACACCGACCGATTCCGTCCGGGTCGGTCGCCATCGAGACCGCCGGGGCGATGCCGAGCAGTGTGGCCGTCGACGAGACGGAAATTTCGCTTTCCGGACTGCGGTTCAGCCCGCAGTAACCGGGCCGGTCGCTTCTGTCGTCATGTTCCCGACACCATCCACATAGTACAGCTGCACGTCGCCGTTGTCGTAGGTTCGGTGGATCGTAGTGTCCCGTTCGATCTGCTCGAAATCCGCGGGATCGTATCGCCACAGACCGGAGTAATCGGGGAAGCCCTGTGGGTAGACGATGCGCCCTTTCCGAGTGATAAGCATGTACTGATCCGTCTCATAACTCTGCCCGAGCGTCCCGTACTCGGTGTAATTGAAGTGCGGAGGCGGTGCCATCGCGCTCGACCCGCCCTCGAAGGGGTGCGTGCCGATGCCATACTGAGCATGGTAGAAGCGGTAGTATCGCATGTCGAACTCAAGGAACCGGTTGGTCGCCGTCCCGTGTTCGGTCATCCACTTCGTGCCCGACAGTTCCATCTCGGTAACCTGCTCGTTGCTCTCAGATTGGAGCGGTGCGGGATAGAGAGTGAACACTGATAGCGAGATGACGAGGAGCAAAACGACGGCAGTCGTGGCCCGGAACCCAGTCTCGAACAGGGAGGTGTGACGCTGCCAGCCGACGACATCCCACGTCATCAAAAACAGCTGTCCACTGAGGATGACTGCAGTGATCTTCGCTATCTGGAACGGCCGTTCGTGCGGGACGATGAGGGGAAGGACGAGGAATGCGAGACCGCCCAGACTGAACAGGGCCATCGAGCCGGCGAGCATCGTGTCGTACGTCGTGATGGCGTAGTCACCCTGTCGGATAAGTAATAACAGGAGGCCGATGAAGGCGAACCCGAGCCCGAACAGCACGCCTTCGATACCGTACTTGAAGAAGGCAACGCGAACTAAGTCGATGAGCGCCGGGGATGCCTCCTGAGCCGTCTGTGTGTACCCGGATATCGGCGCACTCCCGCCGCTGGACCCAAACAGCGTCTCGTAGAGCCTGTTGAACCTGAGGATGATCCCTGCATAGTTCGTGTACCAGATAGCGAAGACGGCGACGGACAGCGAGACGAAGTTCGTCGGTGAAGCGAACTGCTCACGTACTCGCGGCGCGTACCGCCCACCCACGTAGAGGAAGAACAGAATGATCCCAAAGAGTGCAGTCAGTGGGTGATAGAAGACGAAACCAACGAGCGCGAAGACGAACACTGCTCGGACTGCGGTGGTTGGCGATCGCTGGCTCTTGACAAACAGGTACAAAACGAGCGGAACAAGCGCGAGACTCATGTCGAACGGTCGTAGCATGGTGTGCGCGGGGCCGAGTATCGGCAGTAACACGAACACGAGACCGTAGAGGACCTGTGTCCGGTCGCCAAACAGCGTCCGGAGGAGATAGAACATTCCGCCGAGGTACACCACCGAGAACACGAATGGGAGAAAGAGCGTCGTCACCGCGAGTTCGATTCCCGCCGCCTCCGAGATAGCCACCATGAGGAGGTGGATAGGTGGGTAGATGTTTGCCCCGATGTCGCCATCTGCCACGATGTCACGGGCGAAACCTATGTGGCTGAGCGTGTCACCGCGTCCCCAGAGCTTGTAGCCACGGAGGTACGGCAACAGGAGGAGGATGGTGTCCGCGAGAAGGACGAGTGCGAGTCCGAACAGCCACGACCGACCCTCGGATTGGCGTGCGTCAGCGAGGATGACCATCGTCCCCAGAAACATCGACCCAATGAGCAACGCCCAGAAGTACAGCGGGTAGGCGTCGTACAGCGAGAGTTCGTACTGGTTGGCCTCGGGCACGAGATAGACGACTGCGACTGCACCGAGCAGACAGACCAGTCCGACCAGAGCCAGCCATCGCGGTGTCTTGTTGCTCATCTCCGTTCACCGCACCGTCGTCCGAAGGGTCTACTGCACTCCAGGCTGCGACCCACCCGCTTAACTACCCCATTCGCCGCCGACACTCGATGACCCGACCGCAGGGTGCCGATGTCGCTATCTGTACCACCGACCCGGTCGTCCGCGTCGTACACGCGCCCGCCGTCCATAGGAATAGAGTCCGCGCTGGGACCCATTGTTATAGCTCGCATTATCTGAACGTAGTGGCGCCGACGGTCACCGAGACACCGGCTCACACGCCGGGAACTCCGACGAGAGCAGTGGTGAGAATATTCTAACGCTGTTTCACATCATACGGTCGCTCGAAACCGTCTCGAGAGCCCCGGCGTCACGGATTCTCTCCGCTTTCCGCTCGACTCGGCGTGGTTCAGAACATAAGATGCGATTAACTATATTCTGATCGAAAAAAGCGGAAACAATGAGCTTCTTGCAAAACGGTCCGCAGGCAGTTGCAGCAGCGGAAAACGAACGGCGGTTTCGTCTGTTCGCCGTCAGCGTGCTCAGCTTCTTACTCGTTTCACCCTTCCTGCTCAGACAGTTCGACCTCTTTACGGTCCAGACCTACGTCCTCGCTGGTTTCGTCTGGCTCCACGTCGTCGGGGAGATATTTTCGCCGGGTGAGCGGGGTGTCACGTGGTGGCGGCGGGTCCGGTGGCTACAGCGACTCGGATGGCTCGTGGTCGGCTGGATTCTTTTCCAGCGCATTGTGGCAATCGTCTAGTGACCGCAAACTGATGCTGTCCTCCATCTCTCTGGTACGGGGACCGTTCGGTGCGTCTGTCCCCTAAACTGCTCTGCTAGGGATGTCGTTCTGTCGACTATCGTTTCGACTCTATTCTCAGCACCCACATCGCTGTCGGCGGCCGTGTGCTGAAGAGAAGTCTGCTCTCCACCGACGAGGTAAGCTTCTCAGGCACCCTCGCTGGGAACGTCCACCCAGATATGGACCGACCGGTACGCCGAGTCAGCGTTCAGTTCGGTGTCAGCCGACACCTCCTCTTTGTACAGGAGGTAGGTCAATCGGAGGTCCTCGCCGACGCGGTCCGGGATGACCGTGTGGGCCCGCTGGACAGATCCACCGTCCACAATCGTGACGCTGTACCGGTCGAGTTCCGACGAACTCTGTCGCTCTTTGCCATCGAAGGACTCCAGCAGGACGACGACGGTGTAGGATGTCTGCTCGCCCTCGCGGTTGGTGATGCCGACTTGGAGTTGCGTGTCTTCTTCGAGGAGGATTTCGTCGGGGTAGTCACCGGCGACGCTGGTCGAGTCAGTGGGGTCAGCCGTCGTCACGGAGAAGGCCGTAAACTCCTCACCGGGGTCGGTGGTCGCGGCTGTCACCCCGATGCCAGCCATCGCTATGACCAGTCCCACGACGAGAAGAACGGTAACAACGGACTCGTCACGAACCCCTTTGAGTTGGGAAGACGTCCAGTGGAGTACGCGTGGGTCAAATCGCTCCGACGGCGGGATTGTCTGCCTACGGACGGCCGCGAGCGCGGTAAAGAGGAGCGTCACCGAACCGACGAGGGTGACGAAGAATGTCGGTTGCATCCCGAGCGGTGTGTAGCCCAGCCCTATCCCGAGAAGCGGCACGAGGAAGATGCTCACTCCGATTCCGAGAACCATCCGCTCGACGATGGTTATCTCTCCGTTCGCCCACGTCCTGCTTCCTGGAGACGCGCTCTTCGGGAACAGGAGCGCGATTATCGCGTAGCCCGGTGCGAAGAGTATCGCCGACACTCCGAGAAGCACGCTCGATACTGTCTCGATACCGAGGGCTCCCCGTACAGTAATCGACAACCCCAGTATCGCTATGAGGATGAGGTCACTGCCAAGAAACCCCGGTCTGTCTACCAGACGGTCGGCCATTACCGGCCAGACGGGGCCCCATCTCAAAAGTAAATGTCCGCTAACCTCGATCGTTTGACGCGGGATTGTCAAATCCACTGTGCGATTTTCGGAGGCCATGCGAACAGGTACGCGACACGCAGTTGATGGCACACAAGTTGACACTATTGCGAACCAGTTCCTAGTTTGCTGTAGTTTGACAACTAGTCTGAAACCAGCGGAGAAATACGTATCAGCGAGAAAATTAACAAGCACGTTCTGTTAACGTTCGACGACCTCGAAGCTGTTGCGGGTCCAGCGGTCGGCGTTGATGAGGTTGACACTGTCGACCACGACCCGCTCTCGCATCGCGCGGCCGACTCTCCGGGATTGAGGCGATATCAGCGGTTCGGACCGAAACGGGCCCCCAATGCGGGCCCTCTCGACAGACTCGGATGCCGGTCTGGACTCGCTACACGTACTCGCTGAAATCCGTCATGTGGGTGTTGGTCTCTTTACCGGAGATGCTCACACCTAGGCTGCCGACACCGACGGCTGCAGTTACCGCTGACAACCCGAACTGGAAGAAACTCCGCCTGTTAAGGTGTACTTTACCACGTCTATCTGCGTTTAGAGTGTCTGAAAGGCCCGATTCATATCTATCGTCGTCAACCGCGTTGTGCTTATCGAACATACACATACGTTTGAAGTAGGTATATGCTAATTAGCCGTTCTTACACTGTGTCGACAAAGTAGGTAGCTTTTAGCTACTTATGTGGGTAAAGTAGTTACCACATAAGGCTTCATCCGTGCTGGTTTGCCATACGAGCGAATCAAATATGATAAAGTAATAATACAGTACTGTGCGGAAAGGAGAGATTATACCAACCAGACGAGGTGGTGTCTGGTTAGATTCTGAAGTCAGTCTTGACACTAAAACGGGACGCACGTTCCGGGACACACGGTCGACGTGAAATGGTCTCGGGACAAGAGAACGCATAATTGGCCCGTCCCCGAACCGACAGTGGAGTATCAGACGCATACTAATATCCCTGTCAGGAATACGATGCAGTGATCCAATGAACAGCGACAGGGCAACCGACACGTCATCGTCGTGTGAGAATCGTCCAGGAGGGACAGTCGCGGCACGCACGTGGCTCCGATGACCACTGACTTCGTCATCGTCTCCCAGCGGTACCCGCCGGAAAAAGGGGGGAATGCGTCGAGAATCCGCGACACGGCCGTCAACCTCGACAACGAAATCGGCACGACAGTTCTGGCACCGCTCCCGTGTTATCCCCCGGGAAACTTCGATCGGACGTGGGAGCGCAAGCGGACCGAACACGACGACGGAGTGGTCGTCCACCGTCTGTGGACGTGGCAACCCCAGACGGAGAACCCCTCTCTGCTCCGTCGACTGCCGTACTATCTCGTCTTCGCGCTTCACGCGGCGCTCTGGCTGGTGGTCAATGTCCGGCAGTACGACGTCGTCATGACTTCGACACCGCCGATTACCACTGGGCTCCCCGGGATCGTGGCCGTCGCCATCGGGAAGCCGTGGATCGTCGATGTACGCGACCTGTGGATTGAGAACTCGATTGCTCTGGGATACATCACAGCGAACAGCCCGCTGGTGAAAGCCGGACGTGCGTTCCAGTCGGTCGCGTTACACACCGCCGACCGGATTACCGTGACGACAGAAACGCTCGGCGATGCCGTCACCGACGCGTACGGCGGCGAACTCCGGGACCGGGTTCGTGTCATTCCGAACGGCGTCGACACCGACCGGTTTACACCGGAGACTGGGGCTGGCGATGCAGAAGATAGAATCGTGTACACGGGGAACATCGGGAGCGCACAGGCACTCGAACCGTGTATTCGGGCGATGCAACACGTGTCGAACGACGACGCCGAACTCCTGCTGGTCGGCGATGGGGACGAGGTGTCCCGACTCGAATCGGTGACGGAGCACCTCGACCTCGAAGACAGCGTGGAATTCGGCGGACTAGTGGACCGTGAGCGGATCCCGGAGATTCTCAACGATGCGACCGTCGGCTTGGCGCCGATAAAGGACAGTCCGGAGCTCGATTACGCGATGCCCACGAAGCTTTACGAGTACCTGGCGTGCTCGCTGCCGGTCGTAGTCACCGGACGGGGAGAAATCGAACGGTTCGTCACGGAGACCGCGGCGGGCATACACACTGAGCCCGATCCGGAACGCATCGCGGCGGCAATCGACACCCTCCTCGAAAACCCTGAGCAGCGGACGTCGATGGGTCGGGACGGCTACAGGCTCGTAACAGAGGAATACGACCGCGAGGCCATCGCGGGCCGACTCAGCGAAGAACTCCGGGCGCTGACGGCTAGTGAACGACAGGCACCACGCGCGGCCCCGAGTCCCGATGATGACTAAGCCGATCCGCGTGCTTCCGTCGATGGCCAGACTGTACGGTCACACGCTCACGCGGATGGAGCCGGCTCAGATCTTCGGGATGGCCGAACGGACGGCCCGTAACACCGTGCTCGCCCGGCTCCCGGTCGATTTCGACGAGCGCTACGACAACGCGGTTCCCGAGCGGCTATCTGTCGCGACAGCCCCACTTGAAGCGGACCTCGACGTGCTCCGGGGGGCACTCTCCGACTCGACCGTCCGATCGTTCCAGCGGCGGAGCCGCCGGGCGGCCGACGGCGAGGTGACGTTTCTCAACCGGACGGTCCAGTCCGATTCGCCGGCCCACCCCGACTGGTACGACCACGGGGCCGACAGTTATCCGTTGCTCTGGCCGCTGAAACTGTACGCGTTCGAACCGCTGCGGTGGGCAGTGCTGGGATTCGAAGACCCGCAGGCGGCTCCGGAGGAGGTCGTCGCGGTGTTCGACCAGTGGATACGGGACTGGACCGACAGCATCGACATCGGCCGACCCGGCTACCTTCGCAGTGCGTGGACGCCATGGGCAGTCTCGCTTCGGACACAGACGCTGGCGCGGTACCTAGCGTGGCGAACCGGCGGTTCTCAGGAAGGCGTTCCTGAAGGACTGAGCGAAGCACTTGTCAGGGAGATATACCGAAATTCGCTCTTCCTTGCCAACCACGTGGAAGGTGACGTCGGCGGCAACCACCTCGTTGAGAACGGGCTCGCACTGCTCATGGCTGGATTGTTGTTCCCTGACACCGACGAATCCTGGTTCTGTACGGGGCGCTCGATACTCGGCCGTACTGGAGCCAAACAGTTCCTCCCCGACGGCGGCCACTACGAGCGGTCGCCGATGTACCATGCGATTGTGACGACGCGGTACGTGACGGCCTGCTCGTTACTGGCGGCCAGCGAGCGAACGGCCCCAGCCTGGTTGACAGCGATGACGGAACAGGCTGTGGCATACCTGCGATACCTCTCACCACCGGACGGGCGGCTCCCGTTGTACAACGATGCCGTCTTCGGGCAATCGCTCCCGTTGATGGACTGCTTGGGATATGCCGAGAGCGTCGGGTTTACTGCCGATGACCGGGCCGTTCCGTCACAAAGTCCCATGGGCGCTGAGACGGGGTATTACTGGCTCGACACCGACTGCGGGCGGTTACTGGTAGACGGTGGGCCTGTGGGGCCTTCCCATCTGCCCGGGCATTCCCACAACGACATGCTGAGCATCCTGCTCTGGGTCGGCGGACAGCGCGTGCTCACAGATACGGGTGTGTACGATTACGCCGACAACGAGCGGCGGCAGTATGCCCGAAGTGTCGCCGGCCACAACACTGTTCAGGTCGGTGAGGCGGAGCCTATCGAAATCGGTGGCAAGTACCTCATGGGCGCGCGGACGGAACCGACGGTCGACTACGGGGGGTCGGACCCGACCCTGTTCAGAGGACACTACGAGACAGCCGCCACCGCACCAGCGTCGTACCGACACGACAGGACGATTCTCGCTAGCGACGACTGGTGGCTGGTCCGGGACGAACTCCGGGGGGCCGACACGGAGACCGAGCCGAGCGTCTCTCGGCTCCACTTCCATCCGGAGGTCGCAGTCACGGTCGGGGATTCGGGGACGGTGCGGGCGACTGGCGGTGACGACGACTCGACTCTGCTCAGCGTCCATCCGCTCGGCGTCAGTGACGTTCGGACGACGACGACCGAGTACTTCCCGGAGTTTGGCGTCGCAGAAGAGCGACAGAAGCTAGAACTGGAGGCTAGGCCGGAGTCGGGAACGACGGCCTTGGGGTACTTCCTCGTCCCGTCGGCCGGTGGCCACAGAGCGCCCAGCCGGTCGGATGGGGACAGGTAAGCCAGCCGGGACCGCTACCGAGACGGTCGGCTTGACGACGGGAGACGGGTTCGGTCCATCACCTGGGGTCGTCACTTCCCAGTGAGGACACGGACTTCAATTGAATAGACGCTTCAGCCGTGCAACGAGGCTCTTCGAGCGGTCGCCGCCGCGCCGGCGCTGCTGATTGGATTCGGTACTCGTGGGCTCAGGTCCATTTACATCGGACTTAGTGTCCGATGCGTCGCCGTCAGCGGCCGCGATCGCATTAGCAATCATGCCTTCAGCGTCGTTAACCGCATCCTTGACGGTTCCGTCGATCAGCGGGACACTGCTGAATCGGTCCTGACTGACCGACGTGTCGGAGGCGATGATGGCGGCATCGGCGGCTTCAATGTCCCCGTCAGAGAGTTCGTTCTCTGCGCCCATTGCTCCCTGAACTTCTACCTTGATATCGTGGCCCTGTTCTTCTGCCGTCTGTTCGAGGTTCTCAGCTGCCATCTGACTGTGTGCGATACCAGTCGGACAGGAGGTGACTGCGACGAGTTTCATGTATCTAGTGTGGTATGGACTTCGCTTCGCGTTGCGGCGAGTCGGGCGCGGTCCCCGCGCTCGCTCGCGGTACTGTACTCGGTTTCGCTGACGGCCGTCTTGACTTCAGGGATCGTCACGGCGCTCATGCTGAGTTCGTCGAGACCGAGACCGACAAGCAGTTCCGTCAAATCGGGGTCACCAGCCATCTCGCCGCACATCCCCACCCAGACGTCTTCGGCGTGGGCTGCGGTAACTGTCTGGTGGATCGCCCGGAGGACGCCCGGGTGCGTGGGGTCGTGTAAGTCACCGACACGCTCGTTCTCACGGTCAGCGGCCATCACGTACTGCGTGAGGTCGTTCGTCCCGATAGAGAGGAAATCGACTCGTGCCGCGAGTTCGCCGGCCACGAAGGCGGCGCTCGGCGTTTCTATCATGACGCCGACTTCGATATCAACGGCATCGGCGTCGTGACATTCAACATCGGCCGCCGCTGCGTCCAGTGCGTCGAGTGCAGCGTCGAGTTCCTCGACCGTTGCGACCAGCGGGAACATGATTGCGAGGTCTCCAGCGCCGTCCGCAGCAGCGCGCAGGAGCGCACGGAGTTGCGTGGCGAACAGGTCCGAATCGGGGTCGAGCGAGCGTCGGATTCCCCGCTCACCGAGGAACGGGTTCTCTTCTTCCGGCAGGTCGAGATAGGGAATGCGCTTGTCGCCACCGATATCTAACGTCCGGACGACAACGCGCCCATCTGGGAACGTGTCGAGTGCCTCGCGGATGGCTTCGTACTGCTCGTCTTCCGACGGTGGCGTCTCCCGGTCGAGGAAGAGAAACTCGGTTCGGTAGAGACCGACGCCGTCAGCCCCCCGCTGTGCTGCGGGCTCCAGTTCTGCCGGCTGGCCGACGTTCGCCGCCACTTCGATGTGCCGCCCGTCGATTGTCTCGACGGACTCATCAACGACAGCGGCTCCCGAGTCGCTTACTGCGGCAGCTCGCTCGGTGTCGTCAGGACTGAGTAGCACCTCGCCGCTGTCGCCGTCGACCACGACCTCTGTTTCGCCCTCAACAGATTCGAGCGCGTCGCCGACTCCAACGACGGCCGGCAAGGCCAGCGAACGGGCGAAAATCGCCGCGTGGGACGTCCGGCCGCCGGTTACCGTGGCGAACCCGGCGACGCGTTCCGGGTCGAGTTGCGCCGTATCGCTGGGGGTCAACCGCTCGGAGAGGACGATACTTCCATCGGGTAGATCATCGAGATCGACCCGTTCCCCGTCCGTCAGCAGACGGAGGAGTCGGTCACGGACATCGCGGAGGTCGTCCGCTCGCTCGGCCATTCGGCCGTCCATCCCCTCGAACTGTTCGATGTGTTCGCCGAACGCGGCATCGACGGCATTCGGTGCGGGGATTCCATCGGCGATCATTGTCTCGACTGCGTCCTCGATGGTCGGGTCTTCGAGGAACTGGATATGTGCGTCGAACACCGCGGCCTCGTCTTCGCCGACGCGTTCGGCGGTCGCCTCGCGCTCAGATTCCAGTTCAGCGCGGGCGGTGTCGACGGCATTGGCGAACTGCTGGACCTCCGTCTCGGGATCGACTTCCACGCCGTCCGGGTCTGGGAGCGAGATGTCTCGGCCGTACCAGACAACCGTCCCAACGCCGGAGCGCGGCGTTGCACCGGTCCCGTGGAGTGTGCGTTCAGCCATCGTCAGTGTCCAGTTCCGCCTCCGGTGTTGTCAGTATCCGCTCCAGTTCGTCAAGCACTGCCTCTGCATCCGGGCCGTCAGCGACCAGTTCGATGTCGTCACCCTGTCCGACTCCGAGGCTGGTGACGGCGATCATACTCGCCGCCTGAACGAGGTCACCGTCCGGGCGACCGGCCGAGACTTCAGCCTCGTGGTCATTCACAGCTTGGACGAACGCCGACGCCGGTCGAGCGTGTAGGCCCGCCTCCGGAACAATCGTGACAGTACGCTCGACCGTCATGCGATGGCCTCCCGGAGCGCGTCCTGAACGGTCGCCTCGTCCTCTGCTTCGTGGAGCCGGTCCCGAACGTCGTCGTGCATCAGGGCTCGCGAGAGGGAGCTGAGGATGTTGAGGTGCTCTTCGCCGCCGGCTTCCGGCACGAGAATCATGAATATGAGCGTCGCGGGCTCGCCGTCCATCGAGCCGAAGTCGACGCCTTCCTCGGAGCGGACAAACGCCAGCGACGGGCGGCTCACAGCGCTGGTTTTCGCGTGCGGGATGCCGATACCCATGCCGACGCCCGTCGTGGTCTCTGATTCGCGTTCTAGCAGCGCGTCGAGTGCGCGTTCGCGGTCCTCGACCCTGCCACCGTCGACTAGTAGGTCGAGCAGGGACTCGATACACGCTGCCTTCTCGGCTGGTGGCTCGGACAGCGAGATGTGGTTGGCCGGAATCAGTTCTTCGATATCGTCCGCTGCGATTGCATCTGTCATTGTAATCACTGTCGTTAGTCGTCCGTCGGTTGCGTAGTGCTCGTCTCCGCCTCAGCGTCGATACGGTCTTCGAAGTCCGGTTTGATCACCGTCGCGACGACGGCCGTCACGAGTGAGCCCAGGAGGATGCTGCCCAGGAATGCGAGTGGCTGGTTTGACAGCAGGACGACGAAGATACCGCCGTGGGGTGCGGGCATCGTGACGCCGAGGGCCATCGAGGTCGCACCGCCCACAGCGCTACCGGCCACGATAGCCGGGATTACGCGGAGCGGATCGGCGGCTGCGTACGGAATCGCACCCTCAGTGATGAACGATAGACCGAGTACGATACCGCTTTTCCCGTTCTCGTACATCTCCGCAGCGTACTTGTGCGGGGCGATGAAGTTCGAGAGCGCGAGGCCGATCGGCGGAATCATGCCGCCGATCATTACCGCGGCCATCGGCGCGTAGATCTCCTCGGTGATGAGCCCGGTCGCGAACACGTAGGCGACCTTGTTGACTGGGCCACCCATGTCGAAGGCCATCATCCCGCCGAGGATGAGGCCGACGACGATGGCCTGGCCGCCCTGCATCGACTGCAGGAACGAGGTTAGCCCCTCGTTAGCGAGTGCGACGGGGACGCCCAGCACGAACAGCATGATTGGCGTCAGAACCGCCATCGTCGCGACGGGGATGAGCAGTACCGGCATCATCGGCTGGATGAACTCGGGGACGTCGAGGTTCTTGAAGAAGCGCGCGACGTACCCAGCCAGCAGCCCAGCGACGATTGCGCCGAGGTAGCCGGCACCGGCCTCGCCGCCGGAGATGCCGATTACTGTCGCCGCTTCGGCGACGACGTTTCCCTGCTGGAGAATGTACGCCAGCAGGAACCCCGGAGCGAGTCCCGGTCGGTCAGCAATGGCGTACGCGATGTAGCCTCCGAGGATGGGAACCATAATCGTCAGTCCAGCAACGCCGATCTGTGCGAGGAACCAGCCTGCCGAGCCGGTGTTCTCGAACACTGTCTGTGTGTCCCCTATCGCGTACGCGACGGCGAGGAAGATACCCCCGATAGTTACGAAGGGGATCATGAACGATACGCCCGTCATCAGGTCCTCCTTGACGGAGGTTACGTGAGCGCGAAGTGCACTTTCGGCCCGGTCTTGCTCTGTCATGGTCAACGACACCGACAGCTACGCCCATTGTGTGATATAAAGGTACACGTTTGAGCGTGTTATTTACCGAAATTGTTTGCTATCTGGATTTAGGCGATTGTTTCTGCATGGAACTAGGTCCGCGAATCCGATGGAATAACAGACATATGCTTGTTAGCCGCGGGTAACCATTGGCATAGAAATCGAGGTGTGTGGTGCCACACGCGCCATAGTGCTTATGTCCGTCACTCGCACACACCGAGATATGGGTTCACTCTCGGTATCCGGGGAGGTGGCGACCGTCACCGTCGAGAAGATCGGGGGGATCGACGAGACGACAGTCGAGGTGCCACCAGGGGTGACTGTGCTCCGAGGCCGGAACGCGACTAATCGGACATCGTTTCTACAGGCGGTGATGGCTGCTCACGGAAGTGAGTGGGCGAGTGTCAAAGGTGACGCCGATCAGGGGCACGTCGAACTCTCACTGGGGGAGGAGACGTACTCCCGGACACTGACCAGAACCGATGACGGTATTGTCGGGTCGGGCCTCGGACTGCTTACTGACCCAACAGTTGCGGACCTGTTCGCGTTCCTGCTCGAAGACAACGAGGCCAGGCGAGCCGTTGAACGGGGGGAGGACCTCCGGGAGATCATTATGCGGCCCGTCGACGTGGCGTCTATTCACCGACAGATACGTGCGGCCGAACAGCGTAAGGAAGAAATCGACGAGGAACTCGATCGTATCGCCTCGCTCAAGCGCGATCTTCCAGATCTCGAACGGCAACAGGCAGATCTGCGCGACGAGATCGCTGAGACCAGAGACGAACTCCAGCACGTGGAGGAACGAATCGACGAGCGGGACGTAGATTTCCAGACGACCCAGGAAAACAGGGACGAACTCGAAACGGCCCTCGATGAACTTCAGGCGACTCGATCCGAACTGAAACGCGTGCGAAACGATATCCAGTCAGAACAGGAGAGTATCTCGGCACTGCGCGACGAGCGGGGTAGCCTCGCGGTCGAACGGTCCGGACTTCCGGAATCGCCGGATGAACGACTCGAAACGCTCGAATCGGACATCGAGCGGCTCCGGGAGCGAAAGCGGGAGCTCTCAGAATACACCACGCGACTACAGAACGTCATCGGGTTCAACGAGGAACTGCTGGCTGGCGAACACCGGGAGATAACCGATGCTATCGACGCAAAGCCCGAGAGCGTGGGAGACATCACGGACCAGCTTTATCAGGGGTCCAAGACGACCTGCTGGACCTGTGGCTCGCGAGTGAAGCCGGACCGTATCGAGTCGACGCTCCAGAGCATGCGTGACCACCTTCAAGAAACAGTTACAGAGATCGACGATATCGAAGACGAACTCGACGAACTGACCGACCAACGTGATGAAATTGCGGAGACACGCACACGAGCGCAGGAGCTCACCGCAACGATTGACGAGGTCGACACCGAAATTGAGCGCCGGCAGACGACTGTTGTCGACCTCCGAGAGCGACGCAATAACCTCTCCGCCCGCGTTGAGGAACTTGAGGAGCAGGTCACGTCGCTCCGGACGGAAGAGTTCGACGAGGTGCTCGAACTCCATACGAAAGCGAACGAACTGGAGTTGGAACTGGATCGACTCGAATCGGAACGAGACGAGGTGAGCGAAGAGATTGCCGACATCGAGTCAGAGATCCGCCGGAACGACGAACTGGCTGCCCAACGGGAAGAGGTGGTGGACGAACTGATCGACCTCCGGTCACGTATCGACCGCCTCGAAGCTGAGGCGACCGACCAGTTCAACGAGAAGATGGACGACCTGCTCGACATTCTGAGCTATGGTAACATCGAACGTATCTGGCTCGAACGGACCGATACACCCGATGACCCGGTCCATAACAGCGACGACAGTGTCACGGGATCGACGTTCACGCTCCACGTCGTCAGAAGTACCGAGGGTGGAACTGTCTACGAAGACACGGTTGCCCATCTGAGTGAGAGCGAGCGAGAAGTGACCGGACTCGTGTTCGCACTCGCCGGCTACCTCGTCCACGATGTGTACGAGGATGTTCCGTTCATGCTGCTCGACTCCCTCGAAGCCATCGACTCGGCGCGCATCGCCTCGCTCGTCGAGTACTTCGCGGAGTACCCCTCCTATCTCGTCGTCGCGTTGCTCCCTGAGGATGCGCAGGCGCTTCCGGATAAGTACAACCGGATTACCGATATCTGACCCGGTTGTGGCTACCAAAGAGCGGACCTTTTGAACACTCACTCACAGTTACAGCCGCCGCGGTCGAGAAGGTCGCTAATACTGTAGCGCGTCCCGCAGTCCTGACAGCGGATATCGATGCTCACGAACACTCGATAGTCGCCCAAAGTGAGCTTGTCTGCTGTGTTCAGTCGGTCGACCGTATCCCGGACGATTGTCTCGACGCGACTGCGGAGGCGGTCGATAGTTCCACGCTCTTGCTCGACCTGTGCAGTTTCTGACTCAGATTCGTAGCTCGCGCCACGAACCTCTGTAAGGTAGTATCGAATCGCCTGGTACGTAACAAACTGGTCTTCCAGCGTATTGATGTCGATACCGGCCCGCTCAAGCCGGTTCCGCGCTTCGATTCGCTTGCCTGCACTGACGTCGTCATCCGTCAGCAGTCGGTAGAAGTTCGCCGGTTCGCCGTCGATAACATCCATACCCGCATCGCGGATTGCAGCCACGAGCAGGGCCTGGTTGAACCGATCTGCGAGGTCACGGAGACTCTGTCGCTGCACATTCTCTCCGAGCCAAGCGCGTTCCAGCTCCGCACCCATCGACGACAGTTCATACGTTTCGATCAACTGTGCGACTTTCGACTGCGCTGACCCCATTATCGCCAGAACACGTCGACCCGGTTTAGCCGTTTTGTTGCGATATCGGGAGGTCTGTTCACCGTTCCGTGCCGGTGTCTATCTGTGGCGGTGTCTACTGTTCAGATGGGCGAATCCGACCACATATCTGCGAGATACAGACTAATATCTCCCGATATGAATGTGTACAACAGGTATATACGTGTGTATCAGTACCCTCTGGTATCGAAGTTCGTATGTGGACCGATCCCTGAGCGGTCTGCTTCGATCTGAGCAACCACGAGAATTTTATACCTGACATTACAAGCGGGAAATCAGACGATGGTCCCCTTTACTCGACGCACTCTCCTCCACAGCGTCTGCGGGCTGGCGACAGTGCTAGCTGGCTGTAGCGGGGTTTTCGAGGGTGGCGGCGAATCAACACACACTGCTTCCAGAAACGACGGTTCGAGTGCCTCCAGCGCAGGATCGGTATCTGACCCGGATGCAGTCGTCACACGCGTTGATACCGATCGTCAGCCAGTCTGGCTCGATGATGAAGACGGTCGGCCGACCGAAAGCTCACATTCTCGTCCAATGGAATCCGAGATTATCGATACGGCGGCCAGGGCTGACCGGATCAGCGTCGTCGAAAACGCGGACCGATCGGAAATACGGTCCTTCCTCGATGGGACTGATTTCGATACAGAAACCGTCTACGTCCAGACTGTGACAATCGAGGAGTGTTTTCGACTAACGCTCTGTCAGATCCGGTGGGCGGCTGATAACATCACGACCGACTACGGTCGGGTGAGCCGACCTTACGACGAGCCCTGCACAGCGGGCAATAAAATATACGCGGTTTGGGTCATCCGGATTCCCGACACAGTCAACGCAGACGACATCTCCAGCTATTCCTCCTCAATTGGCGGCAACAGTTGCGAAAGACAGCGAGCCGGTGCCGAAGGGGAAAGTGAGGGCGGGAGCGAGGCAGCACTGAGCAATGACCGACGCACCCAGTCCGATGGTGAGCAGGCATGACAGACGAGATATCTGAGACAAGCTGCAAATCCACTCGGCTGACCCGTCGTGGTGTGCTCGCCATAGCTGGAGCCACTGCCATTGCTGGCTGTAGCAGTCTCGACAGTGTGGGCGGGGGAGGCGAGGCAACTATCGATACCTACAACCTACCCGATATCCCGCGCCATGGGGAGCGAGAAGCCCCTGTCTCCCCCTCGGTCCCAGTCGACATCGCAACGAGTCATTTCGATGTCGCACGAGAGCGGGTTCGGTCACTTCTGGCGACGCTTCCGACTCCGCTCGGACCGGAAGAAATCCCGAACGGTCACATCCGCCAGCACCTGACTGATGCCGCCAGCGACGCTTCGGACAGCCTCGATGATGCACGGACGGCCCGAACTGGCTTGATGGCGCTCCGGTCGTTGCGGCGAGCACGCGAAAACGCCCGCTACGCCGCTTCGGGGTGGGGCGTCGCCGACCGTGGTCTCACCGCCGCTCCCCTCCGGAACGAATACGACAAGACCCTGTCTGCGGCCCGCGAAACCCTGCAGGAGCACGAATACGTCGGGGCGGACCCGGTGCGCGCGGCGCTGGTCCACGCCCGGATCGAAGCGAGACTGCAGCGGGCCACTGACACGGATATCAGGCCAAGGGAGGAGTCGGAGCTGCTGTCTGTCGCCGAATGGGGCGAGACGGCCGAGTCAGCCCAAGCGTATCTCAGCGACGCTCGTCATCTACGGGCGCAGTTCACTGCTTCGCTTCCAGCCAATGTCGGCACGGTCAGACAAACACTGACCGCCGCAGCAAAAACACTGCTGGCGGACATCCGCGACACGCAATCGAACCTATCAACGGAAACGAACGCTGACGACCGCACCCCGGGGAAGATAGTTTTCGACGAGCTACGATGGGAGGTGGAGAGCGGGATTAGCCGCTTTGCGGATGCCGTCGGCCCCGCGAGTGCCGTTGTCGATGCGAACAGTCAACTGGCCCGGCTCCGAGCAATCGACCGCATTCAGAGTCGGCGGGAAACGGGCGAACTCGTTCGTCCATCCGACGGAAAAACGGTTCGAGACATTAGGGAAACCGCGTACGAGGCGCTCACTGCGGCCCTCGAATCGAGTTCGCAGCCGGAACTGGTCCGGACGGTTCTCGTCGATGCCGGCCACAAGGTCATGGCAGCTGACCGTGGGTTAACGCACCATCAGGGAGAGATCTCGGCTTCCACTCTCGATAGAAACGTTGCGGACTACTGGCACGCGACAGCACTCGCCCGTTCAGCATCGGCGGCGACCCAACAGACCGTCCAGACGCTGGAATCTGGCTGAAACAGCATTACGAAAGCGACGTTGTGGCTGGTCCGCCGGTCAACAAAAACACGGTTCCCGCCTCACAGGAGGACTCATTGGACGTTTTTTGTAACACACCATATTCACGATCAGTGATACTTTGTGGTGCGAAATCACAATGTTACCACTGTTATTCGAGTAGTAAACTGATGGGGAACAGAGACTTTGTACGTCGAGTCCCCCTGTTTGCTTGTAATGGATTCCCGGGAACAGGAACCTGCACACCAGCACGATACTGCAACCCAACCGACAGATGGCTTTGACGAAGAGAAGGCGCGACGTGGTGCTCGCCTCCTGCTCGAGGCCGCTGGCCGTGACCCCGATTCGGCGGGGCTATCGGATACGTGGAGCCGGCGTGTCCCGGAAATGTTCGAGACCCTGACTGAAGGCTCTCGGTCCGAGTCCGGACCGGTAATGCGGACCTTCGATGCGGAGACCGACGGTCTCATCGTCAAAACCGGAATTCCGCTTCACAGCATGTGCGAACATCACCTGCTCCCCTTTCAGGGCGTTGCTCACGTTGCGTACAGACCCGGGGAGGAGATGGTGGGACTGTCAAAGCTCATCCGGTACGTCCGGTGGCAGTCACGCCAACTGACGACACAGGAGACACTCACGCGGGATATTGCGGTCGGTCTGGCGGATGAACTCGACGCGCACGGCGTCGTCGTCGAGGTGACCGCAACGCACATGTGCGAAGTCATGCGGGGAATCGAGACGGAGACTGAGACGACGACCAGAGAGCACGTCGGAACGATCAGCGAAGCGGACCGCACGCAGTTCAGGGAGTCGATTCGACGACACGACCAGTAGTCACTGATAGGTGACCCGCATCTCAGGAAGGTATTCATAAACAGGAATTCTACCTGCTACTGCGTCTCCGATCGCGTATGGTGCCTGTGTAACCAGTGCGTGGCGCAAAACTCAACGTATTTGTAATCATATAGGATGAGTGCATGCGGTCTAGCCACAGACCCTGGCCTGTACTCGTCGATCGGTTTGAAAAGATGGCGATGGGCCACGTCCTCGGTGGTGGTGCATCCTCGAAGACGGGGAAGCGACTGGCCGACTCGCCTCACTCCTCGACAACGTAGTCCCCGAAGTTGTCGACGGTTCCAACCGGCGGCGCACCGAAGGCGAGCCAGATGTGTGTTTCATCGGTGTGGTTACAGAGATTCCGGACCGTGTCTGGGTGGATACGGATGACACCACCCTCTGATATCTCGTGAACGTCGCCTTCGATAGATATCTGGCCGCCAGTCGTCGTGACGAACACTTCTTCTTGGCCGTCGTGTGTATGCGGCGTCGTCACGGAGTCCGGTTCGACGACGACCTGATTCACCTGCATCTCCTCACAGCCGAGTGGGCCCGTGAGCTTCTGGACCTCAGTATCGCAGGTGTTGAACTGCTCAGTCGGTACTGTCGCTGGCTGGATGATTTCGAACGAAGACGCCACACAACGTCTTAACAGAGTCCAGTCAGAGCCTTTGTGACGGGATGGACCACGCGAAGGCCGAATATCTCCAGAGAAATCATTAGGCGAGTGGGCCGAGAATGGTGCAGTATGGGCAGTCAATCACCAGAAACGACCGGAATTGGGTCCGACAGATGACGTTCGCGACCCAACCGATCGGCGAGTTTCTCGACGACGTCGCGTCGGGCCAGGTGACCCCGAGCGGCGGTGCAGTCGCGGCCGTCGGCGGTGCGATGGGCGCGGCGCTCTGTGAGATGGTCTGTATCCACACTGTCGGCACAGACGGGTCCGATGTGGAGTCCGGTGAGCTATCGGCTCTAGCGGACGCTCTGGCCGATAACCGGGAGCGGCTGCTCGCCCTCGCTGACGAGGACGCGGCAGCGGTCGACGCGATCGGGGCCGCCTTTGAATCCGGGGATGACGCCCGGATTCAAGAGGTCTCGAAACGCTCGACTGAGGTGCCGCTGGAGACAGCCGAGGTTTGTCTCGACGTCGTCGAGCACGCCCGTACGGTGACTGTGAAGGGGACGCCGGTCGCAGTCCCGGACGCAACTGTCGGGGCGCTGCTCGCGGCAGCGGCGCTACAGGCGTCCGTCTCGACTGTCCGGGCCAATCTCGACATGATAGACGACGAATCATTCGTGGCAGCGATGAAACAGCGGGCAGACGAGGCAGAAGCGGCCGGCGAAGCGGCGCTCAACAAAGCGGTCACAAACGCAAAGCGGTGAGCGTCGTCCCTTTGTCGAACGCTGGGCGGCGTCCACCGGAAGTCGAGGCGGCGAAACGCGAACGCTGGAACGCAGGACCAGTCCGTCAAAACAGGCCAGAGATGTTGCCGTCTTCGTCGATGTCCATGTCGGCCGCAGCTGGACGGGCCGGCAGGCCGGGCATCGTGAGCGCGTCGGCCGTAAGTGCGACGAGGAAGCCTGCGCCAGCGGACGGGTACACTTCACTGATTTCGAGTTCCCAACCCTCCGGCGCACCCTTCTGGCTCGCGTCGTCGCTCAGCGAGTGGAAGGTCTTGGACATGACGACCGGGTAGTCGTCGAAGTCGAGTTCGTTCATCTGCTCGATATCGTCGAGCGCGCCCCCGGTGTATTTCACGTCGTCAGCGCCGTAGATCTCGGTCGCTACAGTGTGGATCTTCTCCTTGATGCTGTCCTCGTCTTCGTACAGCATCCGGAAGTCCTCCTCGTTGCTCTCCTCGGTCGCCTCGATGACGTTCTCCGCGAGGTCGACGCCGCCCTCGCTGCCGTCGGAGAACACGTTCGACTCGGCCGCTCTGACGCTGAGTTCGTCGTGACAGTGGTCCAGCACGGCCTGGATCTCTTCGTCGGTGTCGTCCGGGAAGCGGTTGACGGAGACGACGACCGGGACGCCGAACTTCTGGAGGTTCCGCGCGTGCTTGTCGAGGTTCGAGAAGCCGGCTTCGACCGCTTCGACGCCAGCCTCGTCAATCTCGTCGTAGTCGACGGGCCACTGGTCCAGTCCGTGGTACTTGAGCGCGCGAACCGACGCCACCAGCACGACGGCGTTCGGCGTCATATCGCCTTTGCGACAGACCACGTCCATGAACTTCTCGGCCCCGAGGTCGGAGCCAAAGCCGGCCTCGGTGACGAGGTAGTCGCCCATGCCGAAGGCGGTCTTGTCGGCGACCAGCGAGTTCGTCCCGTGGGCGATGTTCGCGAACGGCCCGCCGTGGACCAGCGCCGGCGTCCCTTCGATGGTCTGGACGACATTCGGCTTGATCGCATCCCGGAGAAGCATGGTTGCTGGGCCGGTTGCCTCGATGTCATCGACGGTCACCGGGTCACCGTCCTCGTCGTAGGCGACGATGATGCGGCTGACGCGCTCTTTCAAATCCCCGATATCACTGGCCAGACAGAGGACCGCCATCAGCTCGGATGCCGCCGTCAGGATGAAGCTATCCTCCCGCGGCGTCCCACCGGTTTTTCCGCCGAGACCGACGACCGTCTCCCGGAGCGCGCGGTCGTTCATGTCGATCGCGCGCGGCCAGGAGACGTTGTTGATGTCGATGTCAAGGTCGTCGCCCTGCGAGATCTTCGCGTCGAGCATTGCAGCGATGAGGTTGTGCGCGGAGGTGAGTGCGTGGAGGTCGCCGGTGAAATGGAGGTTGATGTCCTCCATCGGAAGGACCTGCGACCGACCCCCACCTGCTGCGCCGCCTTTGACGCCGAACACTGGGCCAAGCGACGGTTCCCGGATGGCGATCATCGCTTCCTCGCCGACGTGGTTGAGCGTCTGCCCGAGGCCGACAGTCGTTACCGTCTTCCCCTCGCCTTTCGGCGTCGGCGTCATCCCGGTTACCAGAACGAGGTTCTGTTCCTTGTTCTCGGCCTGTTCGCGGAGGCGCTCGATGGCGTGTTGTTTGACTTTCGCGGTGTATTCGCCGAAGTACTGGAGGTCGTCGAGGCCAAGTCCCCACGGCTCGACCAGTTCCCAGATCGGCTCCATGTCGGTCGATTGGGCGATATCGTAGTCCGTAGGAATCGGCTCCTGCGTCTCTTCGGCCGCGGATTGCTCATCCTGTGAAGACATCTCGGCTAGCCCTTCCCTGCACCGTCGTAATAATGTTAGTGAACCTGACACTACCGGGATAGGATGTGTTCGAGATGTCGTTACATCTCCCGGAGGCCACATCATGTATCTCGGTTTACGAGATTGGTTCTCAGCCCCAAGTGCAGGCCGGACGGTAGCCGCCACGAAGGCGGGTCGTAGGAGATGACTCGGTTACGGCCTAAGGTTCAGTATTAGGGTTTTTCACCTGAGCTGGTAGCATTACAGCGGAACGCGCGAGTAAGCCAGATTCGCCCTGGCGATACATTAATCAGGCCACCGGTGACCAATTATGGTATGCAGTACCACGAGTCGGCGGACTACCTGCAGTCGCTACAGCGTCGTCGGCCCAAGTTGGGGACCGATACGACGGCGCGGATGCTCTCACATCTCGGTGACCCGGACGACAGTTTCGACAGCGTGCAGATCGCCGGGTCGAACGGAAAGGGAAGCACCGCCCGGATGACCGAGAGTGTGCTCAGAGCTGCCGGGCTAGATGTCGGCCTGTTCACCTCGCCAGGGTTGAACGGCTTCCGGGAGCAGATTACTGTCAACGGCGGTCGGGTACCGAAAGAGCGAGTGACAGAGTTCGTCGAACAGATAGCGCCCTGTATCGACCAGCTGGCTGCCGAGGACGACAAACCGACGCATTTCGAGGTACTCACCGCCCTGGCGCTCTATCATTTCGATGTCGAGGATGTCGATGTCGCGGTGCTGGAAGTGGGCATCGGTGGCCGCTACGACGCCACGAGCGCGGTCGATCCCGTCGCAAGCGCCGTCACCAGCATCAGTCTGGAACATACCGACCTGCTTGGCGACACGATCGAGGAGATCGCTCGCGACAAAGCACAGGTCGCGCCGCGGGACGCTCCGCTCGTGACGGGAACGACCGGGGCCGCTCTCGACGCGGTTCAGGAGACTACCGATACCATCACCGTGGGCGGCGACGACGCCGATGTCACCGCCATCGAGAACGGCATGCGCTCCGCCGTCGAGAACCGGATCGCACTCACTGGGCCGGACTGGGCCCTCGAATCGAACCTCAAGCTGCTTGGCCAGCATCAGGCGGAGAACGCCGGCGTTGCTGCGACGCTGGCCCGACAACTCATCGATGTGGACACAGAAACCGTATCCGAGGGACTGCGGGCCGCGACGCTGCCGGGCCGGTTCGAAATTCGGTCGATCGACCCGATGGTGGTCCTCGATGGCTCCCACAACCCCGGCGCGATGGAGACGCTGACAACACTCATCGAGCGATACGAGTACGATGATCTCCACGTGGTCTTTGCCGCGATGAAGGACAAGGAGTACGAACGGATGATTGCGACGCTTCCGGCCGCCGAGACCGCGTTTGCCACTCGGCCCAAGCTTGACCGGGCCGCAAGCACCGCGTCGCTCGCTGCGGCGTTCGAGGGGCAGGCGTCCCAGATACAGCAGGTCGAATCCGTTCCCGAGGCCACCGAGCGGGCGATAGCTGCGGCCGGCCCGGACGACTTCGTGCTCGTAGCCGGGTCGCTCTACGCAGTCGCCGAAGCTCGGGACCGATGGAGCCGGTTGGTCGTTCCCAAAGAGAACCTCACGCTGGCGTCGACAGGGGAAACTGCTGGAGCCGAAAGTAATCCGGAAATCCGTCAGCAGGTGCTTTCGGTCACGTTGCGGCGCGACCAGGCAGGCGTCGTCAAACAGGAGTTCGAGGACTGCGGCGGCACCTGTACCTGTTCGACTGTTGGCATGCCAGAGAAGCTCGTCGATACGACACTGTCGGGGACGCGACGACAGTTCCGACAGCTCATCGACCGGCTGGCTTCGGCGGGGCTGGGGCTTGGTCGGCTTGCGACACAACTCAAAGCAAGGCTGTCTGAGAGGTCGTTCCCGCCGCCGTTAGACTCTGAATCAGCGGCCGTGATGGGGATTCTCAACGTCACGCCGAACAGTTTCTACGACGGCGGCGAGTACAACCGCCGCGACCTCGCGGTCAATCACGCGAAACAGATGATCGAATCCGGGGCAGATATCGTCGACATCGGCGGTGAGAGCACGCGTCCCGGGGCTGACCCAGTGCCCGTCGAAACAGAGATCGACCGCGTGGTGCCCGTTATCGAGGCCGTGTCCTCACTCGACACGACTGTCTCCGTGGATACCCGAAAGGCCGCCGTCGCTAACGCAGCGCTGGAGGCCGGTGCCGATATCGTCAACGACGTGTCGGGACTGTCGGACCCCGAGATGCGGTTCGTGGTTGCCGACCACGACGCGTCCGTCATCCTGATGCATAGTCTGTCTGCGCCAGTGGACCCGGGTCGAACTGTGACCTACGACGATGTCGTCGATGACGTACTTCGAGACCTCACGGAACAGATACTGCTCGCCGAGCAGGCCGGTATCGACCGCGAGCAGATCATCGTCGACCCCGGCTGTGGGTTCGGGAAGAACGCCGGTGAATCGTTCGAACTCGTCGACCGCCTCCACGAGTTCCACGCGCTCGGCTGTCCGGTGCTGGTCGGGCACTCCCGGAAGTCGATGTTTGCCGACATGAGCGGCGCAGGAGCGGACAGGCTGCCGCCGACGCTGGCAACGACAGCGCTGGCCGCCGAACGTGGGGCTGACGCAGTCAGGGTCCACGATATCTCCGAAAACAACGCCGTACTCAGGACGGTTTCAGCGACGGCAGCTCGGCCATCCAACCTTCGACAACAGTGATACCTGTGCAGCCCGAAGAACCTGTATGGTACAGTTTCCGGTTCAGCTCGGCTCGGGTCTGCTCGAGTCCGTCGGGCAGGTGGCAGCAGCCGCTGGAACCGTCGTTCTCCTGCTGATACTTGTCGGTCTGGGTGCCTTCGCGTACAAGAGCCTCGTCGGAGACGGAATCCGCTGGCCCGATGAGCGAGAAGAGGCGGACAGTGAGGAGGACGACGGCGTCGTGCAGGGGAGCCGTGAGGACGACTGGAAGTATTACTGACGGCAGAATCCCACTGGCGTGTTGGAACTGGATACGCTATTGATTTCGTAGTCGTTTCGAAACAACGCACAGCACGCCGAACGGCCGCTGTGTGATCGGTGTAATCATGTCTCAATCGGCACCAGGGTCGTAGGAGTGTTCGAACTCCCAGTGGTACCGACAGTCCGTACAGGTCGCCCACTCGGGGATGTCGAACCGCTCGGGATGTCGCTGACCGTGTTCCATTCGGCTTCGACAGACTGGGCACGTGAGATACAGGAGCTTCAGGTCGGCGAACTCGTCGTGGCTGTACTCGCCGATACACCGCGGACAGTCGATGCTGTCACGCGCGTTGTGCTGGAAGATCTCCGACTCGCATCGCGGACATTCGACAGTCGCCGGCGGCCGTCTTGCCCATCCGGTGTCACCGTCGTACGTCGTCGTTGCCGTATCCATGCTCGACAGCCTGAACTTGTTCGGCCCGTCGCTCCGCCGAAGTGGTGCGGCGACCCGCTTGCCGACCCAGACAAGCTTCGAGAGCAGAACTGCGAGCCATCCAGACACAGTATTATAGTAGTTTTCTGACGGCTTAAATTTCCGGGCAGTGCCGGCGCTGACCCGGTAGTGTGCGGTCGATAGGTTTTCACGGCGACCCGCGGTATGTGGAGTATGAGTTTTGACGCAGCTGTCAGTGTCGCGACGACCGTCCCGGGACTGGCGGCAACCATTTGGAATCCCGTTGTGGGACAGGTGGCGCCCGGCGTTGGCACCGAACTGTCTAGGCCGATCCGCGGGCTCGTCTCGTTCGTTCTCGTGCTCATGGGCGGCGCATTGGTACTCCGGCTACGGCGGAACTACGTCGACGAGTCTATCAACGCGATTTTGGACAGCCCGGCGATGGCTGTCCTCTACGGCATCGCTGGATACGTGATCGTCGCTATTGTCGGCCTCTACGGGGCAACGACGCTGGCCCGCCTCAGCGTCGCTGGCGGGGTATTCGTCCGTATCGCGGTTCTCATTAGTAGCGCGTTCGTCTTGGTTCTCACAAGCTTCGGGTTTCTCGTTGTCGGCACGCTCCTCACCGACATTCTGCGCAGCCGCCAACCGGTGTTGGGGCTGCTCATCGGAGCCACTCTCAGTGCTGTTTCGTGGGTCCTGCTTTCACCCGCCGGCAGTATCGTGTCCAGCCTCGCCATCGCCGCGTTCGGAATCGGGGGCTCCGCCCGGCTCTGGATACACTCTGAACGGACGGTCGAAACAGAACTGGGTGGCCGGTAGCGTGAACGGTTTCACCCGCTGTTGGCGATAACGTCTGATACCACCGGTCGCGTCGGAAAACGCCAAAACGAGAGCGATTCAGTCGGTGCCTGTCGCCGTGTCGTCTCCCGGGTCGGAGATATCCGTCACCATCTCGTCGCCAGAGGTCACGACGTCCACGTCGTCCCGTTCAGAGAGATCCTGAATCGTCTCTGCGAACTCTTCGGATTCGAGTATCTGGTACTCGTTATCGAGCCCCAGATACACCGTGTAACACATCAGACACAGGATGAGCGCGAACGGGAGTCCTGTGGTGATTGCGGCCGTCTGGAGCGCGGTCAGCCCGCCACCGATAAGCAGGATGGACGCGACCAGCCCCTCAGTGAGGGCCCAGAAGATCCGCTGCGCTCGCGGAACGTCGTGTTTCCCGCCTGAAGTCAGGTGGTCGATCACCAGTGATCCCGAGTCAGACGACGTGACGAAGAACGTGATGACCAGCAACGTCGCCAGCAGTCCACTCACCACGCCCAGCGGGAACTGCTCCAGTAGGGCGAACATCGCGACGGTCTGGCCAACTTCGTTATACGTCGCCAGCGCCTGTCCGTTCCCCATCAGTGAATTGAACATCGCGCTGCCGCCGAACACCGACAGCCAGAGCGTCGAGAACAGCGACGGAAGGAACAGGACGCCCAGAACGAACTCCCGGACGGACCGACCCTTCGAAATGCGCGCGATGAACATCCCGACGAACGGCGACCACGCGATCCACCAGCCCCAGTAGAACACGGTCCAGGCGGTGGGGGTCCCGTTCGCCGCTTCGTTGAGCGTGCCGGTGAAGAACCCGAGCGCGAGGATGTTCCCGAAGTACGCGCCGAGCCCCTCAGTCCACGTCCCGAAGATGTACACCGTCGGGCCCACGATGACGAGGAACCCGAGCAGTGCGAACATCAGGTAGAGATTCAGCGTACTCAGTCGCTTGACTCCGCCGTCGAGGCCCGCCGCGACCGAGAGGGTCGCGATTAGCGTGATCCCGGCGATGAGCACGACTTGGGGCAAGGTCCCGGTCGGGATACTCACCGCACCGAGCATGTCACCGCCCACGTAGGAGAGCCCCGTGTTGACCTGTGCGACACCGAGTCCCAGCGAGGTTGACAGCCCGAACAGCGTCGCAAACACCGTCACGAGGTCGATGATGTGGCCCGGCCAGCCGTAAATCCGCTCGCCCAGCAGGGGCCAGAATATTGACCGGAAGGTGAGCGGGAGCCCGCGGTTGAACGAGAAGAACGCGAGGCCGAGTCCCACCAGGCCGTACACCGCCCACGGGTGAAACCCCCAGTGGAAGAACGTCTGTGCCATCGCGGCGGACGCCGCCGCGCCGGTTCCGGCTTCAGCCCCGAAGAAGCTCGGGGGGTTCTGGAAGTAGTACAGCGGTTCCGAGACGCTGAAGAACATGAGGCCGATGCCCATCCCGGCACTGAACAACATTGCCATCCAGGAGAAGTCGCTGAACTCCTTTTCGGCCTCGACGCCGCCGATTCTGATATTTCCGTACTTGCTGAACGCGAAGTACAGCAGTGTGATGATGAACACGTTCACCGCCAGCAGGTAGAACCAGCCGAAGGTGTCTCCGATAGTGTTGAACAGCCACGTGTACGCCGAGGCTGCAGTGTCTCCCAGCAGTATCGTCACCGCGATGAACAGCGCAATTATCACTAGCGCCACCGGGAATACTACTGGATGGATGTCGAAGCCGGCCGCCTGGATGTTCGTATCACCTGGCTCGCGGTCGGACTCCGGGTGGAACAACTCGACCTGAAGCCCGTCCGACATTTCGCCGGTCTGCTCGTCACTGTCTGCCATACGTTACCCCTCTCGAACGCGATACTGGTCTGTGTTGTCTCATTGTCGTAGTCGCAGTCTTGTGCTGTCGTAGTCCGCCGCCACCGTCATGCCAGCGACATCCCGGCGTAGCGCGTCTGCAGCGTTCGTATCCTGTTTGACTTACTGTGCTCGTCCGGGCGGGCACGGCGTGCCCACAGTCGACGGATTTTATGTGCTACTCAGTCTCATACTTATGCAGTAATGCAACTCTAATAAAACTTCACCTTAGACCCCAATATATGACCGAATGAAGCGTTGTACTGTTGTTACCTGCCAAATAGTTATGGAATATAACATATTGTGGTTTCCCGGTCACTGTTTACTTGTTCGGTACCCTCCCAGCGTGGGACGCGCGTATTTATTTCGGATTCCGACATACAGCCAGTATGGCACGGCTACTGGCGACAGGGGCAGCCGCGGTGGCAGCACTGCTGATGGGCGTCGGCCTGATCGGAATGACAGTCGGCGACTTCCGGCTCGCAGGGTTCAGTTTCCTCAGCGCCAGCCTAGTAATCTACATACGTGAGACGCGACTGACAGACGCGTAGCGGGTGTCAAATGTCGTTGACGCTCATTCGCTGGCTGATGACCGGAACGCTCGACGTCCGGACCACTTTATCTGTCGTCCCACCGAGCAGGTTCCCGAGTTTCCCGCGGAATGCCGATCCCAGGACGATCGCATCCATGCCTTCGTCTTCGGCAAACTCAACGATTTCCTCGCTTGGCGCGCCGGTTTTGAAATGCGTCTCGTAGTTGACGCCGTGCTCTTTGGCGACGTTCCCGAGATTCGCCAGCACCTCCTCCCCGTAGGCCCGATACTCCTCACGCATCTCTTCCTCGTCGTCTCTGAGTGCGAGTGCGCGCGGCGTGCCCGGCAGGTCGATTACGTACAATGCATGGACTGTCGCGTCGAGCGCAGCGGCGAGTTCGATGCCGTGTTCTGCCCCTCTCCGTGCCTCGTCGCTGCCGTCATACGGGACGAGTATATTGTCGTACATGCTACCTGACTCATGTGTAATTCCCACACACACCTGTTATAGGTTTCCCCGCTCTCGGCGTTGATCCGTCGGTCTGGACGCCGATTCCGGTTATACTGCGCCGCTTTTTGCCTCTCGTGCAACGTTGTCGACAGGATAGCCCGCATCGCGTATCGCCGCGATGATACCCTGAGCGTGCTCGGCACCGCTCGTCTCGACGTTGAACACGAGATACGCTTCCCCGATCTCGAGATTCTCGACGGACCGTTCGTGCCGGACGTCGTGGATATTGGCCCCTTGCCGGGCGATAACGCCCGATATTTCCTCCATCACACCCGGCTGGTCGTCGATTCGAACCCGAAGCTGAAGGAGTTGCTGACGCTCCGTGAGTGCATGGATGAGAACCTCACGCATCTGTGTCATGTCGAGGTTCCCGCCACACAGCAGCGGCATCACCGTTTCACCCGATACGTCGAGGCCGTCGCTCAGAACGGCGGCGACAGAGGCGGCTCCGGCACCTTCCACGACCTGTTTGGCCCGTTCCATCAACAGGAGAATCGCCTGCGCGATATCGGTATCCGAAACCGTCACAACCTCGTCGACGTTTGCCTCGATGATGTCGAGCGTGGTCTCCGAGATGCCGCCGGTGGCGATGCCATCGGCGATTGTATCTACCTCGTCGAGCACGACCGGAATCCCCTTGTCGAGGCTTTCGTGCACTGTCTCCGCGCCGGTTGCCTGAACGCCAACGACGCGCGTCTCCGGCGAGAGGTGTTTGATCGCCGTCGAGACGCCACTGATGAGCCCACCGCCGCCGATGGGGACGATGACCGTGTCGACATCGGGGCAGTCGTGGTACATCTCCGTGCCGAGGGTCCCCTGGCCGGCGATTATGTCCAGATCGTCATAGGCGTGAACGAACTCGGCGTCGGTCTCCTCAACGACCGCTTTGGCGTGTGACATCGTCTCCTGAAAGTCGTTGCCGACCAGTTCGACGCTCCCACCATAGGCCCTCGTCGCGTCGATCTTGGCCTGTGGCGCGTTCTCCGGCATGAAGATCGTCGCCTCCGCCCCACATTTCGTCGCGGCGAGGGCGACGCCCTGCGCGTGGTTCCCGGCGCTGGCGGCGACGAAGGACTCCACGCCGTCGGCGACGTCCTGCGAGATCTTGTTGTACGCGCCTCTGGTCTTGAACGATCCTGTCCACTGGAGATGTTCCATCTTCAGGTACACCTCGGCGTCGACGAACTCGCCGAGCGACGTACTCCGTTCGACTGGCGTCTTCTTGACGACCGTGTCGTCGTCCAGTCGTTCGCGGGCTCGTTCGATGTCTGCGTATGTGACGGGGAGCGTGTCCGATTCTGTTTGTGTCATAGTTGGTATCGTCTCGGGCCTTACGTCAAAGTTGGTGGGTCATTGCGCTATCCCGTTATCTGATGATTCGGTCTCGGATCGGATCGAACAGTGGCTCGTCACGTACCGTCGCGTCGTAGGTCTCGCCCTCGCACTGTATCTGAACCGACGTTCCGGCTTCGGCGTGTTCGGTCGGAACGTACGTGTACGCGATTGACTCGCCGAGACTGTAGCCGTAGTTCCCGGCCTGCACGTAGCCGATCGCGTCGCCGTCTTTGAGCACTGGTCGCCCACCCAGCATGATATCCGTCGAGTCGTCGAGCGTGAGCGGCGTGATTTTGCTGTCGATACCTTCCTCGCGTGCAGTCTCCAGAGCCGCTTTACCGATGAACTCAGTGTCCATGTCGACGGCGAAGGGCAGCCCGGCCTCGAAGGGGTTCGAGTCCGTGTCGATGTCCGTCCCCCAGAGGCGGTAGCCTTTCTCTAACCGCATGGAACTGAGCGCGCCGCCGCCCATCGGTCGGACGCCGAGATCATCTCCGGCGTCCTGCAGCGTCTCCCAAAGTCGCTGGCCGTACTCCGTCGGAGCCCACAGCTCCCAGCCGAGTTCACCGACGTACGAAACTCGCAAAGCGATGACCGGCACGTCCCCGACGTACATCTGCTTGGCGCGGAAGTACGGGAAGCCATCGTTGGTCACGTCTGCGTCAGTACATCGCTGGAGGAGGAGCCGCGCGTTCGGTCCCCAGAGGCCGATCGTTGACTTCGCGCCCTCCTCGACGTGGACCGACACCGTCGCAGGCGCTTCGTCTTCGAGGTGGCCGCCGTGGATACCGGGGGAGTTCCCACCACCGGTCGTCACCATGAACTCCTCGTCGTCGAGTTTAACGACAGTGATGTCCGCGAGGATGCCGCCACCCTCGTTCAGCAGCAGCGAGTACCGTACCTGCCCGACATCGAGGTCCATGTCGTTGCTACAGACCCGCTGGAGGAACGCCTGGCTCCCCTCGCCCTCGACCATGATCGAACTGAACGTCGTCATGTCGAACATCGACACCTTGTCACGGGTGTGGAGATGCTCGGCGGCCTCGATCTTCGAGCGATTGATGCCCTGCCAGCCGTCCTGGTCGGGAATCCGGTCCTCGTACTTCTCGACGAGGTCGGCGTTCGACTCGTACCACTGTGGCGTCTCCCAGCCGCCGCTCTGGTAGAACTCCGCGCCGAGTTCCTTCTGCTGGTGGTAGAACGGGCTCGTCCGGAGCTTCCGGTGGTTGTCGGGTTGCCACCGGGGCTCGACAATGCTGTACACCTGCTCGTACCGTTTGGCCCCGCGGTCGACGAAGTAGTTCTTCTCGCCCGCGTGGGGTTCGAACCGTCGGACGTGGATGCCGCCAGTATCGACCGGACCGGACGGCAACCGAGGAGTGCCGTTCTCCATCCACTCGGCAAGGATACGTCCGTAGCCGCCTGAGTGGGTCCACCAGATAGCCAGCCCTGTCCAGAGACCGTCGACCTGCGCCGTTTCGCCGACGGCCGGCATCCCGTCAGGCGTGAACACGAAGATACCGTTCTCGGTGGCCTCGTATTCTACGTCCTGCGTCGCTGGCAGCAGCTCGTCGAAGGCCTGCTTGGCGGACTTGTCCCGTCCACGGTGGGTCGGCGTCTCCCAGTGCTCCTTCGTGAATCCCCTGACCGACGCCTGGTGTTCCTCGGTGTTTTTTCCCATCGCCTCGGGGTCGACCGAGAGCGTCTCGTGGTTGTACGACCCCATTCCGAGGGCATCGCCGTGGGTTCGGAAGTACAGCGAGTGGTCCTGATCGCGGCCGACAGGCTGGTGTGGCCCTTCGCTCATGTACTCCGCGATAGAGCGGTCCCCCGGAACGTCCAGCCCAGTCGTGTTGTCGCCGACAGAGGATTCGACATCGGCGAGTTCGTCCATCGGTTCGGTGACCACGTACTGGTGTTCAACCGGGGCAATCGGGAGGTCGAGTCCGGCCAGTTGACCGGTCTGGTAGCCCCAGTTGTTCGTCGCGATGACCGCTCGCTCACAGTCGATCCGGCCCTGATCGGTCTCGATAGCGTTGATCTCGCCCCCCGAAACGTCTAGATCCGTGACCTCCGTGTTCCCGTAGAACGACGCCGAGGAGTGCTCCATGTACCACTGGAGCGCGCCAATACCGTCGACGCGCCCGTCTGTCGGCGAATAGTAGCCGCCGAGGATTTCGTCTTCGTCGACCAGCGGGAGGTGCTCTGTGACCTCCTCAGGCGAGAGCAACTGCGGTTCCGGCAGCCCGTAGGACGTCGCCCACTCGACGCGCCGGCGAAGGAAGTCCATGCGCTCCTCGCTGCGGGCCACTTCGATGCCACCGACCTCGTCGTAGACACCGGCGTCGGAGAGGAGCCGACTGGTGTAGTGCGCGGTCTTCGTCTGTATCTTCGACGGCGATGTCTGGAACATGATGCCGGGCGCGTGGACCGACGAGCCGCCGGTGACCGGGAGCGGTCCCTGGTCGATGACGACAACGTCCTCCGCGCCGAGTTCCGTCAGGTGATACGCGACGCTACACCCGACGGCACCGGCACCGATAACGACAGTATCCGCCCGAGACGGGGGAGTCTCTGTGCTCATGTATCTCGTTTGGGACTGTTTCTGTCACAATCTTAAATACACCGGTGAGCAGACCCGCTTGTAGAAGAGATACCTGTTTAGAGCGTCCAGAAACCATCATTTCGACGGTATTGTAACGTCTGCTCTCCGTCGGGCAGGGAGCGTACACGACGATGCGGGACTGAACCACAGCGTGTTACAATTGCGATAGAACCAGCCGCGGGTCGGAGACCGCTCTCAGACGAGCGGTTCCTCGCGGACAGTCGCGTCGTATCGCTGCCCTTCGTAGAGGATCTCGACGCTCGTCCCCGGTTCGGCGTACTCGGGTGGGAGGTACGTGTAGGCGACACAAGCGCCGACGGTGTAGCCGTACTCGGCGCTGTGGAGGTAGCCGATGGTCTCGTCACCGTCGAGGACTGGCTTGTTGTCCAGCACGACGGCGTCCTCGTCGTCAAGGGTCAGACACGCCACCTTGTGGTTGATGTTGTCGCCGTCGGCGGCCGCCGCGACCGCCTCCTTGCCGATGAAGTCGGTTTCGAGGTCGACAGCCCAGCCGAGGCCGGCCTCGTACGGGTTGTGCTCCGTGTGGAGATCCTTCCCCCAGAGCCGGAACCCCTTCTCGATACGAAGCGAATTCAGCGCGCCGTTGCCGTACGGGCGAATGCCGTACTCCTCGCCGGCCTCCATGATATGCTCCCAGAGGCGCTCGCCGTACTCCGAGGGCGTGTAGAACTCCCAGCCGAGTTCGCCCGCATAGGAGACGCGGAGTGCAGTCACGGGGATGTTCTTGACGAAGAACTGCTGGCTCGTGAAGAACGGGAAGGCGTCGTCGGAGAGGTCGATGTCGGTGACCTTCGAGAGGACTTTCCGGGCGTTCGGGCCGGTACAGACCATCGCCGCGAGGCTGGATGTCACGTCGTTGACGACCACGTCGTCGGGGGACTGTTCGCGCACCCACGCGACGTGATTGTTCCCGACCTCACGACCTGTGGTCAGCAGAAGGTAGCGGTCCTCACCGGTTCGCGTGACCGTGATGTCGGCTCGGACGCCACCGCCCTCGTTACACATCAGCGTGTACTTCACGTCGCCCACGTCGATGTCCATGTCGTTCGTACAGAGGTACTGGACGAACTCACCGGCGTCGGTCCCGATGACCTCCATCTTGTTGAAGGAGGTCATGTCGTGGAGGCCGACGTTGTTACGCACGTTCAACGCCTCGGCCCCCTCGATTGGTGACCAGTACTTCGCCTCCCAGCCTTCGCGGTCGGGAATCCGGTCGCCGTACTCCGCCAGCAGGTCGGCGTTGGAGTCGAACCAGTGTGGTTCCTCCCACCCGGCTTCGGCCCACAGTTCGGCGTCGTACTTCTTGTGGGTGTGGTACATCGGGGTTCGGCGGATGTCCCGTTGTTTGTCGGTCCAGACCCACTTTGGGTGCATGATATTGTAGACGATGCGGTACTCCTCGCCGCCGATATCCCGGGCGAAGTCCCAGCTCCCCTCGTGCTCGTCGAAGCGGTTCACGTCGCAGTGTGCGAGATCGATCGGGCCGTCGGGGAGCCGCGGAACGCCGTGTTCCATCCACTCGGCCAGCGCCTTGCCAGCACCGCCGGCGTGCGTGACCCAGATGGCCGCCGCCGTCCAGAGACCGTCGTACTCCTGGACGGGCCCCATCACGGGGAGGCCGTTGGGCGACTCCGCGAACATGCCGTTGTACTTGTGTTCGAGCTCCTTGCCGGCCGTCGCGGGGAGCAGTTCGTCGCTGGCCTGGCGAGGGGGCTTGTCCGGCCGGTCCGGATGGGTCGCGTTGTTCATGTGGTAGTCGGTGAACTCGTGGACCGACCCCTGCTCGCCGTCGGGGTCGTTCCCGCCGAGGTCCTGCGGGTCGGGCACGATGGGGTCGTGGTTGTACGAGCCGATACCGTAGGAGTCCCCGTGGTTCCGGTAGTACATCGCGTTGTCCTGGTCACGGAGAATCGGTCGGTCTGGCCCGACGAGAAGCCGTTTTGCCTTCTCCCCGGAGACGTTCTCGTAGTTCTCGAACAGCGGATGGTCGGTGATATCGACCGCGCTATCGGCCAGTTCATCGAGGGACTCCGTCATCGTGTACTGGTGCTCGACCGGCGTTACCGGCAGATGCACGTCGAGTTTCTCGCCGAGCTGGCGGGCCCAGATGTTCGTCGCGACGACGACCTCGTTGCACTCGACAGTGCCGTTCTCGGTGACGACGGCCTGTACCGAGCCGTTCTCGGTCTCGACATCCTCAGTGCGCGTGTGTGGGACGAACTTCGCACCCCTGTCCATCGCTTCCCTGGCCAGCGCGTCGCAGGCGATGACGCCCGAGACCTGCCCGTCTGTTGGCGAATAGTAGCCACCCTTGATCTGGTCGGCATCCACTAGCGGGAGGTGTTCGGTGACTTCCTCGGGGGAGAGCAACTGTGGGTCCTCGATACCCCAGGCCTTGGCATACTCGACGCGGCGCTGGAGGAAGTCCATGCGCTCCTCGCTGCGTGCGACTTCGATGCCGCCCGTTTCGTTGTATGCCTGATGTCCGTCCGCGCCTTCGAGGTCCGAGTACAGCCGCCGGCTGTAGTCCGCAAATTGGCTGAGGACCTTCGGTTCCGCGGTCTGAAACATGATTCCGGGGGCGTGCGTCGACGATCCACCCGTGGTCGGCATCGGCCCCTGATCGACCACGACCACGTCCTTGCGCCCGAGTTCTGTCAGCTGATAGGCGATGTTACAGCCGACGATTCCAGCACCGACGATGACGGTATCGGCCTCGGTCGGCAGGCTATCGGTAGGCTCCATAACTCTGCGTAGAACGTGCTATGGCGTGGCAATATAGTTACCGCCTGGTCCGCCTCCTTTTCAAACTGACATCGCATTATCACATAGTGTTTCAGAATAACAGGAGTACCATTGTTAATAGATTTGGGGCCCCCTGTGGTGATTGTCAGTTCTATTCGAATCCGTCTAATTTCTCGCAACTGTCTGATTGTACTGTCAGTTTATGTGTTAACAGATGCCTATAGCGGTTTCAACACGATGCTTTCACACCGCTGTATCGGGCAGTGCTGCTATTCCGAAAGAGCATCACAGCATCGTTTCATGCGGCACAGCGGCGCTCCTGCTCCTAGCGTTTTTTGTCTGCGCACCGCCAGATACTGCTATGGACTATACCGCCGTCACGCACACGACGACTGACCGACGGCTCGGGAGACTCCCGTCAGGACGAGACGTGTCCGTGACTGTCCACCAGTACGTCGGCGGCACCGGACCGACAGTGTACATTCAGGCGGCGCAACACGGTATCGAACTCAACGGCCCAGCCGCGCTACGGCGACTGCACGCCCGTCTTACCGACGCGGCCATCGCTGGGACGGTACTCGTCGTCCCGGTAGTGAACCAGCTCGCATTCGACCATCGGTCGTACATGACCCCCGGCGAGTACGACGTAATGAACCCGAACCTGAACCGCGTGTGGCCGGGCGACGAGCGTGGAAGCCTACAGGAGCAGTTTGCCGCTCGGCTGTGGGAACTCGTGAAGGATGCGGACGCAGCGGTGGACCTCCACACCGGCACGGCAGATATGCTGGAACACGTCAGATGTCGGGCGGGCGACCCGGCCGCCGAGCACCTCGCCGAAGCGTTCGGGACCTCCTACAGGCTTATCGACGGGTTCGAGGACACAGGCGACGACGGCTCTGGCGGGACGTTCCGTGCTGCGGCTGCAGAAGCTGGGATTCCAGTTATTACTGCAGAACTATCGAACAGCCGCCGGATAGCACAGGACGCGGTTGCGGCCGGTGTCGACGGGATACAGAACCTCCTGCGCAAGCAGGCAGTCCTCCCGGCTGAGCCGGAGTCGAAGGCGACACAGACGGTACTTCGAAACGATGCGGAGCCGGTCACTGCATCGGGATCGGGACTGTTCGAGTGTCGGCCGGACATCGCCGTCGGCGACACCGTCGACGCCGGGGAGCGACTGGGAACTGTCTACGAACCTTCCTCGTTCGAGCAACAACAGGTCGTTTCAGCGACAGAACGAGGAGTGATATTCTCGCTTGCCAGGGAGTCTGTCGTCGTGAAAGGAGAACGTCTCGCAGGCATCGCAACACCACAATAACCGAGATGTATCCGCGAAGCTGCCCGCGGGCACTGTTTCAGATGTGTGTCGCCAGCCGCAGTTTTGTGGGAGTTTATAAATGGGTTCGGTATTCCACACCTATCTCTACACCATAACGTGTCATAGTCACTCAATGACATGGGACTTCACACCGCTTTCACGGCGCTCGCGGAGGTCATCGATGCGTACGAATCCCGCGGACGGTCTATCAAGACCGTCGAAGCCTCGCCGGCCGACACCGGTGATGCAGTCCTTGATGTGACGGTGGCGATGCCGGTCTCGCTGCGTTCCGGCGGCGGCGCTGACGAGGATCTCACGCCGGAGACAGCGAGGCTAACCGGGAGTGGGGACCTCGAAGTCACGTTCTCACCGTCGGCCACAGAACTCCAGTCGACCGCTGGTGCCGCACTGTCGATAGGTGATGCCTCAGCTACGGTCACTGACGACGGCTTGCTCCTGACGGTACAGCTGACGATCGACGCCACAGGTACGCCAGACGAGGCAGCCAGCGTCGACTGTGAGCCTGACCAGGGTGACTCTAGCGACACAGCGACAGCTAGTGCAGTGAGTTCGGCTGGTACCGACGGTGGGCCCTCACTCACCGATACTGATATCGCGGATTCAGAACCTGTTAGTGAGGGGGGCGACAGTTCACAGGAAGATCCACAGTCAGACGGTGCGGCTACTCAGTCTGGTCGCGGGAACGACTCTGGATCCGACCCGTTCGCCGCCGTCCGCGACGACTCCGTGCCACCGTACGAGGACACCGACTACCTACAAGCACTGTACGACGAGTGCGACAACTTCAGAGAAATCGCCGAGCAGATCCAGATGGACGTCTCCTCCGAGACAGTCCGACGGTACATGATAGAAGCGGACATCCACGTCCCGAACACGTACGACACCTCCAGTGATGACGAGGAAGAACCGTCGACCGAATCAGGTGCCTCGGACGAGGACACGAACCAGTCCGGAGCCATGGATGAAGGCGAGCAGGTCACTGTGGCCGAGCCTGTCTCAGCAGAATCAGCCACGTCCGTCGAAGAGTCGGTCGGAGAGCTCCCCGACGAGCAACTGGTCACCGACGGGATTGGACTCCCGGCTGCTGTCCAACTGCAAGACGTTGCGGACGCAGTCGTCGAATCAGACACGGTGTACGAGGTCCAGCGACGCCTGAGTCTCGACCGTGGCCAGACTCGGGACCTACTGGAGGAACTCAATCTGTTAGATCTCGTCCTGTGCCGGCTCGCAGACGAACCGGACCACGCTGTCTCCTACGGGACTGTTGCCAGTCGGATCCAGCAGTGTGCGCCTCACAGCGCGTGATAGAAGCGATATCTTATAAACGGGTTCGATGCCCCACCCACAGAGAAAAGTACAGGTACGCCTTATCTCTGGCAACTCATGGCCCTCGGAACACGTGCTGTCTCAGACAGTCAGGGTGTCCGGACGCTGCTGACGAGCGCCCGGTTCGAACTGATGCCGTTCGAGAGCTTCGACGAGGAGATTACCCACCTCCCCGACGACGCGACTATCGCGATCACGACCTCGCCACAACTCGGCATCGAGAAGACCGTCGAAAAAACGGAAGAAGCCGCTGCAATGGGGTACGACGTTGTACCACACATTGCAGCCCGCTACGTGGAAGACCAGGCGCAACTCGAATCGATCGCCGAGCGACTGGAGCAGGCAGGCATCACGGACATCTTCGTTCCCGGTGGTGACCGGGAGGAACCGGCCGGTGAGTACGAGTCAGCGCTCGACATGCTTGAAGCGCTCGCAGAGACCGCGTACTCCTTTGAGGAAGTAGGAATCACGGGCTACCCCGAGGGTCACGACTTCATCGACGACGAAACGCTGGCGGAGTCGATGACACAGAAAGCACCGTACGCGACGTACATCGTCACGCAGTTGTGTTACGACCCGGACGCCGTGTTAGAGTGGGTGGAAGACATCCGTGCTCGCGGTATCGAACTCCCGGTCGAAGTCGGTATCCCGGGCGTGATGAACTACCAGCGCCTGATGCAGATATCTCAGAAAGTCGGCGTCGGCGACTCGATAAAGTTCCTCAGGAAGACGACGGGCATCCTCGGGTTCGTCAAGCAACTGGTCGGCTCCCGCGGGACCTACGAACCCGATGAACTCATCGATGGCCTCGCGCCCTACGTCGGGGACGACGAGTACAACATCCGCGGCGTCCACATCTACACCTTCAATCAGACGCCCGACACGGAGAAATGGCGGCACGATCGTCTCGACTCCTGACACCGATCTGCTTACTGTCCAGACTCGGGACACCCAGCTACAAGTAGCCTGTTTTCGACCGTCTCACTGCCAGAGACTGCCAGCGAGCAATACTGTGGCCAGAGATCCCTAGCGCAGTGCAGCACAAAACGTGAATTGATAGTTTCCGGGCAGCAGCGCCTATACGGCCGCGCAACTATAGGAGAGAGCGGCATAGGGCTACAACTGTATCAGTGAAAGCCGAAAGCGGCAATCGGGACCGTAAAACAGCAGCGAACGAAAGAGGGGGTGCGTTGCTGGGACAGCAGGAGTGAGGATTAGTCGTCGCTTTCGGCCTCTTTCCGGGCGTTGAGCTTCGCCTGCTCACGGGCGCTCGGGTTGACGGACTCCTTGAACGGCACCTTTGCGGCGGTGGCGAACACCGGTTCGCCGGGTTCGTCGGCGTACTCATCGGGGAGATGGACCTGGAACTCTAAGTCCAGCTCCTCATCGTATATCTCGTCGTTGAGCGGCGTGTCAGTGACTTCCTGAATCTTCTCAGCCGGGACAAAGCCCATGCCGATGTTGGTCTCCAAGTCCGGGTTCCACCATGGAGAGGTGAGGTAGCCACATTCCTCGCCCGTGTCCGGGTCGGAGATGAGCCAGAAGTCGGGGGCGTAGTCACGGATCGGTTCGCCAGCGATCTTCAGGCCGATGAGTTTGTGTTCGAACGGATAGTTGCCGTTCTCGATCTGTTCTTTCTGTTCTTCGAGAACCTCTTTGCCGATGTAGTCGGCCTCCTTGTCGTCAGGGACGTGATAGCCCAGGTTGACTTGGAACGGCGAGGTCTCGTGATCGAGGTCCTGCCCCCAGGACATGATGCCGGCGGCGATCCGGCGGTGGTGACCGGGTGCGATCTGGCGACCGTCGTGGTCTTTGACGGACTCCATGACGGGGTCCCAGACCCGTTCGGCGTTTTCCATCGCGTCTTTGACGTAGATTTCGAAGCCCTTCTCGCCCGAGAAGCCGGTCTGGCTGATAAGTACGTCACAGCCGTCGATCTCGGCCTCCATCAGCCCGTAGTAGGGCACGTCTTTGACTTCGTCGCCGACGACATCGACCATCACGTCGAGCGCCCTCGGGCCCTGGATCTGCATCGGCGCGACGTCGATTTCGTCGATTTCGACGTCGAAGTCGTTGTCGACGTTGACGCCCTGCAGCCACTGCATCAGCGTCGAGTCCGAGATAGAGAACCAGAACTCGTCTTCCTCGGGACGGAGCAACACTGGGTCGTTCAGGACGCCACCGTCTTCGTTGCAGAGGATGACGTATTTCCCGTCCATGGCGTCCATGCCCGTCACGTCCCGAGTGACCACGTAGTTCGTCAGCGCCTCGGCGTCGGGCCCTTTGACCCGAATCTGTCGCTCTACGGCGACATCCCAGAGGGTGACGGTGTTTGTCAGTGCATCGTACTCCTTCATCACACCGCCGTCCTCTGGCTCGATGAGGCCGCGCGGGTGATAGAGGCGGTTGTAGACGGTTGCCCGCCAGGCACCCTCTTCGTTGAAGGACTTGTGGAAGAAGGGGGACTTTCGAACGCGCGTCGACACCAACATCTCGATGTTGGGGTCACCAGTCTGGCGGAGGTTACGGGGGACGGTCCGGTCTGACTGGTCGACACTGGGATGGTTAGGATGTTCCTCGTTACCGGTCATGCCTATGAAAGAAGATGTGAAATACTAATAAAGGGAATTGTTACTTGCTTCTGGTGTTTATATACGGGGGAAACGTTGCGGACAGCGACGATACGCTGAACCGTTGTTTAGCAGCCCATAGCATGAATATTCAGCAGAATACGTGTCGTGTTACTCGGATGAGACTGGTAGCTGTAGTACGAAACGACCGGCACAGAACACGACCGAGCGGCTGCTGTGACTGTTCGGACAGACGTCATTCCGAGTCACTGCTGGTTCGGGTGTATGTGACGATGTCGAAGTCGCTGTGTGTCGTTCGGTCCGTCTCGGACCAGCGCGACCAGTCGACCGTCGGGAAGGCCGTATCGCCGTCGAAAGCTGCCGTTAGCTCGGTGAGGATTAGCTCGTCGGCCTGTGGGAGAAACTGCTCGTACACAGTAGCGCCACCAATGACGTAGGTCGTAGATGCGCCGCTGTCGGCCGCTTCGGTCAACGCCGCCGTCGTCGAGGTGACAGCTGTGACGCTGTCAGGAAGGTGATGCGGCGTCGTAGTCAGAACAATGTTTACTCGCTCCGGCAGTGGGCCGTCGAGATCACGGCGGATGCTCTCGAAGGTCCGCCGCCCCATAATCACGGGATGATCGATGGTCGTCCGTTTGAAATGTTTTAGATCCTCGGGATACTGCCACGGAATATCGCCGCCAGCACCGATCACGCCGTTAGCCGCGACGGCGGCAATCAGCGAGAGTTTCATACGTACCCCTTTGTCGGGCTGCTGGTAATAAGTCCGTCCCACCGATGAGCGAGGCCACCGCACGAAACTGACGTATCAGCCCTGCTGCCCGATCTGAGGACACGGTTCCAAGCGACAGCAGGTCGTGTTCGGGTACTGTAATCCTGCCGTTTGGATCTGAATCAGTGGGATGTCGCTGTACCAATTCCAGCCCGGACCTTGATAGCGTATCTCGCGCGCGACTTATGAGGTTCAGCCATATAAAATGCCGTATGGATACGATTCACCTGTCGCCCGGTCCCGCCGCCGCTCAGGCGTTTCGCCTGGGAATCATCGCGAGCGCAGTCGGTGGACTTGCCGGGATCGCGACGCTGTACTGGCTAGACATCCTGACACTGGTGTTTGCTGGATACGCACTCATTCTTCTGTTCCCCGTGTATCTGGTCTTCGCTGCAACAGCGTTGAGCGTCTGGTTGGGATACAACAAAGACGCGACAGCATTACGACCGGTCTACCGGCAAAAAGATTCGGGCGGACGATCCGAGTGAACACCACCATCAGATAGGACCAACATCTGTCCCGGTGACTCTCCTTTGGACGATTTTATGCACATACTCTAGAATCCACTTTCAAACGCGGTTCGATGTCATGGGAGTTGGCTTAAATCGGCAAAAGATTGGAAGTGCCTTCCGAGCGCTTCCAGTGGTTGATCTGTGAACTCATTCCTCTCTGTCAATTATTGTTGCTGCAATGAGGTTTCGCATTCCCCGCCGGAGCCGGCCGCTCATTGCTGTCGAGGACAGTCCGATTTCATCGGCGACTTCGTTCAAGGAAATATCTCTGGGTTCTCCGAAATAGCCGTTTTCGTATGCGGTTGTCAGCGCGATCCGCTGTTCATCGGTCAACCCGTACGATGACTCACCGCCGGTGTCCGTGTTTCCGTAGATTTCGATGATATCAAGCGAGATGTCGTTCTCGTTGGCATACTCCCAGATCGTATTGAGCGCTTCGCGGTCAGGGAGCAAGAGTCGGACGAGCCACCCGTTGCCCTTCGTCTCTGTATGGACGAGAAATCCGTTGACATCCGTGACGACAGAACTGATGAGTTTCGTTTCTGGAGTGTGTTCGATGTAGTATATACCCGTCTGGTCGGTCCAGTCGACGAGTTCGTAGCTCTGGACTGTCGGATCAGCATCGAGCATCTCTTCGAGTCGGTCTCTGTCCCGATACTCGATGAGGAACGGAAACACAGTGGAGCCCGGATCGGTATTCCCCTGCGTGATGACACGGATCGCTATGTCTTCGAGGTTCTGTAACGTTGGAACCAGAGCGAGGCGTTCGTGTTCGATGTGTATTTTCGTTGTTATTGACATTTTGTGGGACGGAGATTACAATCGAGGCGTCAAAGACGAATACTAGTTCGACAACGGAGCGTCATCATCTGTGAACTGCTGTATGTATGCGGGGTCTCCACGTCAATGTTTACATACACAGGTGCACTCACGAGGGTAAAATAAAAAGCTGACTGCAGTCGCAGATAGTGCCTGTCGTTTTAGCCAACTGTATTTTCACTAATGAGACCGATTCGACGGATACAGTCGGAGCGACGAAGAGACGTGAAACAACTTAGAACACTTGTCTCATTGAAATACTCAATTCGGCGAACAGCACACGTCTCTCTCGGAATCTGAATTAACAATCGTTTATAATTATCCGTAATAAACACCCGTAATTATCCCACGATGAGCTTAGAAGGCTGTACCCAGTATATTGTATTGATATGAGTAAACCACAAAACCATTCCACCGCCGATAGTAAGTTCTCAAGCTACGATTTCTATTTACCAGCAGTTGCACTACCACCGAATTTCAGTCGTATCGAGGCGGCTGTTTCCGACCTCTTCGACTTCCACGGCGTCGTGCTGATTCCGGAGAGTTACAACAAGTAATTCAGCCGCGTAGCATTGTATAGTCTATTTGAAATCCGTCTGACTGATCGAGGTTAGTCTGTCAGTTTATCCGCGACCGCTTCGACAGCGTCAACAGGAACGTCGTACTCGTCGGCGACCGCTTGTGCCTGTGCTGCCGAGAGTGATCCGTTTCCAGCGACTGTATTTTTGCTGGGTTCTCGAGGCTGTGACGACGACAGCGGTCCCGAACATGACTCCAACCAAGAGACCGGCAGCTGTTGGACCGACCTGTATCGAGTCCTGAATAAGCGGTGTGACGCTTGCGGGAACGATCTCGTAGGCTGCCAGTCCCATCTAAATCAGGCTCGCACCAGCCACGAGCCACCACGTCAAGTTGGCTGTGCGGACAGATGTCTCAGCAGCGGTATCCGAAATATCGGAATCAGTAGCCTGTGGTGTCATTCTGTCGGCGGGGCGTGTTTTGTCATCGCAGTATAGTGCTGGTATCGGAACTGGCAGTGAAAAACTCGGTCACTTCGAGTAGCGACCGTGTGGCAGGCGGTTCCCGAACCACACGGGAAGAACTGTGCTGTGTGGAGCAGTACCGACGGAGACTCACTATGTACAGATGAGATAACAGGGCGTATTGAAACCACATGACCTGAAGCGGCCGGTGCAGTGCTACCAAGCGCGGCGTACTATGAGTGTAGAATCCGCACGACACCAGCATACAAACAGGGCAAAGAACAAATCCATGTTTCCAAATTATAGATACAAGGGATTGACTCTGGGCCGATACGTTCTTATTTACGCTTTATTTTTCTTATTGGGCCGCCACCTAGACAGAACCTGATCCGTATTTGGCTGAACTGTAATCGGGTCGCGTGATTGAGGCGTGAAACCTGCGAGATTCAACAACTACTAGCCGAATTTTAGATTCAAAGCCTCAGCTAGATCGACGGTACTTCTCTGTTTTATTTGTGGTATCTAGCGCTTCAATATCGTATTCCAGGCTATCCATCTATCGTACTGTATTCGTAGTACTGGCTTCGAACTTCGATTTCGTTTTTCGTATATCGAAGCATCTCTAACAGGTTTGCCATATACCTAGAGGTGAATCTATCTCTGGGGCCAGTGATACCAAGCGAGACCATGACTTCCTGTTCGTCGTTGAATATCGGAACAGCAACACCTCGAACGCCCCTGAGATGCTCTTCGTCGTCTATCGCATAGCCCTGGTCACGGATTCGCTCGAGGGCCGCTTCGAGATCGGACCGGGATGACAACGTGGTATCAGTCCCCTTCGGAAGCCCATGGTCGGCAACGATTTCGTTTCGTTTCTCCACTGGAAGATGCGCCAGAATAACCTTGCCCAGCGATGTCCAGTGCATCTCGGTATGATTACCGATCGGGATTTCGTCGCCCGCAGCTTTTCCGCCCGAACTCCTGTAGAGGATGACCCGCTGTCCGTTCTCCTCGATGCCGGCACCGGCAATCTCGCCGGTTTCTCTGCTGAGTTCTTCAACTTTATTGCGAAGCAATCGGCCGATATCTAGTCGTTGCCGAACACTGCCACCGAGCTCCAGAAAGCGGAACGACCGGCGATACTGCCCGGATTCCTTGACAACGTAGTCCCGCTGGACAAGGGTATTGAGATGAATAAAGACGGTACTTGTAGGGATGTCAAGATGAGACGCAAGATCTGAAAGACCGATTGGTTCGAGTTTTCCGAGGGCAGCAAGGATATCCAGCGTCGTCTCAACCGCGCTGATTGTTTTGTTGTTCTGTGAGGGCATGGGTGCGCTTTTTTCTGCAGAGTAAAATAGATTCCTCCAAGAGACAAAATGTTTCCAATCACGTTGGAAGCAGGCGTTGTAGTCTGAGCTGCCCCGTCCTAACAAGGGTACGGATGTTATTTTCGTCAATCTCGCACTTCGAGTTGGGTGACAACATACCACATGAATCTGTGGAGTCCAGTATCCGACACCAGAATCAGCAGTCACAGGCACTCTAGCGTCGGTTTGAGTCATTCGTGTGTCTTGCGAGAGCTCGACGAGCGACTTTCAATCTCATTGAAAGAGATTGGAGGCGCCCTGATAGCCCGTTTTCTACAAAGTAGTAGGTCTCTGCTCCGTATTCTGCAACACGGTATGGGATCGTACCTATCGGTTTGATTTTTATCCTCAGTTCAGAACCGCTAGCTGCACAGTCATACCGGGCGTTACCCGACAGTCGCCCTGCGGGTTTCGATGTGATTGGTCTGCCCGGCTGTGCCAGTACTACCAACATTTATTAATGATGATTGCGATGCTTCTTCTACTCGGTATGAGCGAAGTTACACTATCAAACGTCAGCAAGGTATACGACGACAACGTCCTTGCAGTCGAAGACCTTTCTCTGGCCGTCGAGGATGGGGAGTTCGTCGTCGTTGTCGGACCATCCGGGTGCGGGAAGTCGACCACGCTTCGGATGATCGCCGGCCTCGAAACAGTCACCGACGGCGAGATCGCCATCGGTGGGGCCGTAGTCAACGACGTTCGCCCACAGGACCGGAACATTGCGATGGTGTTCCAGAGTTACGCCCTGTATCCGCATATGACCGTGCGGGAGAACATGTCCTTCGGGCTGGAGCTATCAGGCGAGTACGATGATCAGATCGAGCAACGCGTGACTGAAGCCGCCGAACTACTGGAGATTTCAGATCTCATGGATGACCTCCCGAAGCAACTCTCGGGTGGCCAGCAACAGCGCGTCGCGCTTGGGCGGGCTATCGTCCGTGACCCGGAGGTGTTTCTGATGGATGAACCGCTGTCGAACCTCGACGCGAAGCTGCGAACCCAGATGCGCACGGAGATCCAGCGGATCCAGGAGGAACTGGACGTGACGACAATTTACGTCACGCACGATCAGACGGAAGCGATGACGATGGCCGACCGGATCGTGATCCTCAATCAAGGCGAACTCCAGCAGGTTGCGCCACCGGAACGCTGCTACGATAAGCCCAACAACAAATTCGTTGCGGGGTTCATCGGATCACCGTCGATGAACTTCTTCGAAGTGAGTGTGACTAACAGCGGTGGGCGCGCGACGCTGCACTCGGCGACTGTCGAGTTCACGGTCGACCTTGATATTCCGGACGGGGAGTACACGCTGGGCGTACGGCCGGAGGATTTCGTCGCCGGAGACGCTGGGGAGTACATCGAGACAGTCGTCGATGTCGTAGAGCCCATGGGCTCTGACAACTTCCTCTATCTGGAGACTGCAGGCGGATCGAGCGAAGTCGTAGCCCGGGTCGATAGCGAATACCGTCCGGAGCGGGGCGACGAAATCGCGCTCGGGTTTCATACAGAGGATATGCATCTGTTTGGTCCCGATGGCGAGCGAGTGGAACTGAATCAGCCACAGCGGACAGAATCAGTGTAATATGTTGTACGATACTATCGGTCGGAAAGAGAGCGAGTGGGCTGGAATGACTGCGAGTCAGATCCGTGGAGTCGGCGAACAGTCGGGCTCTGTCCTCGTTATTCCCGTTGGAAGCGTCGAACAGCACGGGGACCACCTCCCGGTCGTCACCGACACACTTCTGGTTGAGGCGATGGTCGACACTGCTATCGAGCGACTGGACGACGTTCCTGTCGTCGTGACACCGCCAGTCTGGAGTGGGTTCTCACCACACCACCTGTCGTTCGGTGGGACTCTATCTCTCGAATTCGCACATCTGCGGGCTACACTCGAGGATATCGCCCACGCTGGCATCCAGAACGGATTCGATGCGGTGCTGTTCGTCAACGGCCATGGCGGGAACAGTTCTCTCATCGATGCTGTCGTGAGTACCGTGGGGGCCGACACGGATGCGGAAGTACTCGGGACGACGTACTTCCAGCTGGCATCGGATAGAATCGAGGAGATCCGAACGACCGAGACAGGCGGGATGGCCCACGGCGGCGAGTTCGAGACGTCCCTCATGCTCACGCTCCGACCGGACCTCGTTGGCGATCCGGCGGTCCGCGACGGCGAACCGATGGACGAACACTACAGATGGGGTGGGCAGGACTTGCTTGACGGGGGCAATGTCGCCGTCTATCGCTCGTTCGACGAGTATTCCTCGTCTGGAGCCATCGGGACGCCGAAGCAGGCGAGCGCGGAGACGGGTGAACGAATCCGCTCGGTTATCGGCGAAGAACTCGCGGTCCTCATGAGTGCGATTCACGAGCACAATGCGTGACCAATGAGCGACACAACACAAAGAACTATGTACATGGAAATAGGTGACATTAATGATGCAGCCCGATAACAACGACAGGTCTGTCGAGGATAGTATCGACCGCCGGCGGCTCCTCCAAGCACTTGGGGCAGGCGGCGCTATCGCCATCGCGGGGTGTAGCGGCGACGGTGGAAGCGGCGGTGACGGTGGAGATGGTGACAGTGGGAGCGGCGGTGATGGCGGCGACGGCGGTACGCAGAGCGTGCAGTTCCTCACGATGGGCGTCGGGGACAACATCAAGCAGTTCTTCGAGGAGAACAACACAGCCTTCGAAGACGAGCACGACGTCGACGTCGAGTTCACCAGCGTTACGTGGGACAACGCACGGCAAACCGTGAACAACCGTGTCGACGGCGGCGAAGCGCCCGATGTCAGTCGGTGGCCGGCGCGCTGGATCCCCCAACTCGTGGGTAAGGACGCGCTGGAGCCACTTGACGACATGATGGACGGGGAGTTCGGTGAACAGTTCTACGACGGCGTGGCCGAAGGGACGATGTACAACGGCTCCCACTACGGCGTGCCGTGGGCTGCCTCGAACAAGTGTCTCTACTACAACAAAGATGTCTTCGAGACAGCGGGACTCAACCCCGAGGACCCATCGCTCGATTCGTGGCAGGATATGCTGGATGCCGCAACGCAGATCCGTGACAGTGACGCGAGCGTCCCTGCACTGGGCCTTGCGGGGGCCGACGCGATCGAAACCGGGTCGCAGTACTACCACTACCACTGGTCACACGGCGCGGACCTCATCGACGACGAGGGAATGCCGGTCGTAAACTCCAGTGAGGCTGTCGATGCCCTCTCGTTGTACACCGACCTCCACCTCGAACACAACGTCACACAGTCGTCACCGCTCTCCTCGACGCGGCAGGACATCCGGCAACTGTTCGAGAACGGTGACCTCGGGATGGTCATCGGGCACGTGTATACGGGACTCAACATCACCGCCGCGAAGGAAAACGGTGAGGTCGACTTCGACTACGGTATCGTGCAGGTGCCGCGTGGTCCAGAGGGCCGGTACAGCCTGTTCACTATCGACACACTCGCCATCCTGAGTCAGAGCGAACACAAGGACCTCGCCCGGGACCTGATTCGGTTCTACTTCGACGAGGAGCGGCGGTTCCAGTACTCGAAGCAGAAAGGGTTCCTCCCCGTCGTCGAAGCCGTCGGCGAGCGCTCGTACTTCTCGGAATCGAAGAACTGGGGACCGTTCGTCGAGGCGGGGCAGTACGCCCGTGCCAGACCGAAGCTCGGCAATTTCAGCGAGTTCAACGACCGGATGGTCCAGGCGATTCAGGAAGCACTGGCGGACCGGAAGTCGCCACAGAAAGCGCTCAACGATGCCCAGAGTGATCTCGAAGATGCTATGGAGTGACAGACAGGGATGAGTCTGGCAGAGGAATACACGGAAACGTCCGATGACTCACGTCTCGAACGAGGGCTTGCGTACGTCCAGCGCAACAGCCGCGCGTACCTCCTCATCGCTCCCGCAGCGGTGTTCCTGCTGGCTGTCGTCGGGTATCCGATCATCGAGACGTTCCGGCTGTCGCTGTACCAGTCACCCGCCGACTCCAACATCGAGACGTTCGTTGGACTGCAACACTACGTCGAGATATTCAATAGCGACATCTTCTACCGGCTGCTCTGGCAGACCGGCCGCTGGGTCGTCGTTGGCGTCGCGGGCAAGACACTGCTGGGGCTGCTTATCGCCGTTCACATCAAGGGAGACATCCGCGGTCGGAAGTTCTTCCGCACGGCGTTTCTCATCCCGTGGGGGATTCCCTACGCGATCTCCGCTGTGGTGTTCCGGTGGATAGAGCACCCGCAGTTCGGCTACCTCAACGCGATATTGCTGAAACTCGGCATCATCGAACAGGGTATCGGGATCCTCGGAAACCCGAGTCTGGCGTGGCTCGGCGTCGTCGTGGCTGATATCTGGATCGGGACGCCGTTCATGGCGATCATCTTCCTTGCGGGGTTGCAGTCGATACCACAGGAGTTGTACGAGGCTGCCGCCATCGACGGTGCCGAGAAGTGGCACCAGTTCCGGTACATCACGCTCCCACAGCTGAAAAGCGTCGTCCTGATCGCCACGCTGCTGTCGACGATATGGACGTTCGTCAGCTTCGACGTCATCTGGACGATGACCGGCGGCGGACCGATCAGTTCGACGGCGACGCTCGTCATCCACATCTATCAGGTGGGCCTCCAGAACGGAAATCTCGGGCGCGGAGCCGCCTACAGTGTCATCGGGTTCCTGTTCCTGTTCGTCTTTGCCATCATCTACCTGCGCATCTACACGCGCGGAGGTGACGAACTATGACGATGGCAGGCCACGACCGGAGCAGTCTCCGCAAAGTCCGGCTCTACGGCGTGTTGATCGGACTGCTCGGGCTCATGATGTTGCCGTTCTACGCGATGTTCTCGAGTACGCTCAAGCCGGAGTCGGAGATATTCGCTGCGCCGGCGACACTGGTCCCCAGCGACCCCAGCCTCCAGGCGTACCTGCAGGTCTGGACACAGACCGACGTGTTGCTCTGGGTCGGGAACAGCTTCATCATCTCGGTAGGGACGGTCGTGTTGACGCTTCTGCTGGCGATACCAGCCGCCTACTCGTGTGCCCGGAACGACTTCGTGGGGAAGCGAACCTTCCTCCTCGCCGTGCTGGTCGTTCAGATGTTCGCACCGGTCGTGTTGATCGTCGGTCTCTTCGACGTTATCACGCAACTGGGGCTGTTCAACACCTATCTGGCTGTGATCGTTCCAGCAGCGGCGTTCACGCTGCCGTTCAACGTCTGGATGCTGTACGGGTACTTCAAGACCATCCCCGTCGCGCTCGAGGAATCAGCCCGTATCGACGGTGCGAGCCAACTGCAGATCCTGACGAAGATCGTACTCCCGCTGACGAAGCCAGCGCTTGTCGCCAGTATCACCTACACGTTCCTCTACGCGTGGAATCGGCTGCTGTTCGTGCTCACCTTCCTCACTGACAGTGCGAAGTACAACATCCCACGCGGTGTCTTCTCGATGGTCGGTGCGTTGCAGACCGACTGGCGGATGATGCTCACCGTCTCTGTCATCGGTATTATCCCGCTATTGATCCTCTTCGCCTTCTTGGAGGAGTATATCGTGGCTGGCATGACAGCTGGCGCGGTCAAGGAGTAACCGCCTCTACCTTTATTATCACCGCGACAGTGGTTCACGTATGGAATTCGCGATGTGGGCGTACCCGTGGGACCTGCTCGACGAGGGGCCAGCCGAAGTAGAGACGCGACTGCGTGACATCGGCATCGACGAGCTGAACCTCGCGACGAACTATCACACTGTGCAGGCGTTTACGCCACACAATCCGGAGCGGCGAACGCTGTTTGCCCGCGCGAGTTCGTATTTCGAGCCAGGCCCGGAGTACGGGGACCTCGAACCGGTTCCGTACGAGCGGATGGACGGGGACTGGGTCGCGGACGTCGCCACCAGCTTATCGGAGATGACACTCAATTCCTGGACAGTCGGCTGCCACAACTCCCGGCTCGGGATGGCCAACCCGGAGTACACACTGGAATCTGCACACGGTGACGACCTGATCTTTGGCCTGTGTCCGTCCCAGCCCGCAGTCCAGACGTATCTCTCGGCACTGGTCTCGGATCTGTCGTCCCGCGATGAGTTCGCTCGGATCGAACTGGAAACGTTCGATTACTTCTACGGAACGGGCTTTGGCTGGCACCACCAGAAGATTCACGCGCAGTTGGGCGTACTCGGAGAGTTCCTACTCGGAGTGTGTTTCTGTCCACACTGTCAGGAGAATGCGACAGCCGCGGGTGTCGATACTGAACGGGCACGCGAAACAGTAGCCAATACACTGGACGCTATCGTCGCCGGCGATGTGTCACATGACCGCTCACCGGAGGCTTGGCTTGCGGACCACAGTACTGTCGCTGCATACGTCGATGTCCGCGAACGGACGCTGGCGTCACTGTACGCCTCGCTGGCTGACGCCGCGGGAAAGACACCGCTTGGCTACTACGTCGGCGCACCGGAACCCGGCCGCGAGTGGATCGTCGGGGCTGACCTGCAAGCGCTCTCGGACCACGTCGATTACTACTGCCTGCCAGCTTACGAGTCATCAAGTGACGCAGTCATAGATGCCTATAACGCCGTTGAGACAGTGATCGATGACGTGCCACTCCACGTCGGTCTCCTGCCGGGCCATCCGGCTATCGACGACGAGGCTACCGTGGTCGATATCGTCGAAACGCTCGACTCGAAGGGAGTGCCGCGCCTCTCGTTCTATAATTACGGACTGCTTCCGGAGCAGTCACTGGAGTGGGTCGAAACAGCCATCGAGACAGTGGCCTGATATTGTCGGGTGATATCCCGTCAAGAGCGGTGCTGCCACGGCGTAGCGATATCCTCACGCGGTTACACCCAGCAGTACGAGCGGGGGAAGCGGTACTTTGATATCGGTTCCCGAACGACAGAAGTGCATGGAGATAACCGGCGTGTCAGCGGTAACTGTAGATGTACCGTTGGCTGACTTGGATGAGCATCTCGGCATCGGGCCGTACGTGACCAACCACGGGAAACTACACTCGATGGAACGCGTCCTCGTCCGTGTCGACACAGATGAGGGGATCAGCGGCTGGGGCGAGATGCGCGTCTTCCTGTCACCATCGGCCACCGAGTCGATTATCGAAGACGGCGTCGGACCGATGATTCAGGGCCAGTCACCGTTCGAAATCGAGCGACTCCGTCGACAGGTGTTCGTCGAGTACACGAACGTCGATATGTTCTTTGCCGCCGTCGAAACAGCCTGCTGGGATATTGTTGGGAAAGCCCTCGATAAACCGGTGTACGAACTGCTCGGCGGATGGACAGCACCGACACAGGGGGCTCAGCAACACCGTCAAAGCGTCGATGGCAACAGTACTGCACCCGCTGACGTCCCCGTTGCCTTCTGTCTCGGCATCCTCTCACCCGAGGAGTCCCGTATCAAGGCGCGAGAAGCGCTCGAAGCTGGCTTCACTGTCCTCAAAACGAAGGCTGGGCGGGACTGGCGACAGGACGTCGAGCGAATCAAAGCGATGCACGATGAGGTCGACGGGCAACTGGAGTTCCGACTCGACCCGAACCAGGGCTGGACGCTCGATCAGGCGGTTCGGGTCGGCGCGATGCTCGAAGACGAGGGTATCTACTTACAGTACATGGAACAGCCGATTCGGGTCGATTCACACACGTCGCTAGCTCGGCTCCGTCAGCGGCTCCGTCAACCGATCGCGCCGAACGAGGACACTTATATTTCGCATAATCTGCAGTCGCTCGTGGAAGCTGGTGCGATGGATGTCGGCGTTATCGACCTGACCCCGGCCGGCGGCATCAGTGGGATTCGACAGCAGGCCGCTATCCTCGAAGACGCTGGAGTTCCCTTTACCCACCACTGTGCGTTCGATTTGGGGATTCGGACTGCGGCGATCCTCCACGGGGTCACCGGCATCCCGGGCTTTTCACTGCCCCCGGATTCGACGTACTACGGCTGGGAAGCGGACGTCATCGAGGCACCGTTCGAGGTCAGCGACGGCTGCCTCCCAGCCCCTGAGGGACCCGGCCTCGGTATCACTGTGGATATGACTGCCATCGAGGAGTATCGAGTCACATGAGCGGCCAAGAGCAACTTTCAAGAGGGCAGCTTACGTGGGTGGCCCTGTCATGGTAGAGCTATCATTAGCGGACCGGCCGGCCATTGTGACTGGCGCGTCGCGGGGTATCGGGCGCGAAATCGCAGCCCGGTTCGCCGAAGCGGGTGGCGACGTCGTCGTCTGCTCGCGCACCTACGAGGATGTGGAAGCGGTTGCGACGGAGCTAACCGACACACACGAGGGCCGCGTCGTCCCGGTCGAGTGTGACGTTACAGACCCGAAGGCAGTGCGGAATCTCGTCGACACGGCCATCGAAGAATTCGGGGACATCCGCGTGCTTGTGAACAACGCTGGCGGGGCAGACGAGTCCGCCAACCTGTTGCACCGGTGTGACGAGGAGACCTTCGAATCGATGGTCGACTTGAATCTGAAGAGCCAGTTCCTCCTGAGCAAAGAGGTACTGCCAGCAATGGTCGCCGCTGGCGGCGGCTCGATAATCCACATGGGCTCGGTCAACGGCCTGTTCGGTATCGGTCTCTCCGGCTACTCCGAGGCGAAAAGCGGACTCCTGGCGCTCTCACGAAATATCGCTGCCCACTACGGGCAGCACGGGATTCGCTCGAACGTTATTTCAGCGGCGACCATCGAAACAGCGAACAGGCGGGCAGAGATGAAAAACACGGAGGAACGGACCGGTGAAACGAGCGCCCGGGAGCGCTGGCTCGACCAGTATCCACTCGGTCGGTTCGGCACACCGCGGGAAGTCGCTGATACGACGCTGTTCCTTGCCTCCGAAATGTCGAGCTTTGTTACCGGTGAGAACCTGGTACTCGACGGCGGATTGACGACGAGCCTGCCGACATCGTTCATCAACGAAGTCTACGACGCGGACGATCAGCCGACAACAAATTGAGACAACATCCATGGAAGAACTAACAACTGACGACGCACCCGATAGTATCGGCCCGTACTCGCAAGGAATCGCCAGCGGTGACCGTATTTATGTTTCCGGACAGGGGCCAGTCGACCCAGACACCGGCGAGGTGATCAAGGGCACACCTGGTGAACAGACCCGACGCACACTCCAGAACGTCGCTGCCGTACTGCAGGCCGGTGGCGCTTCGCTCGACGATGTGGTGAAATCGACGGTGTTCGTGAAGGATATGCGGTACTACGACGAGGTGAATGAGGTGTACGGTGAACTCATGTCTCCCCCCTATCCCGCTCGCAGCGCCGTGGAAGTCGTTAGGTTGCCAGTGGATATCGAGGTTGAGATAGAAGTTATTGCAGAACGGTAGCATGTCGCATCTGGTAGTGTTCGACCTCGACGGGACGCTCACTCGACAGCGCGGTGGGTTCGAGCTATTGCACACCCTCTATGGAACGACGCCGGAAGCTGAGACGCTGATGGACCGGTTCGAGGCTGGAGAAATTACGTTTGCAGAGTGGTGTCGAGGAGCGGTCGATGTGTGGCGTGCGAACGATGTCACCAAGTCGGACATCGAGCGCGCGACCAGTGCTGTCAAGCCGAAAGCAGGTGCTGTCGACCTCCTCAAACACCTCCAGGGAACGGATGTCCGATTCGGCATCCTCAGTGCCGGCGTGGCAAACCTTGCGACACAGTTCGAACCGTACGAACCGGCGTTTATTCGTGGAAACTGGCTTCGGTTCGAGGATGGACGTGTTTCGGGTATCGATGTCGGTGTCGGTCCAGACGAGAAGGGAGAATTACTGAGAAAGATTCGAATACAGCAGAACCCCCCATCGATCACCTATATCGGCGACTCACACACAGATACGGAGGCGTTCGTCGAGGCAGATACCGCGGTGTTGTTCGACCCGGATGAGCGCGTTCCTGAAACAGCAATCGATGCAGCGGATACAATAATCGAAAGTGCGAATATAAGAGAGGTACGGACTACATTCTAATAGTGTATCCCAATACCAACTGATGGAGATATATACGCTCAAATGTGTCCCTTCTTCACTTGCTTTTGCAATATATGTTATCATAAACCTAATATACTAGTCCATATAGCATAGAGTATATCCAAATATCTGTTCTTAGGAAGGCCTGGCTTTCAATGTGGGAACTGGATCGCTATCGACGTTACTCACTGGTGTACTGATCCCGACCGTGGATTACACGGACAAATGCAGCCCGATCATCAACACCACGTCAGGTGGTCGCTGGCGCAGTGGCAACGTCTAGCAATTTGTAACCGGATTCGACGGCCATTTTAGCGTCGGGCGGTGATCGACAACTGAATGAGTCGCTATAGAACGACAGGTTGCTTTCTCCTCCTGGCTGCAATCTGGGGTACTGCATTCATGGCGACAGATGTCGGCCTCGCCGACCTGCCGCCGGTACCGTTCGCTGCCGTCCGCTTTGACATCGCCTCCGTCCTCCTGTTTGCCGCGTTGGCCATCACAGGTTCACTAGAACGGCCACAGACCCGCGATGACTACGTGTATGTCCTCGCTGGTGGGACACTTATGATTGGCGTGCATCACGTATTCCTGTTCACCGGGCAACAGTACGTCACCGGAGCCGTCGCCGCCGTCCTGCTCGGTCTCGTTCCCGTCGTGACGCCCGCGCTCACGAAGCTCGCATCCAGCGATGACACGTTCACCGCGAATACTGGCGTCGGCGTAGTACTCGGGTTCGTCGGCGTTGTCGTCATTGCTGATCCTGACCCAGCGAATCTCATCAGCAGTACTATTGGAATCGGGCTCGTGTTTGCGGCAGCGCTGGCGTTTGCCGTCCCGGCCGTCGTGACGCACGACACCAGCCCGTCGATATCGTTTCTGGCCACGCAAGCATGGTTGATGGCTATCGGGGCCGTTGTCCTCCATGTTACCGTGCTCGCGCTCCCCGGACAGTCGTTTGCAGACGCATCGTGGACACCGTCTGCGGTTGCGGCGCTGTTGTATTTGGCTGTCGTCGCCGGTATCGGCGGCTTCCTGCTGTACTTCCGGCTACTTGACCAGCTGGGTCCTATCGAGATGAGCTTCATCGAGTACGTGATTCCGCTGTTCGCCGCGCTTGCCGGCTGGCTCGTGCTCGACCAGCAGGTCACGCTCGCCACTGTCGGTGGGTTCGCGTGTATCCTGCTGGGATTCATCGCGGCGAAGTGGACGGCGTTGCGAGCGGAACTGCGTCGGGTCGTCGAGCCGAAAACCAGTCCACCGGCTGACTGATCGGGAACAGAGCCTGCAGGCTATCAGTTGGTGGCCGATGCTGCCGGATTCAAAGAAATCGACAGTGGATCGAAAGGCGGTAAGAATGACCGCCAGACCGGAGTGGCAACGGCGTCGCGCTTCTGGAGACAACTGAATTGCAACCGCTATTTTGCTATCTTTTCAGGGGATCACGGGCAGTACTTGGCATTTGATAATAAACCCGGCTCCAAACGGAATCTTGTAAGAGCAGACCGCATCATAGCCGCGTGCACATACTGGCGGGGCTAACGGGTTTTTATAAGACTACCCGTTGCTGTGTAATATGATACAACCCATTCGCACGCTATGGAGCCGGTATCGATCTATCCCGCTCATCTGGCGCATCTTTGTCGCCTTCGTACTGGGCGCAGGTGCCGGTATCGCATTCGGGGAACAGATGGCTGTAGTCAGACCAGTGGGCGACCTCTTCCTTCGTCTGCTCAATATGCTGGTCATCCCGATTATCGTCTTCACACTGCTGACCGGGATTCGGCAGCTTTCGCCCGCAAAGCTCGGAAAGATCGGCGGTGCGACAGTCGGTCTCTACGCCCTGACGACGACTCTCGCAGGTATTATTGGTCTCGCGGTTGCAAACGTTCTCCAGCCGGGCCGTGGGCTCGAATTCGGCGGCGGTGAAGCGCAATCGCAAGCACCGCCGTCGTTGCTGGATGTGGTTCTCGGAATCGTGCCGAACAATCCCGTCGCGGCGCTCGCAGAGGGGAATCTGCTGGCGACGGTGTTTTTCGTCATCGTCTTCGGAATCGCGCTGACATACGTCCGCGCCCAGCAGGACGCGCTCGCAGAGAGTGTCGATTCAGTGTTCGAGGCCTTCGAAGTGGGTGCTGAAGCGATGTTCGTCATCGTTCGAGGGGTCCTTGAATTCGGTGTACTCGGCGTGTTCGCGCTGATGGCGTCCGGCATCGGCACTGAAGGTATCGGCCTGTTCTCCTCACTGGGCGAGCTCGTGTTGGCAGTCACTATTGCAATCGTCATTCACATCGGCTTCACTTATCTCGTTTTCCTGATGGGCGTGGTTGCCGATGTCTCCCCGATTGCGTTCCTCAGCGGGGCAAGAGATGCGATGGTGACTGCGTTCGCGACTCGGTCGTCGAGCGGAACGCTCCCCGTCACGATGCGTAATGCGGACGAAGACCTGCAGATCGCCGAACGCGTGTATTCGTTCACACTTCCAGTCGGGGCAACGGCGAACATGGACGGGGCCGCGATTCGGCAGGCAATCACCGTGATGTTCGCCGCGAACGTCGTCGGACAGCCACTGGTGCTTACTGAACAGGTTTTCGTGTTGATCGTGGCTGTCCTCATCAGCATCGGCACCGCTGGCGTTCCGGGAGCGGGCATTGTCATGCTCACTGTAATTCTCACGCAGGTCGGCCTCCCGCTGGAGGTCGTTGGGTTCGTCGCCGGCGTTGACCCGATCCTCGGACGGATTGCGACGATGAACAACGTTACTGGCGACCTCGCGGTTTCGACCGTTGTAGGGAAGTGGAACGACGGACTCGACCTTGGTGAGGGCGTCTGGTCACGAAATCTGAGCGGAGTCGCCGAGTTCGTTCCCGGTGATGACTAGAGGGCAGCGGTAGAAACAGACCCTAATGCTGGTACAGTTGTTATTCTAATCTATAAGAACAGAACCACGTCTCGTGGCTGGACTGATAACGCCAGTATGAGGGGATCTGGGACGATCACACCAGTTAGAAGCGTTTTTCCGGCCAATTCGTCGGATCGCTACAGTCTCAGAAACCGCGCAGTACCAGTTTCAACGTTATTTCGTTCGTTTCCGTTCCTGCGTCGGGTGGTCCGTGACGTACACTTTCGTATCGTCCGGAACGTCGTCGGTGACCCAGGAGTTCGCTCCGATGCTAACGTGGTCGCCGACACTAATAGCGCCCAAGACTTTCGTGCCCGCGCCGATGACGACGTGATCGCCGATATCCGGATGCCGTTTGTATCCCTTCTTGAGTCTGTGTTCGTCGCTCTCGTCGGCTTCGAAGTGTAGTGCGCCAAGCGTCACGTCCTGATAGAGACGGACCCACTCCCCGACAGTGGTGGTTTCGCCAATGACGACACCGGTTCCGTGGTCGATGAAGAAGTGGTCGCCAATTTCGGCGCCGGGGTGGATGTCGATGCCGGTCTCAGTCTTGGCGTATTCGGTGAGTTCGCGAGCGTACTCGGACGCCCCAGCTTCGTAGAGGGTGTGTGCGACTCGTTGGACGAGTATCGCCATAAACCCCGGATAGGACCGGATGATCTCCATGTACGTCTTCGCCGCCGGGTCGCCTTTGAACGCGGCCTCGACGTCTTTTTTGAGTCGAGCGCGAACAGTCGGGAGTTGGTCGATGACCGTGGCGACTGTCTCTGCCGGGTCCGACCCCGAGTACGGTCTGATACCCGAATAGAAGAGCCCGCCGAGGGTATCAAGCTGATCCAGAACAGCGAGTTCGTCCCGGACCAGTGCGGCAGCGTTCCAGCAGGTCGGAAAGAACAGTCGCTTGAGGATGTCGACCTCCGCTCGGCGGTGTTCTCGCCGCGGGAATTCCATCTGAGTCTGGGTAGGGAACGGCGCTTCGTCAGCCTGATACGCCGCGAACAGTCTCTCGTGTGTGTCGCCTGTGTAACAGTAGTCCATATCGGATTATCGGGCCGAAGCATCTTAGTATTGAAACAACAGTTGTCTTTTCGACCACATGTTGTGTTCTCGCGAGCAGAGTAGCCCTGAAAACGAGCAGAATCTCACAGTGAGAGGTAGCTATTTGATACTGGCTTGTCATCGAGTCAGTATGAACGGCGAGTGCTACTTCTGTCACGGCATCGTTTCAGCACCGGAGGACGGCCACATCTGGCTGCGTGAACACGACAGCCACGAGGTGTACATGCACGAACAGTGTGCCAGCGGACACAACGTCATCGAAGGGGGACAGAACCCGGCGGGTGAACTCCTGATTACGTGCCCGGAGTGTGGCGAAGTCGAAACAGTGTAACAGCCCACGCGGGTAGTTCTGCGAACGGGCAGCAGTCCCGACCTACGGGAGTGTAATATCGACGCCGGACTGCAGGCTAGCCGCTTTCACCGTGTTGTACATCAGCATCGCAATGGTGAGCGGGCCAACACCGCCAGGGACTGGGGTGATGGCGTCCGCTTTTGCTTTGGCGCTCTCGAAATCCACGTCCCCGACGAGTTCGTACCCCTTGTCCGTGTCAGCGTCGACCCGGTTAATTCCGACGTCGATGACCGTCGTGCCCTCCGAGAGCATCGACCCGTCTATCATTTCCGGCACCCCGGCGGCAGCGATCACGATGTCGGCGTTACGAGTCTTTTCGGCAAGATCGTCAGTTCGCGAGTGACACACAGTCGTCGTCGCGTTGCCACCCGTCCCGTACTGGATAAGCAGGTTCGCCATCGGTTTGCCGACGATGTCCGAGCGGCCGACCACGACGGCGTCTTTCCCCGCCGTCTCGACACCAGTTTCGGCCAGTATTTTCTGTATTCCGTGGGGCGTGCAAGGTTTGTATCGCGCGTTCCCCGCGACGAGCCGGCCCACGTTTTCGGGGTGGAACCCATCGACATCTTTCATCGGGTCGATGCGATCCAGCACGTCACGCTTGTTCACGTGGTCGGGGACCGGCATCTGGACGAGGATTCCGTGAACAGCCGGGTCCGCGTTCAGTTCGTCGATGGTCCCAAACAGCGTCTCGGCCGGTTCGTCCGCGCTGATTTCGTAATGGAACCCCTCGATGCCGATCTCCTCACAGGCCTGTTGTTTCATCGAGACGTACGTCTCACTCGCGCCGTCATCGCTCATCAGCACCGTCGCCAGCCCCGGTGTGACGCCCTCGCTGATGAGTGTGTCTGTACAGGCCGCGACGCCGTCGGTGATCTGGTCGCCGATCTCGTTACCGTCGATTATTGTAGTCATTATTGCTGTGTTCGCCATCAGCCCGGGAGTCCCCGATCATGCGTCCAGACCGGGAACCGCTGCTGGACGGTCGGCTGTCGGGGCCGGGCAAGCGTTCGATAGCCGTCTCAAACCCCGCAGGTATAGTGGGTGATGTGGAATAGTCCAACCGTTGAAATCCCACCGGCTATTCGTCCAGTGAGCAACCACAAGCGGTAGACAATTCGACAGTATATCGGCTTCAGGGGCAAGGGACCGAAAGTTTTTGTCATGACCCATGCTTGGTCTACACAACCACACCGAGAGGCATGGGCCTCTCGTCCGGGAGCAACTGCACTATGACTGATATCCGGTTCAGCACCGACAAAGAATCGTTCATCGAAACTGCGAGGGCAGCAGCAGACGGCACCCGTGTGCCGGTCGAGGCGCGCGTCACCGTTGCCGACCCGTTCGAAGCGTATCGCCGCGCCCGCGACGGGAACACAGACGGCTTCTATCTCGAAACGACCGGCGGGCAATCCGGCTGGGGGTACTTCGGCGTCGATCCGGTCGAGCAAATCGAGGTCGTTGCGGGGGCGACGCCCGCACAGGACGGCGGGAGTCCGAGTATCGAAACTATCGACGAGCTACTCGACCGCGAACACCTGGAACGGGGCGACTGTACGGTTCCATACCCGTGTGGCGCGTTCGGCTGGCTTTCCTACGACGTAGCACGGGAACTGGAAGACATCCCGGAGACGACCATTTCGGATGGCCTTCCACGGCTCCAGTTGGGTGTATTCGACTGCGTCGCCGCGTGGGAGGAGCCACACGATGGAGAGGTCGAACTGCACGTGACGGCGTGCCCCATCGTTGATGGGTCACCTGAAGCGGCATTCGAACGCGGCCGGGAGCTGGCCCGCGAACTGGCAAAGGACGCCGTCCACGGCGAGCGACACATCGAAACCCAGCCGACTGCTGCGACGCAGGCCACGTTCGAGAGCGAGTGCGGCGAAGCGGCGTTTGCTGACCGCGTCCGGCAAATAAAACAGTACGTCAGGGACGGCGACACGTTCCAGACGAACGTCTCACACCGGCTGACCGCCCCGGCGGCCGTCCACCCGGTCGACACATTCGACGCCGTCCGTCGGGTGAATCCGGCCCCGTACTCGGCCCTGCTTGAGTTCCCCGGCGTCGACCTCATCAGCGCCAGCCCGGAACTCTTGCTGGATGTCGATGGCGACCAGTTGCTCACGGAACCGATTGCCGGGACGCGGCCGCGAGGTGATACACCGGCGGAAGACGAGGAACTAGAGGCGGACCTCTGCAGCGACGAGAAGGAGCGAGCCGAACACGCGATGCTGGTCGACCTCGAACGCAACGACCTCGGAAAGGTCAGCGAGTACGGGTCCGTCGATGTCGCCGAGTACCGCCGCGTCGACCGCTATTCGGAGGTGATGCACCTCGTCTCTCTCATCGAAGGGGAGTTGCGCGACGACGTGAGCATCGCCGACGCAGTCGCCGCGGTGTTCCCCGGCGGCACCATCACTGGTGCGCCGAAACCGCGGACGATGGGGATTATCGACGAGGTGGAGACGACGCGTCGAGGGCCCTACACCGGCAGTATCGGGGTGTTTGGCTTCGACGACCGGGCGACACTAAACATCACCATCAGGACGCTAGTCCACTACGACGGCGAATACCGGCTCCGCGTCGGGAGCGGTATCGTACACGACTCCGTTCCAGAGGCGGAGTACCGGGAGACACTGGACAAGGCCCGTGCGCTGGTCACTGCTGTCGACGAAGCCTTGGGCGAACAGGGGTCGTTCACGGTCGAATCGGGGACCGAACCGATGGAGGGAATCCGATGATACTCATCATCGACAACTACGACTCCTTCGCATACAATCTGGTCCAGTACGTCGGCGAGTTCGACGATGTCACGGTTCGCCGGAACGACGCTATCGACGTGGCGGACATCCGCGAACTCGACCCGGACGGCATCGTCGTCTCTCCTGGCCCCGGAACGCCAGCGGAGGCCGGCGTATCGATCGACGTTTTCGCCGAGACGGAGTACCCGGCGCTTGGCGTCTGTCTGGGCCATCAGGCGCTCTGTGCAGCCCACGGGACCCCTGTCGGCCACGCACCGAGCGTGGTCCACGGGAAGCCCTCGGAAGTCCGCCACGACGGGACGGAGCTGTACGACGGGGTCGACGATCCGTTCGAAGTGGGGCGGTACCACTCGCTGGCCGTCGAGGCGACCGCGCTCCCGGACGAGTTAGAGGAAACGGCCCACACCAACGACGAGCAGGGGGTCGTGATGGGCGTCCAGCACGCCGAAAAACCACACATCGGCGTCCAGTTCCATCCGGAGAGCATTCTCACCAACGCCGGGAGACAGCTGGTCGAGAACTTCTGTACCGGGATCGCCGAGGCCTGACCACACCGCGCGAGTAGGGCCTACTTTTCTTCTGGTGGGTCCACATCGTGATGGGTCTGGATGTCCGGCAGTTTCCTGACGGCGCGCCTGACGAGTGACGTATGGTCCCGCTCGTTCCGGTACCAGGTCACGGTCAGCCCGCCGACCGCGACGAGCGATATCACGGCGAATGGGCCACCTGTCAGGACGGCCAGTGCCTGTAACGTCTCAGCACCTCCGAGGAGCAACACTGAAACGGCCACCGCGCCCTGGAAAATGCCCCAGAAGACGATATGCGTCGCCGACGGCGCGATTTCCCGTCGCGTCGCCAGAACTGAAACAACGAGCGTCGAGGTGTCCGCCGACGTGGTCATGAACACGATGATGAGCGCGAGAAACAGGAACATGAGGAGCTTTCCCAGCGGCAACGATGACAGCAGCGGGAACCCGGCGACAGCCTCCGAACCACCGCGTTGTGCGATAGCGGCGAGAATATCGGCCCGGCCCGTCTGCTGGACGAACAGCGACGTGCCACCGAGCAAGAGGAACCAGACCATCGTCGCCGCCGAGGTTGCAACGACGCTCGTGAACACGACGGTCCTGACCCGGCGACCGCGGGAGAGGGCGGCGATGAACAGCCCGGCGAAGGGAGCCCAGGAGAACCACCACGACCAGTTCCAGACGGTCCACTCCGCGACCCACTGCCCGCCGGTGTGAAGGCTCAGCGGCACGAACTCTACCACGTATGTCCCGAGTGCCTGCGTCCCGCGCTGGAGGATGAACGACCGTGGCCCGACGGCGACGACGAGGAGCGCGAACAGGCCGAACAGGACGATGTTCAGACCGGCGATGCGACGGATACCGCGGTGAATCCCGGTCGCACTGGAGACGACGAATATCAGCGTCAGTCCGCCGACGAACAGGACCGGTCCGACTTCACCGGCCGCCACCCCCCACTGGTAATTGATGCCAGCGAGGAACTGCTCGCTCACGAGCGCGACCGAAGTGGCGATACCGCCGACAGTGGCGAAGACAGCAAGTGTATCGACTAGTTTGGCCCAAGCCGAATCTAGCCCGTCAACGCCGAGAATCGGTGCCAGCACCGTCGAGACTCGGAGCGGCGCGCCCCGTGTGAACGCGAAGTACGCTATCGGGACGCCGATGACGGCGTACGCGCTCCAAGCAGAGACACCCCAGTGAAAGAGGGTGTACACCAGCGCGCCGGTGATAGCGTCCGGCGACCCGGCGGCAGCCCCGATGTACGGCGGCGGCTGATCGTAATGAAACAGAGCCTCCGTGGGTCCCCAGAACACCAGTCCGGCCGCGATGCCGGCGGTGAAAACAAGCGTGAAATAGGTCGGGTACGTGTAGCTGGGCTCCGTGTCCGGACCGCCGAGTTTGATGTCGCCCCACGGCCCCACCAGCAGGAACAGGCAGTAACAGACAGCGAGGAAGACGGCAGCGAGAAACAGCGGACCACCGGTACGCAGCACCGTGGCCGCTGCAGCATCGACAGTGCCCGTCGTCCGTGTCGGGAACGCCACCTGTAGCCCGAAGAACCCAGCGAACACGAGCACCGGGAACACGAGGACAGCCGGTTCGTGCTGGGTGAGAAATCCCCGAACGGCCTGCCGGACATCAGTCTGTCGGACACGCAGGAAGACGTCGGCCGCGGCTGGCGCGGTAGTATCTTCGGAGTACGGAAGCAGCGCGATGTAACACAGCCCCGAGCTGAAAAACACGAGCGCGACAGTCAGCCATGCCGGCCCGGTCACGGCTTCGCCAACGAGCGTCGGAAAAAAGAATCCCGCGAGTACGAGCGCCCCGGACGCGGCGCACAGTGGCACCAGTAGCCGGCCGACGATCTCCGCAATGCCACTGGCGTCCGAGGTGGACATACGTTGATATTCAGTATCGAATACATATATTACTATCCCAGAACGCCACTGAAACTGGCGACTATAGCGGTCGAGAGCGGCGTCGCTAAAGGTGGGCGGGTCACTCGGAGTCAGCAGGGTCGCTCCCGTCGTCGGTCTCGATTTCGGTTAGTAGCGACTCGGTCGGCCCGCGACCTAGTACCGACTGCCCGAGGAGCCGGCCGCCGATAGAGCGGGGGTTGATAACCTCGTCCGCTCCGACCGCGCGGAACTTTTCGACGTGCTTCTGGTCAGTCGCCGCCGCGACTGTGCGGATGTCCGGATTAACGTTTTTCGTCGCGATGACGGCCAGCACGTCGCGTGCGTCGTCGTTGCTCCCCACCACAACCCCGTTTGCAGCCCCAACGCGTGCGTCCCTGAGGATGTCTTCGTCGGTAGGGTCACCGGTGAGCAGATTCACGCCCTCGCCCTGCAGCGACGCGACCGTTTCTTCGTCGGGCGTGACGACGACGACCTCCGTCTCGTCGCCCAGTTCCTCAAGCAGCGATGCCGTAACGTCTCCGTACCCCAGAACCACGACGTGGTCCTCGAGGAGTGTGAGTTCTGATGCAGTCATGACTCCGAACGCTGTTGCCATTCTGGATTCGATAGCCGGCCCGATGAGCGCGCCCACGGCGACAGTGAACGCGCCGGTCCCGAACAGGATGATCGAGAGCGAAAACCACCGTGCCTCCGCCGTCACAGGTGTGATATCGCCGTAGCCGACCGTGGCAATGGTGACGACGACGTAGTACACGGCATCACTCCAGCTGTCGAGTTCGAGGAACTGGCCCCGAAGTCCGTACGCACCCACGGTTCCGTAGAGAACGACGCCGAAAATCGCCGACAGCGACGCGATCTGGATCGGCGAGAGGTCGAGCGACTGGTCGAACCGGTGTCGGTTTCGGACTACCAACGGGTACGTGACCAGCGTCATCACCAGCAGGGGGATATCCGTGGGCTGAAAGGTGGCAAGTGGCAGCAGTGCCAGACCGAGAAAGACGACGGCTGCCACACGCCAGGCGAGCCGTTTGCGTCGCTGGAGCCCGACCGTCACGATACCGAGAACGAACGCGAACAGCACTCCGCCAAATCGGACGAAAGGTAACGGAAGGTCAACCACTGCGGTCAGTGGACCATTGAGTGCAAGCGACGCCTGGCTGAGATTCGAAAGGCCGGTCACGAACGCCAAGAGTGCGACCACGCCGGTCAAGACGACCGTCGGCTTCGCACCGGATAGCTCGTCCCACTCGACGAACGGAATCCTGTCGGCAGGATAGAACACGTCCTCGAGTGTCCGTTCCGACGAGTCTCCCGGGACGTTAGCCATTGTCACACTCTTGTCGGAGTCGATATAAAAAACACGCGGCGAGCGGACACCGAACTCAAGACAGCGGGGCCCGTACGATCGGATCAATGCGTCGATTGCACGATGCCAGATGTCGCTGTTCGCCAAGAGCGCTCAGAAAGAACTGGAACCGATTCACGCGGAGGCCGGACGGATGAACGCCGCCGTCCTGTTCGGACTGGGAACGATGATAGCCTGGGGGTTCTGGATCGCGTTTGGGAACGTCGCGTCGAGTACAATGGACCCGGAAACCGCAGCGTTCGTGTCGTATGCAGCCGCGACGGTCGTCACCGGGATATACGTCGTCGTCTCAGACGCATCGTTCGTCGTCACAAACCGGGGAATGATGTTCGCCGGCGCGGCGGGCGTCGCGGCGGCCGTCGGCGTGGTCTCGACGTTCGTCGGTGTGACTGTGGGCCCCACGTCGATCGTGTCCACTATCGGTGGAATGTACTTTATCACTGCCGCAGTCATCGGCGTCATCGCGTTCGGGGAGTCGATGACGCTGACGAAAGCCGCCGGCATCGGGCTGGCGCTGATAGCAATTGTCGTCATCAATCAGTGACTGGACACAACTGGTTGGCTTTCGAGAACGTTGTGTGAGTATGACCCGCTACGGCTGGGATTTATACAGCGAGGCTGGGTGACTTCGATCATGAAGCGCGTGATCGGCACCGATGAAGCTCCGGCCGCGGTCGGCGCGTACAGTCAGGCCACGTCGAACGGCGACCTCCTCATCACCGCCGGACAGCTCCCGCTAACGACAGACGGCGAGCTGCTCGACGACGAACCAGTCGCCGACCAGACGCGACAGTGTCTCCACAACGTCGAGGCGATTCTGGAGTCCGACGGGCTCTCGCTCGACGATGTGCTAAAGACGACTGTCTACCTCGACGACATCGACGACTTCGACGCGTTCAACGAGGCCTACAGCGAGTTCTTCGAAGCTGACCCACCGGCGCGGAGCGCCGTCGGCGTGGGTGCGGTCCCGAAAGGTGCAGCGGTCGAAATCGAAGCTATCGCCACCACCGACTAGCGAAGGCAGCCGTTCCGTCTCCTACCGTAGCTCCATCTGTTCGGCCCGCTCCGCAGCGAGGGCCGTCAATTCGTCGACGCTACTGTCCGAGCGGTCCGCGAGGACGCGAAGCAACATTCCGAGCTGTATGGCCGCCGCCTCGCGGAGTTCAGCGGCCTCCTCGGTGTCGTTGCCGAAGTAGTACTCGTGGCGGCCGTCTTCGTGGATGATGCCTGTATACACCGAGCGCAGGTCGTCCTCGGTTATCGCGGCCGACGCCCCCCTCTTGACTTCCTCGAATCGTGGGTTCATCGTTTCGATTGTGGTAACGTCCCGCTGCCTCATTGTTTCGACGGAACGAGCCGGCCAGCGCTCACCCATCAGTCCATAAATAAGTGATCTTTTGTGGGGGAGCGGATCCCACTGCAACCGGGACCACTCGGCCGGGGTTTTTAATCGTTCAGCACGACGCACAGAGTATGCCACAGGAAACCACGGCCCTCGCTCATTCGACCGTCGTCCGGGTGTCGACGGACGGACGGTCACAGCGCGGGGACCGGGTCCGCTCCGCGGCACGGGCAGCGGCGGACTCAGTCCCGGTCGTCAGGACGGGGCCGACAGGCATCACAGCGACCACACCACTGGTGATGATTACGAGTAACGGGCGGACAGCCTTCTACGGCGACCCGTCACCGGCGACCGTCCGTGACCTCGTCGACGAACTAGAAGCTGGGACAGTACCGACAGCCGACGCAGACGCCGTCGCTGAACACGACCCCGAGACGGCGTCGCTTCCCGTCCCGGAGCGCGGACCGCTCTCGATCGGTCGCCGCGACGTACTGGGTCCCTGCGGCTGGGTGGCCCCGCTCGAACCGGCCGACTGGTCGTTCGTCTCGCCTGAGCAGACTGCCGACGCTGCAGCAGCAGCCGGGCTGCTGGGCCGGGGCCGCGGGGACGCCGCCGCTGACGAACCGGTCGCCGAGACGTGGGAAACGGCCAGTACAACCGACGGTGACCCGGTGGTCGTCTGCAACGCCAACGACGCCACCGACCTCCCAACGGGCGACGACACGCTCCTCTCTGGCGCACCGATGGCAGTCCTCGACGGGATTGCGGCGGTCGCCGAGCACGTGGACGCCGGCGATGCTGTCATCTATGTGAGCGAGTCGCAGACAGACCTGCAAGCGGACCTTCGCAAGGCGATAGACGCAGCCGTCGACACCCTGCCCGTCGTGCCGCAACTGGTGGCCGGTCCGGACGAGTTCCGCGCCGGCGAACCGACGGCGGCGCTCGAAGCACTGGAAGGAGCCGACCGCATCGAGCCGCGACTCCAGCCGCCCGCACCGGCCAAACGTGGCCTGTACGGCCGCCCGACAGTCATCCACACCCCGCGAACGTTCGCGCAGGTTCAGCGGGCCGTCGCCGAGCCCAATAGCGTCGACGCTGACGCGGCGGACCCCGGAACGCGAATCGTCGCTGTCACCGGCGACGTTGTGGACTCGGCGACCGTCGAACTCGGGTCTAACGCAAGCCTCGCGGCGGCCCGCGAGGCGATCGAGATGGACGGGTCGTTCAAAATGGCCTGCGTCGGCGGCGTCCTCGGCGGTGTCACGCGCAGCCTCGACATGACACCGACCGCCCAATCGCTTCGAGCAGCCGGTCTCGGTACCGACGGCGTCGTCGAACTGTTCGACACCGACCGATGTGCCGTCGAGACGGTCGGAAAGCGGGCCCGGTTCGCGTCGATGGAGAACAGCGGCCGATGCGTCCCCGGTCGCGAGGGGACGAAACAGCTCGCTGAACTCCTACGCGATATATACGACGGCTCGTTCGAGAGCGACAAGATACGCGAATTGTCCCGGGTGATGCGCCAGTCGAGTAACTGCCAGACCGGCGCACACGCGCCGCGGCCGGTGACCACAGCTATCGACGAGTTCGAACCCGAGTTCCGCGCCCACACGAACGGCCGCTGTCCAAGCGGTACCTGTACGGAGAAACTATGAGCACAGACAGATCGATTCCACGAGTTCCAGACCTAGACGACCCACAGCCGGAGACGCCAGTCACCAGCGAGTTCGAGACCGGCACCGCCAACGACCCTGACGTGGGGACCGACACGGACGACCCGACAACGCTGACCGTCGACGGCGAGCGGGTCACAGTCGCCCCGGGGTCGACTATCATCGACGCCTTACAGGACCTCGACGATCATATCGTTAGCGTCGACCCCGGTGCCGAGGGCGTCGAAAGCGACGCCGATGTTCCGGCGCTGTGTTACTACGACCGCGACGGGGACTGTAGCGACGAGATTGGCCCACGCAGCGAGTGTCGCACCTGTATGGTCGAGACCGAGGAACACGGCCTCGTCCCGTCGTGTTCGTTCCCCGCTGAAGACGGCCTCTCCGTCTCGACGGACACGCCCGATGCCGAGGAAGCCCGCAGCGTCAACCTCGACCTCGTCCTCTCGAACCACAACCTCCGGTGTACCACCTGCAACGGCAACGGCCGCTGTGAACTGCAGGACGCCGCTATCAGCGAGGGCGTCGACCACCCCCGCTACGGCGTCTTCGACGAGCGCGACCAGTACGAACCCATCGACGACACCTCCTCGTTCATCCAGATCGACCGCAACAAGTGCATCCTCTGTAACCGCTGTGTCGACGCCTGCAACGACGTGCAGGTGGAAGGCGTCCTCCGAATCGAGGGCCACGGCGAGGACACTCGCATCGGCTTCCAGTCCGATGCCGAGACCATGCACGACTCGGAGTGTGTCTCCTGTGGCCACTGCGCTACCGTCTGCCCCACCGGCTCGCTGACCGAGAAAGGTATCGACGGCGCGGCGACGCTCCCGCTCCCGGGCTTTACACAGCGAAACTCCATCGGGAAAGTCATCGAACACGAGGACGCCGAGACCATCGACGACACCACCGCCCCGAATCGCGGGTTCGAGCCCAACGACCCGAGAGCGGCGAAGGGGAAGCAAGGCCTCGCCAGATTCGCGTCGCAAGCCAAGCGTCGAGCCGGCGACATCGCAAAGGACTACGGGAAGAAGGCGTTCCTCGCCGGCGAACACACCGCCGAGAGCATCGCGGCGAACACGATGCCCGAAGGCCGGCTGTTCGACATCGCCAGCGTAGTCAGTGACTACCGGCTCTCGAAGATCGACAAGCAGGAGACGACCTGCGGGTTCTGTGCCGTCGGCTGTCGGTTCGAGATGTGGGGCAAAGACGGCGACTCGCTCGGCGTCGTTCCGGTCGACGACCCCGACGACGCGCCCGCGAATAACTTCTCGACCTGCGTGAAAGGGAAGTTCGGTCACGAGTTCGCCAACAGCGAACAGCGGATTACTGAACCGCTAATCCGAAACGACGACGGCGAACTCGAACCGACCACTTGGGACGAGGCACTTGACTATGTCGCCGAGCGCTTCACAGAGATTCAGGACGCCCACGGCATCGACTCGCTTGGCTGTCTCGCCTCTTCGAAGGGCAGTAACGAGGAGGCGTACCTCGTCCAGAAGTTTGCCCGACAGGTGCTGGGCACGAAGAACATCGACAACTGCGCCCGGCTCTGTCACTCCTCAACGGTGGCGGCGCTCCAGCAGACGCTCGGCTATGGTGCGATGACCAACCGCATCAACGAGGACATCGGCGAGGCCGACGCCTACCTCATCAGCGGCTCCAACACGACGGAGTCACATCCGGTGCTTGCCACGCGAATCAAGCAGAACGTCCGGGACGGAGCCGACCTCGTCGTGTTCGACCCGCGGAAGGTCGGCATCGCCGAACACGCCGACCAGTACACCCGGACCAACCCCGGCTACGACGTGGCCTGGCTCAACGGCCTGATTCGGTACATCATCGAGCACGACCTCCACGACGAGGACTTCATCGAGCGCAACACGAAGAACTTCGAGGAAGTCAGGGAGAAGGTCCAGGCCTTCACGCCCGAGAAAGTCGAGGAACTGGCGGGCGTGTCGCCCGAAGAACTCGCCTCGGCCGCCGAGACGCTCGCCGAGGCTGACAGCGTCGTGTTCGGCTGGGCGATGGGCATGACCCAGCAGAGCCACGGCACGGAGAACCTCATCGCGATGGCCGACCTCGCGCTCGTCCTCGGGCAGGTCGGCAAGCCCGGTGCCGGCCTCTCGCCGTTCCGCGGGCAGAACAACGTGCAGGGCGGCGGTGGCGACATGGGGACGCTTCCGGGAAGCCTGCCGGGCTATCAGAACCCGGCAGACGACGAGGTCGGCGAGAAGTTCGCCGACGCGTGGGGCGAGCGACCGCCCGAGGAACCCGGACTCAAAGTGCCGGAGATGCTCGCCGAGGCCCACGCGGGGAACCTCCGCGGGATGTACGTCGTCGGCGAGAACCCGGCCCTTTCAGAGCCAGACATCCAGCACGCCGCCGAGGCGCTGGAAGACATGGAGTTCCTCGTCGTCCAGGACATCTTCATGACCGAGACAGCGGAGTACGCCGACGTGGTGCTCCCTGCGGCCACTTCGCCGGAGAAGCATGGCACGTTCACCAATACGGAGCGGCGCATCCAGCGGGTCCGCCCCACGTCCGAGCCGCCGGGCAAGGCCCGCCAGGACTGGGAGATCACGCAGGCGTTGGCCCGCCGACTCGGCTACGACTGGGACTACGACCACCCACGAGAAGTCATGGATGAAATCAACTCGCTCGCGCCCATCTACGGCGGTGTCACCTACGACCGACTCGAATCCGGCGAGGAGCACGGCCTGCAGTGGCCCTGCTGGGACGAGGACCACGCGGGCACACCGTACCTCTACGACTACGAGGAGGGGAACTTCAATTTCGAAGACGGGAAGGCCCGCTTCGTTCCCGCCGATGGCGGACACCCCGGCGAGATTCCCGACGAGGAGTATCCGCTGACGCTCACTTCGGGGCGCGTGCTGTATCACTGGCACACGGGTCAGATCACCCGCCGCGTCGAGGGACTGATGAGCCACGTGGGCGAGAGCTTCGTCGAGGTCCATCCCGAGACGGCCGAGAAGCTCGGCATCGCCGATGAGGAGTACGTCCGCGTCGAGTCCCGCCGGGGCGACATCGTTGTCAAGGCGCAAGTGACCGAGCGCGTCGGCCCGGGGACGCTGTTCATTCCGATGCACTTCGCCGCCGGCGCGGTCAACAAACTCACCGGCGAGACGTTCGACCCGACCGCCGGCATCCCCGAGTACAAAGTGTCGAGCGTCCGTGTGGAAGTGCTGGGGCCGGAGACAGACGAACAGGTGCTCCGGACGCCAGACGCTGGTGGGAAACAGATCCGGAAGCGAGGCGCTGGCGACGACTGAGTCGGCGCGGCCGCTTCCAGCCAGTACACGGAATCGCAAGCAGTGTCATAACAGAGCCAGACAGTTACGTCATAGACAAGTATAAGTAATTGTTATTTAGTCTTAACTCTCATCTTTGACTGTTGTTCAGCCCATTTCAAATCATATAAGTATATTTACTGAAGGAATAGACGCAAACAATCTCGAAAGGTAGTCAAATACTGTGGTCTCAATAGAAACTATCTGCTTTCGCCTCAACTCTCACTCACGAGGCCCAGCCGGTCGGTCAGCGATTTCATCAAGGAGGTCAACAAGCGACTCGGTCGCCAGCTCCAGCAGCGTCTCCCCGCGTTCGGCACTTCCCTCGCGTGGGTCGCCGACGACGCCGTTCTCGGTGAACTCGTCGGAATCGAACGCGAGATTGACACCGCTTTGCCACTCCCCCCAGCTGTCGCTGCCACCGTCAGCGGCCTCGTCCAGTCGGTCCTCGTGGACAGTCTCAGGGTTCGTGTGCTGGAGGAGCGAAGTCTCCAGCGGCCCGCCGTGGCCCATGTCGGCGCTGTGGTCGCCAACCGCGTTGAACCACGTGAACGGGACGGCGAAAGCCTCGTCGTGTCTGGTTATCGTGCCCGACACTTCACGCAACGCGTCGATGTTACCGCCGTGGCCATTGACCAGCACCACATGGTCCCAGCTGTGGCTGGCGAGACTACCGACGATGTCACGGACGTAGGACCGAAACGTCGATTCGGAGGTCCACAGCGTCCCGGAAAAAGCCCGGTGCTCCTCGGCGACGCCGACGGGGACCGGCGGTGCGACGACGACGGGGTCGTCGTAGCGTTCGGCACCACGTTCGGCGACCGCCTCGGCGTCGAGCGTGTCCGTTCCGAGCGGCGCGTGTGGCCCATGTTGCTCCGTGCTCCCGACGGGAAGGAGCGCCAGATTCGTCTCCACGTCCGCCATATCAGTCCAAGTTTCCGTCTGTAGATCCATGGGTACGTCTCTGTCCGAAGCGAAAATAAAGCCCAGTTTCTCCCCACCTGTCACCGTTGGTTTCCACTTAGCCACAGAATCGGACACGTACGTACGATCCGGCCCATCCTCACAGACAGAGAGAGTAGTCAGTCCCCGGTTGAGGCGTGGTTGTTACCTTGTGACCAGATAAGCGGCGTCTCAACAGGTTCTACCACCCGAACGGTCAGGTAGACCAGCGTAACCATCACAGTGTATTTGAGCACGCTGACCACCAGATGTAGCTCAGATGGGACGGTCACCTTGACGAGGAACGGCGGGTGATTCATCGATGCATGGAACAGCGCGACGAGCCAGAGGTTCCCCGAGAGCGCGTACACACTCCCGTAGGCAAGACCCATGAGCGCCAGTCCGAGGAGCCTGACTGCCAGCCCGGAGCTAACGCCGTGCCCCGATGCGAGAAACCACCGCGGGAGATGGAACAGGGCGAACAGGACCGCGGCAAGACTGATACCGGACAGCACTGCGCGACGAGTCGTCTCACCGGCCAACCGCGTGAATTTCTGCTGGAGGTACGTACGGAAGAGGAACTCTTCCGGGATCGCAGTGAACAGAAGTGAACTGAAAAGCGCCGCGAGATACAGCAGCGGGTGGGCAGCGGTTCTCGACAGCGAGGCTTCGAACCCGGAGATGCCACCCATCGCGAGAGCGACCGCAACAAGGTTGTATAGGCCCCAGAACACGGTGACCACCCCGATCACGGGGCCCAGTGTGCGAACAGACGGGAGCAGAGAACGCGGTGAGACGGTCTCTATTCTGAGCGTCCCAACCGTGAGTGCGACGAGGAAGACACCCCAGATCATTCCCAGGACGGGCGGCGGCGATGCGCCGGGGGAGATGGTCACCAGTCCGGAGAGGACAACAATTACCAGGAGGTACGTTACAACGGGAACCAACGGCCCGCCGCTGAATCTCGGCAGGCCAATGTCAGGGCGCAACATCCAGTTGGAATCCGATGGGCGACCCAAAATTATCTTTCATCTCGCAGTCCGGTACAAACCCGTCGGCGACGCGTACCGAGATGTGTGAGTTGGCTACAACCCAGATGCATTGAGATTTAAAACCAGTTTTTAGTCTTTGATAGTTTTAGTATGCTCCCGTCCGACGGTTCAAACGCCGGCGACCGCCTGAGACGGTTCCCGGCTGCCAGCGCCCTCCCCATGTGCCGCCGGTTTCCCCGAATCGGAATCCATCCCGGTCCGGTTGTCCACACGACAACGGGCACAACCCGTCCTCCCCGTTGTCGATTGCTCGAATCAGAGTACGTTGGTCCGACAGTCGGATCTTGCCACACCACACAGACTGAAAGTAACGATGAAACGACGTGTCCGCTGGGTAGACTGTTCCTATGTGAATGTACGTGTGTCGGTTTTCACGGACGACGTATTCCGCGCTGCGTGTGCCCGAGTAGCCGAACATCTCGGTACAGCGTTCGATACTCACCCAGTGTTCGTTGAGAGCCCGTCGCTCTACGTTCCGGTGGTCGTATCGCGGCAGGTGGTCAACAGTGCGTGATCGGACTATACTGTTACTGGCCGTCGTCGCAATCGTGTTACTAACCGGTAGCATCGCACTCCTCGCAGTGACGGGGCCGACGGACCCCCGCTCGAATAGGGCCGATACCGCATCAGTCTCAGTGTCAGACGGATCAGCCGGCCGGTTCGAACGTCTCCACGCGGCCGGGGTTACAGGTTCGAACGTCTCGGTCGGCATCGTCGATCCGACCGGATTCGATACTGATTCGGAGATGATTGGCGGACAGATCACCGAAACACGAAGATTCGGCGGTGGGTCCGTAGACGACACCCGGGAAACACATGGAACCGCGACGGCCGCCGTCGTGTCACGGACCGCACCGGACGCCGCCCTCTATCTCGCCCGGGTCGACAGCGTCGACAGTTACAGACAGGCAGTCGACTGGCTAGTCCGGGAAAACGTCGACGTGATCGTCGCACCCGTTTCCTTCTACGGACAGCCGGGCGATGGAACCGGGCCAGTCGCCCGGAGTGCGACGCGAGCGACGGAGAGTGGGTCAGTGTTCGTCGCCCCAGCCGGGAATCTCGCACAATCCCACTGGTCAGGACAGTACACCACCGAAACCGTCCAAAACCGGACAATCGAGTTTACCAACAGGAGCAGGCAGAATTACATCCGGGGCGGGACCGAAATCGCGGTCTGGCTCTCGTGGGACCGGGGCCATACAGACGAGGAGTACACAGTCGAACTGTATCGAACGAACGGAACCGACTCCCGACTTGTCGCCCGCTCACAGCCCTATCGCGGTGACGATGTACCAAACGAGCGAATCGTTGCCGACGTCAGGCCCGGCGACTACTATCTCGTGATTCGTGGGCCCGCGTCGCCGACTGGTGCACGGTTACGGCTTGTCTCACCGACACACGACCTCCAGCACACATCAGCTCGAAACAGCATTGTCGCTCCAGGGACGGCCCGCGGAGTTATTACTGTCGGGGCATACAACAGCCGTGTCAAGCAGCTCGAACCGTTCAGTTCCCGTGGCCCGACAGTCGATGGACGGACCGGTGTTGACATCGTGGCCCCGGACAGGCAGTTCGCCGCTGCCACACCTGACGGCTTCGTCGGCTCTTCGGCTGCAGTCCCGTACGTCGGTGGAACCGCGGCCCTGATGCTAGAGGCGAACGAGTCGCTATCGCCCCGCGAAACAGAACGCCTGCTGGAACAGACCACGAGAGACGTGGGGCGGCCGGGACTCAACAACGAGACCGGCCACGGGGCGGTCCGTCCAGTCCATGCAGTCCGGAGTGCACAGAACCGCACCGACGGTTAAATCTAGTTTTAAGCCAGCCACAGGGCTTTGATGGGTCCCGTATCATATATCCGACAGTGACGCTATGTCGAGTCTCATCGAAACGATACAAGAGCGGACCGGGACAGCGGACGAATCGCCGCGGGTACTCGATGTTGCGGAGAACGAAACCGACGACGTGCTCGATGCGCTCGCCTCGGACACCAGTCGGTCCCTGTTCCGTACGCTGTACGACGAGCCCGGAACGCCGTCCGAGATAGCGGACCGATGTGACACGTCGGTCCAGAACGTCCACTACCACGTTTCGAACCTCAAAGACGCAGACCTCATCGAGCCGGTCGAGACGGTGTACTCCTCGAAGGGCAACGAGATGACCGTGTACGGCCCGGCGAGCGACCCAATTGTGCTGGTCGGCGACCACGACCTTGCGCCGCGCATCCAGCAATCGATGAGCAACGTTATTACGGGGATAGGACTCATCGGCTTTGCGAGTCTCTTCGTCCAGTGGGGCGCAGAGAGACTGGCGGACGCAACCGCCGGATCCGAGGTCTTGGCTCCTGCGAGTCCGCATGCAGGGCCGGTCAGTGGAACCAGCACGCTCGCATGGTTCGTGTTCGAAGTCGTCGAGCCGGGCGTGCTGTTTTTCTGTCTCTGCATCACCGTTCTCGGTATCGCTGCGCTACTGACTGACGAGTGACTCTGGCGAACCGCTGTCATAGGAAGGGCCGCTCTGCCGTGGCAATTTGAGGACAAAACCCACACGATCTCAGATCGCAACGTGACAGCCGTGGGTAAGGCAGCGAGATCAGGTCTCAGACGGGGGTAGACCGATCGCCAAGCCCGAGATGGTTTCAAAAACCGTGGGTATAGCCCACTGTCGCGGCGTCAGTCCATCACGGACCGAAGACCGATGCCTACGCCAACGATGGCGAGCACCCCGCCGACAGCGAGAGCGCCGACACCAACCCCGAAGTCCCCAGCCTGTGACTGCTGCGCGGCCGGCGTTTCGCCGGTAACTGAATCGACATCGTTGGAAGACGCGTCTGTGGACGTTGGAGTCACATCTGTGATGCGCAACGAGCCGACCGTATCGGGCTGCCCCTCGGCCACCTCAGTCCCACGGTACAGCGACAGCTCGTAGGTGCCCGCAGCGAGTTGCGAATCGAGGGCGACCTCCGAACCGGATTCGACTGACACGGCATCGGCGTCCGCGGCGGTTTCGAGGGTGGGTTCGTCGTGGCCGGCCGCCGTGGTATCAAACAGGAGGGCGACACTATCATCGCCGTTCCCGTCATGAACGGTCGCATTGATCTCGTAGTTAACGTCCGGGCTCCCGATAGAAATGGTGGCCGCGTCAGCGGTCGCGAGAGCTATCTGAATTCGAGCAGTCTCTCCCTGCCGCCCTGTGACTACTGATTCCTCCAGCCCAAAGTCGGCCGACTCCCCGACCTCGAATTGCTCGCTTGTCGTCCCGTTGGCTTCGATGACGATCGTTCCGACAGTCGGTCTCCCGTCAGTCGACTGCCCATCGAACATGCGGTACGAGTACGTACCGGCGGCGAGCGTGGACGAGAGGTCCGGCTCCGATTCGGTCACGGTCAGCGAGTCATCGGGATCCGGCACTCTGAGCGTCGCTCCGTCCGTGCCGGCCACCGCAGTATCGAAGAGGACTGTCACCTCGCCGTCACCGTCATCGTCACTGACGGTCGCGTTGATCCGGTAGTTAGTCGCCTCGCTGCCAATGGAGAGCGTTTTGGTTCCTCCATCAGTCATTGAGACCGGAATTATTGTGGTGTCGCCCTGGGAGACCTCGACGACGTTTTCGCCATCATCAGTCGGTTCCGGGGTCACTATCTCAGGTACCGGATCAGTACAGTTTCCGTCACACTGGGCGACGGTCTCAGTACGTTCAAACAGTGTGTCGCCGTCAACATGAGCGGACAGTTCGTAGGATGTGTTCGCTGGGGGGCGCGACAGATCAAACTGGGCGACGAACGTCCCATTGGGCTGTACTATGACCTCACTTTGGTAAAGGAACGGGTTCGACGAGTTTTCTGAGATGATTTCGACCGTCATCTCCGTCCCGGGGTCCAGCGTGGTCTCTCCAGTGACCACCTGTTGTTCGTCGGCGTGCAGCGGGAGGCTGTCCTCTGAGACCGTGGCTTGCTGCTCCGTAGCGCCAACCTCCGAGCTAGTGCAGTTGCCGTCGCACGGGGCGATGGTCTCAGTACGGTTAAACAGCATATCGCCGTCGACATACCCGGACAGGTTGTAGGATGTGTTCGCTGGAGGGCGCGACAAATCGAACTGGGCGGCGAACGTCCCATTGGGCTGTACTATGGGTTCCCTTCGGTAAACGAATGGGTTCGACGAGTTCTCTGACACGATTGTGACCGTCATCTCCGTCCCAGGTTCCAGTGTGGTCTCCCCAGTGACCACCTGTTGTTCGTCGGCGTGCAGCGGGAGGCTGTCCTCTGAGACCGTGGCCTGCTGCTCCGCAGCGGCAAGCCCCGGACCCGTCGCCGCTGCGGCGATAAGCACTGCGGCCAGTGCCACCGACCGAACGCTCACAGAATCACCTCCTCTGGTGCAGGCAACTGTCCGTGCGTTTGAGAGCGATGCTGCCAACAGTACCGCGTCGCAGATGGAGGGCAATTCGCTGGCATACAGTCAGCGGTTACGCCGGGACTGAAAAAGCATCAGCGATAGCTTAAAGCCGTCTTGAACCCGGTAATGTTGATCCGATCAGTGCGCCGGCGAGTCCGTCATAATGTACCGGTTATATCTGTGACACCGTTTCGGCGCCGACCACATGGCATCCATGTACGCACCCAGTTTGTAGTAAGAGACGATATACCGCAGGAAGATGCAGTAATTTTATGGTAATTTCGGGATTATTGACCAGTATGCGAACGGTCCTCGCAAACCAGCTCTCCAATGTCCGGGTCGTGAGTACCGATGGCCGCGAAGTCGGCACACTGCAAAACATTACGATCGATACAGCGACGGGCGAACTTCAGACAATTGTCATTAGCAGCGAGGTTCAGGAAATATTCGGCGTTGAGCGGGATTCCGACGGCGACATTCGATTGCCGGCGTCCCTCATCGAATCGATGCGGGACCACCTGACCATTCAGCCGCCTGCAGAACAGAGTGTTACAGGCGGCGATACTGTGGACTCGTAACTCGTCGGCTGTTCAAACGGGCCGGTCGAGATGCAATTGCCAGCTGTGCGTTTGCAGCGGCAGAGTTCGGTTCCACCGCGGCGATAAGTTGTCATTCTTTTGAAAGTATGCAGGCTAGATACCGATATGGCCCCGCTTGCAGTGATAGCTGCTCCCCTCCAGAACAGCGGCGCAGGTAATATGGTACTGCTCCTGTTCAACCTGTTAATTGCCGGTATTCAGATCGCTGGGATGTGGATGGTGTTCGAGAAAGCCGACCGCGCAGGTTGGAAGGCTATCGTTCCGATATACAACCTCTACGTCATGCTCCAGATCGGCGGTAATGCGTGGTGGTGGCTAGTGTTGTTGCTGATCCCTATACTGAACATTTACGTGTTGTACAAGATTCACGCTGGCGTAGCTAGAACGTTCGGTCGGGGTATCGGGTTCGGGCTTGGACTCACGTTCATTGGACCCCTCTTTTTCCCACTGCTGGGCTTTGGCGATTACCAATACCGCCAGTCCGGTAGTCTCGTCTGAGAGTGGGCGGCGCGCAGCGACACGGGCCAACCTTCGAGACGTAGACGAGCCGAACATCGGGAGTTGATTCATCACCACAACCACGGCCCGAAGCCGCTGTATCCCCACTTCAAAGGTGAGACAGCGCCAGCATTCTAGGAGTTTACTTGAGTCAGACTGTTCGCCTTGCAGGTACTCGCAAACGTCCCGGCTATTGTGGCGGTGGTTGGACTCCGATTAATAGGTTGTGTTGGCTGTGGGACCCAGGTTCAGACAACCCACAGTTGGTGTTATCGGAACGGCCTGAATTTACAAGGTAGTCGACCACTGGACGATTACTGTAACATCGCGTCAACGTACTCACTCGCCGTCTGCCGGGCCGTTTCGAGTTCCTCGGTGTCGTCCAGCATTACGGCACGGGTTCGGGCACCGTCGATGATCGTCAGCAGCGAACGAGTAACGTGATCCGCATCGACGTCGGTGAATACACTCTCGTCGATCCCGTGATTGATGACCGCCTTGAGCAGATAGCGAATGTACTCGTCGTTCTGGCGGAATCGGTCGCTGAACGCCTCCTTGTACGGTGCTTGACTCCGCATCTCTAGCAAGGCGACCGAGAGATCGGGGTTTTCCTGTGGTTTGACGAGCAGTTCATCGAGTAATATTTCCAGTCGGGCTTCGGGGTCCGTTGTCTCGACGTCGTGAATCGAATCGACGAACCGCTCCAGCAGATAATCGAGAAAGGCCGCAAGAAGGTCGTCCTTCGTGTCGTAGTAGTAGTGCACTGCAGCCGTCGATTTGCCGTACTCGTCCGCGATTCGTTTTATTGTGAGATCAGCGTACCCGTGTTCGCGCAACGCCCGGTAGGTTGCCTGCATTATCTCCTCGGTCTGTTCCGAGAAGGTGCGGTCCGATGGTCCACCCATTGGCTAACAGTTTCGCCCATGGTTGGATAACCATTGTGACCTGTATGCTATTACGGACTGAATTATTAGTTAGTTAGTCTAAATTCGGCCGAATAGATCTAATTATCGTCGGTAGCCCAGATTGTGGACTTCAAAGCGTTTTTGACTAATCGGTTAGTAAGTTTTGTCACAGCCGCCATGGATGACGATACAGCTACCGAAATTCTCGAGGCGACGTACCGCGCCCTCTGCCAGCACGGGTACGCCGCGCTCACGGTCAAGGACATCGCTGACGAGGCAGACCGGAGCAAAGCGTCTATTCACTACTACTACGACAGTAAAGAGAACCTCTTTGCGGAGTTTCTGGACTTCTTGTACGAACGATACACTGCAAAAATAGCGGGAGTAGAGGGGAACACGCCGCGGGAAGAACTCGATTCGCTGTTGGATACAGTGCTCACCGATGGGCGACGGACGCCCGGCCAGGAGTTCAGAACAGCGTTACTCGAAATAAAGGCACAGGCCCCGTACAACGACGCTTTCCGGACACAACTGGCCAAGTTCGATGCTGCTCTCTTTGACCAGTTGCGGGAAATTATCGCGGCCGGCGTCGAAACCGGGGAGTTCGATAGCGCGGTCGAGCCGGCCGTCGCAGCGGAGTTCCTCGTGACGGCGATCACAGGAGCCCATACCCGACACGTCGCCACAGACCGTTCGATAGACAGATTCAACGAAACGATTACGCGATACGCTGAGACCCATCTCCTGACGGACACGCCAGTGGAGGCGACCCGCTGATGGGGATTCGAAGTCGCGTTGGTGCTCTGTTCAAGGGTCCCGAAGAGTTCGACCTCACGTCGGGTGGCATCGGGAAGCCGCTGTTCTTCCTCTCGATGCCGATTGTCATCACAAATCTCTTCCAGACCGCGTACAACCTCGCGGACACGTTCTGGCTCGGCCAGTACAGCACGGATGCGCTGGCGGCAATCAGCTTCGCGTTCCCAATGGTATTCCTCCTCATTTCGCTCGGAATGGGGATATCGGTCGCCGGTAGCGTCCTCGTCGCGCAGTTTACCGGTGCGGGCGAGGAGCGCGACGCCGAGTACGCCGCCTCACAGACGGTGACGTTCGCCGTCATCGTCTCGTTCGTTCTCGGCATTGCGGGCTATCTCGGCGTCGATACGTTTCTCAGCCTGATGGGCGCGTCAGAAGATGTCCTGCCCATGGCGACCAGCTACATGGAGGTCATCTCGCTCGGCCTACTGTTCATGTTCGGCTTCTTCGTCTTCGTCGCGCTCATGCGGGGCTACGGTGACACGATCACGCCGATGCTCGTCATGTTCGGCTCAGTAGTCCTCAACATCATCATCGACCCGTTCCTGATATTTGGCTGGACGGTCGTCGAGAACGCGCCGCTCGTCGGGACAGTCTCGTTCCCCGAACTCGGGATCGAAGGGGCCGCCATCGCGACCGTCTTTTCGCGGGCGCTGGCGCTGATCGTCGGGCTGGCGATCATGTTCCGAGGGAACCGCGGCGTCCAGATTCACCTCCGCGATATGGCTCCAGACCTGTCGTATCTCCGCCGTCTCGTTCGCATTGGCCTGCCCGCCTCCGTCGAGGGGACGGGCCGTGCACTGTCGATGAATCTGCTGCTGGTCATCGTCGCGATGTTCCCGGACACAGTCGTCGCCGCCTACGGGATCGGCACGCGCGTGTTCTCGGTCGTCTTCCTGCCAGCCATCGCAGTTGCGCGTGGCGTCGAGACGATGACCGGTCAGAACATGGGGGCCGACAAACCGGACCGAGCAGCGAAAGCGGCCGGCCTCGCGGCGAAGGTGCTTTTCGGCGTACTCACCCTGGCTGGAGTCCTCGTCTGGTTCACCGCTGCACCGATAGCCGACCTGTTCACGACGGACCCCGAGGTTGTCGAAATCACGACGCAGTTCCTCCGTTACGTCGCGCTTTCCTTCGGCTTCATCGGCATCATGCGAGCCTACACCGGGAGCTTCCGTGGTGCCGGGAAAACGCTCACCGCCGCGGCAATCTCGGTGTTGATGCTCGGGATCATCCGCTTCCCGATTGCGTGGTTCGCCGCTGTGCCGCTCGGCGAAACCGGAATCTGGATATCGTTCGCCATCTCGAACGTCGCAGGGGCGCTCATTGCCTACGGCTGGTATCGACGCGGGACGTGGCGAGACAGCAACCTCACCGAAGCCAAAGTCGATATTGACGAAGCGGGCGTCGAGATGTCGGCGGATGGTGACTGACAGCAGTGGGTGGCGAGCGCGTGTGATACCATTCGAGTGAACCAATGCTTTCAGGGGAGCCACCGGTACTACTGCTATGCCCACAGAGCCGAACGCCAGTCAGAATCCCTCGTCGCCGCTGTTTGCAGCTATCTACGATCCGGCAACGACGCTCATCGAACGGACCCTCCTACGGCCACATCGTGAGTATCTGGTAGCGGATCTGGATGGAACGGTGCTGGACCTCGGCGCTGGAACCGGCGCGATGTTTCGGTATTTCGATAGCGTGGCGACCGCCTCAACGGAGTTTCACGCTGTCGAGCCGGACCCGCACATGCGGCGGCAGGCAACAGAAAAGGCGAACGCACAGACCACGCCGATCCATATCCAGTCGTCACCGGCGGAAGCTCTCCCGTACGACGACGAAGCCTTCGACGTCGTCGTCGCCTCGATGGTGTTCTGTACGATTCCGGACATCGAGTCCGCGATGAGTGAGGTTGCCCGCGTGCTCAAACCCGGCGGCGAACTGCGTTTCTTCGAGCACGTCATCGACGACGGATGGCGCGCTGGGCTACAGTCAGCGCTCGCACCGCTCTGGAAACGCCTTGCCGGCGGTTGTCATCTCACCCGGCAGACGGGGACGCGACTCGTCGCGGACCGGTCGTTCGACGTCGTCGAAATCGAGCGACTCAACCTCGGCGTCACACCGATCCGTCCGTTCGTTCGGGGACGGCTCCGAAAGCGCTCGGTGTCTCCGCCGCGACAACTCAGCGGCGATTAACTCTGGCTCTGTGTGACAGACCCTTCCTCGTTCGGCTGGATGACGACGAACCCGTCGTCGCCGGTGAACTCCATCTGTATCGACTCACCGGAGGTCTGGCCGATCTCGAACGTCTTGTTCACCTCGATAGACGGTGAGAGGTTCGAACTCCACGCAACGGTGGCATCCGGGTCGGTGAACACCGGCGGCGTCATCACCAGCGGGTCGCCGTGTGTCGTCAGTGCGACTTCGCCGGGGCCGGTGAGGTAGACGTTCGTCAGCCCACCGGCGGCCATACCGGAGAGACTGCCAACGGTGTTGATTTCGTAGTCGATGCTTGATTCGAACGCGAGCACGTCAGTGCCGTTGACCGATATCGATTCCCCGTCAGCGAGAGTCAGCACCTGTACCTTCTTGCCGTTCTCGGCCACGTAGAGATGGCCGTTTCCTTCAGCCTCCATGACTGGCGTCCCTTCGCCGCTCACGGCCTCCTTGACAAAGCCCGTGATGCCGCCTTCCGCCGAGGACTTGCCAGTGAACGTGACCTCGCCGGTGTATGCGACCATCGACCCGGCTTTGACCATCACCGTTCCGTCGAGCGGGATGTCGAGCAGCCTGTTGTTCTCTTTCTGGAAGCCATCGCCACCGTCCTCGGGGGCGTTGGAGCGGACAAATTCCTGTAAGTCCATAGGTACATCGAGATACTCGAGAGGCCACCGTCATAGACTTCGTGAAGGATTAAAACACAGTTTGTGCGACGGACCCACACATTGCTTTGGCCATACAGCTGGTGATAGAGAGGAAGCGAGATATCGATATAGTCGAATAGCTATTCCAAATAGCTATATGTTAGGTGACGCCGGCTTTGGTTTTGAGATAGCGCCGTTCCCCGCCAGACATCCGGACAGCGGAGTCGTACACGACACTGCCCGGGACGTACCCCGGTCGCTATGTGTGGGTCGAATTTCTTCGGGCTTTCCGCCGTCTATGGCTTCGATGGTCGAGACACTACTCAGAACGCCCACCGACTCACTCATGTGCGATAGCGATATCCACCATTCGTATATCTGTGGTATCCAGAAGCGTAGCCGCGTCCTGTCCGGGACAACGACGATGTCACACGCAATCGACGGAAGGCAATCGTCTGCGGTAGGTATTCAACCGGTAGATTGCAGTTCAATACGACTCCGAGAGCGAGGCGTCAACCCTCAACGGCATCTCTCGTATGTTCAGCGTCCAGCCCGAACAACAGTCCGGCGAGAAACAGCAGTTCGTTACCCTGGTAGTACTGTTCGAGTACGAAGTTTATCAGACCGATATCCGGTGTGGTCGCTCCCAACAGTACCAGAACGAGCGCGAACGCGGCAGCGAGACCGGCGACCCACCGGACGACGATACCCGAGAGCAATCCCACCACGAAGACGACAACGGCAGTGAAGAGGGTCATATCTCGCTCCAGCGTGTCGCAGCCGTTGGCCTGCCAGCGGTTCCCATAGGGAGCACAACACTTCCGCCGTATATAATTCTATTAGCAGCAGAAAACAGAGCCACGTCACTCGATTTCGGCGACGACACGCGCCAGACAGCCCTCACCTGGTTCGAAGTACGAGTAGTGATCGGCAACGAGATCAGAGACGTTCACGTCTTGATAGCCGTCGGGAAGCGGCCCCGCATCACGAGTCCCAGCGTGGCCGACGGCGTGGGTCCGGTCCGACGCTCGGTACACCCACGAGAGGACCTTGTCGTTGTGGCTGTAGAAGTTCGACACCGGGGCGTCAACAGCCCCGATAGCGTCGCCGTATCTGCCACCCGGAATCACACTATCGTAGGGAATAGCGCCACCGAGCAGTGACACCGAGGCAAGCGCGTCTGTCGCCCCTTGCTCTGCAAGCACGCGAAGTGTTTCACCGGTAACCCGTGCGCCGAGCGAATGCGCGAGCAAGTGGACGGGTCGCCCGTCGGTTTCGGCCCACTCGACTAACCACTGGGCGAGGGGAGTACTGTTCGCCGCGGCGTTGGTCTTCGCCTGCTCCCATTCGACGTCGGACTCCCAACTGTACGCGACGACCGGTGTGGGCCGTGTTCCGTCAAGCGCTACCTGAGCCGTATAGGCGTTGTCGCGCGCCCTCTCGGCGTCGGTACTGAATCCGTGGACGAACAGGAACACCGCCGACGCATCGTCGAACGCCCACGTACCACTAGTCTCGAAGGCTGGCCCCTCGGCTGTGTTGAGGAGCCCACGCGTGGTAACGACAGGGTGTGAGTCCGGTGCGGTGTACCCGCCAGAGTCGCCCTGCAACGACCAGTACACGTAGGCACCACCACCCCCAAGCAGACCGAGGCCGCTTCCAAGACCGATGAGCAGCCGCCGTCTGGTCACACCGGTTTGACTGGCCATAGCTTGTAGCTTGTATGTGGGTCACAGGCGAAGGCATAAGTCAATTGAGATTGTCACGCTCGGAAACGGGAAGCAACGCAAGAGCGGTGTCACAGCCCATAGCCTTCATATCTCGGCGGGCGGTTAACGCAGGTATGACGACCTGGGACGAGCGATACCGAGCGGGCACGTACCCACAGCGTCCGGACCCACATCCGGTGTTAGAACGATACCTGCCGACCTTCCCGCCGGGTCGAGCGCTTGACGTCGCAACCGGGACTGGGCGGAACGCACTGCCGGTCGCAGCGGCCGGATACCACGTCGATGCAGTCGACCAGTCGCGTGCGGGACTTCAGATTGCCCGCGAGAACGCACGCGCAGCGGGTGTCGAAGACGACATCGATTGGATACAGGCGGACCTCGACTCGTTTGCGTACCCAACGTCGACGTACGACCTCATTACGATCAGCTTCTATCGCCCCGTTGACCGCCTCCCCGATATCATCGAGGCGCTGGCCGACGGCGGCTGTCTGTTCATCCAGCACCACCTCAGGACGACCGACGACGTGGACGGCGGCCCCTCCGGGGACCGGTACCGGTTTGCCTCAAACGAACTGCTCAGAGCCGGGCTCGGGCTGACAGTATTGCATTACGACGAGCGGACCACGACGACGGACGGCACAACCGCCGCAACCGCCCAACTGGTCGCCAGAAAGTCGCAGGGTAACCACCAGTCGTATCCCAACATCGCAGAGTGAGTTGGGAAGCGAGCTATCCCCGTCGACCACAGGGCACGGTCTCACTGCGGACGAAGCCGTTCGGGACCGGCACTTTCCGTGGTGCGGGCAAACTCACTCGTATGAATCAACAGCGAGGAGAAGTAGGACCGCTCAGTTGGCGCGAATTGTATCGACTTAGTGTGACGATGCGCCCACGGTCGTTGATACCGCAACTTGGAGGGACTGAGCGATGACAGCGACCGATTTCGACGCCGTCCGGGAATACGACGACGACCAGTTCTCGGCTGTCGAAGTGTTCCGCAGCGACCGGATGAAAGTCGTCTGTGGCTATTTCGAACCCGGACAGTTTATTCCGGTACACGCACCTGCGAGCGACGTCGCGATACACGTCCAGTCCGGGACCGGTGTCGTCCGTGATGGGGAGACGAAGCGAACGGTCAAGCCGGGCGACGTGGTGGTCGTCGAGGCCAACACCGACCGCGGTGTCAAAGCGGGCGCGGACAGTCGACTAGAGACGTTACTGGTGACCGCACCGCCGCCGACCGATGCGGAACACGAACCGGTCCGGAAAGGGCTCAAAAAGGGCAAGTTCGACCCCTAACGTCCGGCCGGGTTCGTCTCCCACCCAGGCAACAGGACCGGAGTCACTCGACGACGTACGAGCGGTGTGAGCCGCGGGTTCGCACGTCGACGAAATGGTGGCGTGTCGCATCGCCCACGTTACCGACGGCGGAGTGGGGTGTCTCGTTGTCACCGTACACGCTCTCGGCCGGGCGCAGGTCGCGGTCAGCTAGCTTGTCGGTGACGGCAGCGGGGAGGGATGCGCCGTCCCGGACGTCGACGATGAGTAACTGGTCCGTGAAGCTTTTTGCGAGAAACGCGTCGGTGATCGGCTCGTAATCGGTAAGCTCCCCAGCTAAAGCGCGGAGGGCCGCCTGCCGGTCGGTCATCGGTATCTAATAGCTCAGCCGCACCGAAAGCTGTCCGTGCGAACATCTTCCCACCGACCGTCACAGCTCGTCGATGATTTCGTTGGCGAAGGTCGTCATCGCCGCCGCTGGCTCCGCGGCGCGTAGGCCGACGATGACGTGATCAAGGCCGTAGTCTTCGAGCCGTCGGAAGTACTCCCGGAACCACTCGACACCGGCCCGATACCCCTGATGGAGCGGTTCGGGTTCGGCTGTGGGATCAGCAGCGAACTCGACTTGAAGGGCAATCGTGAACGGTTTCTCGGGAGCGTGACTCCTCCACGTGTCGAGGTACGACTCAAGCGTCGACTCGGGGAGGTGATAGAAAATCCAGCCGTCGCCGTTCTCGGCGATCCACTCTGTCGACTGTCTGGCGTTCCCGGTCGGAAAGAGCGGGAGCGTGTCTGTCGTCGGCTTTGGGAGCACATCCAGTTCTCCGTCAATCTGGCCCCAGGAGCCATCGAGGGTCGGGTACTCCTCTCGCCAGAGCGCGCGGAGCGCGTCGACGCTTTCGCGAACGAGTTGCCCCCGGTTCTCGGGGTCGACATCGAACGCCGGATACTCCGGGTCGCGGTCACCGGAGGCGACACCCAGCACGAGTCTGCCGTCGGAGAGCCGGTCGACGGTTGCGGCCGACTTCGCCACGTGGATGGGATGGCGCAACGGGAGAACGATGCTTGCAGTACCGAGTGCGACTGACTCGGTGTGGGCGGCGACGTGGGACAGCAGCGACCACGGGTCGAAGGCCCCGCCGGCGTCCCCGAACCGCGGCCAGTACGTCGGGACGTCGCGCGCCCAGAGCGCGTCGAATCCGACATCCTCGGCGTGGCTTGCGAACCGGAGTTCCGTGTCGATATCCGGCGTCGATTCCTGCTCGCCTGTGAGCGGAAATCCGAGACCGAACGAGAGGCCATCCTCCCCGTACAGTTGCCGATAGCCGGCGTTCGCGTGGTCCACAGCAGTCATCAGGATCCTTTCACGCTGGAGCCGTATTTGCGCACGGATGGACTGCCGCTACGGACCGTCGTCCGGGGTATCGACCGACACGGTTCCTGCCCGCTCGTTTCGCGGGAGTTGCCAATCGATATCCAGCGCTCGGTTCGGGAACGATGGCTTAGCAACGACTTCCAGGGTCCGATCCTCGGCCGCCGGCGTGACAGGTGAGGCAATCATCAGTCGGGCCACGTCAGCCCGCGAAACACTCCCCCAGAGTTTCGCACCGGGCTCGGCGACGGAGACGGTGTCAGTCCGCGGCCCGTTCGTGAGGACGCCCGGTCGGAGAATCGTATGCCGAACCGGAGCCTCGCGGATCGCGGCCTCGGCTTCTGCTTTAGCCCGCTGTATCGGCTGGATGACGACGTCGAAGGCCGCTGCGAGCGGACTGGCTGGCTCGTCACCGACGCCGATAGCGGATTCCATGACGAACGCCTCGACGCCGGCGTCGACAGCCGCATCGAGTAGGTTGATCGTCCCCGCGCCGTCGACGTACTTGTCCCGAGACCAGACGTCCGTGATATTCGAGCCGACGGCGCTCAGGACGACATCGACATCTGACAACGCCTCTGTCAACGCAGTCGGATTCAACAGGTCGTCGACGACAACCTCGTCAGCGCCGGCCGCCTGGAGGTCGTCTGTTTTTGCCGGTGTGCTGGTCAGTGCCCGGACCGTCGGCACGCGCGAACTGAGCAGTCGGAGCGTCGCTCGCCCGGTCCCGCCGCTGGCTCCGGCGACAAACACAGTCTCCACGTCAGAAGGGTCCATAAGATAGCATGGGGCTGCCAGTACATGATTGGCCGGGCCTATGTCGCGACTGGCTCAGTCATCACACGGGGGCGTCTGCTGGGACGACGATGGCTGGTTGAACCGTCGATAGAGCCGACGCAGTTCCATGCGGATGGTCACACGCTCGATGAGAGCGAAGCCCGCAACGACGACGAGGAAGCCGACGAGCGTCCACAGTGACACCGACGAGCCGAGCAGTACCCAGCCCATGAGCGCGGCGAAAATCGGCACGACGTACGCGACCAAGTTCGCACGAACCGGGCCGATGCGATTGATGAGGCCGAAGTAGATGGCGTACGCGACCGCCGTGGACGGGATGCCCACAGCGATGATGCTGGCAATCGTTTCAGGGCCGATGCCGATCACGGCTGTTGGTGGCTCCCCGACCAGCAGGCTCGCGACGTGGAGGAGAACCGCACCGACGGCCATCGCCCAGGCAGTCAGTGGCGTACTGTCCATCTGCGGGCCGACACGCTGGAGGAGTACACTGCCGAGTGCGACGGCCGCGGCCGCGCCGAGGACCAGCAGTTGCCCGATAGCGCTCGCGTCGGTGAACGTCGACGGAGACGGCTGCACGATGATGATAACGCCGCTCAGTGCGATACCGATACCGACCGCACCGAGCCACGATAGGCGGTCGCCCAGCAGCCACCAGGCGAACACAGGGGCGAGTATTGGGTTCAGACCGTACATCACGGACGCCGCTGCGGGCGTGGTCGTGCCCTGACCGAGGAACAACAGCCCGTTGTTGAGCGCGATGAGGAACAGCGCCGCCATCCCGATGCCCAAAAAGTCGCCGCGAGTCCGGGGTAGCCACGTCGACCGGGGCCGAGTAACGACGATGTAGCCAAGCAGCGTCACCGCCGCAAGGTCGAACCGGAGACCGGCAAACAGCACCGGTGGAAGCTCACGGAGCCCGGTTTTGATGGCGACGAACGAACCACCGAATAACATTGCGAGCAGGACAAACAGCGCGCTGTCTCGGTACCGAGCCGGGAGTGAGGGACGATCAGTGAACGTGGAGGGCAACATAGGCCAAGTCAGTTTGACCACCAGTTAGAGCGAAAATATCTCATTACCTGTTCAACGGGTCGAAATGTGAAGAGGGCTGTGGGAGACGTGGTGTCACGGACCGACAGTCGTATCGGCAAATCCCACCGGGAAAGCTCGAAAGCGACTCAGTCCCAGGCGGCGGGCGACCAGTCCGGATCGACGCGTCGGTCGACGGTCTCGATCCCGTCGATACGGTCGATTTCGGCGTCCGTCAGGGACAGGTCGAGGCTCGCCAGGTTATCGGTGATGTGGGCTTCACTCGTGGCTTTCGGGATCGCCGTCACGCCCTTCTCGCGGAGCCATGCGAGGCTGACCTGCGCTTCGCTCGCGTCGTGGTCGTCGGCGATGGCTTCGATGACATCGTGACCGAACACCTCACCGCGTGCCAGCGGGGAGTACGCGACCAGTTCGTAGTCCTGTTCGGCCGCGTGCTCGCGGAGTTCCGACTGCTGGAGGAACGGGTGCGTCTCGACCTGATTTGCGAACACCGGAGCATCGAGCACGTCCATCGCCGTTTCGACGTGGTGCGGTTCGAAGTTCGAGACGCCGACGTTGTCGATCAGGCCGCGGTCGACGAGTTTGTCGAACGCCGGGAGCGTCTCCTCGGGCTCGTACTCGCCCGCCGCCCAGTGGACGTACAGCAGGTCCACCGAATCGACGCCGAGTTTGTCGAGGCTCTCCTCGGTCGTCTCGATCACGTCGTCGTGTGAGAGATTCGAGATCCACACCTTCGTCGCCAGGAAGATATCGTCGCGGTCGACGTCAGCCGCGGCGATACCGTCACCGACGGCGCTTTCGTTGTCGTAGGCCTGTGCGGTGTCGATATGTCGGTAGCCGGCTTCCAGTGCCGTCCGAACGCTCTCGGCACACTGTTCTGCGTCTTCATTCTGCCAGGTACCGAGACCGAGCATCGGCATACCGCTCGCTCGTGGACCACCATCTGTCGAGGACTGTTTCTGAGTCATTATCGGATACCAGAGCTTGTGACTTTAAGCCGTTTGGGAGGCGGCGGGTAGCGCCGACTATCGGATGGTCTGCAGAGACGCTAGCGATCAGTAGCAGGACAGAGACAGTCAGAAGCCGTATGACCCGAAAATCCAGAGCGCAATCAAAGGCGACACAGCGAGGAACGCGCCAAGGACAACCGTCCCAGAAACTGTCTTCAAACCCAGCTCCCGAATCGGTTTCTCGTACCGCCACAGTTGAGCGATGACGTAGACACCGGCGATGACTACCCCGCCGAGCAACAAGAACGGTGGAAACCCGAGTGCTGGAAACGACGGGAGGCCCACCGCCGGAAACGGCTCCGAACCACTCGAAGCCGCGAAATCGAGACCGATGCCGACAGCGCCGACGGCGGTGGCTGCGACGACATACGAGATCCCGGCGACGACGTGCCGGAGTACTCCAGTCAGTGCGAGCGGCTCCCCATCTGCTGGCAGGACCGATGGGGCTGCATAGCTGCCGAGTCCGGTGTAAAAGAACGGAACAGTTAGAACGCCGACGGCGGCGGCATACGGAAGGACCGACGAAATCGCGACGATGAGAACCGCCACGGTCAGGGCATATGTGCGTCCGGTCGGGCCCCCGAGAACCAGTGCTGGCACAAACAGCACGGCGGCAACTACCGCAGTAAACAGACAGATCGGGACAGAGTAGGGCCGGAACCGTCCAACAAAACGGGACAAAGACATGCTGATGTCGTTTCGGACCCAAGCGGATAGGTTTTCGCCTCCCCAATGAGAACCGGAGTCGGCATGTTTTTACTCTCCGTTGTTGTATCGTGGCAATAAGATGTCATTATCGCGGGCGAAACGCGCTATCACCGAGTCCTGTCCGGACCGCCTCTACCCGCTAATTACCGGACTCTATCAGACCGCGTTTCCGCCCGACACGACAGAGGGAGCCGCAGCGGCGACCATTCTAGACCGGAAGCAAGCTGTCCCGGAGTCGCTCCCGGCAGCAGAGCTTGAACACGTGCAAGTCCTTCCCCATCGGACGCATCTCCTCGAACAGTTGCCAACCAGCGGGACTGTCGCCGAGTTCGGTACTGGAGACGGGTCGTTCGCCGAGTCAATCAACAGGATCACGCGGCCGGAAACGCTCTCTCTGGTCGACCGGTGGGAAAGCGACGAAGATCGACAGGCTGTCAAGCGACGCTTCAGCGGGCAGGGAGACACTGTTCGTCTGCGGGACGCTGAGCCGATTACCGTGCTCCGTGAGACCGACACTGGCTCGCTCGACTGGGTGTACATCAACAGTTCCCACGAGTACGAGGCCACGCTGGCCGAACTCAGAGAGAGCCAGCGGGCAGTCGCAGATGACGGGTACATCACGGGCGACGACTACAAAATCGTGAACGGCGTCATCCCTGCCGTCCACCAGTTCTGTTCGGAGAGCGACTGGCGGCTGGCGTATCTCACGCTCGAAACCCATGGGAGATGGAGTTACGCGCTCCGCAAGCCCTGAGCCCGTATCCGGCACGAAATCCAGTGACGCGAGCGGCATCGTCGGCCAGACGGTTTATACGGCCGGACGGAGTTGACCCTGTATGGCAGACTTCGGATTACAGGTGCGGATGCTTGTCGTCGGCGCGATTCTGTTCGCGTTCTACGTGTTCGCCGGCACGGCCCTGTCGGTGCTGTTAGGCCTGCCGCTCGTCCCGGTGCTCCTCGTCGGAATCCTCGTCGTTCCGGCGATCCAGTACAAACTCGGGAAGTGGCTGGCACTCCGCGGTGCGGAGGATATGCCGGACGATCAGCGGTTCGGCTACGTTCACCAGATGGTTCGGCGACTCTGCAGAGATATGAATATCGAGGAGCCGCGACTGATGGTGATGGACATGGGCGTGCCCAATGCCTTTGCGGTCGGCCGGAAGGGTGCAGGTGTCGTCGTCGTGTCGAGCGAACTGATGCAGCTTCTGGAGGATGACGAACTGGAGGGAGTCGTCGCGCACGAACTGGCCCACATCAAGAACCGGGACGTCATCACGATGGTCGTCGGGCAGTCCATCGGGATGCTCGTCGGCTACGTCGCCTACTTCGCGGTGCTGTTCGGCGGCGAACGGAACATCGGCTCGTGGCTCATGGCAATGGTTGCTTCCTCGCTCGCGAACGCGCTGGTCATGGTGTTCGTGCTGGCTATCTCGCGGTATCGTGAGTACGTCGCCGACGCTGACGCTCGCCGAGCTATCGGTACCGGCGAGCCGCTGGCCCGAGCGCTGGAGAAAATCTCACGCGGTGCGGAGGGGCGGGAATCAGCAGTCGATGATAGCATGAACGCCCTCTGTATTTTCAACGCCGACAAGGGGCTGTTCGAGAAGCTGTTCTCGACCCACCCACCGACGGAGAAGCGCATCCAGCGGCTCCGGTCCTGAATCGAAAGTCGTTTCGACCCGCTCTGTACAGATATGTCCCAACAGACACCCCGTACAGCTCTCTGCTAACTGGCCGCTTATCCGCGTCGAGCCGGAAGTATCGGTATGTCAGACACAATGCAAGCGGCGGTCGTGCCTGAGGCAGGGGCAGACTTCGAAGTCGTCGAACGAGAGGTCCCCGAGCCGGACCCCGGTGAGGTACGGATCTCGGTCGACGCCTGTGGCATCTGTCACAGCGACGTGTACGCGAAAGAAGGGACCAACCCGGTCGTCTCCTATCCGCGGGTCCCCGGCCATGAGGTGGCAGGCCATGTGGACGCCGTCGGCGACGCTGTCGACGCCTGGGAGGTGGGTGACAGAGTCGGCGTCGGCTGGCATGGCGGCCACTGTTCGACGTGTGACCAGTGTCGACAGGGGAACTTCCTCCAGTGTGAGAACGGCGAAATCACCGGACTGAGCTACGACGGCGGGTACGCCGAGTACATGACCGCTCCGTCGGAAGCGCTCGCGAAGATTCCGGAGTCACTTGATGCGGCGGCCGCAGCGCCGTTGCTCTGTGCGGGCGTGACGACGTTCAACGCGCTACGGAACAGCGATGCGAACGTCGGGGATCTGGTCGCCGTACAGGGCGTCGGCGGCCTCGGTCACCTCGGCATCCAGTACGCTCACGCGGCCGGCTTCGAGACAGCCGCCATTTCCCGAACGCCGGAGAAGGAATCGCTGGCGAAAGAGCTGGGAGCCGATCACTTCATCAACGCGGCGGAGACAGATGCCGGTCAGCGACTGCAGGAACTCGGTGGGGCCGACGTCGTGTTGGCGACAGCACCGTCGAGTGACGCCATCAGTTCCATCGTCAGCGGCATCGGTGTCGATGGCTCTGTCGTCGTCGTCGGCGTCCCCGGCGAGCCAGTTGAAGTGAGCGCACAGCAGCTCGTCCAGAACCGTGGCGCTGTCGAGGGCTGGGCCTCCGGACACGCACGCGACTCACAGGACACGCTGGAGTTCAGTTCGCTCCGCGATATCGCGCCGGAGATAGAGACGTACCCGCTCGAAGACGTTGACGAAGCCTACGGCCAGATGATCGAGAACGAAGCGCGGTTCCGAGCCGTGCTCGAACTGTAGTCGGGCCGGCCACGATACCGGCAAAAGCCTGTCTGTAAGTGACAGTCACAGTCGAAACTACACTCTCCCGCTTTGATACCACGGAGAGCAACGCCTTTGTCTGTGGGTCAAGAACCCGTATTCAATGGACGGCCCCGCCGAGGACCGCGTCTACTATGTCATCAGCGATCTTCACATCGGCGGCGACGAGCAGCTAGAGGAGGTAGAGTTCCTCGACGAACTGCTCGATTTTCTGGCTCGGTTAGAAACCACCGACGAGGACGCCGAGTTGCTCATTAACGGTGACGCGTTCGGGCTGTGGGAGTTTACCGGGATGTCGGGACTGGAGAAGTTCGACGCCCTCGAAGAAACCTACCCGACGCTGTTCGAGCAGTTGCGAAAGACCGGCGAGAACATCGAAATCACCCTGATTCCGGGGAACCACGACCACGAACTCGCGGCCTACGACGAGTACGTGGAGCGGTTCGCGGCATACAACGTCACTCTCGTCCAGTCGAAATCGATTACCCGCCCGGTTGGAGACGCGGCCATCCACTTCGAACACGGCAATCAGCAGGACCCCAACAACCGCATCGAGGATTGGGGCGACACCAACGTGACGCCGCTTGGCTACTACTACAACACGCTCGTGACGAGTCGAGCCGGCCAGCTCTCGGACCGGGGCCGGTACAACTGGCTCAAGGACGTGCAGGCGGTGACGCCGACGGAACGGGTCCCGGTGTGGATGCTCTCGAAGTACTTTTATCGAGAGATGAACCCCTTGCTGCGGTACGCACTGGTCCCGTTCCTCTTGCTGTTCAACATCAGCGCGATTCTGGCGATTCTGGCGGCGCTGAATCTGCTCGGTGTCTGGTCCGCACCGGTGGAAACGACGACATCGTTTCTTGGTCAGTTCGGCACTGTCGGGACCGCCATCTGGGTATTGCTGGTGGTGAACGCGTCGCTGGCCGGACTCCTGTTGCTCGTGGGCATCCCGTTGTATCTCCTGCGGCGGGATATCAAGAAGACGATCAACCGCTTTGGCGTCTTCGAGACCGACCTTACGGTCGACACCCAGACGACGTACACGGAAGCCGCGCAGGAAGTATTCGAACAGGAAGACGACGTGGTCGTCTTCTGCTACGGTCACACGCACCGGCCGAGTGTGCAGTCAGTCGACGGTGGCCTGGTCGTCAACACCGGGACCTGGCTCAAACGGCTCCACCGGCGGGACGGTGTCATCGGGCTGCTACCCCCAGTGTTTTATCCCTCCTACCAGCTCTGTGCAGTGCGCATTACGGCCGAAGACCGGCAAGTAGTCGTCGACTACGAAGAAGTCCAGAAACCGAGCCCTAGTCCAGAAGAGTTGACACTTACCGAGCGCCTGCTGACGGTCGGTCGAAAACCCGACATCGAACTGCCAGAGCGTGCGGTCGTGGAAACCGAGCAGTCGGTGCCTGCACCGGAACCGGCTGAGCGAGAATTAGACTGATACAACAGAGCGCGGTCGCTGGCTGAGGGGACCAATAGAAAGAGAGTTTTCGGCATCCCGTTGCTGATGTGTCCGCTGAGAGGGTATTTTCGTGCCTTCGTGTGTGATTGATGTCTATCGAGCGTCAGACGGAAGGAAAGCGTTTGCTCCCGAAACGGAGAGTAGTGCAGAAAAGTCTATTACATACGACTGTAATGGCTACGTATGAGCAATACCGCGGACGATGGTCGGGCTGACGGGTCACCACCGTCCACGGCAGAGTTCACACCGGAGCGAGTGCTCTCGGTGTTTCAAGATCGGGCAGACCAAGCGAAGCCGTTGACGGCAACCGATGTGATGGACGCACTCGGCTGTTCACGGAAGACGGCACATAACAAGCTCGATGTACTCGTGGAACGAGGGGATCTGGAAACGCGAAAGGTCGGGGCACGGAGTCGGGTCTGGTGGATCCCGTTCTCCCAGCTCGTCGGCTCGGACGCGGACTCGCAACAGGAACGAGAGCCCCCGGTCGAGCACAGTATCGCCGACGCTGACCTGCCGGGGACGGGGGACGTACTCGACGACCGGCGTGCGGCGCTACGGGCCGCGTACGATTATCTTCGTGAGAACCCTGATACCGATGCCGGGAAACTCATCACCGAGGTGTTTCAGGAGCACCCGGCGGGCTACAAGACCGCTGACGAGTGGTGGGACGCTATCGGGCCCGCCCTCGAGGACCTCCCGCAGGTCGATCTGGCTGCCGACCACGAGCACGTCTGGCACTACGTCGGTGGGTGAGTTCATCGATGCCAGAGGAAAAGCCGACGGAACAGTCGGAGGTAGCGGAAGAGACGGAGTCAGAGACAGCAGAGGTGTACGCCTCTCGCAAAGAGCAGCGGTATCCGATCTCATCGTACACCCCGGTCGCGTACGACAACCTCGAGGTAGCACCGGAGAGCGATGCCCATCCGGACACGGGGTCGGGCGGGCGGTTCAGAGAACTCTCGTTGCCGAAAGTGCCGAAACTCCGCCACGTTGTCGGTCCCAGCGCGATCATGCTGGGGGCGTCGCTCGGTAGCGGTGAGACCCTGTTCTGGCCGAATCTGGTCGCCAGTTACGGGTGGGGACTGTACTGGCTGTTCCTCACGGCTGTCTGTCTCCACTTTGTCATCAACACGGAGATACAGCGGTGGACACTGGCGACCGGTGAGAGCGTGTTTCGAGCGTTCGAACGGGTCCATCCGGTCCTCCCGCTGGCTATGCTGGTCGGCGGGTTCATCAGTCTCGGCTGGCCGGGGTGGGCTGCGAGCGCCGCGCAGATCGGCGCACAGGGTCTTGGACTCGGAACGTATGACTTCGGCGGTGTCGACATCGTCGGCTGGCGACTGTTCGGCATCGGGCTCATGGTGTTCATCTGGGTGACCTATCAGGTGACACCGCTGATGTACAACGTCGTCGAGAGCCTCCAGCTCGTTCTGGTGGCGCTGTCTATTGCGTTTTCACTGCTGCTGTTCGTTCTCATTGGGTCGGTGGACGTGCTGGTCGGCGTCCCGGGAAGTCTGACGGAGGTTGGTGACTACTCGCCGGTCGGAACCATCGCCGTGCTGGTCGGGGCGCTAGCCTACGCCGGCGCGGGCGGCTACCTCAACCTCTCACAGAGCCTCTGGATACGGGAAAAAGGATATGGGATGGGCCGGTATCAGGGCCGGATCAAGAACCCCTTTGCCGGTGACGACCCCGAGACGGTCCACGAGGACGGGTTCACCTTCACTCCTGACACACAAAACCTCAAGCGTTGGCGCGGCTGGTGGCGCGTGACACAGCTCGAACACCTGTTGACATTCCTGCTGGGACTTCTCCTCGTCACGACGATGCTGGTCGTCATCGCGGTGTCGCAGGCACCGGGCGCGACGAGCGACGCGGTCGATATGTGGCTCATCGAGATTGCACCGTCGGTCGGCGGGTTCACGACGGGTGTCATCTACGTCACGCTGTTTCTCGCCCTGTTCACGACTGAATACGCAATCATCGAATCGTTCGTCCGGAACAGCTCCGACATCATCTACGAGCTGTACGGGCGGGAGGCGGGCTGGAGCCTGCCGCGACTGTTCTGGGGATTGCTGACCGTCTTCTGTGGCTGGGGCGTGCTCATTCTCACCCTTCCGATATCAATATCCGATCCTTTCGGGCTCCTAGTCGTCGGAGCGGCGATGTCCGGGCTGTTGATGTGGCCGTACATCATCATCGTCCAGCTCGTCAACACGGTCCGGCTGCCAGAGCACACGATGCCGGGCTGGGGTCGGATCGCCGCAATGTGGGTCGCCGCCGCGTTTTTCGGCTACTTCAGTGTCCTCTTGATCGGAACGGGGCTGACGACACGGCTGGGATTACGGGCGTTCGCCGTCCAAACGACCGTACTCGGCAGTGCACCGGGCGGGTACGCCCTCTGGGCGGTCTTCCTGCTCGTCCAGGTGTACACGATGTATCGGGTAGGACGTGCGAAGGTTGCAGCGGACGGAACAGTCGCTGACGCCGCCACTGCGAAAGGGTGGTTCTCGTGACCGACGAACTCCGCGTCCACTTGCATTACACGATGCGTGGCTCGTACCCGCTCCGGCTGGTCGACGTGTTGTTCTGTACGGAGCGGGCGTACTTCGTGGAATACGACTATCTGACACCTGTCGACCTGTTGTTCGGGTCGCCGGATCAGCGGGCCGCCACATTCGCCTCACGGGTGGTCGAGGAGGGCGTCCCCGCGGCCATCGAGATGGCCGAACAGGTCGAGACACAGTCATACGACACGCTCGACAGCGTGGATGTCCACACTGGTGGTCGAGTCGGTCGGCCGAAAATCACCGCACAGCCCCGGACAGACTCCGCGACGACGGTTCGCGTCCACGGCCAGTTCGACCCCGAACCGTTCACACAGGCGCTTCGGTCAACAGTTGACGGACACGACGTCACGGTCAGACAAAGAGACGGATTTGGGTTCTGACCACTGCCGGGAGGTGTCGCCCGACCCGATTACCGTATCGCCGCCGCGACCATCTCGATGGGATGTGGCGGCTCAGTCTCGCCATCGCCGAAATCGTCGATCTGGGACCGGCAGGACGCGCCGGGTGCGACGACTTGCTCAGCAGGGGAGTCATCTATCTGTCCCAGCAGGAGGTCCGCGATGCCCTCGCTCATCGAGTAGTGTTCGGCCTCGTAGCCGAAACTCCCGGCCATGCCACAACAGCCCGAATCGAGCGGGTCGACTTCGTAGCCGGCCCGACGGAGGACGCCGACGGCGTGGTGGTCCTTCTTCGTCGCCTTCTGGTGACAGTGGCCGTGGTACGCCAGCGAGTCGCCCGGCTCGTCGAAGGGGATCGTCTCTCCCAGCCGGTACGTGTCGAGATACTCGCAGATGCCGTACGTGTTCTCCGCGACGGTATCGACATCATCGCCGGAGAGCAGGTCACAGTAGTCGACCTGATACATGACCGCGTCCGAGGGTTCGATGGTGACCACGTCCCAGCCGTCGCGGATTCGCGGTGCGAGCGCGTCCACGTTCGCCTGAGCTGTCTCACGAGCGTGGTTTAGCATACTCTTCGAGAACGCAGGACGGCCGCTGTCTGTCACATCGTCGGGCACGACGATGTGGACGCCCGCCGCCTCCAGCACTTCTACAGCCGCTTTCCCGACATCCGGGTGGCTATAGTTTGTGTAGGGGTCGGCAAGCAAGAGCGCCTTCCGGTCAGCTTTGCTCGCCGCGACCATTGCGCCGCCGCGGTCGGCCCACCAGTCCCGGAACGTGGTCCGGTGGAAGCCGGGTAGCGTCCGCTCTTCCGTGATACCGACCGTTTTCTCCATGAGCAGTCCCGACCCCGGCAGGTCCATCAGCCAGTTCGACACTGGAGCGAACGTACTTCCAAGCGAAAGCACGGTCTCGACGTTGGCGAACAGTCGGTCCCGCAACGAGATGCCCTCGCGCTGGTGGTGCTCGTGAACCACCTCGGCCTTGAGCTTCGCCATGTCGACGCCGCTCGGGCAGTCCTTTTTACAGCCTTTACAGCCGATACAGAGGTCGAGAACCTCCGTGACGAACTCCTCCTCAAAGGGATTATCCGGGAGATCACCGTCCATCGCCGACCGGAGCATGTTCGCCCGGCCGCGAGTGCTCGTGATTTCCTCTTCGGCCGCGCGGTAGGTCGGACACATGACGCCGCCAGTCGTTTCCTGATGGCCGGTACAGCCCGCACAGCCGTGACAGAGTTCGACCATCCCCTGGAACCCGTTCTCGTTGTCCCAGTCGAGTGTCGGTTCGAAGCCAGCGTTGAATTCGTATTCCGGGTCGTACCGGAGGCTCTCGGCCGGGTCATGCTCGCCACAGATGTTCCCCGGGTTCAGCCGCCAGTCGGGGTCGAACGCCGACTTCAGGTCGCGGAACGTCTCCCAGAGGTCGTCGCCGTAGAGCTTGCGGTTCCACTGGGTTCGGGCGCGACCGTCGCCGTGTTCGCCCGACACGGACCCGTCGTACTGGACGACGAGATCCGTAATAGCGTCGGAGATGGTTTCCATCGTCTCGATGCCGTCCCCGGATTTCAGGTTCAACAGCGGTCTGATATGCAGGACGCCGGGGCCGGCGTGGGCGTAGTAGGAGGCGAAGGTGTCGTGCTCGTCGAACAACTCCCGGATGTCGGCGATGTACTCCGGGAGGTTCTCAGCCGGGATAGCCGTGTCTTCGACGAACGGCCAGTGCTTGTCGTCGCCCGTCCGCGACAGGAGTATCGGCAGCCCGGCCTTGCGCATCTTCCAGAACTTCGCCTGCCGGTCTGCGTCGTAAGCCTCCAGCGCGTCGACGGCGTGGACGGGGGCATCAGTGAGCGACGCCGCCCCCTCGCTCGGGGACTCTCTGGCGTCGTATCCTGGGAGTCGGTCGGCGAGCAGATCGGCGACCTTCTGAGCGCCCTCCTCGGCCGATTCGGCGTAGAACTCGACGAGGAGCGTCGAGTCCGTCTCCTCGGGGAGCATGCCGACGACGTCGGCGAACTCCGGCGTCTCCGCGGCGAGGTCCAGAAGCACGTCGTCCATCACTTCGACGGCCGAGGGGTCGTGATCGAGAATCGGAGCGACGTCCCGCATCGCCGAGATGATGTCGTCGTAGGTCAGCATGGCGACAGCCGTGGCCTCGGGAACAGGTTCGAGCGAAACCGTCGCCTCCGTCACGACGGCCAACGTTCCCTCGCTCCCGGCGAGCAGGCGTGCGAGGTTGACTTCGCCGCGCTCCCTGGCGGTATCAACCAGTTCGTCCAGATTGTACCCGGAGACGTTTCGTTTGAGCTCCGGATATTTGTCGTCAATCTCCGCGGCGTCTTCTGAGAGGATTTTCGAGACTTCGGCGTAAATCCGGGTTTCGAGGTCGGCGTCCGGGCCGGCTTCGGCCGCTCGCGCTTCGAGATCATCAACGTCTACCCAGCCGAATGTCGTCCGGGTTCCGTCCGCGAGGACGACCTCACACTCCTCGATATAGGCGTCTGTTTTCCCGTATTTCAGCGAGTGTGCACCGGTCGTATTGTTCCCGATTGCACCGCCGAGAACGCTCTTGTCGCCCCAGGCCGGGTCCGGCGCGAACTTCAGCCCGTGAGGTTCGAGCCGGTCGTTGAGGCGAGCAATGGTGATGCCAGCTTGGGCGCGGGCCTGCCTGGCCTCGGGGTCGACCGACAGCGCCTGGTCCATGTGCCGTTTGAAATCGAGGACGACCGCCTCGTTGACGGCTTGTCCGGCGAGGCTAGTCCCGCCGCCCCGTGGGAGGACTGGAATGCCCTCCTCGGCGCAGTACTCCATCACCGCGACCACGTCCTCGGTCGAGACCGGAGAAACGACGCCGATCGGGAGCTGCTCGTACGCGCTCGCGTCGGTAGCAAACAGCTCACGGGTGTACGTGTCGAAGCGTACATCACCGTCTACACGGCGCTCCAGAGCCGACACGAGATCTGGCCGATTGATGTTGTCGCCCTGATAGTCGTAGTTCGCGTTCGGGTCTGTCGCCGGGTCACGTTGCTCGGGGAGTCGGGAATCGTATGCCATGAATAGGGAGTAGGTGGAGGGTAGGTGGGTAGGTGAGTCGGGTTAGAACGCGGCCGGGGCCACGACGTAGGCCAGGATAAGCGTCAGTATGCCCGTGAACACGCCGTAGTACAGCACCGGAATCAGTTCGAGGCGGATGACGCGTCCCTCCTCGCCGATGAGGCCGACCACCGTGAGGGCGGCGACCACGTTGTGAATGGCGATGAGGTTGCCGATTGCGCCGCCGACCGCCTGTGCGGCAACGACAATCTGGGTCGGGGCACCGATCTGCTGGGCGGCCTGGAACTGGAACAGGCCGAACAGGATATCGCTGACCGTGTTCGAACCGGCGATGAAGGCACCGAACGCGCCGATGAAGCCCGAGAAGAACGGGAACATCTGGCCGGTCCCACTCGCCGTGATCTCTGACAGCAAGCCGAGCATTCCGGAGTTGATCGGCGCGGCCTCCAGCACGACGGTACTGCCGGTCCGTTGCATGATCATGACCGTCGCGACAGCGAACCACAGCGCCACAACAGCCGGCGCAATGTTTCGGAGCGCCTCGCTCCACGAGGCCTTGATTTCGTCGGTGGACATCCCGTGAAGCGCGTAGGTAATCACGGCAACCAGCACGAAGAGGCTCCCCGGGAGGTAGAACATCTCGACGCCCTCCGAGAACGGCGTGCCAAGGATGTTGTTCCACATGAGAACGCCGTTGGTTGCCAGGAAGTCCTGAACCGGAGTGACAACGCGGGTCACGACGAGCAACGCGGCGACGAGGAGGTACGGCAGCCAGGCCATACCCAGCGACATATCCTGCGAATGGGATTCGGCGAACGATGCCGTGCCGCCGTCGGCCGCAACCGTGCCCTCGCGGCTCCCGCTGGACCCGGTTCCGACACCCTCTCCGGGCTCGATGCTACCGATCCAGTGGTCCGGCCACTGGTCCTCCGGACCAAAGTCCCATTCGTCGTCAGGGAGGAAGTAGCCGGCCCGGAGCGTCGTCGTGACGACGAGCAGCCCGACCATCGCACCCAGCAGTGCCGGGAACGTCGGACCGAGGAAGTACGCAGTCGCGACGTATGGGATTGCGAAGGAAGCCCACGCGAAGAGGCACAGCGGCAGGACTTCGAGCGCCGGCTTGATGGACCGCTCTTCGCCGAAGAAACGCGTCATCATCGCCACGCCGATGAACGGGATGGCGATGCCGACGATAGCATGGATGAGCGCCGCCCACAGACCAATCTGGGCGACGTACGCACCGACGCTCTCAAAGCCACCCTGTTGCAGCACCTGCTGTGAGGCGCCCGTACCCTCTGCGAACACCACGTCACGCAGCCCGATGATCAGCGGTGTTCCGACCGCCCCGAAGGTGATGGCGAGGATGTTCCCCGTGAGGGCGACGACAACAGCGGCAAGCGGCGGGAAGCCCAGGCCGACCAGCAGCGGGCCGACGATGGCCGCAGGCGTCCCGAAGCCGGCCGCGCCCTCGATGAACGATCCCATGAGGAACACGAGCAGAATGACCTGCACACGCCGGTCGTCGCTGATCGACGAGAACCCTGCGTTGATGACCTCGAACGCGCCGGACTGTTTCAGCGTGTACAGCAGGAGTATCGCCCCGAAGACGATGACAAGGATTCTGGTCGCTGTCAGCGCACCGCGTATCGATGCGGCGGCGATCAGCCGAGGGGACATCTGCCAACCGATGAAGGCGGCGATAGCCGCCACCGCCCACGCAATAGGCATTGTCCGTGTTGCCGGCTGGTACAGCCCGACCATCAAGACCGCAATCGTCGCCAGCGGGAGCAGTGCCATAAGCACCAGTGTGTGCTCAGACATCGGGACTCACCTCTGAGGTCCTGTCCGGACAGGTCGCACTTTCACCGATGATCCGCTCCGGGAAACGGTGTCGTGCTCTCATTTCGTAACCACCTCGGTACGTGGCTCTATCGCTCGAAACCATCCGATACGGCGGTTTCTGGTAGGGTGCATCAGTCACGTCGTCTGGCAGGGAGTATTTATACCTATCTACTGTTTACATTATCATCTGCCCAGAATAACGGCTGGACGGGAGCGAGAAGCGTTGATACAACAAAAATCAGGGATTATTTTGTACGAACCAACGGAACGGGATACAGTCGTGTGTAACCGGTATAGCAGTTCTTTACGCGGCGATTTCACTCGACTGTACTCCCACTGAAGAGGGTTACAGTCGTCTGTATTCCACAGTGTCAGGGCAGTATTCACGGCCTTGTGGATACGGCTGGATATCGGGGCGTATCGGCGTTCAGCGTTGCGGCTGTCATAGCCACTGTGCAGCGACGCTGGCGCGCGGTGGACCAAGCCGGACCATTCGGAGCTACATCACACAAAAGGGTATCTGAGACAGATGAGGGTATTGTGAATGAATACCCGGCAAACACCCCCGGATAGGAAAACGTGTCGCACTCTCTCGTCGTACGGATTGCCGCTTGGCGAACGCCGTTACGGCGGAAGTTGAAACCACGAGTATGACACGCGTCACAGTCTGGAACGAATACGTCCACGAGCAGGAACACGAAGCGGTGGCAGACCTGTATCCCGACGGGATTCACGGCGCGATCGCCTCGGCACTGGAGGAGCGCGGCTTCGACACGGAAACCGCGACGCTTCAGGAGCCCGAACACGGCCTCACTGAAGAGGTACTGGCAGAAACTGACGTTCTGACTTGGTGGGGCCACGCCGCCCACGATCAGGTCGCCGACGAGGTGGTCGCCCGGGTGAAAGACCGGGTCCTCGACGGGATGGGGCTTATTGTCCTCCATTCGGGCCATTACTCGAAGATTTTCCGCGAATTGATGGGGACGACCTGCAGTCTGAAATGGCGCGAAGCCGCCGAAACCGAGCGGTTGTGGGTCGTCGAACCAGGCCATCCCATCGCCGATGGTATGGACGAGTACATCGAACTCCCGGAGACCGAGATGTACGGCGAGCGCTTCGACATCCCCGCGCCGGACACGCTCGTGTTCAACTCTTGGTTTGAAGGCGGCGAGGTGTTCCGGTCAGGGTGTTGCTACCGCCGTGGTTCGGGCCGAATATTCTATTTCCGCCCGGGCCACGAGACCTATCCGATTTACCACAACGACGCGGTCCAGCAGGTCCTCGCCAATGCCTGTGAGTGGGCCGCTGCTGGGGACGGTCCGGAGCCATCGTTTGGCAACGCCGACCCGATTGAGGCTATTGACGAAAGCGACGAGCGGTCGGTCCACTGATTTCGGCGTGGTGGTTTAGCGGCATCGTAGTTAATCGAGTTGGGTTTTACATTCTATTACAACGAATACGCACTGCCGTGGACCCTACACAGTCACTGTGGGAACACGGGCTGTGTCTTGTGCCGCCGTCGTTCACCGTTTCCCAGATGGTCAACATCGAGCTGTACCCCAGTACGGAGTGTTGATTCGAGACGATCGACCAACGGATCGAGCGACGTTTCGACCGGCGACAACACCCGCCACCGATACGTACCGCTGGTGCGTTCCGATTGGAAGACGACACCGTCCCCGATGTAGTCGGTGACGATAGCAGGTACTGCACAACACCGGTCGATGTGTGCGTGATACGTATATACAGTTCTGGCGGCCGGTCGCCGGTCAAGAACCTGGTATTCCCGCGTCCCGGAACAGCGGTGCTCGTCGAGACACTCGTTACAGCGTTCTTCGTCGAGAAACACCTCATCGAGCGCAGAGATGGCGTCAGCGGGACCGTCTACGTGGTCGATACGCCACATAGCGTTTTCGGTCACGGTACACATGCCGTTCCGGAGTCGTAGCGTCGGGTACTCGTGAAACAGGTCCATTACCGGGTCGGCCCCTGCAGTGAACCGGAGGGTGAACGCGAACTCCTTCACAGAGAACAGATTCGGCTGTGATGCCATAGTGAATCAGACGATAATACAGTCAGCCGGCTTTCGAACGCCGAAACGGTCACAGTGACGCGAAAAGGGCACTGACGCTTCGAATTACGTACCTGCTTAGCATCGACCGGCCAGAACGCTCCGACAGCGGACCCAGCCTGTACTCGCCACTCAGTGGCCAGTAAAACCGTGTTTAGTGGTTAGCAATAGGATAGGCGCTTCCAGAGCCGGTTCGGGATCTACTCCTCGGGACCGAACAGCGCATCCGCGTCAGCGGGCGTATCGAAGTCGTGGAAGTGCTCCCCTTTCTCCTTCGTGAGAATGTTCAGGGCCGCCGCCGCGCCGTCGCCGGCGGAGATGACGGCCTGCCACTCCTCGGCTCGGACCATCCCACCCGTCGCGTAGGCGTGGTCGACACTCGTCTCCATCGTCACATCCACGTCAACGACATCTTCATCAGTCATGTCACAGCCCAGTGTCTCAGCGAGGTCACGGTTAGCCCCGGTCGCGAGGATGAGATAGGAGGCTTCGTACGTGTCATCCTCGGTTACAACCTCGAACCCGCCGTCGGTTTGCTCCACGTCGGTCACTTCTGTGCCCTGTTTTCGGTCGACGCCGAAGCTATCCACCTGCGACCGGGCTGTCTCCATGAACGCAGACCCATCCTGAGAGCCGACCCCGAGGTAGTTGAACAGGTGAGCTTTGTGCATCCAGGTCCCATCAGTGTCGAAGACTGTCGTTTCCAGCCCGTTTTTCTGTGCAAACAGTGCCGCGCTCAGGCCGGCGGGGCCGCCCCCGACGATGAGAACATCCGTCATGTTTCTGCAATTATATTCCATCGCTGGTAATTGTTTCCATCCAATAAAACAGTCAGTCGGATGTGGCAAAGGCATGAGAACGGTTTTCCACAGCCGCCCCGAAGCGATCATATGCGCGCAGCCATCTATCGCGGCCCCGGTGAGATCACCGTCGAAGAGGTCCCGCGGCCGGAAATCGAATCGCCCACCGACGCGATCGTACGCGTGACCCACACCGCTGTCTGTGGCTCCGATCTGTGGTTCTATCGCGGCCAGAGCGACCGTGAGGGGGGGTCCCGCGTCGGCCACGAACCGATGGGTATCGTCGAGGAAGTCGGCGACGACGTGCGCTCAGTCGAGCCCGGTGACCGGGTGTTCGCCCCGTTCGTCATCAGCTGCGGCCGGTGTGAGTTCTGCCGGAAAGGATTGCACACATCCTGTGTCAACGGCGACTCTTGGGGCGGCGACAACGGCGGCGGCCAGGGCGAGTACGTCCGAGCGACGGAAGCCGACGGCACGCTCGTCCGCGTTCCTGACCGTCACGCCAACGACGAGGATACGCTCGAGGCGATTCTCCCGCTGACAGATGTGATGGGAACCGGCCACCACGCGGCGGTGAGTGCCGGTGTCGGTGAAGGCGACACCTGTATCGTTGTCGGCGATGGTGCCGTCGGACTGTGTGGCGTGCTCGCGGCCCGCCGTCTTGGGGCGGAACGCATTATCGCGATGGGACATCACGAGGATCGTCTCGAACTCGCAGAGTCGTTTGGTGCGACAGAGACCATCGCCGCTCGCGGCCAAGAGGCCGTGGACGCCGCAGACGACCTGACGAACGGCGGTGCAAACCACGTTCTGGAATGTGTCGGTGCGGCCTCGGCGATGGAGACCGCTATCGACGTCTGTCGGCCGGGCGGGACTGTCGGCTACGTCGGTGTCCCGCATGGCGTCGACGACTCCGGACTGGATGTGTTCTCGCTGTTCGGCGACAACATCGCGCTCAACGGCGGCGTCGCACCGGTTCGTTCCTACGCCGACGAACTCTTGGCCGACGTGTTGCAGGGCACACTCGATCCGTCACCGATATTCACGAAAACCGTCGACCTCGACGGCGTACCCGAGGGCTATCGGGCAATGGACGAGCGCGAAGCGATCAAAGTTCTCGTCAAGCTGTAGTCGGTCTGCGCTGGCTGTCACCCACGCAAACCGCGAAAGAACTCGCTATACGTTATGCGACTGGTGCTGAAGCAATCTGTACGGACCAAGCGCTGGAGCGTTCAGTGCGCCGTCCTGTGAAGAGCCAGTTATAATCTACAGGTGCTGCTATACTAGCTTTCCGCACGACCGACAACGAGGCCGGTCAGCTGACGGGTCGTACGCTAGCGCAACGTCGTTGCAGTGACGGCAATATCGGTCGGAGCCAGTGGTGTAAGAGTGCGTGTTCCCTTCGTGTACTAACATATGTGAGTTGATGGCATGGTAGTATAAATTCTTTCTGGACAAACAGACTGTTATACCCTTATATACCATATATACGAGCAATGACTGCTATAGGATTGGATCGTTCATCCAGATATAGAGCTTGATATCTCAATACTGCTACGTAACCTATTGTGAGAGTGGGCAGACAGTGGTTAGATTTCTCCGTTGACGATGTCTGCGACCCGCTGGCGGTCGAACAGTTGTTCCTCGGTCGGGATTTCAGGATACGGACCCTCAGTGTACGTCGGCCACTCGCCGAACTGGTCGGGATACAGTTGCTTTGCGGTCATCTCCAGTTGGAAGAGATGGAGGATCGGTCCCTGGTACCTCGCTCCCTGCGGATAGATCCGGTTGTTCTGTACGGCCGTGATTTCCGACCCAACTGGGTGGGATTTGAACGCGTCCCGCCGTTCCGGAAGGCTCGTACTCGGTTCGAACCCACCGAGGTGCAGGATTACGTCCGGGTCAGCCTCGAGTAGCGTTTCGAAGTCGACCACTGAGTTCGTCTCGACCGACCCCTCGAAGGCGTCCCGTGCGCCGAATGGGCGAGTATGCGCGGTCAGGAACCCGGGATTGTCGAGTGTGTACGCATAGATCTCGTCTATGTCAGCCGCGGCGAGCATCACTGCCGACGGGCGTTCCGACTCGGGCGGCAGGTTCCCGTCGATGGTCGAGCGCATTTCATCGTGGATAGCCGCGAGCGCCTCGTAGCGAGCCTGTTCCTGAAACGCTTCGGCGACGAGTTCGAACTGTTCCCAGAGAGAGTAGTACTCGTAGTCCGTCCATCCGGACGGCGGTTCGGCGTGTCGGTCACTCAATGAATTGCCGAACCAAGGCGAGACGTTGGTAGCGATCTCCTCGAAGTCCTCCCGGCCCCAGTTGTCCTGTTTGGCGATCCAGGCCGGGTCAGCGAGATGGATATCGCTATCCAGTTCGTACAGTTTCTCCTTGCTCGGTTCCCACGAGGAATAGAGCCCGGTCCAATCCAGCGACACCCCCGGCAGCCGTTCGACGAACTGATTCCACAGCCCACTGTAATAGTCCGGTGCGTGCATTGCCGTGACAGTGTCCCCGCGACCCAGGGCGAACGCCATGTCGGCGTGGTGTGTGAGCCGCGTAAAGACGGTCTCCGGCGGCGAGTCGAACGTCACCGCTCCCATCGGCGACATCGACACGGAGTACGAACCGTTCCCAGTGGGTGTGTCTGTCTCCGACCCGGACTCCGTCCGTGTGGCCCCGGCTTCCCCCTCAGCGTCACTGGTGCATCCCGCAAGTAGCCCAGCGCTGAGAACCGTTCCCCCGTACTTGACGTACTCTCTCCGCGTCGGTGACTCGCTGTCAGTAGTGTCGTCAGCCATTATTTTTAGGCTAGCCTAAAAATTATATAGATGTTCCGGTTCACTGACCCGGAACAAGCCAGTATCAAGCGCTGAATCGGGCGTCTGTATCAAGAGTTCGTGGGGCAGAGCGCGATTTCGCGGTGGTCTTACGGCCCCTATTCGGCCACGACTTCCTCGGCGCGGTCCGGTTCGGCAGTATCGTCACCAGTAGTGTGTTCATCGCCATCGTGGCGGGCACGGATTGGGTTCACACGCGGTCCGTGTGGCGTGGCCGAGACCTCCGCCTCGATTTCGAAAACGTCCGCGAGGAGTTGCTCCGTCACGACAGCTTCGGGTGGTCCCCGAGCCTGTATCTCGCCGTCTTTGAGGGCGACCATCCGGTCGGCGAGGCGAGCCGCCTGCTCGATGTCGTGCAGGACGACCACGATGGTAATCTCGCTCTCATCGCGGAGCGTTTCGATTATTTCCATCACCTCAAGCTGGTGGTGCAGGTCAAGGAACGTCGTCGGTTCATCGAGCAACAGCACGTCGGTGTCCTGTGCGAGAACCATAGCGATCCAGACGAGCTGTTTCTGGCCGCCACTGAGGCTACCGACCTCACGTTCACGGATGTGTCCACAGCCGGCCAAGTCAATCGCCCGTTCGACGGCTGCCTCGTCTTCCTCGGTGACGCTGTCGAAGAACCCCCGGTGTGGGTACCGACCGTGATACACCAGATCCTCGACCGAGATGCTGTTTGGCGACGTACTTTCCTGAGAGAGCAGGCCGAGCTTTCGAGCGATCGCTTTGGTCTCCATCGTCTGGATGTCTTGCCCGTCCAACAGTACCGATCCCGCGTCCGGTTCGAGCTGATTGGCGAGGCCTTTCAGCAGCGTGCTCTTGCCCGACCCGTTCGGGCCGATGAGTGCAGTCACGGCCCCGGGTTCGGCGGTGATCGATTCACCGTCGATGACCGGGTCATCCGTCCCCGAGTACGAAAGCACCACATCGTCGCCGACCAGCGGCCGGTCCCGGCGACCGGACTGGGACCCAGCAGCGGTGTCGTTGGCCGTAGCGATACCATCCGAGTTAGTGTTGTTCTGTGACATTAGATCTCACCCATCTGTTCCTGTCGCCGCATCAGGTAGAGGAAGTACGGGCCACCGACGACGCCGGTGACGACGCCGACCGGAACCTGCGCGGGATTCAGGGCCAGCCGTGCACCAACGTCCGCGACGACCATCAGCGCCGGACCGACGAACACGCAGCCGATGAGGAGTCGGCGGTAGTCGCTCCCGACGATGAGGCGAACGATGTGTGGAACTACGAGGCCGAAGAACCCGATGATCCCCGCAACGGAGATCGCCGTGCTGGCCGCCAAAATGGCGACCGCGGACAGCATGAACCGGACCCGCTCGACGCTCATCCCGAGCGAGCTCGCGGTCTCTTCGCCGAGCAGGAGGAGGTTCAGTTGTCGTGCACCGGCCAGCGCGAGTAGCGTCGCCGCAAGCGTCGGGATGATAGCGATGCGGAACTCCTCCCAGCCGACGCCCGTGAGCGACCCGGTAATCCAGGCCAGTGCTGACTGGACAACGCCGAGATCGTCGGCGAAGAAGAACAGTCCCCGTTGGAGGGAAGTAAACACCATGTTGACGATGACACCGGCCAGGACCAGTCTAACCGGACTCGTGCCTCCCTTCCACGCGATCATGTACACGAGTAAGAAGGCGATGGAGCCACCGACCGCAGCAAACAGCGGGAGGAACGGGGCGAGACTGCTGAACAGAACGAGAGTCAGCAGTACGGCCAGTCCCGCCCCGGAGCTCACGCCCAGCACGAACGGACTCGCCAGTTCGTTTCGCGTCACAGCCTGGAATATCGCCCCGGAGACGGCGAGACATATCCCCGCAAGTACGGCGACGATTACCCGCGGCATCCGGATGTTCCAGACGATGAGCGTCCGTTTCGGTAGTTCAGGGAGTTCGGTCCCGAAGAAAAACGACTGCCATGCCTGCACACTGAACCACACTTTCGGGTCGAACACGGCCTGCCACGCCTCGAGGATCGTCATCGAGTACGCTCCGAAGCTCACCTGAAGCAGACCAGCCCCGAAGGCGACGGCAACGCTCGCAACACACAACCCGAACAGGGACCCGTCGAGAGTGTCGAGCCAGGCTCTGGCTTGCGACCATGCATCGGTGGCTCCGCGTGTCTCGCTGGCCATTACTCGCTCACCTCCGCGCATCCGTCGCTCGTGCCGAGGTAGTTCCGGATCGTTTTGTCATCCATCGCATCGAGAACAGCGGTCTGATCGAGCCCCGAAACGACCGCCGCGGGGTCCAGATAGCCTGCCAGTGCTTCTTGCCCTGTTTCTGTTCGATCAGCTATCTCGTCGGACGTGAGATACGACGAGCGCCGTTCGTCGATGACCGCCTCACGGACCCGCTGGAACCGATCCGAGTCCGGCTCGACGGGCGCGTCCTCAGCGTACCGGTCGTCGAAATATTCGACCCAGGTTGCTCGTTCAGTCCATTCATCGTCTAGCTCGGCTTCGCGACGGACCCAGTCCACGCCGTCAGCGACAGCCTCCCACCACCCGTCGTCAATTCTCGCGTCCGCAATCACCCGACGTGCGACTCGTGCGCCCCGGCCGGCCGCAATAATCGCTTGCATATCCGCCGCTTCGGACGGTGACGCAACGTAGAGACCCGGAACCGGTGTTGTTCCGTCCGCGTCGGCATACCCGCGGTCGAAGGTTTCGCGTTCCTCGCCGTCGTGTTCGTCCGTCTCGAACATCGCCGCATCGTCGTCCAGACCCCGCATATACTCGCCGTCGTAGCGGGTCGCGGCGATAACGCGGCGAGTTGTGGCCGTCTCCCCATCCTGCGTCTCGACGACAAACCCCTCCCCATCATCGGTTCTGTCGAGCGAGTCGACCAGCTCGGAGACGATGGTACAGCCGGCGGTTTCGGCGTGGTCCTGAATGCGGTCGTACAGCGTCTCAATGTCGATACCGGCCGGGAAACCGAGGTAGTTTTCGAGGTAGGCACAGCGTTTGAGCGACGAGCGGCCGCGGTCGTAGATGGCCGTATCGAGGTCCGCTCTGGCCGTGAACACACCCGCCGCACAACCGGCCGGACCGCCGCCAACGATGATGACATCACGGTCGAACGTCGTCCCCGTTCGGTTCCCCACTGCCACCATACTCACGACGCTCCGTTCAGTGTCCGTGGCACCGACAGCAGGTGTGACGGTTCAGTGGTGTCCATCGAGTCGTTCAACATACTATTTAGGCCAGCCTAAATGGATAAAGCGTTTTCGAAGTTTAGGCAGACCGAACATCATGTAAGTGGTTCGTTATTTCTGTCAGAACGGCACCGATTGCTCGGGCGAGTTTGGAAAGTGAAGACGCGTATTGAGAAGCGTTCCGACGGCTCAGTTACGAAGATTCGTGACATCCATCACAGTCTGAAGAATGGCAGTCTCAAAGTCGCTATCCGCGACAACAAGTTCGTCACCTGTTGAGCGAGCGGTGGCCGCGATGAGCATAATGGCTGTTGCCAGTCGCTCTCCATCTGTCAGAAGTTCATCTTGGAGACGAGCGGCCTTCCCGTACAATCTCCATTGCTTCCTCGGCTTCTTCATCTGACAGTGTCCCCGGAGACATCCCGTCGCCAGTCGATGCAACGATTCGGAGTAAGAACTCGTCCCACGTTTCGTCATCTCGTTTCGCTTCGTCCAGTCTGTCTTTCGTATCAGTGTCGATGGGAATGGACGTTCGACTCATATGAATTTCTAATGAATTTCTCGGACATCAGGGTTTGCACTGCCCGTTCCTGCCCACGAATAGGGTTATTTCTCGAACGGCGATCCGCAGCGAGGGCAGAACTAAACGCCCACAGACTCAGTTACCGGCCGCCGCTCGAAGCTCGGGGAAGTATCGACCGTGGAAATCGAACGGAGCTGCGTGGGGGAGCGATGCGCTGGCGCGCTCCTCGAACGTCTGACCGTCGAGGACGAGTAGCCGGGACCGGTCGTCGTCCGCGTCCAGCGCGACGACTACCACCACGCCGTCGTCTTCGGCGTCGCCGTCGGGTGCGGGGACAAACACCGGCTCACCGAAGTAGTCCCCGCCATCGTCGAATGTCTCGACAGCACCCGTGTCCGTGTCGAGTTTCAGAACGCGACGGGCCCACTCGGTGACTGGTGTGTCCATCCCCATCGCGTAGACGTAGCGGTGCGGGCGACACCACCGAGCCGGTGAGACAGTCGGGAGCGCGCTGCCGTCAGGGTACAGCATCTCGCGTGAGACCGTCACATCGGCATCGCCGTAGCGAGTTACACCGCTCTCGGTACCGAGGTCAAGGGTGAACCGCTCAATGCGGCCGACGATAGCGCCCATCTCGCCTGCACGGAGGTTGTCCAGATACAGCGAGTCGATGGTCGTCGCGTCTGGTACTGTTTCGAGGTCGAACACCAGTTCCCTGCCGCCGGCTCGTTCGAACGCGTTGACGTGGTGGAAGCCGAACACGGCGTCGATAACCGGTTCAGCGACGACGGTTCCAGTAGTGCGGTCCATGACGATGATTCGGGTCCCGCGGTCTGGTTCCCACTCGAACTGCTCGATGAAGGGTGCCTGTCGCCCGGGTTTGAGAAACCGTCGCGGGTCGAGTCGAAGCGGGAACTCGGTCAAGACGACGTACCGGGGCGTCAGCGCGAAACTGTGCATGTACGCCGGCTGGTCGGTGTCGACGCTCCCGACGTGTCGCCGGGTCCCATCGGGCGACATAGCACTGACGTGGTACTGGCTGGTCCGTCCGAACGCCGTGTCGACGTTTACGAGGACGCCACTCGTCGGGTCGCGTTTGAGGTGGGCACAGGAGAGTTGCCCTGTCGGCACATCGTCGTCGTGTTCGAGGTGGCCTGTCGTTTCGAGTGTGTTCGGGTCGAAACGCACCTTCCGGGGCGATTCGGTCAGGGCGAGGTACTCGCCACCGAACCGTTCGGCGGTGATGTTCGTGTTGTCGTAGGGGTCAGTCAGAAACGTCGCCAGCCGCGAGCGAAGCGTCGTCTCGCCGGTCGCGAAGCCCCCCTCGAACTCACCGCCCGTCGCCGCCTCATACGCGTCCGTCCTGAGGAAGCGGTTCCGATAGTGTACGGCGTCACTGTCGGGGTCGAAAGTGAACCGGTACAGCATCGCGAAGCCGTCGAACCAGTGGTCGACACTGCTACCGTTCGGAAGGGAGAACGCGCCGGGTCCGTTCCGGATGAGACTGCCACGGAGCCAGTCCGGGAGGTCACCGGTCACGGAGATGGATGCCGCCGTCTCGTCGTGGAGCGAGTGGAACCCGGGGTGAGAAGACATACCGTTACAATGGGTGACAGGGGCTAAGCCCTGACGCCCATGATATCAGGGTATCACTCCCGAGTCGTGTACGCGTTCCCGCTGACGACGACGCAGTCGTCCTGTGGCCCGTACGGTCGGTACGACGGCGAGTTTGTCCGGCGGCGGCGTAGCGACCGGAGCACGTCGGCTTTCACCCACGCGAAGCCGACCACGATGACAGCGAAGCCGGCGACGGTCACTGGACCGAGTGTCTCCCCGAGCAGGAGCCAGCCGCTGATAGCCGTCACTGCCGGAACCACGTAGGAAACCAGGCTGGTTTCAGCGGCCCCGACCGTGCTGATCAGGCGGAAGTAGAGGAGGAACCCGATTGCGCTGGCGACGATACCGAGATACGCGATTGCCGCGATCTGTTCGAGACCAACCGTGACGGTTCCGAGCTGCTCCGAGGGCAGCCCTGCACTGACGGCGTGCAGGATGCCCGCACCGAGCAGCGTCATCCAGGCCTGCAGGCTCACGAGTGGAAGCGAACTGGTGTAGCGTTCGGTCAGAACTGCACCGACGGCGAAGGCGACAGCCGAACTGATGAGCAGGGCGACGCCGAGCAGTCGGCCGCCGACTGCTCCCGGTGTGGGGTTCGCGATGATAACCACGCCGATGAATCCACAGACAGTGCCGATGAGTTCGTGCGGTCGAGCCCTGTAGCTCGGTATCAGCGTCGATGCGAACGCCGGCGTCACAACCGGCGTGAGACTGAGCAGGATTGCGCCGAAGGAACTCGGGACGTACTGCTGGCCGAGAAACAGGAGCGCGAAGTGTGCGCCGATGAGGACAGTGCCGCCGATGAGAATCAGCGACCAGTCATCGCGGGTCTGTGGGCGCAGTGACCGGCCGCGCCAGAGGGCATAGCCAAGCAGGACGACTGCAGCAATATCGTGTCGGACAGCTGCCAGCAGCACCGGCGGGACGCTTTCGAGACCAGTCTTGATCGCCACAAAGGAAAGTCCCCAGATGAGTGCAAGCGCAGCAAACAGCAAGCCAATATGTCGTGTCGAGCGTGTCATTCCAGTAGAGATCAACTATATGTGCTGGAGGAGTATGAAGCTTCTATCGCCACTGTGACGCACACGCACGGCCTCTACGGCCACGTCTGCCGTTCAAAAATTCCTGAAAAGAGTGTGTGTCCGCGGTGCTATCGATGCCACTTGTGCCAAGACGTATTGTTCTCCTCGACTACATACCACGGAGTTCTCATTCGGTCGCCGAACAGTCTATCAGCTCACTGCCAATAGCGTCAAAAACGAGAATGATGCCCACGTCGGCAGCCCTGGGCGACTGCTCCCGGCCAGCATCCAAGTGTATGACCCGAGTCAGGTCGACATCGTGTCGAAATGCCAGCCCGGGTCGGTCCCGGTTTCGTCGATGTGCTCGGACCGGCACGCCGGACAGCAGTCAGGGACAGCAGTTTCAGACCGGGGAACGTACACCGCGCCGTCACACTCCACACAGGCGTCCGCGACGACTGTCACGCAGTCCGCACAGAGATTGAAGTCGTCGACTGTGAGGTCTCGCAGGGGTTCGAGTTGTTTGTCCAAGATGTACTCGTCGATAGCCGCCTGACAGTTTTGGCACAGTTGCATAGCGATCCAACTTGACCCATGATACCGTGACACAAATAGTTGCTGCCCGGTTATCGATTGTGAATGTACCGACGGCTAGCTGTTCGATGACGGCACCACCGAGAAGTGACAGAGACAGGTGGTGGGCTAGGGTGCGCGGAACACGCGAATGGTGTCCCGGGACGTGGGTTCGCGGATTAGCTGCGCGAACCCGAGTTCCGAGAACACCTGCTTCCAGTTGCGGTGATACAGCGGGAACTCGTCGTTGACGTAACTCACGTCTGTGTCTTCACGTCCGCGTTCGGGGCTGTTGCCCTCGTTTTCAGCGATGACGAGGAGGTCGCTGGCGATACGGGCAATCTCTTCGAACACCCACGCGTCATCGGGGTGGATGTGCTGGAGCGTCTCGACCGAGTAGACGACATCGAAGGCGTCGTCTTCGAACTCGGTGACGATGTCTTCGAGGGCACCGGTGTGGAACGTCCCCGAATCCGCGAGCCGCGGGTAGTGCTCGGCCATCACGTCGAAGGATTCCTCATTGATGTCGATACCAGTGAGATTCCCGTATCCGTTAGTCTGCAGGTGTGCCAGATGGCGGCCCGAGCCACAGCCCAGTTCGATGATCCGGGCATCGTCGTGGACGTAGTGGTCGAGCACGTTGGCCAGCGTCTCGCTCACCTCGTTCGGTCCGATCTCAGCGTAGTACGCCGGCGAGAACTTCCCGGAACGGGAGGCCCAGTCGTCGCGAACGTCGTCCGGGTCCATACCCACCGTACACCGTTGCAGAATAAATGCACCACGAAGTGCGTGCCGGACAATCGGTGAGCGCACGCGGGAAATCACAGTGTACAGTTCTGCAGGTGACGCTCCTCTCAGACTGTCAGCGGATAGAACTGCCAGTGTCGGGCTATGACTCGTACTGGAGCAATCGGTCAGCCCGCGTTTCAAGCTCCGTCTCGTCGATCTCGCCCGAGGCGTACTGTTGTTTGAGCGTCTCCAGCGAATCCGGCTCGGCGGTCGCCTCGCCCTGTAGCTGCACGTACAGCAAAGCACCGACCGCCACAACAGCGATGGTGAACGCTACGAGCAGTAGCCACCAGCCGCCGGGGGCCATGCCCATACCCGTTGCCCCACCGTGGGGCCCCATCGGTCCGTGCTGGAGTAGCGCAGTTGTTGGCGAAAGCATCTGGGACACCTCTGTTTGTAGATACGGCCCTCACGGCATAATTACGGTCGCTGGTTCCCGCAGACTGAGAACGCAAACCACGATGGAGAGCAGCGAACACAGCGCTACAAGGGGTTCGATGGACGCCACTGCGAGTGGCTTGTGGCACCGGTTTCATCCGACTCGGAATTCACGTCCGTCCCAGTCGTCGATTCGAAGTTCGTACGGTGTCGTGGTCGATGTGTCGTCCCAGCTGACTGGGTTGGGGGCGAACTGTGTGTTGCTGGCCAGCGAGGCAAGGGCTGGCTCTACCTCGTCGTAGGTCGCCTCTACTAGCTCACCCGTGACTACCACACTTCGCCAGACGGTTTTCGGTTCGGTCTCCTCGTACACCGTGAACCCGACGGTGCTGTCCGCCGTGAGATAGCGGTGTTTTTGACTGTCATCGCTCTCCGAGAGATGAAACGCCAGACTATCCGTCGCCGGGTCGTACCCGAACGCGACCGGGAATGGGTATGGAGCCGCGCCTGTCGGGCTGGACAGCGCTAGCACACCGATTCCGTTGTCAGTAAGGACATCGACGACCGCTTCGTCATTTAATTCTCGCATCCCGAATGCAACGTTACCTGGTAACTACTTGGGAAGCAGACCGCATTTTCACTCGGTGAGAACGTGAGAGTTACTTTTCAAATAATGGGTAACAGAACTGGTATGGGCACAGATTCGACGGGGGAGTTCGCCGAGTGGGATGACGAACGGTACAGCACAAACATCGAGCGGTTCGACGAACAGCACAAGCGCCTGTTCGGGCTACTGAACGACCTCCATACGGCGATGAACGAGGGGCATTCCGAGGAGGAGGTCGGCGACATTCTCCGGGAACTGGAACGCTACACAGAGTACCACTTCGGTGACGAAGAGGAGTTCATGCAGAACTGTGGCTACGCCATGGACTGCAGTGACTGTTTCTACAACCACCGTGAGATGCACGAGGAGTTCGCCGACAAGGTGCGAGAACTCCGCGAGAAACACGAGAACGGGGAGTACGTCACGATGGAGGTCCTGACAGTTGCCCGGGACTGGCTCGATGCACACATCGCCGCTGGCGACGAAGACCAGAATTACGCGGACTACTTCCAGACCGAGGTCAGCGACGACTACGAGTACGAACCTGGGCAACTTTATCAGGACCGCACGGCTTCGGACGACCCCGTTCCAGTTGACCGCCAGAGCGAAGCCGCCGGCGTGCGCCTCGACAGCGACATCTACGACGGCGGCTCGATTTCGGTCCCGGACGGGTCAGTAGCAGCCTGGTTCGAGGACATCGTTTCGGACCACGGAGAGCGGACCGCAGCGCTCGTACGGGATGACGGCGAGTTCGTCGAACGGAGTTTCGAAGAACTGGCAGAGCGAGCGAAGGCAGTCGCGGGCGGGCTCCTCTCGACGGAACTGCGCCCCGGAGACCGACTAGCAATCAGGGCGCAGTCCCAGTACGAGTGGTCCGTCCTCGACCTGGCCTGTCACTTCGCCGGACTGGTCCCGGTCGCGCTTTACCCGTCTGCAAGCGACGACCGGGCAGCCCAGATTATCGAGCGGACCGGCGCGACCGGCCTCGTGGCAGCGGGAGACGTAGCAGAAGACCTCGCGATGGCCGTCGAAACCGTGCTTGATTTCGAGGGCCTCCCGACTGCTGAGGCCAGAGTGCTCCCCGGCCTGCAGACTGACGGTGACGAGGTAGCGACAGTCGCGTTCGACGTGGCTTCCCCCGCAGAGAAGGCCGGCTGTGCGCTGACACACCGAAATCTGCTGGCGGCAGCAGAGAGCCTGCGGGAGGGACTTCCCACCGGCCCTGGGGCGACCGGGACGTGTTCGCTCCCGCTTGCGCATATCTATCAGCGCGTCTCGACGTACTATCTCTGGGCGACCGGGAGCGCCGTCGCCTACCTCGGAGCCGAGGAGTTCGTCGACCAACTCGCGGCTGTTGAGCCGGATGTGCTCGTCGGTGTCCCGAAGATGTACCAGCAGCTCTACGGGGAGATCCAGGACCGTCTCGGCGACATGGGCTGGATGAAACGGAAGGTTGGCGGTCGGGTGGCGTCCTACGGGGAGGGGATCGTCGAGGGACGGGGAACGCCGCTGAAATACAGAGCCGCCAATCGGCTCGTGTACAAGCCGCTGCGGCAGGAAATGGGGTTGTCAAACCTCACTTACGCGCTGTCTGGGACAGGACAGCTCGACGATCATCTGCTGTATTTCTTCCGGGGGCTGGGCGTTCCGGTATGCGAGCTGTACGGCTCCGTCGGAACAACCGGTGTCGGCGCACTGAACCCGGCGGATTCCTACGTCGAGGAGTCCATCGGCGACCCGATGCCAGGTGTTGAGATCGGCGTCTCCGAAAACAGGGAACTACTGGTCCGCGGGCCGACCGTCCTTGGCGGGTTCCTCAACGACGAGCGGACTGGCACACAGACGCTCCGGGACGACTGGTACCATACCGGCGAAGTCGGTGAGGTTGGCCCAGACGGCAAACTGTCGCTCGCCGAGTGAGCGCTGGCGGTAAGCAGACTCGATTGTCGCGTAATCAAACGGTATCGCGGCTAGGCCGAGTCAGACGAACCGAAACCCGAGTGCCACGAGCGGCACGAGAACGAGCAGATACGCAGCTGCCGAGATAGCCCAGTCACGTCGGATATCCGGAATCCGGGCCGACGGCAGTCGGGATCGCGGGAGCACGACGAAGACGAAGAAACCGATCATCAGCGTGTACAGGACAACGGCAGCGAGGACCGCCGCGAGTATCGATGGCCCGCTCAGCAGCCCTTCGCTGGTGAAAAGTACCCAGACGAACAGCGGGCCAGTCAGCCAGCCGGCGATGTAGTGGACCACGCTCGCGAGCCGTCCGGGGGCGTTCTGCGGGGCACTGCCGGTCAATACACCGGAGGCAATGAACGGTGGTGTTTCGCCTTCCGGTAGTCTGGCCATCACCAGGTCCATCACAGCCGTCGCGACGACACCGGCGGCCACGCCGATAACGAACCGGAGTGACACTGTAAGCGCCGTAACGAGGGGTACCAACTCCATGCAACACAGAGAGGGCGGACCCGTATTCTGTCTGACGGTTCGAGTCAACAATGATACCGATCTGTTGGGTGAGAAAGGCTGTAAGGCCGTACTTCATAAAAAATGCATGCGCACACAGGATGCGGGACACCGAGCGGCGGCGATCGCCGCCATTGCTGACCGTGAGTATCGGCGAGCAGGCGACGAATACACGCGGGCAGGGTGGCGTGTTCTTGCGGACCCACGAGAGGGTATCGAGCCGTTCGCGGCCGACGAGAAGGGCTGGGTCGGTGACGGGCTCCAGTACCTCGCGACGAGTGCGGTCTGTTACCGCGTCGCTGGAAAAGATACGCGCGCTACCCGTCGCGGCGTCGAGGGCGTCGCCGTGGCCAAGGATTTGACCAACGGGCTCGAACACCCAGTTCAACACGCCTGTCTCAAGGAATTCGTTGCAGACTTCCGAGCTGTCGGGGGACTCGACGGAGTCGAGTCGGCGTACCGCGAGGCTGAGGCGGCATACAACGACGCCGGTAGTGCCGTTGACAGCCCGCAGGCGTGGGGGACGACGCCGCTGTTCGAGGCTGCTGCGACGCTTCTCCAGCAGGTCGCCCGTGGCCCCGCGAACGGCGAAATCGCTATTCCCTGGGAAGACCTCCACGGCGCGGACCCGGGCGACCCCGGGAGCTTCCTCGCACAGCGGGCCGTCGTCAAACGCCAGCGGTTCCCAAGTCTCATCGAGCAGGTGATCGACGATGGCTTCCTCGCCACTCCCCGCGGGACGACGGAGTACGACACCGACCACCACCGCTGCCCGCACTGTGGCTCGGCAGATGTGAACTGGGTCGCAGAGAGCGTTGTCTGCCTGCGATGTTCTCGTCCGACAGCCGAGACGAGCTAATACGTAGCGCCTATTTTTGCAGTGTAGTAAGATACGGGAATTATATGTTCAGATGTCGGATATCCGCTACCAGATTTTCTCATAGATATATACCTGTCGTATTTTCCCATCTATTACAATATAATTGCCCCTATCTTAGTCAATTATGTATTTATAAACCCGGTAAGAGCTACGGATGGGAGAGAGTAGAGAACTATACGGACTGGCTGTACTGCTCACGTCGTTGGTTCGGTCGACTCTGGCAGTGAAGCCGAGTCAGTGCGTGCTTCGATCAGCAGTCGCCGGTTAACAATGTGATCGACGACAGTCGTACTGTCGAGAATTTCCGTCTCACCGTCGTGAGTCTCTGGGTCGCCGGCGTACCGCCGTATCTTGAACGAATCCATCGCGTTCCGGTTCTCCGAGACCGGTTCGATAACGTCGAGGTACTGGTCAGTGGTGGTGTTACGATAGGTTTCGCCCGTGGCAAAGCCGACAACAGGGACATCTGCAGGCCACTCCCACGAGAACTGCCGGAGATACTGGTCGAACTGCCAGACGAGATGCGCTGGGTCGAGATCGTCGTCAAGTGCTCCCACAGCAGCGTCGTCGAGTGTGCGGTCCCAGTAGTCGACGACGCATTCCTTGAGGTCGTCTTGCAGACAGTCCTCGACCAGTTTCTGCTCGATCGGATAGCCGATTTCGATGGCAACGATGGCGTGTCGGTCGAGATGGGTGAGACAGCGTTGGCATTCGATCTCGAACACGGACAGGCCGAGTGGGTTATCAGCGGTCAGGTGGGCCAGTTCGTTCCCGCAACTGGGACACCAGAGAAACAACACCCCGTTATCCGCACCGGACAGCTCGCCGAGTACAGTCAGGTCATCGAACGGGGTGTCAGGATCGTTCGTCAGGGAGTCGGATTCAGGCTCCGGTATGGCCTCTGGGGCATCGTCGGCGTATTTGGCCAGCTTTCGGTCTTTCAGTAGCGACTTAATAACCGAATCGTGCGAGGAGTGAGACTCCGTATCACGTATTTTCTCTATCTGTTCTTTCGTCCAATCACGTACGCGTATAGTTGCCATTTGTCACACATTCAAACCGGGCTACAAAAACAGTTTCCTTTTATAATGAAGGATTGTCTTCGCGCACGACCACCACGTAGAGAGCACTTAATGACTGACAGCAGTAATACGGCGCTTTATTTCCGCGTTCGAGACACGTATCTGGGTGGCTGCCAGCCGATGGGTGACGAGGTCGAGGAGATCTAACTCCGACAGTAGCCTCCGGGCGTGTGTCTGGTTCAAATCGAGACGCTGGGTCACCTCGTCCAGAGAAGTGGACTGGGTAACAGTTTGTGCGAGGTCGGCCACAGTCACGTCCTGAGAGATACCGAGTCCATCCGCAACGAGATTGTCGTCGCTGTCCTGCGAGTCCGCCTCGGCGAGCAGGTCAGCGACAGATCTGGCCCCCAGTCCGTCCGCTTCGTCGGGTTGGCTGTTGTCACCCGCCCTGTCGTCAGAAGAATCCGATTCGGCCGAGGAGCCTGCGTCGGTGTCGGTCTCGGAATCCGTCTGCACGTCGGCAAGGCTGAGTCCGCCTGCCTGTGGCGTCGTGTCAGTCGGGTCGTGGATATCGTACTCCACCATATACCGACGCACAGTTTCGGAGGTTACGTCGGCGTCAAGCGCTTCGGTCATCTCCGGGAACGTATCGCAGGCCTCGTAGGCCGCCTGAAGTGCCTCGGGGTCCTTGTATGCTGGCACGGAATCCGATTGCGAGAGGCTCTCTGCCAGTTCATTGGACGCGTCCCCCTGATCGTCTGATGGTACCGGTATGTCAGTTCCGACAGGGACGGTAACCGTCACATCAATCTCAATCCGCTTATCAGTCACATCGAACTCTTCAGCACCAACAGAGACGTCATCGTGTATCGATACGCCACCGAATACCGGCGTTGCGAGCGTCAGGTCGGCACTGATTTCGTCGTTATCCGCGGTCGTCTGGCCCCTGACTGAGACCGATTTGACCTCAGTGTCGGACGAATCCAGGCATTCGAGTACCTGCGTGAACGTCTCAAAGGCGTCACTAACTACCATACCACACCCACGAACACAGACCCACTATTACATATGGGAACCAGAAATATTTGCTACAAGATACGGGATAGACAAATTTGGCCCCTCGGCTACGCTGCAGTCGTATTAGTGTGTGTACAGAATGTGTACATTACCGCCGATATCAGAATTTCAACCAATATTATACACACTTAGGTCGTAATTTTAGATCCTGTCTGAAGAGGGTGCAGTGGGGGGTTGCCGGCAAAGAAAATTTACGCACTTAGGGTGTTATTTGTACAGCCCCATTGCCACGGATGAGGAGGAGACCTGTGGGAAACTGACCTACAACCGATCCCAAAGTTCGGCACTCGCATCGCCGACAGCGGTCATGTCCGAATCGTCAACTCCGGTGACACCCGAATTCTGGTCGTACACAGGTTGCCCATCGATAATCGTCCGGGTTACGTCCGCACGGCTTGCGGCGCTGACGACGTAGTAGGGCGCGCTCCCGTCCAACACCGGATTCGGCCCCAGATCCAGCGTGACGAAATCACCGCGTTTGCCGACCTCAATGCTGCCGACAGCGTCGTCCATCCCCAGCACCGCTGCACTGCCGATTGTCGCCCATTCGAGGGCAGTCGCCATGTCGAAGCCGCTGGGGTTGCGTTGCTTGAGTTTGTGGATACCGACGGCCGAGCGCATAGTCTCGAACATATCCGGGTCCCATCCGTCGTCACCGAGTCCGATCGTCATCTCGTGGGCTTGCATCGTTTCGACATCGGCGATACCGACGGCGTTGTTGATGTTTGAATAGGGGTTGTGGGCGACGCTGACATCGTTATCTGCGAGGATTTCGATTTCGGACTCAGTGGAATGGACGCAGTGGGCTGCGATGACCTCGGCGTCGAAAAAGCCCATGTCTTGGAGCGCTGGAACCGGTCGTTTCCCGTAGTCGGCGATGGATTCGTGCACGTCGACCAGTCCCTCTTCGAGGTGTATCTGGATCGGGCGGTCGTCGTCGATAGCCCGGTCGACGCACTCCTCGACGATGTCTTCGGTGTTGGTAAACAGTGTGTGGAGGCAGTAGTGGCCGGATACGGTGTCGTACCGGTCTTCCGCTTCGTCGATGAATCGCTGATTCTCAGCGATTCCGTCTCTGGCCTGAGATTCGGAGTTTCTGGCTGTCGTCTCGAAAGTAATCATCCCACGGATTGGCGTCTGTGCCACCCCCTCGGCAACGGCGTCGAGTCCGCCCGGCAGCGTGTTCGGTCCGGAGTAGTTGTCACAGAAGGTGGTGACGCCACTCTGAAGCATTTCGGCGCAGGACCCCAGCGCGGACAGGCGAGCGTCGCGCTCGGTAAACGCCTCGTCGACGTTCCACCAGATGTCGACGAGCGATTCGTAGAAACTCTCGGGTGACGCAGCGAGCGGCGCGCCGCGAATCGGGAGCGCGTACATGTGGGTGTGGCAGTTTACCAGTCCCGGGATGACGACTTCGTCAGTGGCGTCGATCGCGTCAGGACCGGACGCGTAGCCGTCCTCGATAGCGACGATTTCACCGTCCTCGACCACGACGTGTACCTCCGACCGGACCGTGCGCTCATCGTCCATCGTGATGAGCGTCCCTGCATTCAGTATCACAGGTTGGGGGAAACCGTCAACCGACTAAAAGCTACTCCGCCCCAGAACGGCCTTACCAGCCACTCTATCACAACCACGGTGTGCGACGGATGTGGCGTCTCACACACCAACTGTTTTCGTCGTTCGCCCTGGCCGTACTGGTATGACAGATATTCACATCAAAGACACACAGGTGGTGATGGCATCGGGTGTCCAGCGCGGTGAAATCGCGATTTCTGGCGGGGCAATAGACGCCGTTGGTCCGGCAGCCTCGATCCCAGCCCCCAGTGACCCAGACACCGTCATCGACGCAGACGGTATGGTCGCGCTCCCGGGCGCTATCGACGTACACACCCACATGCACGACGACGAACTGTTTCCGGATGGGATCGATTTCGCGTCCCAGACCGCGAGTGCGGTCGCCGGTGGGGTGACGACGGTCATCGAGCTACCGACGCAGACGCCCGTCACAACTCCCGACGCACTGCAGGAGAAAGCAGAGACGTGCTCGGCGCTCGCACACGTCGATTTCGGCCTCGTCGCAGGTAATATTCAAGATCCCGACATCGACGTAGCTGGCATCATGGACGCCGGAACAGCGGATTTCAAGACATTTACCGCAGACCCGTACCTCGCGAGTGACGCATCGATCGCGGCGCTCATGCGGCGTGTCGGCAATGCCGGGGGGACGGTTCGCGTTCACTGCGAGACTCAGGGACTGCTTGACGACGCGCGGTCGACTATCGACGGCGACGAGCCCAACGTGTACATGGACTCACGACCGCTCGAAGCCGAACTTGACGCGATATCCCGCGCGGGCTACTTCGCGGAATACGCCGACTGTCCGCTACACGTCGTCCACATCTCTAGCGGGAGCGGCGCACGCGAGGCCGGGCGCTTCAAGTCACGAGCCAACGTTCCGGTCACGCTCGAAACCTGTCCGCAGTATCTGGCCTTCTCGAAGGGTGACGTTGCCGACAAGGGCCCGTACCTGAAAGTCAATCCCAGCCTCAAATCGGACGCTGAACGGGAGCGGCTCTGGGATGCAGTGCAGGACGGGACGATCGACCTCATCGGCACGGATCACTTCCCAACCTACCGTGAGACACGGGAAGCCGGCTGGGAGGACATCTGGAAACCCTACGCCGGCCTCCCGGGCGTCGAAACGATGGTCGAGTTCCTCATCAGCGAGGGCGTCCACGAGGATCGGATATCCTGGCCGCGGCTCCGCGAACTCGTGTGTACAGCTCCGGCACGGAACGCCGGAATCTATCCACGGAAAGGGTCGCTGCAGGTCGGAACGGATGCGGACGTGATGCTCGTCCAGACCGAGGAGTACGAGGTCACCGCCGACGACCACACGTTCATCGGTGGCTGGACGCCATACGAAGGACAGGACTGGAGCGCGCGCGTGAACACGGTCATTGCCGGCGGGGAGATTGTCGCAAAGGATCACGAGGTCCAATCGGCGGCTGGCCGTGGCCAGTTCCTAGATCGCCCGCTGTAGCAGTTTTCACAGCCGTTGATCTGATAGTTAAACCACAAATAGATGTGTGGCGTGTGCTGTCTGTGTGTGAAGGTGTGGCAGCCACGACAGAGGAGGGTCACCTCACAATCGAGCTAAAGCCGCAGTACGGTTTTATACCCGGTTGTACTCAGAATGTAGTATGGGCATGACGCAAGTGACGACCCTCGAGTGCACACTCTGTGGAGCGGAGTACGACCCGAGACAGATAATCTACACCTGTCCCGAACACGAGGGCGTGAAGGGAATTCTCGAAGTAACGTACGACTACGACGCTATCGACGACGCGTTCGACGGCGACCTCGGCGGACCGATTGCGAGTCAGTGGAAATACGAGGCGTTCCTGCCAGTCGCAACGGACGCTGATGTCGTGACGCTCAACGAGGGCGGGACGGACCTCTTCGACGCGCCGAATCTCAGCGACGCGCTGGGCGTCGAGACACTGGTCAAAGACGACGGACGTAATCCGACCGGCTGTTTCAAGGACCGCGCCAGCGCTATCGCTGTCACGAAAGCCAGACACGCCGGTCGCGACATCATCACCTGCGCCTCGACCGGGAACGCCGCCGCGTCGCTGTCAGGGTATGCCGCCCGCGGGGGGATGGACTGCCGTATTTTCGTCCCCGGCGACGCCCCGACGGGGAAGCTCGCACAGCCGCTCGTCTACGGTGCGGACGTTCTGGCTGTCAACGGCAGCTACGACGAAGCCTACGACCTCAGCGTCGAAGTCACCGAAAAGTACGGCTGGTACAACCGCAACGCGGCGATCAATCCGTTCCAGGTCGAGGGCAAGCGCACCGTCGGCCACGAACTCGCCGACCAGTCTATCGCTCGCGGACACGTCCCGGACTGGGTCGTGTTCTCGATGGGTGATGGCTGTACTATCGCCGGGGCCTGGAAAGGGTTCAAGGAGTTTTACGATCTCGGCTACGTCGACGACCACCCGAAGATGCTCGGCGTGCAGGCCGAGGGGGCGTCGGCCATCCACGACGCCTTTCACGATCACAAAGACATCGACGATATCGCCGAAACGCTGGCTGACTCAATCGCGGTCGGTCGGCCGCGGAACACGATCAAAGCCTCCCGCGCGCTGGAACAGAGCGGGGGGACGAGCGTGCTGGTCTCCGACGACGAGATTCTGGAGGCCGAGAAGCTGCTTGGCGGCACCGAGGGCATCTATTCCGAGCCGGCTGGAGCAGCACCTATTGCCGGCGTTCAGACCGCGCTCGATCAGGGGATCATCGAGCAGGACGAAACCGTCGTCGTAGTGTCTACCGGCTTCGGCCTGAAGGACACGAAAAGCGCCGAGAGGGCGACCGGTGGAGTGGATCGAATCGACCCCGAAATCACGGAGGTCGAAGGTCTGTACGGCACGGCCGAGGAAGCCGCAGCCGACGACTGACGCTATCGGACATTTGCGCGACACGGGCCAGCACACTGTCTTTTTGCGATCAGTTTCGACACACTGTCGAGTCAGGCTGTTGCAGTTTGAAACCATAGCCGGTCGCACATCCAACGAGTATCAGATTTTAATGAGACATACGGATAGGTATCTCGGACAGAGTTAAACACATATATTGGTATAAGGAATCTAGTAGGTGGATTGAAAAGATAGGGGGATGGATGGCCTCCCATGAGCGGTCCAGAGGCAGAACAGCAGTCAGTCGTACTGTACGACATCGAAGACAAACCGCCGCTGGGGAAAGCGATCCCACTCGGCATCCAGCACGTCCTCGCGATGTTTCTGGGCAACGTCGCGCCCCCGCTCATCCTCGCTGGGGCTATCGGTTCGGTCACAGGAGAGACGACGTTTCTCGTCCAGATGGCACTCATCGTCGCCGGCGTCGCGACCATCGTTCAGGCGTACCCGGTCGGCCCCGTCGGCGCGCGGCTCCCGGTCGTCATGGGGACTAGTTTCGCGTTTCTCGGCCCACTCATCGGCATCGGCAATCAGTTCGGTATCGCCGCCGTCTTCGGCGCGTCACTGCTCGCTGCGCCGGTCGAAATCGTCATGGGGATTTCGTTCGACCGGTTCCGGCGGTTCTTCCCGCCACTGGTCACCGGCATCGTCGTGATGCTCATCGGACTGACGCTCATCCCCACGGGAATGAACTACGCCGCAGGGGCCTCGGCCGGCCCGTCAGCGGAGGGATACGGCTCCTTCGTCAACCTCGGCCTCGCCGGGCTCGTTCTAGTCGTCACTGTCGGATTGAACCAGTTCTTCGAGGGCTTTCTCCGCGTCATCAGCGTGTTCGTGGGCATCATCGTCGGCTACCTCGCCGCACTCGCGCTGGGTGTTGTCGACCTCTCGGCTGTTGCCTCCGCCGGGTGGGTGACGGTCCCAGTCCCGCTCAAATACGGCCTCGCCTTCGAGCCAAGCGCCGTCGTCACCGTGGCCTTCCTCTACATCATCACTGGCATGGAGACTATCGGGGATATCTCGGGGACGGTATCCGCAACCGGTCGGGACGCTACCCGCGAAGAAGTCCGCGGCGGTCTCCTCGCCGACGGCGTGATGAGCGTCTTCGGCGCGGTGTTCAACGCGCTCCCGAACACGTCGTTCTCGCAGAACGTCGGTCTAGTGAACTTCACCGGGGTCGCCAGTCGCTACGTCGCCGGCATCGGCGGCGTTGTGCTGCTCGCACTCGGGTTCGTCCCGAAAGTCGGGGCAGTCGTCTCAGCAATGCCTGACGCCGTGCTGGGCGGCGGTGCGCTCATCCTGTTCGCGATGATATTCTCCTCCGGTGCACGACTCATCACGCAAAACGTCGAACTAGACCACCGCAATTCGACCATCCTCGCGATGTCGATGGCGCTCGGCCTCGGCGTCGCGTTCCGCCCCGAAATCCTCCAGAACTTCCCGTCCGAGGTACAGACGCTGTTCGGGTCCGCACTCGTCACCGGCGGGATGGCCGCCCTCGTTCTCAACGTCGTGTTCCCCGGCGGGAGCGTCGGAACGGGACCGACCGAGTACACCGCCGGGCTAGAACCGAGTCCGACCGAATCCGGAGCAGGCGCGCCACCGGTCGACGACGATTGAGAGTCGAGCCGACAGACTACAGGTAGCCGTCCGCGAACTCGTCAATCATCAGCCGCCGGTCGTCGCCAAGCGGATAGAGGATCGGACACTGACAGCCCGTCTCTGCGTACTCTCGGACCTTCTCGCGGCACTGTTCGGGCGTGCCGCTGGCGGTGAGTTTGTGAACCACGTCGTCCGGGATGAGATGCATCCCCTCCTTGATGTCGTCCTTGTCGGCCGGCCACCCGCCGATGGTCTCGCCCACCTCGTCGATGAGGTCCTGACTGACGCCGCTGGCTTTCATGATGTGGGGCTGTTGCCCGAGGTACTGTGTGATGAGTTCGCGGGCGTTGTCCAGCGCCTTCTCTTCGTCGTGATCCATCGAGCAGACGACCAGTTGTGGCCGGTCGATGTCGTCAAGCGAGCGATCACCGCGCTCCGCACCGGTTGCCAGTGCGTCGAGGGCCTTCTCGTTGTACTCCGGGCTGACGAGGTAGTTCAGCAGCGCCCCGTCGGCGAAGTGGCCGGTGAGTTCCAGCATCTTGAACCCGGTCCCACCGACGTACACCGGGACGGTTCGGGGCCCGTCGTCGCCGTGGACCACGTCCAGTTCCACGTCCCGCATCTGGACGAACTCACCGTCGTAGGTGACGTTCTCCATGTCCAGCAGATCCTGAGTTACTTCGACGCACTCACGCATCGCCCGCAGTGCGCCGCTGCGGTCGATACCGACTTTCTCGGCCAGCGGGTCCCACCAGGCCCCGATGCCGCACATGATTCGGTCCGGCCCGGCGAGTTCCTCCAGCGTGCTCATCGACTGTGCTATCAGCGCCGCGTTGCGCGTCCAGTTGTTGATGACGCCGGTACCGAGTTTGATGTCATCGGTGACTGCGGCGTACGCACCGAGCGGGGAAACGGCGTCGCGTGCGAGGCGCGATTCGGCCTGCCAGATCTCATCGATACCCTGCTCCTCCGCGTACTGCACGAGGTCTACGTTCGCTTCCAGCGAGTGTTTGTCCTGTAAGTAGATACCGACACGGTCGCCTCTCTCGAAGACCTGATTGGCGCTCATGAGACATGTTGGGTTCTCCGAATACGGATAAATAGATTTGGCCACACACACGGTCTGTGGAAGGTGTGGCCGCCGGTATTGTCACGCGGCGCGGACGGTTCAGTCCGTCTCCCGGCTGTAGGACTGCAACAGCGCCGAGGGGACCGCGAGCTGGTCGCCCTTTGTCCGGATGACGGCGTACGCCAGCACGATAATCGTCGCCAAGTACGGGTACGTCCCCATGATCTGTGGTGTCATGAGGAACTCGACGATTGGGTTGATAACCCCAGCAAGAGGCGCATCCGGGCCCAGCGTCAGTGAGATGGACTGCGAGCGAATGCGCAGCGCATCCAGCAGGCCGAACAGGTAGGCTCCAACCAGCATCCGGCGGGGCCGCCACTGTGCGAAGATGACCAGTGCGACGGCGATCCAGCCCCGGCCCGCAGTCATGCCGGGGACCCAGAGTTGCGAGAAGGCCAGCGAGAGGTGAGCCCCGGCCGCGCCAGCGAACCCGCCGCCGATGAGCACCGCAAGATACCGCAGTCTGAACACGGACACGCCCATCGTGTCCGCCATCTCAGGGTCCTCACCGACGGCTATCATCTCCAGACCGAGGTTCGAGTGGTACAGGAAGTACCAGACCACGACCAGCAAGCCGAGCGCGAGGTAGTCCGTCGCCGTGCTCCGGAAGAGGGCCTCGCCGATGACCGGGATCCCGACGAGGTACTGGCCGACGAGCGGGAACGTTATCTGCGGGAAGCCGCTGATCGACTCTTCGACCCAGCCGGAGCCGAAAAACGTCGTGAGTCCGGTCCCAAGCAGCGTCAGCATGACGCCGCTGATGACCTGGTTCGACTTCAGCGTGATACAGAGGAAGGCGTGGACCAGCGCCAGCACCATTCCAAGGAGGATGCCGACGCCGAATCCAAGCCAGTGGCTCCCCGTGAGGACGGTCGTAATGAATCCGCCGAGTGCGCCGACGAGCATCATCCCCTCGACGCCGAGGTTGAGGACGCCCGCCCGCTCGCTGATTAGTTCACCCATCCCAGCGAGGAGTAGCACCGTCGCCGCCTGAACGGTCGCATCGAGCAGGCCGGCGATGAAGCTCACCATCAGTCGTCACCTCGCTGTGGCTGGGCTGGTGTCTCCGCTGGCCCGCGTTTTAGATCGATACCGACACGGTAGCTCTTGAAGAACTCCGCCGTAATCAGGAAGAGAATGACCAGCGCCTGAATGATCTCGACCAACGCCGCGGGCACGCCGAACGCCACTTCCATACTCGATCCGCCGACGAACAGGACGGCGAAGAACAGGCCCGCGAGCATCACTTTAAACGCGCTGTTGCGACCAAGTAATGCGATCGGAATGGCCGTGAAGCCGTATCCGGGTTCGAACCCCGCGCGGTATCGACCTTGCGCGCCAGCGATCTCGCTGATGCCGCCCATGGCCGCGAACGCGCCCCCGACCACGAACACGAGGAGGTACACGTAGAACTTGCTCATACCCGCCTGCTGGGCGGCCTCGTCGTTCGAGCCGACGAACGTGATTTCGAACCCGAGCCGGGTTTTCGTCATCAGGACGTACGTCGCTATCACCATGCAGAGGGCAGCGAGCAGCCCAGCGTGGACGCCGCCGAACAGTTCCGGAATCGTCGCGGCCTCAGAGAACCGGTCCGACTGCGGGAAGTTTCCGGCTCCGCCCTGCATCGGTCCGCGGAGCAAGTAGCTCTGGATTTCGAGCGCGACGAACGTCAGCAGGAGCGACGTGATGATCTCGTTGACGTCCCACTTCGCACGCAGGTACGCCGGGATACCAGCCCAGATACCGCCGGCCACGGCTGCGGCGACGAACATCAGCGGGACCAGTGCGAGCCCCGGCAGCGAGACGTTCAGCCCGATCCACGTCCCCGCGAGCGCGCCGGCAACGAGTTGCCCCTCGGCACCGATGTTGAACAGGCCCGCTTTCAGTGGGAGATACACTGCCAGGCCCGTAAGAATCAGCGGGATCGCCTTCGTCAGCGTCTCGCTGAGACCGAACTCGGTCACGAGCGTCTCGACGAACATCGTCCTGTACGCCGCGACAGGGTTCACGTCGAGGACGACCAGTGCGATGGCGCTCACTGCCAGCGCAGCGAGAACCGTGAACACGGGCGTCCCGTAGGCCAGCCAGGCCGGACTGTCCTCGCGTGCGTCGACGGTTACTGCGACGTTCATCAGCTCTCACTCCCCTGGGTGGCCCCAGACTTGACCGGCGATGCAGCCGTCTCGCCACCACCAGTCATCTCCAGCCCGATCCGTTCCCGGTCGGCTTCGGCCGGTGTCGTCTCGTAAACGAACTCGCCCTCGTACACGACGAGAATCCTGTCGCTCAGGTCGAATATCTCGTCGAGGTCTTCCGAGAGGAGGATTATGCCGGTTCCCGCTTTCCGCTGTTCGAGCAGCGTCTCCCTGATGAACTCGATCGCTCCGACATCGACACCGCGGGTCGGTTGATTCGCGATGAGCAGGTCCGGGTTGCGGTAGATTTCCCGCGCCAGAATGAGCTTCTGGAGGTTCCCTCCGGAGAGGTCGCCGGCCTTGGTCTCGGTCACGTCGCTGACACCGCGGACATCGAACTCCTCGACCAGCGTCTCTGCATATTCACGGAGTTCCCCGTAGTCAAGGAACGGTCGGTCGCCGAACCGGCCGTCCCTGAAATCCTTCATCGTGGCGTTGTGCATCACCGAGAGGTCCTCGGCACAGCCGTACTGAAGCCGGTCCTCGGGGACGAACGAGACGCCGCTATCGACAAACGTCTTCGGTTTCGCGCCGGTGATGTCCTCGCCGTTGACGACGAGCTCGCCGGCAGTCACGTCTCGGATGCCGGCCATGACCTCGGCGAGTTCCTTCTGGCCGTTGCCGCTTACGCCCGCGATACCGACGATTTCGCCTTGCCGAACCGTCAGGTCGATGCCCGAAAGGGCTTCGATATTTCGGTTGTCTGTGGCCTCGACTCCGCGTGCGCGCAGGACTGGCTCACCAAGGTCGACCGCTTCTCTGTCGATGTCGAACAGCACCTCACGGCCGACCATCATCTCCGCGAGGTCCGCCCGGGAGACTGACGACACCTCGGCGGTGCCGACGTTTTGCCCCTCCCGGAGTACCGTTACCCGGTCGACGATAGCGTCGACCTCGGTGAGCTTGTGCGTAATGAAAATTATCGAAAGCCCCTCGTCTGTCAGCCGTTCGAGCGAGTCGAAGAGCCGCTCGGCTTCCGTCGGTGTGAGGACCGCCGTCGGTTCGTCGAGAATCAGGAGGTCGACATCCCGGTACAGCGCTTTGAGTATCTCGACGCGCTGTTGCTGGCCGACATCGAGCTCCCAGATCTTCGCGCTCACGTCGATGTCGAATCCGTACTGGTCCGCTAGATCCTGAATCCGCTGTTCGGGCACATCGAGACCGAGCGAGAACTGGCCGGCGAGCGACTGGACGAGGCTGTTGTTCCGGACCGCCGCCGGAAGCCAGCTATCCGCCGCATCGCTGCGAAACGCTGTGGCCGGTTCACGTTCGCCGAGTACAACGTTCTCCGCGACGGTCAGGCGCGGTATCAGCATGAAGTGCTGGTGAACCATCCCGATACCGGCGTCGATGGCGTCCTGTGGCGACCCGAGGTCGAGTCGCTCGCCGTCGAGATAGATCTCGCCGTCGTCCTGCGAGTAGAGCCCGTACAGAATCTTCATCAGCGTACTTTTTCCCGCACCGTTTTCACCGAGGAGGCCGTGTATTTCCCCGCGCTCGACGGAGAGGTCGACGTGGTCGTTGGCGACGACCCCGGGGAACTCCTTCAGAATCCCCTCCATCCTGAGCGTGGTGTCTTCGGACATGCTCTCTGATCTTGAGCGGGTATCAACAATGTAGTGGCATAATTGTTTTCAAAGGTAGCTATATTCGCCGTCCAGAACGGGAAATGGCGGACATTTGCCAAGTATCAGTTGTCGTGTGCTAGCGTCCGTTGGCGATCTGGGTTCCGTCTGTCTACACCAACAATAGTATGGACATATGATCCAAGTAGTTGCCATAAGTTATGATATTGACCCACATCTATAGCATATATTTGGACAATATTATAGAGAAAGCTGCGTGAACAGAACTATTTAAGTTATTGTTTCTGCAATGACTACCCGGTTAGTTAATGGTTGACAAGAAACATACCAAATCGAGACGGGAGCTACTGACAGCACTTGGGGCAGCAGGAATTACCGGGCTCGCGGGTTGTAGTGGTGGTGACGGGAGTGGTGGCGAGGCGGCCACCGACACCGCCGATGGCGGGGCTGCCGACGGTACTGCGACCGGCAGTGATGGCGGGTCCGGAACGGATTCCGTCACCGCTGCCTGGGTGTACAATTCGGAGGTCGGCGACCTCGGTTGGTCCTGGGCCCACAACGAAGGGCGGAAGGCGGTCGCAGCGGAGTACGACTGGCTGGAGACGGAGTACACAGAGGCTGTCGCCCCCGCTGATTCCGAGCGGGTGTTCGAACAGTACGCGCAGGGAGACGCCGATATCATCTTCGGCTGTACGTTCGAGTATCAGGACCCGATGGCGTCGGTGGCGGAGCAGTACCCCGATACGTACTTCGAACACAACACCGGCTACCTGACGATGGAGAACATGGGGCGATACATGGGGCGGATCTATCAGCCCCGGTACCTCGCCGGGCAAGCAGCCGGGACCGTAACGGAGACAGACACGCTAGGATACGTAGCGGCCTTCCCGATCCCGGAAGTCATCCGTGGCATCAACGCCTACGCGCTCGGGGCCGCGTCTGTCAACGACAGCGCGACGCTGAAAGTCAGATGGACGAACTCCTGGTTCGACCCGCCGACCGAGAGCGAGGCGGCGAACGCCCTGCTGGACGAGGATGTCGACGTGATGGCCCAGCATCAGGACTCCCCCGCCGCACTCCGTGCAGCCGCCGATGCGGGTATCTGGGCGACCGGCTACGACGCGCCGATGGGCGACATTGCCGGCGAGAACTATCTCACGTCGCCGATCTGGCACTGGGAGGAGTTCTATGGGCCGACTATCGAATCTGTCAGGGACGGCACCTGGGAATCCGACGCGTACTGGGGAGGCATCGAGTCGGGCATCTGTAGTCTGGACGACTGGGGGCCTGAAGTCCCCCAGGAAGCAAAAGACACCGTTTCGGAGGCGCGGTCGGCGATGCTCGACGGCGACCTCGATGTCTGGACCGGTTCGGCGTTTGAGGGCGAGGGCGACGAGTTCCTCTTCCAGGAGATGAGTAGCTACGTCGACGCCGTCGAGGGCGAGGTCCCGAGCTGACCCCGCCACCGGTCTTCGACTACAGTAATCGCCTGTGTGTTGCTGTGGCTCCCGGGAGAATATAACAACGTTCGTAGTATTATTGAGATATAAATGGGAATTTCGACCAATTTTGTTCCAATGTATTCCTTCGCTGCAAGGTCAAGAATGGTATCGCTTAAGTAGGAGTTTCCGCTACCTCTACCCAGTTCAGTAATGGTGAATACCAACCGAACGATATCGCGGCGGGAGATGCTGGGTGCGCTTGGGGCGACAGGAGTAACCGCACTAGCCGGCTGTAGTGGCGGGAGCGACGACACAAACACGGCTGACGGCACGACGACCGGCGAGAGTGGCTCCGGGTCCAACTCCGTCACCGCTGCCTGGGTGTACATCTCAGAGGTGGGCGACCTCGGGTGGTCCCACGCCCACGACGAGGGACGAAAGGCGGTCGACAAAAAGTACGACTGGCTGGAAACCGAGTACACGGAAGCTGTCGCGCCGGAGGACTCGGAACGCGTGTTCGAGCAGTACGCACAGGGTGACGCCGACATCGTCTTCGGGACGACGTTCAACTACCAGGACCCGCTGTTCAACATTGCGGAACAGTACCCAGACACGTACTTCGAGCACGCGACCGGCTATCGGACCCGGGAGAACATGGGCCGGTACATGGGTCGGATCTACCAGCCCCGGTATCTCGCCGGCCAGGCAGCTGGGATGGTGACCGAGAACAACACGATTGGCTACGTCGCCGCCTTCCCAATCCCCGAAGTTATCCGCTCGATCAACGCCATGGCACTCGGCGCGCGGTCGGTGAACCCGGACGCGACGTTCAAAATCCGGTGGGTCAACGCGTGGTTCGACCCACCGACCTCGAAGCAGGCAGCCAACTCACTCATTGATGATGGCTGTGACGTTATCTCACAGGAGCAGGACTCCCCTGCACCGGTCAAGGCTGCAAACGAGGCAGACGTGTGGGCCTCCGGCTACAACGCGCCGATGGGCAAGTTCGGCGGCGACAACTACCTCATCTCCCCGGTGTGGAACTGGGAAGAGGTGTACGACCCGACCATTTCGGCGGTTCGGGACGGGACCTGGGAATCCGATGCCTTCTGGGGCGGCATGGAGACGAACCTCCCAACGCTCGACGAGTGGGGGCCGGAGGTCCCGCAGGAGGTCAAGGACACCGTCGCCGAGACGGAAGAGAAAATCGTCAACGGCGAACTCGACGTCTGGGCCGGTTCGATGTTCGAGGACAAGAGCGACGAGTTCCTGTTCCAAGAGATGAACAGTTTCGTCGACGCCGTCGACGCCGAAATATCGAAGTAGAGCGGCCCAGGTTCGCCGTTCGTTTCCGCCCCGATACTGTCCCGCCGGTAGCGAGCAGTCGGAGAGTCCCCGAATAGTTGGTCAGAGCGGGCAGATCAGCCAATCAGCCGGTGGCAGCGCGGTCCAGTTCGGGACGGGTCGCACCGCCCCACTCCTCGTACGAGCGAAGCACGTCGCCGTTTCGCTCGCCGGTCAGTTCGCCGTCCCGAACAGCTATCTCGCCGCCGACGAGGACGTACTCCATCCCGTCGGAGAACTGGAACGGGTTCTCGTAGGTCGCGTTCGCCGACACCGAATTGAGGTCGAAGGTCACGAGGTCCGCGATGTATCCCTCGTGGACGTAGCCGCGGTCCCTGAGGCCGAGGATATCAGCCGGGTTGCCTGCGGCTTTGTACGCCAGCAGTTCCGGCGAGAGCACGTTCCGTTCTCGGACGTAGCGTTCGAGAATGCGGCTGAACGCGCCGATAGCCCGCGGATGGGGCTTTCCGCCGAAGATGCCGTCCGTACAGAACGTGCCGCGGTCGTCCGCGAGAAACCGCTCGATGTCTTCCTCGGCCATCACGAAGTCGGCCATCGTCACGTCCAGTTCCTCCGCGACGAGCAGTTCACACATCGCGTCGACCGGCTCGCGGCCCATCTCGGCGGCGATGTCCGCGATGGTGTCGCCCTGATAGCGGCCACTCCCCGTCCGCGTGATGAGGATATTGTCCCACGATCCGGCGGCGTACGCGAGGTTCTCCCAGTCGCCCGGCTGAGAAATGTCAGTGGCGATGCGGTCGCGAACCGCTGCGGAGTTGAGGCGGTGACGGATGGCTTCCGAGTCGCCCTGCCGTGCCCACGGCGGCAACAGCGCGGTGAGCATCGTCGACCCGGCTGTGTACGGATACTGGTCGAAGGTGACCCGTTGCCCCCTGTCGACGGCGTCGTCGAACAGGTCGAGCACGGCCTCGGAATCTCCCCAGTTCTGTTGACCGCCAACTTTGAGGTGCGAGACGTGGGCGTGACAGCCGCCACGCTGACAGATGTCGAGGTACCGGTCGATGGATTCGACCACGCGATCCGTCTCGTTCCAGACGTGCGAGATCATGAACGAGTCGCGCTTGGCGAGGGTGTCCGCAAGCGCCACCAGTTCATCGTCGCGAGCGTACGAACTCGGCGGATATATCATTCCCTTCGACATACCGAACGCGCCTTCTTCCAGCGCTACTTCGAGTTCCTGTCGGATCGCGTCGAGTTCACCGGGCGCTGTGTCGTGGTCGGACGTTGGTCTGTCCAGTCGTTGACCGGTGACTGGCCCGGCGGCGACGACGTGTTCGCCGCTGAGTGGGCGGTCCTCGAACCCGGCCAGCATCGACCTGATGTTGCCGTGTGGGGCGTAGTACGCGCAGTTGACAGCTGGGTCAGCGGATTCAAGCGCCTCGAGATAGCCGGAAACGGTGTGCCACGGCCACGTTTCGCCGAGCGTGCCATCGAGTGATTTGACCCGTTCCGCCCACTCGTCAGTGAGGTTCGGCGGCACCGGGGCGACGCTGACCCCGTCCTGGCCGAGGACTTCCGTCGTGATTCCCTGCGTCAGTTTCTCCTTGGCACTGGGATTCTCGAAAAGCCGCAGCTCCGAATGCGCATGCATATCGATGAATCCCGGCGCGAGATACGACCCGTCGAGATCGATAACGCGGTCGGCGTCGAGCGGGGCCTCGCTGATGGCATCGATTCGACCGTCAGCGACACGCACGCTCGCAGTGAACGGCGGACGACCGCTCCCGTCCAGCACCCGCGCGTCTCTGAACGCGATGGACGCGGCACTCGGCTCAGTCATGTCTGCCGACTCGCGGAACGGTCGTTTGGCTCTTTCGGTGGTCTCAACCGTGTGTGACAGCGGGCGAGCGCGTGCCACACATGTCTGTCAGCCTGTGTGGCGCTACCCCGACGCAATCTTCAAGACGACACCGCGGAACAGCTACCCAATGCCATCCGTCAGTCTCGATAGCGAGCGGTTCAGACGGCGTTTCGATACGTTCAACAAGATCGGCGCGACGGAACGGGGCGGCGTCAACAGGCCGAGCCTGTCCGACGAGAACAAGGCAGCCCGCGACACACTGGTCGAGTGGTTCCGCGAGGCCGGGCTGGAGGTCCGTATCGACACGATGGGCAATATCTTCGGTCGCCGAGACGGGACAGAGGGCGACGCCGCGCCGGTGCTGTTCGGGTCACACATCGACAGCCAGTACAACGGCGGTCGGTACGACGGCGTTATCGGCGTCCTTGGTGGATTGGAAGTGATCGAGGCGTTCAACGACGCCGGCGTGACGACCGAACGACCGCTGGAGGTCGTCGCCTGGAGCAACGAGGAGGGCGTCCGTTTTCAGCCGGATATGCTCGGCAGCGGTGTCTACTGTGATATTTTCGACCTCGACTACGCGTACGAGCGCGAGGACAAGGAGGACAGGCGGTTCGGCGACGAACTCGAACGCATCGGCTACAAGGGGGATGTTCCCTGCGAAGCCGACGACATCCACTGCTACTTCGAGATGCACGTCGAGCAGGGGCCGTTTCTCGAACAGCAGGACATCCCAGTCGCCGCTGTCGAAGGCGTGTTCGGCTTTTCCTGGCTGAACGTCACCTTCGAGGGCCAAGCGAACCATGCCGGGCCGACGCCGATGGATATGCGTCACGACGCCTTCGTGGCGACGGCGGACGTAACGCGCGCGGTCCGTCGGATCACAGCGACAGAAGGAACGGACCTCGTCGGGACGGTCGGCAGTGTCGACGTGTGGCCAAACGCTATCAACGTCATCCCCGAGACGGTGGAGTTCACGCTCGATTTCCGCTCGTACGACGACGCCGTGGTCGATGCAGCCGTCGAACAGATCAGGGAAGAGGTTGCCCACGCAGCCGAGCGCGAAGGGCTCGAATACGAGATCGAGGAGATAATGCGAGTCGACGCGGACCCGTTCGATCAGGACTGCATAGACACGGTTGTCGAAGCCGCCGAGACGGTCGGCTGTGAGTACACACGGCTGGTCAGCGGCGCGGGCCACGACGCGAACTATCTTAACAAGATAGCCCCCACGAGCATGATTTTCGTCCCGAGCGTCGACGGGATCAGCCATCGGGAAAGCGAGTTCACTGAGTGGGACGACATCGTCACCGGGACTGAGGTACTGCTGAACGCGGTGCAGGAGAAAGCCGCCGAGTAACCAGGCTCGTTCGCAGGGAGTATCTGTCACAGATTTGGCACACGCCACACATCGACTGGTACGTCTGTCGTGGCTGTGTCAGCCGGTTGTCGTGTGGTGGGACGTGCCCGTGACTTTCGCTGGCAACATTGCGATCAGACACCTGTGAAGCATACATATATCAGAGAGTGCTGTACAGTTGTTCACTAAGAGGCGTGTGTGCGTATCGCATGCCGGAAACTGGAGGGAACGCTGTGGATATCGAACTCACGATCAACGGCGAGCGGACGACAGTCGAAGCCGGGTCGGCGGACGACCTGGCGACGGTATTGAGACAGCACGGCTACATCGGCGTGAAATGTGGCTGCGACGGCGGAACCTGCGGCGCATCGAAGGTGTTCGTCGACGGTGAAGTTCGGATGGCTTGCGGGATGGAGGCGACAGACGCCGACGGGAGTGAGATACAAACCGTCGCAGCGCTCGGGACGCAGGACGACCTGCACCCGGTCCAGCAGGCGTTCGTGGACAACTTCGCCGTCCAGTGCGGGTTCTGTATCCCGGGGATGGTGATCCAGGCGGTGGCACTGCTGGATTCGAACCCCGACCCGACCGAGCGGGAGGTCCGGGAGGCGCTGGACGACAACGTCTGTCGCTGCACCGGCTATCAGAAGCCCGTTGAAGCGGTGCTCGACGCGGCAGAACGAATGCGGGGCGAGCAGTCGGTCGCCGCGGACGGCGGCCACTCGGTCACTGTGCCGCCGCATGGGGACGAGTCGACCAGTTGTTGTGGAGGTGGCTGCGATGAGTAACGATGACGAGACACCCAAGGCCGATGGGGGTACGGCCTCGCAGTCAGAGACTGTCGAAGACGGACGCTCCGAGGAACACCCGCTCGAATGGGACGAGCCTGAGAACAACGACAAGGCCCCCGATGAACGCGACAGCGTCTCCCACCGGACGGAGAAGTACGACGACAGAAAGCTCGTCACCGGGCAAGCGAAGTACACCGCCGACTACGAGGAACGGTATCCCGACCTCGCGTACGCGGCAGTCGTCCGGAGCGACATCCCACACGGCCGCGTTACCGACATCAACACGAGCGCGGCCGAGGCGATGGATGGCGTCGACACGGTCCTGACACCCGAATCCGACGCAGTGCCGGACGCAAAATACACCAGCGCCGGGCAGTCCTATCCCGAACCGAGCCCGTGGGACATGCACGTGCTGAACAAGCACGTCCGCTACATCGGCGACCCGATTGCCGCCGTCGCAGCCGAAGACCGGGCGACCGCGACCGCCGCTGTCGAGGCCATCGAGGTGTCGTACGAGGAGTACGACTACGTCACCGACCCGGAGGACGCCTTCGACGAAGACGCGCCGCAGTTGTTCGAGGGCAGCGAGGTCGAGAACGAGATCGTCGGCCACGACTACGACCGCAACCGGATGGCCCACATCGGGGGCGAACTGGGCGACGTGGACGCGGCGCTCGACGGCGACACTCACGTCCACGAGACCGAATGGGAGACGATCCGGCAGTCCCACGCCAACGTCGAGAAACACACGTCGCTGGCCTACACGAACGAGGACGACCGCCACGTCCTCATTACCAGCACGCAGGTGCCCAACCACACCCGGAGACAGCTTGCCCACCTGTTCGATATCCCGATCCGCGACATCCGTGTGACCAAGCCCCGCGTTGGCGGCGGTTTCGGCGGGAAACAGGCGATGGTCGTCGAGCCGATTCCGCTCGCGCTCTCGCTCGCCACCGACCGCCCGGTCCTGTACGAGGCCAGCCGCGAGGAGGAATTCTACGCGATGCGCTCGCGCCATCCGATGAAGGTCAAAGCGAGGACAGCCGTCACCGACGACGGCGACATCGAGGCCATCGACATCTACGCGCTGTCGAACACCGGCGCGTACGGCAGCCACGGCATGACTGTCGCGGGCAACGTCGGGAGCAAGCCGATGCCGCTGTACTCGAAGGTTCCCAACGCCCGCTTCGAGGCCGATATCGTCCACACGAACACGCCACAGACCGGTGCGATGCGGGGGTACGGCGCGCCACAGGGCACGCTCGCACTGGAGGGACATCTCGATGAGGTCGCTCGCGACCTTGGTCTCGATCCCATCGAATTCCGGCGGCGACACCACATGGAAGTCGGCGACCTCGACGAGATCGCGGGGATGATGGGCGGGGAGGGGGCGAACCGCCGTATCCGCTCGTGTGGCCTCGACGAGTGCATCGAGCGCGGAAAGGACGCCATCGGCTACGACGACCTCGAACAGCCCGACGAGGACCACCTGCACCGCGGCATCGGGATGGCGCTGTCCGCACAGGGGACCGGCGTCGCCGGCGACGAACTTGGGGCCGCCCAGATAATGATGAACGAGGACGGGAGCTTCCACCTGCAGGTCGGCGGCGTCGACATTGGGACAGGCGCTGACACGGCGTTCCTCCAGATCGCCGCCGAAGTACTGGGCTGTGACGAGGACGACATAATCGTCAAATCCTCCGATACGGATGTAACGCCCTTCGACTACGGCGCATACGCCTCCTCGACGACGTACATCAGCGGCATGGCGGTCAAGAAGGCTGCAGAAGACGCAAAGGCGCGGATTCTCGACTGGGGAGCAAAGCTATTAGACGAGCCGGTCGGTGATCTGGAAACCGGCGACGGAACGGTGTACAGCGAGACCAGCGGCGATTCGGTCACGCTCGAAGACATCGGCTATGAGGCCGCGTACGGCGACGACGAGCGCGAACACATCCTGGGGAAGGGGACCCACTGCACCGAGGAGAGTCCCCCGCCGTTCGCTGCCCAGTTCGCTGACGTAACGGTCGACGAGACAACCGGCGAGTTCGAGGTCCACGAACTGGTCGTCGCGGTCGACTGCGGCGTCGCCATCAACCCCGGCATGGCCGAGGGGCAGATCGAGGGGGCGAACCACATGAGCTACGAGATGGCCGTCAGCGAGGGTATCACACTCGATGACGAGGGACGGGCGGAGATAGCTGACTTCGACGAGTACGGACTGCCGTCGGCGACCGAGACGCCGCCCATCGAGTCGATTCTGGTCGAGACACACGAACCGACCGGTCCGTTTGGCGCAAAATCGGTCGCCGAAGTCCCGACGAACACAGTCCCGCCGGCACTGTCAAACGCCGTCCGGGATGCCGTCGGCGTCCGCATCCGGGAGATGCCCATCACCGCCGAGAAAATCAGGTCAAAACTGGACGGACGTGAAATCTGAATCGGAGCGCGTGGACAGTCACGGCTACAGTGCCGGTGTGTCGGCGTGCCATATCACAAATCCGCGATAGCTATTTACCGTTCTGTTCGTCATGTACCTGACATAGCCAGCGAGCTGATGAGCCATATGGAAATCGAACTGGAAATTAACGATGTGGAACGGACTGTTGACGCGTCGAAATCCGATTCGCTTCTCGATGTCCTTCGACGGAACGGGTACACCGGCGCGAAGCGGGGATGCGACACTGGCGCGTGCGGCTTCTGTACGGTGCACGTCGACGGCGAGCCAGTGAAGTCTTGCGTCGAACCAGTGACGAAAGTACGGGACGCATCCGTCAGGACAATCGAAGGCCTGGGCGAACAGGACGACCTGCATCCGGTGCAACAGGCCTTCGTCGACAACACCGCGCTGCAGTGTGGGTTTTGTATTCCGGGGATGATTATGCGCTCAACGGCGCTCCTGGCGGAGAATTCGGACCCGACCGAACAGGAGGTCCGGGAAGCCCTGTCGGACAATCTCTGTCGGTGTACTGGGTATAAGAAAATCGTTGAAGCAGTGCTAGACGCCGCCGAACGGATGAACAGCGACACAGCCGTCGCCGCCGACGGTGGGCAAGCAGTCGATAACGACGGCGGGGCCGCCGCTGTGACCGAGTGTTCAGTCAACGACTGCGGCTGCATGGAGGGCAATCAGTGAGCGATTCCGACCGGGTGCGGGAGACGAGCAAGCAACCAGAGGAGACAGAGAGGAATGAATCGGACCCAGCCGAAAGCGAGCGGGAGGCAGAGGCGGATGTGGCACGCGAACCCGACCGCAAGCCCAAATCCGAGCGCGACGCCATTACCGTGGACGAAGAGAAAGACGACGCACGGAAAATCGTCACCGGGCAAGCCCGCTACACGGCGGACTACCGTGACCGATTCCCGGACCTCGCCCACGGGAAGGTGGTTCGCAGCGACATCGCCCACGGCTACGTCGAATCGGTCGACACGAGCGCCGCCGAGGCGATGGATGGCGTCAATGCCGTCATCACGCCGTTCGACGACGTGGTTCCGGACAAACTGTACTCCAGTTCGGGCCAGTCCTACCCCGAGCCGAGCCCGTGGGATCTGAAGGTGTTGCGCGAACACGTCCGTTTCGTCGGCGACCCGGTCGCCGCTGTGGCGGCTGACGACCCGGAAACGGCCGACCGCGCCGCACGGAAAATCGAGATCGAGTACCGGGAACTGGACGCCGTCTTCGATCCGGAAGAAGCTCTCGACGAGGACGCGCCACAACTGTTCGAGGCCGACGACGTGGAGAACAAGCAGTCGGGCGCGGACTACAGCCGAAACCTCGAATCACACTTCGAGGGGGAACTCGGTGACGTGGACGCGGAATTTGAACAGACGAGCGACGACGAGGAGCGACACGTCATCGAGACGGAGTGGGAAACGCCGTACCAGTCCCACTGCGTCCCGGAACCGCACACGACCATCGCCTACACGGACGAGGACGACCGGCACACGTTCATCACGGCGACGCAGGTCCCCTTTCACACTCGCCGCCAGATAGCGCACCTGTTCGACGTGCCCATCCGCGACGTGCGGGTGAAGAAACCGCGTATCGGCGCGGGATTCGGGTCGAAACAGGAGATGGCCATCGAGCCGATAACGTTCGCGCTGCACTTGGCGGCCGACCGGCCGGTCAAACTAGAGATGAGTCGTCAGGAAGAGTTCACCGCGCTTCGCTTTCGACATCCGATGCAGATGCAGATGCAGACCGCAGTGACGGACGACGGCGACATCGAGGCAATGGACCTCTACACGCTGTCGAACTCGGGGGCCTACGGCACCCACGGCATGACCGTCGCGAACAACGTCGGAACGAAGCCGCTTCCCCTCTATCCCCGGGTTCCGAACGTCCGCTTTTCCGGAGATGTGGTCCACACGAACCTCCCAATGGGGGCGGCTATGCGGGGCTACGGCGCGCCACAGGGACATTTCGCCGTCGAAGCGCACATGGACGAGGTAGCCCGCCGCCTCGGTCTCGACCCAATCGAGTTCCGACTGCAGAACGTGGTCCGCGAGGGTGACCTCGACCGGAGCGTCGCGATTCTGAAAGACGGTGACCGGTTCACCCGGAAGATTCGCTCGTGTGGTATCCGCGAATGCGTCGAACGCGGGAAGGAAGCCATCGGTTACCACGATCTCGAACAGCCCGACGAAGACCACCGCAAGCGCGGGGTCGGAATGGCGCTCATCGCCCAAGGCAGCGGCGTTGCGGGGAAGGAACTCGGTGCGGCACAGGTGCAAATGAACGAGGACGGGAGCTTCTACCTGCAGGTCGGCGGCGTCGACACCGGGACCGGCGCGGACACGATGTTCTCCCAGATTGCCGCCGAGGTACTCGGTTGTACGCCGGAAGATGTCGTCGTCATCGCCGCCGACACCGACCTGACGCCGTTCGACTACGGCGCGTACGCCTCCTCGACGACATACATCAGCGGCCGCGCGGTAAAGAACGCCGCCGAGGACGCCAAAGAGCGGTTGCTGGAGTGGGGGTCGAAACTGCTCGATGAGCCGCCGGAAGCGCTCGACACCGGCGACGGCGGCGTGTATAGCGAGCTGACCGGGAACCTCGTCTCGCTGGAGGAAATCGGCTACAAGGCGACGTACGGCGACGACGAGCGCGAACACATCCTCGGAGACGGCAACCACTCGACCGACGAGAGCCCACCGCCATACGGCGCGCAGTTCGTCGACGTGACTGTCGATACGGAGACCGGCGAGTACGAACTCAACAAGCTGGTGTTTGCGGCGGACTGTGGCGTCGCTATCAATCCTGCGTTGGTCGAAGGCCAGATAGAGGGCGGCGAGCACATGAGCCTCGAATACGCCACGAGCGGCGACCTGACCTTCGACGAGGAGGGGAACCCGGAGGTACTGGGCTTTCGCCAGTACGGGATGCCGCGGACGACGGACCACCCCGAAATGGAGACGGTTCTCGTTGAGACGCACGAGCCAACGGGTCCGTTCGGCGCGAAGTCTATCGCGGAACTCCCGACGAACGGCGTGCCGCCGGCGCTCTCGAACGCCATCCGCGACGCCGTTGGCGTTCGGCTGACCGAACTACCGTTCACTGCAGAGGACGTGAAGGCGGCACTTGACGAGCAGTCTACTGCCGATTGACTGGTTGGTTTCGAGCAGTTTTGTTCTGGTTAATATCACACACGGAGTGTTTTCGGTTGTGTCGAGCAAACTATTAAGAGCTGTTCGGGAAAATTTCGACAGTATGGCGTACATCGGCTTTCTGCTGACAGGGGGTCCCTTCGACAGTGAGCGGTGGCGCACCGCCTACGAGCTGGGGCGGGCGGCGCTGGATCAGGGGCACGAGGTGAGCTACTTCCACTACCTCGACGGCGCGCTCGTCCCCGTCGCGGACCAGACCCTGCCCGGCTGTTCGGACAACGGGCTGTACGACGAGATGCCGACCGCGAAGTTCCAGGAACTCATCGCGGACGGCGCGGAAGTCATCTGCTGTGGGCTCTGTGTCGACGCACGCGGAATCGACGCACCAGCCGACTACCCTGAGGGCGTCGAAGTCGGGCTGCTCCCGGACCTAGCGGACATCATCGGCGAGGCCGACCGGGTGGTTTCGCTATGAAGCGAGATGTCGTCGTCCTGCTCACCCGCGCGCCGTACGGCCGAGTCCACATCCCGGAAGGGCTGCGAGCGGCCCGTGGGGTCGCAGCCGGTTTCGATATGCACAACGTGACCGTGATATTCACGCAGGACGGCGTGTACGGCGCCCGAGATGCTGTCGACCGCGACGCGCTCAACATGAGCGGACACGTCGCCGACTTGGCAGAACAGGGCGGACAGATGGTTGCGGACGGGGCGGCGATGGCAGAGCGCGACGTTGACGAAGCCGAAATCGCCGACGACGTGATGGTCTGGTCGAACGACCGTGTCACCGCCCGTATTCGCGACGCCGACCGAACACTGGATTTCTGACAATGCTGTATCTGATCGACAAACCGATGGCCGAAATCGGACTGCGTACCGCCGCCGGGGATCCCGAAGCACACGTCGTTCTGATTCAGGACGGCGTCTACCTCACACCGGATATCGACGCACCCGTCTCAGCAGTTGCGAGGGACGTGGACGTGCGTGGCGTCTCGCTACCGCCGGATATCGACAAGATATCCTACGATGCCGTCGTCGAGCGGCTCGTCGAACGAGAGGTGAAGAGCTTCGTATGAGCCTGTTCGAACGACTCGACGAGCTGGCTGCCCAAGGAGAGCCGGCGGCGCTCCTGACTATCGTCCGCAAGGACGGCAGCGCACCGCGGGACGTGGGGGACAAGATGGTCGTCACGGCTGACGACGAGTACGGGACTATCGGCGGCGGCACGGTCGAGCATCTCGCCGTCCAGGACGCCCGGTCGGTGCTCGCCGGGGCCGACGATTCTGGCGTCCGGACGTACGAACTCGAACGCGGCGGCAACACGGGCATGGTCTGTGGCGGCGAGATGGACGTGTTCATCGACCGCGTCCGCGGGCAGGCACAGCTCTACATCGCCGGCGGCGGCCACATCAGCGCCGAATTGGCCCCACTGGCGGAGCGACTGGGCTACGCCGTTACCGTGGTCGACGACCGCGAGGCGTACGCCGACCCGGCGCAGTTCCCCGACGACACCGACGTGATTCACGGCGATTACGGCGACGCGCTCGGTGATCTGCCGATGGGAACTGAGACAGCGGTGGCCGTCGCGACGCGGAGCGGGACGTTCGACCAAGACGCTGTCGCTGCAGCGCTGGACGGTGCGGCTGGCTACATTGGACTCGTCGCAAGCAAGACGAAAGCCGACCACGTCCTCGATTCGCTCGCCGAGTCGGGCTACGCCCGTCGGGACCTCAGCCGAGTCCGGACGCCGGTAGGACTCGACCTCGGCGGGAGCGGGCCGGCCGCCGTCGCGCTCTCGATTCTGTCCGAGGTCACCATGGACCGACACGACGCAACCGGTGAGCGGGCGACACGGCTGAACCTCGACGACGTGGTCGTCGTTCGCGGCGGCGGCGACCTCGGTAGCGGCGTCGTCTATCGTCTGCAGCAGGCCGGCTTCTCGGTCATCGTCACAGAGGTCGATCAGCCAACGGTGGTCCGGCGGGCAGTCGCCTTCGGTTCTGCATTGTACAGAAACGAGGTGACGGTTGAAGGAGTCACTGGCCGGGCAGCGGCGGACATCGACGAGGCGCTCGGACTGCTCGCCGACGATGTCGTGCCGGTACTCGTCGACCCCGAGGCGACCGTCGCCGACGAACTCGACGCCGCAGTCCTCGTCGACGCCATCATGGCGAAAGGGGCGTTCGACACCGGCACGCGTCGGGGAGATGCCGACGTGGTGGTCGGGATGGGGCCCGGTTTCGAGGCCGGCGACGACGTGGACGCGGTCGTCGAGACCGACCGCGGGCACGAGCTCGGCCGGGTGTTCTACGAGGGGACAGCGAGCGAGTACGACGGCGAGCCCGGCGAGCGGCGCGGCTACACCCACGAGCGGGTGCTTCGTGCCCCGACCGATGGCGAGTGGACCCCGGCGGTCGCCATCGGCGATAGTGTCACAGCCGGCGACGTGGTCGGCACTGTCGGTGACAGGCCGGTCGAAACCGAGATAGACGGACTGGTTCGCGGCCTAGTTCACGGCGGCCTCGGCGTCAGTGAGAGCACCAAACTCGGCGATGTCGACCCTCGTGGCGAGTCTGTCGACCCAACGAAAATCTCCGACAAAGCGTTGTGTCTCGGCGGTGGCGTGCTAGAGGCAGTGCTCCGGTTGCGGTAGAAAGCACCTAACCGACGTTAGCGACGAACTTCTTCGATGGCCGGGTCGTCGATCGTGACACCGCGTCCGGCCGTAACACGGCCGACAGCCCGATAGAACACGCCGGCGTTGTCGAATGCCGATTCGACGGCGTCAGCCGAAGCCGGCGGGACGGAGACGAACAGGCCCCCGCTGGTCTCTGCGCTCTCACCCTCAGTCAGTCCGTATCCGAAAAGCGTCGAGAGGGCGGGCGTTCCCGCGATGACCGGGAGGTGCGTCAGTTCGATACCGACATTGGAGCGGGCGGCCACCACGCGGCTCTGGCCGGCGAGGCCGAAGCCGGTAATATCGGTGGCGGCTGTCGCGTGTTCGCGGCACGCGAGCGCCGCGTCCCGGTTCGGTGTCGTCATCCACGCGATGGCCTCCGACTCGATTTGGTCGAGCGGGCGCTCAGTGGCGTCGGTGACCGTCTCGACGAACTGGTTGTCGGTCACGCGGGTCGCCCCCATCGCCGGCTGTGTGCCGAGCGGTTTGGTCAGGTAGAGTCGGTCGCCGACGCTAGCCCCTTGCGAAGTGAGCAAAGCGTCGGGACGCGATGTCGCCGAGATAGCGCCGCCGGCGAAGGGCCACGGACTCATGATGGTGTGGCCACCGGCAATGACGCCGTCCATCGCGTCCAGCGCGTCGGCCATACCGGCGAGGATCGGCGCTGCGCTCTCAGTTAGCTCTCGCGGAAGCCCGAGGACGACCAGGCAATCGACGTTCTCGACCGCACCCGTGGCGAAGGCATCGCTAGCCGCGTTACAGGCGGCGATACGGCCGAAGTCGTACGGGTCGTCGACGATGGGTGTGAAGAAATCCACCGTCGAGACCAGCGCGAGGTCGTCGGTAAGTTTCCGCGCAGCGGCGTCCTCGCCAATGCCGAACAGCAACGCGTCACTCTCACCGGAGAGGTCGGCATCAGCGAGCAGCGAATCAAGCTCGCTCTGGCCGACTTTACAGGAACAGCCGTGGAGTTCAGTGTACTCCGTCAGGCGAGTCGTCTCGTCGTCATCGTCAGTCGCCACGTCGGTTCCCACACTCAAGCCTCCGATAGCGACGCCATCTCGGTCACCCGGAGTTCGAGTTCGAACTCGTCAGACTCGCCAGCGGTCTCCGCGGTCGTCACGTCGATGCCGTGCGTCGTACACATCCGCCGAAGGTTCTCTTCGGCCGGCGGGTAATCGCCTCGAACGACGAGTGTCTCGCCGGTATCGAGGTCCGAAAGCGCCTGCCGGACGATAAGCGCCGGCCGGGGGCAGATTTCACCACGAACGTCTACACGGGCCATACCGATACGTGTGTTACTAGGTCACAAAAACGCTATCGCCGCCACACGTCGTTGCCCCGGGAAGCTATTTGTGTGTCTTGGGCGGAGCGACCATATGGATCTAGCTGCTGCGCTGGGCCTGGGTTCCAGCGCCGCTGTCGCCTTTGTCGGGGCCGGCGGGAAGAAAACCGCGATGGGACAGTTGACGGTCGAGGGAACTGACCAGGGGTACGACGTGGGTTACACGACAACGACAGCGATGCCACCGCCGCCTGACCTGCCGCTGACGCTCACGGGCCCGGACGAGTGGCGGGCCGACCTCGAAGCCCACGACCCGCCAGTTGCCGTTGCTCGCGAGGAGGTAGCCGATCCGGCGCGAGTCGACCGGAAAGTTCGCGGGTTCGAGACGAGTGTGGTGGAAGAGCTATCCGATGCCGGACTGTTCGACTGGCTCCTTATCAAGGCTGACGGCGCACGTAAGCGGGAGTTCAAAGCGCCTAGCGATGGGGAACCAGTCGTTCCGAGTACAGCCAGCCACGTCGTCCCGGTTGCCTCGGTTGCCGCAGTCGGTGAAGCGCTGACGACGGACGTGGTCCATCGACCGAAGCGGGTCGCGGATATCACCGGCCTTCGTGTGGGCGACACGATCACTGCGACAGCTGTCGGAACAGTGCTCACACATCCCGACGGCGGCCTCCGAAACGCACCAGCCGAGGCATCTGTGATACCGCTAGTCAACAAGGCGGATACCGAACCACAGCGGCGTATCGCTACGGATGTGCTCACCCACGCGCTTTCACAGACAGAGCGGTGTTCTCGGGGCGTCATTACATCGTTTGCGTCGGATGTCTGTGAGGTGGTCTCAACAGCGGATGTGCAAGAGGAGGACCAGCGATGACTGAATCCGGGGAAACGGCCGGTATTGTTGCGAGACGAGGGGAAGCATGAGCAGCCAGCGCCGGACTAAAATCGGCGGCGTTATCCTCGCCGCTGGGCAGAGTTCGCGGTACGAGTCGGGTAACAAACTGCTAGCGACTGTCGGCGGGACGGCAGTCGTTCGACACGTAGCCGAAACCGCCTGTGAGTCATCGCTATCGGACGTTGTCGCCGTTCTCGGATACGAGGGCGTGGCCGTCGCTGAGGCGCTGGAGGGTCTCTCGCTCTCGGTTCAGCATAACGACGAGTACGCAACCGGCCAGAGTGCGTCGGTTCGACATGGAGTCGACTATGCACAGGAATCTGACTGGGACGCCGCCCTGTTCCTGCTGGGCGATATGCCGTTCGTACGCGTCGAAACTATCGAGGCGCTTATCGAAACGTACCGTACAGAATCGGCAACAATTGTCGTTCCCGAACACGAGGGGACGCGGGGTAATCCGGTGCTTTTCGACGACTGCCATTTCGATGCGCTCGCCTCAGTCTCCGGCGACCGAGGCGGTCGAGATATCATCGAGACCACCGAGCAGACAGCGTTCATCGAGGTTGAGGACCCCGGTGTCCACTGGGATATCGACACCGACTCTGATCTCACCGAGTTCGCGGACCGCCGCGACAGCCTGTAAATTTAAGACACTGATGGCGGAACACTCGGCTGATGAAACGGACCATCAGCACGACCGATGCACCCGATGCGGTTGGCGCGTACAGCCAGGCGACGACAAACGGCTCGCTCGTGTTCACCGCGGGCCAGATTCCGATGACGCCCGACGGCGACCTGCTGGACGACGAACCGATAGCGACGCAGGCGGAACAGGCGCTATCGAACGTCGAAGCGGTACTAGCAGCTGAGGGGCTGGAGATGAGTGACGTCTTGAAAGTGACCGTCTATCTGGACGACATCGACGATTTCGAGTCGATGAACGACACCTATGCCGGCTTTTTCGACGAAGAGCCGCCGGCCCGGAGCGCAGTCGAGGTCGCAAACCTGCCAAAGGGCGTGGGAGTCGAAATCGAAGCAATCGCAACGAGCGACTGAGGCCGACAGACACGCACTGCTGTCGTGGGCCACACAGCCGGGATGTGGCGCACACAACTTTCAAGCCCGGCGACTCGCATCACAGCGTAATGCGACCTACGAGGCGTGAATTCCTGGGTACAGCGGCAGCGCTCTCGCTGTCGGGCTGTCTCGGAAGGACGGCGACGCCGACGCTGACGGTCGGTGTCGTGCCCGACGTGGACCCGGATACCGCCATTGAACAGAACACCGAACTCGCGACGTATCTGGCGACAGAACTCGACGTCGAGACTGAGCTACGCACAGCGGCTGACTATGCCGGTATGGTACAGGCGATGGTCGCGGGGCAAGTCGATATTGCCTACTACGGCGGTGTGTCGTACATTCTGGCGCATCATCGAGCAGGCGCAAAGCCAGTCGCCGTCGGGTCACGGAACGGACAGACGGAGTGGCACTCTGCGTTCATCGCCCCGTCAGGCAGTGACCTGACAGAGATGGCAGCTGTAGTCGAGGCCGCAAGCGAGACCGAACTGGTGTTTGGCGACCCACTCTCGACCAGTGGGACCGTGATGCCGACGTACCACCTTCAGACGGAATACAGCCTACACACCGACGCGTTCGCACAGGTCACACACGTCGGTGCCCACGACGCAACGGCAGAAACAGTCGGCCGGACGAGCGGTGTCGTCGGGGCGCTGAACGCCCGCATCTACGACAGACTACGCGCAGAGGACGCTGTTGATGGGGTACAAGAGCTCTGGCGGACCCCCGGTTTCCCTGATTACCCGTGGGCCGTTGCCCCGTCGCTAGAGGCAACGACAGCGGACGCTGTGCAGACGGCGTTCACGACCCTCGATTCGAAAGGGCGAACGGACATTCTCGACCAGCAGGCTGTCGACCAGTACGTCGGGGTGAGCCACGACGCGTTCACCTCGCTGGAAACGGCCGTCGAGATGGCTGGCATCGAACGGGGAGGCGACGGGTGAGGAACAAGCACACGGCGCAGCCAGAGAGCAAACAATCAGGACAGGGACTTGTGTTCGACAGTGTCACCAAGCGATTCGGCGGGAAAGTCGCGGTACGAGATGTCTCACTCAGTCTGGCTGCTGGTGAACGGGTCGCCGTCATCGGTCCGTCGGGCGCCGGCAAGACCACGCTTCTCAGGCTGGCAGCTGGCGCGTTACAGCCTGATGTCGGGACAGTGCGCTTCGACGGGAGCAGCATTACGGGTTCGACCGCGACGCTTGCGTATCAGGGGGAGACGCTCGTGGACCGGCGGACCGCACTGTCGAACGTCCTCACTGGGCGCCTTGGAGCCCTGTCCTGGCTCCATGGCTTCATCGAGCCACTGCTGCCCCAGCATCCAGAGCCAGCCCTCGAACGACTCGATACCGTCGGGTTGGCCGACCAGGCCGATGTCCCCGTGAAATCGTTGAGTGCCGGCGAACGCCAGCGGGTCGCCTTCGCACGGGCCCTCATGCAGGATGCCGAGGTCGTGTTGGCCGACGAGCCGACAGCGAACCTCGACCCCAGCTCCCGCCGGAACGTTATCGACGTACTCGACGCCGCCCTCGACGGGGAACTGCTGGTCACCGTTCTCCACGAGGTCGACCTGGCGCTGGAGCACTTCGACCGAATCGTCGGCATGGCGGATGGCCGAGTCAAGTTCGATATGCCCGCACCGGCGGTGACCGACGGCCAACTGGATGCGCTCTTTGCGGCGGGGGCATCCACGCCGGGTACCGACACCGAACGAACGGGAACGGAGAAAGAGAGCGATGTCCCGGTTCCACGGTATGTCTGAGAAATATGGCGGTTCAGACGCTACCCAGCGTGCTGCCTCCGGACCATCGAAACGCCAGCTCACGACACTACTCGGCGGCTGTGTCATCCTGGCGGCCGCGGCGTGGATCGCCGAAGTGGACCCGGTGGCCCTGCTCGCCGCCGGTGCTCGTGAGCAGATGGCCGCGTTCGTCGCCGAGGGCATCCCACCGGAGACTAGCCGTGAATACCTGCTGGGACGAAGCCTTCGAGACGGCCTGCTGTGGGCTGTCGTCGAAACCCTGGCTATCAGCGTCGTCGGAACCACGCTTGCCGTCGCGCTCGCCGTCCCACTCGGTCTGACCAGTGCCGCCACTGTCACCCATCGTGGCCCGCTGTACAGAAACGCTTCAGCCGGCCGTATCGCCGTCGGACGCGGTCTCTATCACGCCAGCCGAACCGTGCTCAGCTTTCTGCGCTCCGTCCCCGGTATCGTCTGGGGGTTCCTGTTCGTTACCGCTATCGGCCTCGGCCCGTTTGCGGGTGTGCTCGCGCTTGCAGTTCACAACGCCGGTGTCCTGGGAAAACTGTACGCCGATTTCCTTGAAGACACGGACCCGATGACGACCGAGGCAGTTGCCGGAAGTGGCGCAACACGCCTGCAGGCGGTCTGTCACGGGATGGTCCCGCAGGTGACGCCTACAATCGCCTCGTACACACTGTACCGCTGGGAGTGTACCATCCGGTCGGCCGCCATCCTCGGGTTCGTGGGTGCAGGCGGGGTCGGGTACTATCTCGTCATCACCATTCAACGGTTGCAGTACGGGAAACTCTCGACCGCCATCCTCGCCGTGTTTGCGCTGGTCGTCACGAGCGATTGGCTCGGATCTCGGTTGCGGACGCGGCTCGGCTGACGGTCAGGCGAGAGACAGCAGGTTCGCGTCAGGGCTTCTGTTCCTGTGCGGACTTGCGTGCGTCTTCGAGGTCCATCTCAAGGCCCATCGTCGAGGCCTGAGAGCGGACGGCCTCGGCATCGATGGTGGTTACCTCGCCGTGTTCCATGAGGACGTTCCCGTCGACCATCGTGAAGCGAACGTCGTCGCCGTGGGCCGCAAACACCAGATGCGAGAGCACGTCGTGCAGCGGCGTCGCCCGGGTGAGGTCCGTATCGAGGCCGACGATGTCAGCGCGCCATCCCTCACGGATTGCGCCGAGTTCCTCAAAGCCAGCGGCCTTAGCACCGTTGCGGGTCGCCATCTCGAAGATTTCGGCTGCCGGTGTCACCGTCGGGTCCAGCTGGTCGACCTTCTGGAGGAGACTTGCCTGTCGCATCTCGGTAAAGGCGTCGAGCGTGTTGTTACAGGGCGGTCCGTCGTTGCCGATTGCGACGTTGATGCCGCGGTCACGGTAGTCCCAGATCGGTGCGATACCGCTGGCGAGTTTCATGTTCGAGGACGGGCAGTGGGTGACGTGGGTCCCCGTCTCTGCGAGGACTTCGCGCTCGCTCTCGTCGGTCCAGACACAGTGCGCGAGGACGACATCCTCCCCAGTGAGACCCACCTCGTCGAGCCAGTGGATGTTGCGCATCCCAGTATCCTCTTTGACCGTCTCGATCTCGCTCTGGTTCTCACTGGCGTGGGTGTGGATGCGGACACCGTCGTACTTGTCCGCAAGGTCGCGCACTCCCCGGAGACAGGCCTCGCTACAGGAGACAGCAAAACGGGGTGTGACAGCATACCGGATCCGGTCGTTGTAGGCACCGTGATACTGCTGAATCAGCCGCTCAGATTCGTCCAGTGCGGCCTGTGTGTCCTCTAGCAGGCCGTCGGGCGAGCGCTGGTCCATCAGCACCTTCCCGAGCACGCCCCGTATGCCGATTTCGCCTGCCGCCTCAAAGGCGCGGTCCGCGTGAGCGACCGAGAGGTGGTCGATACAGGTCGTGGTCCCGCTTTCGATCATCTCCAGATAGCCCAGTTTCGCCGCGACTTCCATCTCCTCGGCGGTCAGGGAGGCTTCCATCGGCAGAATATAGTCGAATAGCCAATCGAGTAGTTCCGTATCGTCGGCGATGCCACGGCCGAGGCTCTGCACAGAGTGGATATGGCCGCCGACGAGTCCCGGCAACAGTACGTCGTAGGACTGGTGTTCGTGGTCGGCATACTGCGATTCGAGTTCGGCACGTGGACCCACAGCCTCGATACGGTCCCCGGAGACGACGACCGCCCCGTCCTGCAGGACGGTCTCGGAATCCGCAACGACAGTCCCAGTGAGTAGCATACGTCCTGCAAGACGGTCTCTACATAAAGAAGGTCCTCATATCGGGACGGCCGCCGAGCGCAGGCAATACCGCCACAGACGTGTGGCACTCCGTGTGGCGCGTGTGCTTCGCAGTAGCCTCATCTTTGCGGTCCGTTCCGTGTCCGTTTTTCCCGGGTGATGTATCTGGTGAGTCGCGTTTGGGTACGAAACGAATCCACGCTGGCAAGTCGCTGAACGAGACGGGTGTTTGTCTCGTACTGCTCGGTAAACAGTTCGGGGTACTCCGACAGTAGCCTGTCGCCGATGTCGATTATCTCCTGAGGGTCGGCCTGCATGGATGTGAGAATCGCGGAGTCTGGCTGTTAACTGCTTTGCTCACAGAAACACCACGGCTTGTCTCATACCGTTGGCCATACCCGTTGCGAGAGATTTGCGCCGCCGGGGTGGCGAATATCCCACAGACGAACAGCCGAAAGTGTCAGTTATCCATCGATGGCTTTGGTGGCGTGTGTCGCTTGTGGCGCGTACTGGCACACCACTGAATCGTTCGCTCAACCACAGGTTCGCCTACAGCGACTTTGTCGGCCACTGTCGACGCGGAACAGCCCCTATCAATCGCGAAGTGGAGGATGCTGTCGAGGTCCCGCTGGTCGATACCCAGTTCCGCCGCATCAGTTGCACCAGTGTGCTCCATTGGGTGTGATGACTGGTCGAGGAGATCCGATGGAACTGCAAGTGCATCAGCTAGAGCCTCGATCTCAGTTCTATAGAGGTCGCCAAACAGCGACAGGTCAACGCCGTTCTCGCCGTGTTTCGCAACGGAGCCCAGCAGTCGATCAGTCCGGGAAACGGTCCCGACGACGAGTTCGTTCCTGGTGTTTGCGACGTAGTACTTACACGCCATCCGGAAGCGTTCGCCGGCGTTTTGCATCGCCACGAGGTCGTCGGTCGGCCCACCGGTCTCACCGACGACTCGCTGGAACGCCGTCAGTACTGGCTGCAGATTGAGCCGGTGGCAGTCGATGTCGAGTAGCGACGCAACGGTTTCAGCCGTCCGAGCAGGCCCCTCGTCGCTTAGCTGTACCGGCATCACCAATCCAGTCACGTAGTCGGCCCCGATGCCGTCGACGGCCAGCGCCGCCGCAACTGTCGATTCGATGCTGCCGTCGAGTGGAACGACCAGTCCGTTGGCCTCCGCCTCCGTGATCTTGTTCTCCAGAAACACCGGAAGGAGTCTCTGTATCCGTCTGGTCGCTGCCGTCGACGTCGCCAATCCGTGTTCCTCACGCGGGAGTTTGAGCGTGTGAGGGTGCGTCGCTTTACTCACAGCTTCTCTCCTCCCCCGCTACCCACGGCACGCTCGGAGATGCGACTAACCAAACGCGTGCACACAACCGGCCTAATCATACTGTTACGTAGGTCACTGGTGCGGTATAACTGTTGTCGACAAACGTCATGGGTGTCTTCGGTAGCCTCGATACACCTTATACATTACCAATGGTTATTCAAAATTATCTCGGGAGTATATAATCAATGTCAACCCTATTCGGGCAGATAATATGAAATATATTTCGCTATACACAGTATATTGTCTATTCTTTAGAATCGTAGTCGGGCAGAAAGACACTTTCAGAGAGCTACTTGGCCGCTTATCTCGGCACCCAGCAAATCATGTTCCGAAGGTCAGACCGCGTCACCAGCAATAAGCCAGGACAGTTGGCATCGCGATTCGTTATGTCGCGAGTTTGGTCGTTCCCATGGACTGCTCAGTGACGACCAGTTCACGATTGACAATCCAGTCGACGATCGTACTGCTGTCAAGCTGGTCCAAGATGACACCGCCGTCTGCAGTGTGGCGTCTGATTTTGTAGGAATCCATCGTATTCCGGCTCTCTGAGACAGCTTCGACAGCTTCGATTCGCTCGTCAGTCACCGTGTTGTAATACGTGACGCCGGGGACGAAGCTGACAGTCGGGACATCAGTCGGCCAGTCCCAGTCGAACTGCTTGTGGTACTGGTCGAACTGCCACACGAGACGGGCGGCAGAAGGCTCTGTTTCGACCGACTCAGTAGCTGCCGCCTCCAGTGTTCGATCCCAGTAGTCCATCACACAGGATTTGAGGTCCGCCTGGAGTTGTCCCTCAATCATCTTTTGTTCGATTGGATACCGCAGTTCGATAGCGACGATGGCCTGGCTGTCGAGATGGGTAAGACATCGCTGGCACTCCATCTCAAACACGGAGATGCCAAGCGGCTGATCGACTGTGAGATGGACGAGTTCGTTCCCGCAGTTTGGACACCACAGGAACAACACGTCGTCGTGGCTCCCAGTCAGTTCCGCCAGCACAGTCAGATCGTCGAACGCCTTGTCGATGTCGGCATCCTGTGACTGGACGGACTCATCTATCGAGGTATTGGACGCGTCGTCCGCGTACTTCGCAATTTTACGGTCTTTTAGTAGTGTTTTGACGACCGAATCGTACGACGAATGTGACTCCGCGTTCCGTATCTTTCTCAGTTTTTCTTTCGTCCAGTCTTTGACTCGTATGCTCGCCATCTGATTGGAAAGAAGCCAGATCACTAATAATACCTTCGTATAATTGTCCTAAAATTGGAATTACACCTATGAAATTCTGTTCAGATCTCAGACAACAGAGATCTGCAGTCGTACGAAGGACTCGCCGTCAATACTGGGAGTACGGTTTGAGAGGAGGTCAGTCAGCCGAGGCCGCTTTCTCGTTTGCAACAGTCCACTGAGCCGGGTCGATCTCGCGTCCGTCGAATGCAGTGTATTCCGGGTACGCAGTAAATACCAGATACTCAGTTCCCTGCTGTAAGTACTCGATAAGGGTGTGCAGATTGTCGTCATCGAGGCCGCCTAAACCGTCAACAAGCAAGAGCGGGACAGCGTCGCCAACATCGAACGACTGGCGGCCGGCCAGCGCTGCCACAAAGCCGATGAGTTCGAGTTCCCCCTCGCTGAGGGCATCTAAGCTTGCTTCCTGACCGTCGCGGGCGACCACGATATCAAAGTCAGCGGTGAGTCGAGCCGTTTCGAACCCCGTCCCGAATCGGGAGAGAATGTCCTGCATCGCCGTGTCGAACGCATCCCGTGCCTCACGCTTGATCCGGTCTTTCCGGTTCCGAAGTTCGGCGAGATCGTCACGGAGGGATTCGAGGTCGGTTTCGAGCGTGTCGACACGGGCCGCTCTCGTTTCAAGTTGCGCCAGTTCGTCGGCGGTGTCTTCGAGTTCGGCCTCGCGGTACTTGATCTCACTTTCGACGTCCGAAAGTTCCGCCACGGTCGCATCAACGCGGTCGGAAAGCCGCTCCACGTCGGCCTGCGCTTGTTCGAGCCTGTTTCTGGCTGCGTCGAGGCTCTGTCTCCGGTCGGCCAGCGTCGCCTCCAACTCAGCGATGTCTTCCTCTAAATCGGTCTTGCGCCGGCGAGCCTGACTGATTTCCTCGCGCTGTGTTTCAAGTTCCTCGACGGTATCTCGGTAGGTCTCCTTCTGGGCACGAAGTGTCGTGAGTTCGCTGCCGAGTGCGTCCAGTTGGTCGGCCAAATCTGCTCGTGTGGTCTCACTGCCGCAGGTCCAGCAGGTGACAGTGTCCTCGTCGATATCGCGCTTCACCTCGGTAAGCAGGTCAATCCGGTCCTCGCTGAGTACCATCTCGGTGGCGGAGTAGACGGACTGCAGTACTTCGGCGTCTCGCTCTACTTGTGAGAGTCTCTCCCGTGCCTCAGAGAGCTTGTCTTCAACAGCATCGTACTCCGGAATTTCGAGAGCATCGAGAGCGTCCTGACGTTCCGAGAGGCGCTGTTCCGTCCGCTCGATGCTCTGCTCAAGTCGTTCGACGCGGTTTTTGGCCTGGTTCTGTTCAGTCCGTGCTTGACTGAGTTGACGGCGAACCGACTCCGAGTCGTCATTGCTTCCTGCCCCACTGTCGATCGTCTCGCGTTTGGCCCGCAGGTCTTCGATCTCGTCTTCCAGCCGTGTCACTTTCTCTTGCACGCTGGGAATCCGCTTTTTCCCCTCACGCGCCTGCGTGAGTTCCGTTTCGATCTGTTCGCGCTCCCGCTGTAACGTTTCGATCTGTGAGTCGATGTTCTGGAAGTCGAGCGGCCGCAACAGCACGTCCTCGAGGTTCTCTCCCGTTCGGACAGCGCGGCGGACTTCGTTACGCTCGTCCAGACACGCGAACAGTTCAGCGCGGATCACGTCGTACTCGTCGCTGAGGTACGGTTCGCCATGCCGGACTACGGTACCGTTCTCACGGGTGAGTGTTACGTCGTAGGCACCAGTTGGCGTTTCGAGATGCACCGCGCCGCTGTCTTCCCCTTCAGTCAGTTCAGTAGAGGTGCCAAGGGCCGTCTTGATGGATTCGATAAAGCTCGATTTCCCTTGCCAGTTCGAGCCACGGACGACGTTCAATCCTGGCTCTATCGTCGCTGACCCGTCAATTATACCCGCGATTCGTTCAATGTCGATGTTCCAGCTCATGTGTTGTGTGCTGACAGATCCGCGCTCCGGTGTTGCTTGCAGACGTACCCACGCTCGAGTGCGACATCGAACGGAACGCGAGTCGGACAGTCTGGACATCCGAGTTGTATTTGAGCCTCTATCTCCGCGGTGTCACCGCCGTCGATATCACCCTTCTTTGCGAGCGAGGACAGTGCCGTTTCGGCCTTCCGTTCGACGACCGTTTTGGCCGTTGCCACGCTCTCCTGCTCCCAGTTAGTTGTCGCCTTTCTGGCCTCTTTTTGACCGTCTAAACAGTCGTTGAGGTGCGTTCGCATCGTTCCCCACGACACCATATCGTCGTGAAGCGACGCTCCCGGGATGCCCGTAGCTTGCAGTCGCTCGATGAGTTCGTCCCGTTGTAAGTCGTCGTCGCCCCGCAACGTCTCGTAGTCACTGTTTATACGGGTATCAAGGGATTCACGACCGTGTTCGGTGTAAACCTGTTTGAGGAGTCGTTTGTTGAACCACGCTGTCAGCGACCGATACCCCATTTCGGTTCGGTCATCAGCGCCCGTCCAGCGTGCGAGTAGGCCATCGTCAAGGGATTCGTAGACTGGGTCTGCCGATGCCAACTCGTACTTGTCGATAACCGCGTCTACTTTGCAACCGGAGTCAGCAACCATTGTTCGATTTCTTCGGCCTTCTCAGTAATAGTTTTTGACGGGCAGTGTACACGCAGTGTAGGTATGTCCTGCAAAAAATATACACCCTTAGCGTGTACTTTTAAAATAGACTACCACGGTTGAAAAGAGGGGTGTATTTGTAAAATTATTATACTATCATATTTATGTTGGTTAATGAAGCGTTATCTAAATTTGACATTTCAAAAGCACTATTATACTATAATCATACGTAGAACTAAATCCGGTTTTCAGCCAATCCCTCTATAATGTGCATTTCAGCACAAATGTGTCTTCGAGATAATATAAGTGCAAAATAATATTTTAAGATATACAAACATCCCATACATATAACTTTCTATAGAAATAAGAGTAAAATCACTAGTGCGAAGGACACAGTATCCATACATATTGTAAAATATGAGCTACCTACTAACTTGGGGCAGATCGAATTCCTCGCGAGAGACGGTTACCGCTAACGGACGTAGAACCATGGCAGCATTGTAACCAAGTCAAACGTTTATACGGACTGTCGCGTAAGTAGTGTAGTATGCGGAAGTTGGCCGGTGAAACTGGACCGGCACCAACGGATAGTGGCACAGCAGCCTCGAAAATCAAGGTTCTGTTAGTCGATGACTACGGAGAGTTTCGACAGACGACGGCGGAACTGTTGGAACACGAGAACAACCGTATCGAGGTCATCGAGGCCGCAAGCGTCGAGGATGCGCTCAGCTACTTCGATTCCGAGTCGATCGACTGTATCGTCAGTGACTACGAGATGCCCGAAGCTAACGGGATTGAATTCGTAGAAACGGTGCGACAGTCTAACGGTGATCTCCCATTTATCTTGTTGACAGGACAAGGAAGTGAGAAACTCGCCAGCGAAGCGGTTTCAGCCGGCGTCACCGATTACTTCGTCAAGGGCGGCGGGCCAGAGCAGTACGCGGTGCTCACAAACAGGATAGAGAACGCGGTGGAATCACACCGATTCCGCCGAGAAACAGCGCGACTCTCGCGGATTAATTCACTATTCAGAGAGATAAATCGCCAAGTGTTGAAGGCGTCAACAGCCGAGGAGATCAAGGAGGCTGTCTGTGAAATTCTGACCAGTTCGGATGCCTACCAGTTCGCCTGGATCGGGGAAAAAAACGAGGCGGGTGATATCGTCCCCACCGCGGGCGGTGGCGACGCACTCGAATACGTCGAAGCGATGCTCTCCCGCTATGGCCGCTCAGTTTTCGATGACGGACCGTTTGGCCATGCGATCGAAACCGGCGATCATCAGGTAGCGTCAGATATCCGGACTGAATCGTCTGTCCAGCCCTGGCACGAACTCGCATCGGAGTACGGATTCCAGTCGATGATTGTTCTCCCGATTCAGTACACGGGATCAGTACAGAGTGTGGTTTCGATATACGCGGACACGCCTTTCGCGTTTGACGAGGCGGAGCAGACAGTGCTGACAGAGCTTGCGGAGATTGTCGCCGATGGTCTCTATTCAACCGAAACGCGTGCCGAACTCGAAATGCGGGAGGAAGTCCTGCGAACAATTACCGAAGTGTTCACAGCGCGGGACGGGGCACTACAGGAACAGATAGCGGATCTCATGCAAGTCGGTCGCAGCGTGCTCGGAACCGAGTACGCGACACTCTCTCACGTCAACGGGATGGAATACGATTTCGAAGTGCTCCAGACACCTGACGAAACGATTTTTTCAGGCGGAACGATTCCGTTGTCGGAAACCCCCTGTGCGAAAGCTATCGCGAACGAGGAAACGGTCGTGATGACAGACGTCGATGCCGAATGCGGCGAATCTGACCGAGAGCATATATGGGATGACGAAGTCAATCGGTATCTCGGAACGCCACTCACTGTGGGTGGTAGCATATACGGGACGCTCTGTTTCTATGGGTCCGGGGCGGGCGGGTCAAAGTTCTCAGACTGGGACGTGACACTCGTCGACCTTCTGAGCAAGTGGATCGGAAACGAACTACAGACACAGCGGGCTGAGATGGGTTTTACACAGTTGTACGAAACGGCGACAGATCTCTTGGGTGTGACTTCAGAGGAGGAAGCCGCTCAAATTGTCGTCTCGCGGACCCGGGATATCATCGGTCTCCCTGAGGTCGTGCTGTACGCGTTCGATAGCGATACGAACACCTTTCGCCCACTTTCGGCCACAGAGACCGAGGAGCAACAAGCTATCCCAGCAGACAGTGATAGCTTCGTAAGTTCGGCCTTTTTCACCGAGGAAACTATCGTTTGCGACGGAAACTCGGCCTCGGACGAGGACGCGATGACTGATGGAAAGGCCGTGTTTGTCCCACTGGGCGACCATGGAGTGCTTCGGGCGGGCGACGCGGTCGGCGGCGAGTTCGACACTCAGACCCGTCGAATTACCGAACTACTCGGGGCGACGATTCGAACGGCGTTCGATAGGCTGACCTACGAGACAGAACTTGAAGACAGACAGCGCGACTTGGAGCAACAGACGGTTCAGCTTGAGCAGATGAACCAGTTGACAGAGCTGAGTCAGAAAATTCACGAGCGAGTGCTCAGGGCAGATAGTCGCTCAGAAATAGAGCAAGCAGTGTGTGACCAGTTGGTCGCGTCCGACATCTGTTCGTTTGCGTGGATCGGGGAATACGAATCCGATACCGACCGAGTCACGCCACGGACGTGGGCAGGAACCGACCGTGGCTTTCTGGAGGAATCCCGCACACCCTCCAATGAGACGCCGGCTCCACCAGCAGTCCAGACAGCCCGGACTAACGAACAGACGCTGAACAACAACATCGCGGACGGGCTCAGGGGGAAAGGGTGGCAACGGCGGCTGCTGGAACGGGGGTTCCAGTCAGTCGTCAGCATCCCACTCAGCTATCAGCAACTCTCCTACGGCATCCTGACCGTGTACGCGAAAACGCCGGACGTTTTCGATTTGCCGACACAGTCAGTGCTCGAAGAGGTGAGTGAGACCGTCGGATACGCCATTAACAGCATTGAGACGAAGCAAGGGCTCGTGGCGGATCGGGCTGTCGAACTCCAGCTAGAAGCAACGGAATCCGACGATATCATTCATCGGATCGCGGGCGTTGTCGATACAGAAGTCACATTTGAGGGTATCGTCCCACAGGGGGACACCAGTTGCATCGTGTTTTTCAGCACTGACGCTCCACCAGATGACCTACAAGCATGTTTGGACACCCTCCCTCGGATCGAGCGATTAGAGTGTTTAACTGACACAGAAGACACGAGCCTGTTCGAAGCAACAGTATCGGGTACACAACTCGCACTGACAGTCGCCGAACAAGGAGGAGCCCCGCAATTAATCCGATCTGACGGTGAGACTCTGGAGATTCAGCTCGAGGTCCCACAGACGGTCGACATTCGCCAACTCATAGCTGAATTACGGCGTTCATGTCCGGACATCGAGCTGGTAGGCCGCCACAAGCGGGAACGTGGTGTTCAAACTCGTGAGTCATTCCACTCAGAATTGACAGCACAGCTAACCCCCCGCCAATTCGAGGTCCTGCTTGCAGCCTTTTATAGCGGATTCTACCAATCACCCCGTGACAAGACCGGTCAAGAGATCGCCGATACGCTCGATATTTCACAGCCGACGTTTAGCCACCACCTTCGGGTAGCTATCCGGAAGCTCCTAGAACAGTTGTTTAGCGAAGGGGGAACGACCCAGCATCTAGATAGATAGCGCCTGTCATCTGAGTTTGCTAGTCTGATAGAGTATATGCTGATACGGGAGTGTGTTCATATAAGAAACAATGAGTCTGGAGTGGAACGAGACAGAAACTGTCTTTTGGGCAAACCAGTACGAATCACCGAGTGAAGCGATTGTGACCGCTATAGCAGCTAAAGAATCCGTAACAGAAACCAGTCTCCCACCGTTGTACAACCAAATCGACCCGGATGCCCTTGATACACTTGTCGCAGGGCAGACCAACGACGATATTCAGATTAGTTTCACGTACAGTGGGTACACCGTTCGGATTCGAGACAGCGAGACCATCGAGATCACGCCAACGTAACCGGCTATAACCTTCCTACTAGTTCTTAAGTAGGCAGATAACGAGAAGCCTCTGGTAAGAGAGCATGCTGCGGAGAGGATGCGGGAGAGCAATACTGAAGCCGTAAATTCGGATGAGCGAATTTGTAGGGCAATCATCGAACAGTCAGGATCTCGACCTGGCTAGTTGACGATATTTTCTGCTACGGCTCAAATAATCCAAATAATTCAACGTGAATAACAGCCGAGGAGGGTTCTTTTGTCCATCTATCATTAGTCCGGTAGAATTCTATCAGTCGTGCACCGTCAGCGGGATCAGAATAAGGATCGAATCTCACACCGATTAGTTCAGATTACCTATTGATTGCGATCACAACTGCAGATGTGGTTCTAGGGAATCATCACTAGATCGACTGTCAGCAACCTCGTGAACCAAAGAGCAGAGGCAGTACCGCAGAATCACGATGTATTATTAATAGGATGCTATGCAGTTTCTGTCTATTCTCGTTGGAATTCGATAGCGTAGTACTAATATATGTATCAATAACAATACGAAAAGGTTCGGAATTTCGCAGTAATGAAATAGAGGGCTGTACCGATCCGAACAATAACACACTGTACTGCGCTTTCACATGCAGGTTTGTTTTTATTTATTGCAGGTCGTTGTGATTGAGTCATATAGTACACCAAATAATTCCGGCTGTCATAAACTGAAGGATTATATACAGACTGTGGTCAGTCAACGAAGAACGGGAATACGGTATGCGAGACAAGTAGCTATTTCTTACTCAGGAATCAGAAGGTAACGGGGGTGTAACAAAACGGTACCCCGGGGTTCGTGTATATATGTGGCTCTCGCGGCCTGAACACAAACCAATGCAGCAATCAAGGTCATGAGCGAACCGATGGTAGAGGAAGAACCAGAGCTCTCACGCGACCAGATGTTCGATATCCTCAGCAGTTCGAGGCGTCGATATACGCTTTACTATCTACGCCAGCAAAAAGAGCCAGTCCAGCTAACCGACTTAGCTGAGGAGTTGGCTGCGTGGGAGAACGACACCACCGTCGAAGAGCTCTCCTCACAGGCGCGAAAGCGGGTGTACGTCTCACTGTATCAGACCCATGCTCCGAAGCTTCAAGAGGCAGGGCTAATAACGTACGACGCTGATACGGGTGAGATAGCTCTTCGAGAGGATGCTCCAGAGGTTGAACCATTCATCAGCAATAGTGATGGTGACTCTAAATGGTATCAGTACTATGGGGCCGTAGCCCTGTTGAACGCCATTTTACTCCTAGCAGCAATTGCCGGTCTGCCGCCGCTCAATGCGATCAGTCCGTTAGTTATCGGGCTAGTCGTCATTAGTTCATTTCTCGTGCTTTCTATTGCTCACGCGGTCACCGGACGGCGAGGGAAAAATGACAAGACGTTTGATATCGGCGAGCCGTGAGTTGGACGCTGAACTGACTGAAAATACCCCCAGGAGTATATGTTATTCTTCGTCGTCGGCAGCACCGTCCGGCAGTAATTGATCGGGCGACCGTTTGTACATCGGAGTGCTCGCGAATTCCGAAATCCGTTCCATTTCGCTGTCGGAGATATGTTCCGGCATACACCGCTACGTGTAACTGTTACAGTTTAGTAATTGAGTTCATATTTGAGGTAGTCGGCTTCTTCTAGACGCTTGTCAGTTGTCGATATCCGAGGTATCCCAGTGTTGAGCTTTCGGAATTTTATTGTAAAACCCTCCGGATGCTGCGACTATCGGAAGTACTCACCCAGATATCGGCTATAGAAGTGTTTATCCGGGGTTCTGAATGCAATCATAACGTTCGTTTTCGGCCGCGAATTCTGGTATGCAGTTGTGTTGTGTCTGCTGGACATCAATGACTTTCTGAGGACCTAATTTTAATTTGAGGCCGTCTGGCAGTGTATCCACAAGTAGTCAGGAGAATCGTCGAATCCTTGCAAAAGATTAGATCCACGCCATAGCTAAAAAATCAAGATCGGAGTGAGCCGGGAAGGACGGTGTGACCGAAGCCGTTCCGGCTCACTGTCAAAGTGGAGAGAGCGATCCGAGTCGACAGCGACTATACAGGGCACGAGCGTCCCTGAGGGGGGTGGTAAGGATTGGGCCGGTGTTGTGGGTGTCGGGTAACTGCCCTCTCCACCAGTATCTTATCTTCAAGGGTGTATTGTTATAGTCGTGTTATTCCGACATAGCGGTGCTTACTGCCCCAAAGTTGCGTGGGAACAGCTGTAGCTGAGTCTTTTACTCAAGAGTTGAATTCAGAATTAAAGTTCGTAGTGGTGCTATTTGGAAGGGACATTTTCGGTTTAGCGGTTCGAGCGTAGCGGCCATAAGAGAGTAACATATGTAATATATGTTTTAGATACTGGAGGGATATTGGTACGGAGACACTCAGAAATCTCCGAATGAACTTGATTCGATAGTAAATCCTATGGCTGTACCCAATTCATTTGCTCCTCGCATTACACCACAAAGCAGTGACATCGCCTAGAGTAGTTCTATCGAGTGTCGGGTAATTTTATCCTACTACTGGAGATTAGTCTGCTTTCACGGTACTGTTGCGGTTGGAGACTGTAGGATAGGTTGGTAAGTAAATGGATTGTAAATGATGTGTAGATGCTGTGTATAAGGGCGCAATCTTTAATATAGTAATTACACCTTTCCGAGATATGCTCGACGTAAGCGCGGTAGAGAGGGAGTTTAAAGATTGTATTAATGTGAGATTATGGCTATGGGGCCAGGGTCAGAACGCGCGGTTTACACACAAGCGGTTGAGTTTGTCAAGATCGGGATGTTTGAATGGAGTGCCGGCTGAATGATGTCCTCAGAGGAGTGGGAAGACGTACCGACAGATCCAGACTGGGAATCGGACCTAGGCTACGAGATGGAAGAACTGACCGTTGTCAAATCTTCGACTGATTCACAGTTGATATTTTTACCGGAACATGAGTCACAACTCGGTGAAGAAGAGTTCATTGTTATTCACTCGGATTCACTTCGAGATCTACGCCGATAGCTGAACAGTCAGTTACTATGTGACGTACTCAATAGTAGGATGAACAAGCCGATATCAACCTCCGACAGCAGTAGAGAGTACGGACTTTTTATTGGTTCCTTGTTTCCGCATCTCGTTGATAAACCCGCTAGCTTGCTCTTGCACATGTTCCCGTCGTGGGATTGTGCACCCGATATTACTGCACGGTGGCTGCCGCTGTAAGCAGATCTAAACCACTCCCAATATACGCGCTAGTAGTAGCATAACAAACCGGGAAGGCCATGTATTGATTGGCTATGTGCGCTGGATGGGTTCGACAGTTCGTGGGAGTGTTTATTATTTGGCTATCGGCGACGTTGGGAGGGATGATATTTATTGGCCGTTGGAACCCGTTATTGTATTACCTGCTCAGCTACGCAGGCTTTCTATTTGCGGTCGAAATCAGCAATCCAGATGGTGTCCGCCCAAAAAATCACAAGCGACTACGCTGGGTTTCCATGGGCGGGTTTGTGGTGTTCATCTATGGAGTTGTATCGTGGGTACAGGCTGTCATTGCAACCATGCCAAGGTAAGCCAGGTGAAGGCGTTACCTACTAATGACAGGATGTCTATACTAATGTCTTGAAAGAGAGTTCTACTTCGTAGAAAGATTACATGGTATCGGTCAGCGTTGTTATCGCGACATTGAAGCCACGAGATGAGATTGAAGCAATACAGTGCCTCAAAGGGCACGCGTTCGACGAATTTGAGGTTATCGTATGTGATGAGAGCCCTGTGACTAGAGCACGAAATGAAGGGATCAGACAAGCCTCAGCTGACAAGATAGTATTTCTCGATGATGATTCCCGACCTCGCTCAGGATATCTTCAAAAAGCCGATGAGCTCCTCGAAACGGAGGCGGCATTCGCCGGTCGAACTATCCACCCGGTCGATGATGTGTTTGCTCGCCATTTCACCGCCCATTACGACTGGGGGGACAATCCTTGCTACGTCAAACACTTCTGGGGGTGTAACATGGGCGTTCACAGGGACGTATTCAAGACAGTCGGTGGATGGGACGAACAGATGGGGTGGGGTCACGAGGAAAAGGAACTTGCCAGGCGAATCAGAGCCGAGTTTGATATTCGGTACGATCCTGAGCTCATCGTTGACCATCCGTACGCGTCGTCTATTACGGAATACTGGAAGAAACAGTATAAGCTCGAAACAAAGAGTCCGTACTACTGGTCAAAATGTAACGTCTCGAAAGCAGAGCAACTCAAGAATATTGGCTGTGAGGCATTTGACCCGCTGAATTACGTCAGAATAACGCCAGTGGCTACCGTTATAGAAGCGGGGAGTACTGTTGCAAAGACGGCTGGTCGTCTTCGAGGATTCCTCAACCACGCCCACTACGAAGAGGACAGAGGCGAAGTACCGAATATTGATTGACACTCCGAATCCGCGGAATCGTCAGACTAAGTGTCTCTGGGTCTCTTCGCTGTTCTGAATTTAGACAAACTAGCAGCTTCTGGGCCAACTCTTTCCTTAGAGAGAGTTATGAAAGATTCGTACTAGTTACTCACCGAATCCCTGTTCACCATAACCATCCTCGCCGTATCCACGATACAATATCTCCCGCTTCAAAAGCACTGCAATTCCGAACGAGAATCCAGTCGCAACGAGGGCTAGAATGGTCCGCCTGGTCGCCTGCTCCGACTCCACAGTCCTAGTCTTTTCATTTGAAGGCATCAGTACAGTGAGATAGTCCTCCTCGCGACCGTAGCTACGCTTTGTCGACGACGAACTTGATCCATCAGTATCAAGAATCCAACGACGGGGGCCGTTTTAGTAAACAGGCCATACCGGCAAGCATGCTGTAGCATTAGCCTGTCGTTGATTTTCATATAGTTTGGACGGGGGCCCAACTACGATGCAAATAGGGGCATCCCGGAATTAAACGCCGCTTGGTTTAGCTGGCTTCATATATTCGGTCAAGAAGCGATCGTGGTCAGTTCACGGGTGAACAGATGCTTAGCTGCTGGTATGGGTGTCTTGATTGGATCCACCAAGATCACTTAAGAGTTATATAATACACTGTGCGTGTTCTAGGACTATACGAGATGGCTGCGTACACCCTCTCTGATAGAAGATGACCAGAGTTTCGGATATATTGTCACAGTAGCATTGGCAGAGCAGCCAGCCGTTGTAGACTGTCTGAGTGAACCAGTACGAGGTTACTACTATTGAGGCTACTATCCCACCTTCCACCGATGACTTACACTGTCGCAGTTATTGGGACTGGTGCAGATCCGGACGACCCGGATACCGACGGGTTCGCCATGGCATACAGACACGCAGGCGCGTATAGACGGTTAGATTCGTGCGAACTTGTCGCCTGTGCCGACGTCGTCCCGGAGAACGCGAAGAACTTCGGTGAACGATGGGACCTCCCGGACGGTAACGTTTATACAGACACTGAGAAGATGCTCACTGCTGTCGAGCCCGACATTGTCAGTGTTTGCGTGCCGCCCCATATCCACGCACCTGTCGTGATGACGTGTGCTGAGAGTGGGGTAATGGACGCAATCCACTGTGAAAAGCCGATGGCAACGAGATGGGAGGACTGTCAAAAAATGGCATCGGCCTGTAAGCGGGCCGGAATCCAACTTACGTTCAACCACCAACGACGGTTCGGAAAGCCGTTCCGGAAAGCCAAGTCGCTGCTTGAAAACGGAAAAATAGGCTCGTTAGAGCGAATCGAGCTCGGCGGAAAAAATCTGTTTGATTACGGATCACATCTATTTGATCTCTGCGGGTACTTCACTGACCAGACGATGTCGAAATGGGTGATGGCTGGGATCGAATACAGCGAAGAAAACGTACAGTTTGGGGCCCACAACGAGAATCAAGCCATCGCACAATGGCGGTATACGAACGGTGTCAACGGACTTGCATCGACAGGGGACGGTGGCATTGTCGACTGCCATATGCGACTGCTGGGCTCAAACGGAATGATGGAAATCGGTGGCGAGGTTCCGCTACGGGTGCGGACTGGGAAAAACTGGACAACGGTCGACACTGGCGGAGAGGACGTACATGGTCCCAACGAAACAATATTCGACGCTGCAAAACAGAAGATAAGCGCTCGAATACCGGGAGCCACTGTAGAAAACGCGAGACCCGAAGGTTATATTGACCGTGCAATAGCGGACACTGTCGACGCACTTGCCACAGGCCGCGAACCTGAACTTTCAGCTGACAACGCACTGCAGGCAACGGAGCTTATATTCGGGTGCTGGGAGTCCGCTCGGCGGTGCGGCCGAGTCGATTTCCCACTGGAGATTAACGACAACCCATTGGAGTCGATGGTCGAAAGCGGACAAGTACTCGCTGCTGACAATCAGTAAATCCCAGTGTACTCAAACAGTTGCACACTGAGACGGTCTGTCGGGATACAGCCTGATAGGTCGGCTGCGTCACAGTTACCTCGCCAATAACAAACAGATGGTATCCGAAGTATGTAGCAACGGAGAGTCTATGCAGGCACAGCAATACAGAGTATTGAGTCGGAAGAACGAACTGGCGTCCGTCAATCGGCCTGATGTCGTGGCTCGTTACACACGTGACGGGGAGTTCGAGCAACGATGCTAGATAAACTGAAACGATTGATAAAACGACTGCTCCCGGCCAGTGATGATGTTATGGAGCAGGCTGTGAAGAGTGGCGTTTGGGTCGGCGTAATGAACGTCACTGAACGGGGGTTAGAGCTGCTATTGCTAGTCATCGTTGCTTCACTGTTGTCTCCACGTGCGTTCGGGCTGATGGGGATCGCGCTGTTAACGCTCTCGTCACTCAAGAAGTTCTCCGAGTTGGGCATCAAGTCCGCTTTGATACAGGCCGAGGAGGACAACGTCGACAGCGAGCTCAACACGGCCTGGACAATCGAGACTGCCAGGGGGACAGTAATCGCTTTGATACTGTTCCTTGGGGCCCCGTTTATCGCATCGTTGTTCAACGAACCTGCGGCGACCGATCTGTTTCGGGTCATTGCCCTCTCGCCGTTTATTGTTGGGTTACGAAACCCTGCTGTCGTCTATTTCCAGAAGAGCCTAGACTTCCACAAAGAGTTCGTCTACAGAGTCAGCGGCGCGGTGGCGTACTTCGTCGTCACTGTAGGCATAGCTCTGTATGAGCCCACTGTCTATGCACTGGCAATCGGATACATCGCCGGCGACGCAGCCCGATTCCTTGTCTCGTATATCGCAGACGGATACCGACCATGGCCGTCGTTTGATCTCGACGTTGCGAAGAAACGGTACAGTTTCGGGAAGTGGGTCACGGCCAACTCGATCCTATATTTCCTATACAGTCGGGGGGACGATGCGTTTGTCGGCTGGGCGCTCATGGCAAGTGCATTGGGGTTTTACCAGCTCGCCTACCGGCTCTCGAACGCACCGGCGACCGAAATCACGCAGACGATCTCGAGTGTGACCTTTTCGGCGTATTCAAAAGTGCAGAACGATGTCGAGAAACTACGGTCCGGATACTTCCAGACGCTCAGGATGACCACATTAGCCTCGTTCCCAGCAGCAATGGGTATCGCAGTAGTCGCACCCGCGTTTGTCGAGGCGTTTTTTACCCCCGAATGGCAGCCGATGATACCAGTAATGCAGTTGCTAGCTATCTACGGCCTATTGCGTTCGATGGGTGCGACAATGGGACCGGTCTGGAAAGCAGTCGGACGACCCGACTATATAGCTAAACTCTCTGCTGTGCGTGTAGCCCTCATTGCGATATTCATCTACCCAGCCACGATGATGTATGGAATCGAGGGTACCGCAGCCCTCATTACGGGCATCTACATCTTCCCGATGATGCCGATAGACACCTATCTTATTGCCCGGACCGTCGGAGCGTCTCCAGTCCGGGTCCTCAGAGAGGTCTCGTATCCACTGGCGGCAAGTCTTGGAATGGCAGCCGCAGTGACTTACGTCCATCAGACAGTGGCTCTTAATGCGCCGGTATTGGAGTTTGTCCTGTTAATTCTCGTGGGTATCGGAGTGTATGTGGCTCTGGCTCTGGCCCTCATGTTTAGTTTCAATTGGGAAGTCAAGCAGAACCTCGAATCAATATTCGACGCGTTGGCGTGATCAAAATGAGACAGACAATCCAAACCAATCGACCCGGCGAACAGAGGAGTGGAGCGCAATGAAGCGACGATCAGTGCTTGCTGGCGTCGTCCCGTTTTTACAGGGCGGGCGGTGGTTAGATCAGCTGCTGCTCGTCAATCAAGGTGAGATAGTTCAAAAGCGGTTCGTCGGCATCGCCGAGGGAGAGACGACTGAGATCGCCGTCATTGACGATGACGGGACAACTGTTTCATCCGAACACGAGGAGCAGCTTGGGCAGTCACCAGCAGAGATATCACCTGAGATTGCAACCTCGCTACGGGAGACGTACGATTCGATACGTTTCCACGTCACAGTAAATCACCACACCGGTAGTCTCAAAGTCTTCAGCCGGACCGAATTAGTGGAGTACCGAACATCAAGAGCGCTCTACAGCGGGACTGCGGTGGGCGACCATATTTCGTTTCAGACATCTCTCCTGAACAGTGATACCATCACCTCACTATCATGTCAGGCAGAGGAAAGGGAGTCTCTACAACGTCGGTGTCGAGTCGGAGTGGAAGATCCGACTGCGGAGTGAGAAACGACCACTCCAAGGTTGAGACTCATTCAATAGTATTGCGTAGGCCGTGGGCCTCATTTTCCAAGAACTGATATCGAAGTCTGCAGAATTTACGTACGAAGGTCTATCAGCACCACCGAGATGGTCCAATAGTGCGACTGCTGACCGAATATACGATCAGAGTGTAACGGGTCACAGCTAAATTCGGGAGTGACAGCCATCTTTTATTCTTTGCTGGGAATCGTAGTTCCTCGACCAGAATCGGTAGAGGCTCCAAACCCATTGCGAATGGCCTGATGGTCTTGAATTCACAAGAGGACTTGTGCAGACGGCGTCGTCGCCTCTATAACGAGACTCGGCCCTATGCCTATTGAATTTCCACAGAAGGACCTGATGGTCACAAATTAGACGGCTGGTAGTATCATCTTAATATTCCAAATATACAGTAATGTGATTATACTATACGACAAGTGGTTTCTCAGATGCCATTTTCAATCGTAAGATTTTGTCGAAAATTGGTATGCAAGAAACGGCGCATGGGTAGCAAGTCATGTAAACAAAACTCAGCCGGTAACAACGAATAAAATAGTAAATAGGGATTACCAGAATGTGACCAACAAAGAACGGTATCGCTCGCACGACAGTGACGAGGCGTCGAGAGACGATAAGGCTACGACGGGAGCAACCGTCGTAGACCGCCGCACGTGCATGAAATTAGCAGGCGTCGCCGCTGCTTCCCTCGCAGGTTGCACCGGTAAAGGTGTTCCTACTGCAGGTGGATCGGCAGCAAAATTCGGGTACGGAGGTGAGCCAGCAGTTACGACGGAACTCACCGCGATCGATGTTTCGAAGGTGGCCGGAGACACGAACATGCTGAATTCGGTCAGCAGTCTCGGCATCGACTCCCAGCTCTCGACGACACTATCGTCAGGGTCGTCCGATCTCTTTGCGTTCAAACCCAATGGCGAAGACGTAACGATCAAATTCATGCCTGGTTCTGAGACGGGCGCAACCGCGCTCGGTGTATTCGACCCCGACGGTGAGCTCCTGTCTCAGGCGTACGCGAGTTCAAATGCGCCGGTGTTTCTCCCCGAATCCCTCTCAGCTAGTGGCACACACTATCTGCAGGTCATGGATGTCAGTCGAACCGGTGGCGATTACTCACTGAACATCTCGACAGACAGTACGACACAGTCACAGTCACCGTACGAGGGGACAGTCAGATCAATCCCCGGCCGTATCCAAGCGCAGAACTTCGACATCGGTGGCGAAGGAGAGGCGTATCACGACACGTCTAGCGGAAATATCTATGGTTCCGCAAACCGGGATACTGATGTTGATATCCGGACAACGGAAGACGAGTCGGGAAAATACAATATTGGCTACTTCCAGGCCGGAGAGTGGCTTGAGTACACAACCGATGTCTCAGCCGGGACGTACGATATTAGAGTCCGAGTGGCGTCGGCACTTTCTGACGGGCGACTCGAACTGTCTCTTGGAGATCGTACCCTCACAACCGTTACTGTCCCCAACACGGGCGACTGGACCTCGTGGGAGACAGTCACGGTAGAGGATGTCGAAATCGAGTCCGACCAGCAATCGACGCTTCGCGTCGAAGCACTAGATTCCGGTGTGGAGTTCAACTGGGTCGAGTTCGATAAAGTCGACGCACAGAAACCGTACAACGGGACTCTAGTCACGATTCCCGGACACATCGAGGCACAAAACTTCGACACGGGTGGCGAAGGGGTATCATACTCCGATACGACAGCTGGGAACGAATACGACACCAGTTATCGTGACACTGATGTCGACATCCGCGAGACTCAGGACGACTCCGGCGAGTATAACATCGGTTACTTCGAGGACGGCGAATGGCTCGAATACTCGGCTGATGTTTCACCAGGACAGTACGACCTCAAGGTCCGTGTTGCCACAACTCGAGACGGTAGACAGCTCAGGTTCCATCTGGGTGAGCAGGAGCTCGGAACTGTTGACGTCCCCAACACGGGTGGGTGGACGGCCTGGGAGACTGCAACGCTAGAGGGCGTGACCATCGATGCCGATGGGCAGCAGGTGTTTCGGGTCGAAGCCGTCGGGTCCGGTATCGATTTCAACTGGGCAGAGTTTGAGATCGCCGGGAACCAGCCGTTCGACGACGTTCCGACGCTTCCTGGGAGGATACAATCACAGGCGTACGACTTAGGCGGCGAGGGCGTGTCCTATCACGATACCACGGCTGGTAATGAGTACGATCTCGGCTATCGGGATTCTGACGTCGATATCCGGGAAACGCAGGACAGCTCTGGAAAGTATAACGTCGGGTATTTCGAGGACGGCGAGTGGCTCGAATACACCGCCGAGGTGCCGGCCGGAACATACGACATCAACGTTCGCGTTGCGACGACACGCGATAACAGGCAACTGCAGTTCAGCCTCGACGGTGAACAGCTTGGGACAGTCGATGTACCGAACACCGGTGGCTGGACCACCTGGCAGACAGCGACTCTGCCTGACGTAACGGTTCAGGATGGTGGCAACCACATCATCCAGGTGAAAGCAGTTGGCTCCGGCATTGACTTCAACTGGTTCGAATTCAGTGAGGGAGCAGAGACGGAGACAGCAACTGAAACCGAGACAGCAACTGAAACCGAGACAGCAACTGAAACCGAGACAGCAACTGAAACCGAGACAGCAACTGAAACCGAGACGGCAACCGAATCAAGTACTGACGACTTCGGCAGCGAAGGCTACGGAATGGGTGGGTACGGGGGTACCCAATAACGCAATAGATCAATGGCAGAACGATACAACACGCCCGCAGAGGGCACGCTCGATTGGCACGTACCACTTAACGAAAACTTCGAAAAGCTCGACAACCACGTCGAGCTCCGGGACGCCGAGTCTAATATCGGCCAGTACGAACCGAAGACGGGGTCGAAGTTCTTAGCGACCGATACCGGCACGGTATACATCGGCGACGGCAGCAACTGGAACCGCGTCGGAAGCCTCAGTGCATCCGACGATTCAGTTTCTGAAGCCGACGACGGTTCGCTCATCGCTCCGCCGGGCGAAGTACAGTCCGTGATCGATCAGGCGTCCAAATCGCACACATGGGCACAGGGCCCGAGCCGAACTGTAAAGCTCGTCTCCGGTGAGAACTACTTCCCGTCGGATACTATCAAACTAAGGCGGAACATCCGACTCGAATGTAACGGTGCTCGGATCATCCCAGAAGGCGACTTTAACGTCATCGAGATGTACCGCGGGACGCAGCTCATCGATCCGTTCATTGACACCCGGTCGGTCAATTGGAACTCGACACAGGTCGTCGTCGGCGCACCGGACGCAGACAAAATCGAACTCGCGAACCGTGCAACCGTCGAAAACGCCTATCTCTGGGGAACGCCCGGGGAGGGCATCGGACTCCAGTTCCTGGGCGGTTCGAAGCCCTGCTCGATGCAGGTCGCTAGCGGAACGATACACGGATTCGATATCGCGATCGATCTCTATGCCAGCGGTGACGATTACAGCGGACAGGGCGACTGGTCGAACGGGAACCAGTTCTACGGCTCACTGGAAGCCTTCCGCGTTGGCGTCAACCAACGCTCTGAGGGCGCTGAAGTCTCAGGAAACGTCTTCAAGTTGATGGTCCAACCAGACAACGACGTGAGCGAGTGGCTCTGGTACATGGAGGACGATCCCCGGTCCGACAGCGATCGAGACGACAATATGTACCGGAAGTCGGGGAACACCATGATGGTGTATCCGTGGGACAACAACAATTACATGGACAACAATCCCTTTGCCGAGAGCGGCGACCGGAAGCCGCCGATATGGTACATCGGCGAGGGCATAAACTACGGTAATTCACTCGTTGACCAATCCGGGAAGCTGGGGAACCAGTATATCGTCAACAATTCTGATTACCCAGATCGAAATGGGATTTTCACCTATCATGGTGGAGAGGTCACCGGCACCAGACAGTTCTCGCACCCGCCTGCGTACCAGCGGAACAGCGATAGTCGGATGTGGCACGAGGACTCGAAGAACTAACCGCCTTGGGACTGTTTAGGCGGTTATAGCCTGCGAAGTAGCTGTCTACTCCGTCTCGTTTCGCGACTGCGGATGCCAATTTCGGCTATCGTTTTGCTGGTACGCTGGTTTTGTCTCAAACTCCGTTGTACCGACCACGAAGCCACCGTGTGCAGTGAAGATGCCGTTTCTGTCTGGTGTATCTGAGTTGTTGAGCACGTATTGGTTTCCACGTACCCCGCTCATATCCAAAAGTGAGTTTCCATATCGGCGACCACGCCCGAGAAACCAGAATGGCGCATCTCGATCGCTCTCTGAATAATATGAGTTGTTCTGTTTGAATGACGATACGTCCCAAGGATAGGCCATGACGGTATTGCCTTTCATGACGAATTTGTCATCATCTCGGGACTCTCGTGGGTCGTCCTCCATTTTCCAGAGCCATTCACTTACTTCCGGTTCGGGCTGCGCCTGGACACGAACGGTATTCCCGCTTACTTCCGCACCGTCCGACCGCATACTAATCCCGATCCGGAAGTCCTGCATCCGCCCCCAGAACTGGTTCCCGTTCGACCAGTCACCTTGCGGATCGCGGTTCTCACCAGCAGCGTAGAAGTCTACTGCTCGGTCAAACCCATCGAGGGTTCCGTTTGCGACCTGCATCGAGCAGGGTTTCGAACCACCACGGAACTGTATTCCGATACCCTTACCTGCGTCTCCAAGAAGGTATGCGTCTTTTACCCAGGCACGGTTGGCCGTATCTAGCTTCTGTGCGTTTTGGGGACCGATGACGACCTGTGTCGAACTCCAGCTTTTGCCACGAGTGTCGACAAAGGGGTCAATTAGAACTGTATCACGGGCGAGTTCGAAGACGTTGAAGTCACCTGTCGGGACTACTTTCGCCCCATTGCATTCCAGTCTGACACCTCTCTTTAGACGGACCGTCTCGGATACTTCGTACGTCTCACCGGAGACCATCTTGACAGTCTGTGCGGGTGCCTGACCGAACTCAGACCCAGTAGATGCGGTGTCTATAACCTCCTGGAGTTGTCCCGGTTGAGCAATGAACGTTCCGTCACTCATTACTGTGGCCCTCTCGCTGCTCTCACCAAGTGGGACGGAGCGCGCGCGCCCTGCCACGCTGCCGAACTCAAGCCACTCCTCTCCGTTTCCGATATATGTCCGTCGTGAATCTGTTGCGAGAAACTTGGCACCCTCTTTTGGTTGATACTGCTCCAAGTTTTCGGCAGTATCTTTGATCTCAACTTCCGTATCGATTCGAGAGAAATTCTCGTTCAAAGGAATATGCCAATCCTTCGTGCCGCGATCCGGACGCTGGTAGCTGTGATTTGGCGTCTCTTTAGCCATATCGTTCACTTTACACAAACCAAGTAAAATATACCGTTGCTACTCCCTCGATAAACTTTCGGGGAGCCATTACTCGATCAGTGGCTGTGCGTAGGCGGTCTCTTCGGACCTAGTTTCGAGTTCCCGATACACCTGCTCGAACCCATCAACCATCGATTCGGTCGTAAACTCAGTTGCCGCCCGCTGCCCTGCAACGGTTCCAAGCTTTTCGGCGAGAGACTGGTGCTGATGGAGACGGATAGTCGCCCACGCAATTTCGTCGGGTGCCTGTACATCGACGAACAATCCCGTCCGGTAATTCTCCAATAGATCACTGGTGCCGTCCACAGGTGTCGCGACGATCGGAAGTTCTGCGGCCATCGCTTCGATCACTGCACCCGGAAGCCCCTCGTAGTGAGAGGGAAAGACGAAGATATCTATCGCACCGAGAAGTGCTGGAACATCCTGCCGCGTTCCGAGGAAATGAACCGAATCGGCGCATCCAAGTGAATTGACTCGTTCCGTCAGCTGCTCCCGATCGGCACCGTCACCGACGAATACGAGATGTGCATCGGGGATCTCGGAGACGATAGTTGGCCATGCATCGAGCAGATCGAAGTGACCTTTCCGCTCAACGAGACGGCCAACGGTTCCAACTACAGTGGTGTCCGTCGGGATGTCTAGCTCTGATCGCAGCTCCGCCGAGTCTGTCGTTCGGTACTGCTCGATGTTCCGGCCATTGTAGACCACCGCCACGTTTTCTTCCGCTGCACCGCGCTCAATGGCGTAGTCCCGTCCCGCTGTGGAGTTCGAAACGATCACGTCTGAGAGTGAGATCGTCACCCGATCGATAACGTGGCGTACAACCGGTTCCTCGTTAGGCACCTCACGAATGCCGGTAATAATGGTTGTAGAACAGAACACGCCGGCGACTCGGGCAATTACGTTGTCGTAAAAAAGGAACGACTGTATGAGATCGGGTTGTTCGCGGCGGGCAACGAGACAGAACTTGAGCGGGGCAAGCAGATAGACGAGCGGGCTTTCGACTCCATCTATCGCCCCGTTCGAAACACGACCAGCGTCGGTCAGCGACCGAACAGTGACCTCATTCGACAGTTCTGATTCGAGTGGGTTCGTAGAGAATATTGTCCAGATAGTGACATCGTATTCCTCTCCATTGACTTCGTTCGCTAGATCAACAAGTGTGCGCTCGGCACCACCGACGACGAGTGCACCGATGAAGTACCAGAGAGTCGTACGCTCCGCTGTCATTCTTGAATCACTCCCTTGGGTTGTGTGCTAAATGTGAGGTGCAGTGTGGACCCCGTGTTCGCGCGAGCGATCATACTCAGAGGTAACCCATGTTTTCGAGTTGTTCAGTCGTGTCCTCGTCAATGTCACGTACCGTCTCTTCACTCCCCCCTGAGAGGAGTTCCGCTATCTCCGCCCGCGCTTCATCCGCAGTAAACTGTGGGTTTCCATACGACTGATGACCCGGCATGAATCGACGATATGAGTCTCGAACCTTCTTGTTGTGGACGACTTGTCGTCCGAAGGGTTTCTGCAGTAGCAGTGCCAAATAAACGATCGATGACGTCGTTTTGTGTCCGTCCACAAACGTGTGCCCACCGTGTTCGTCCCAGAGACTCTTGATCGTCCGCTCAAACCCGCCAGTGAGGCTGACAACCTTCTCAGCAGGTCCCGGTAACGAGCCGTATCGAATGTGATTCAGGTGCGTATAGCCGGTCGTCCGACCCTCTCCCTCTGTGTTCCCATCCACCCTACCGAAATCAGGTTGCGAGGACATCGCACTGGCGATCGTCGGTAAGATGTCCACATGGTGTAAGAGCCCGTTCTCGCCGGAGGGGTCCAGATCCGGATGGATGAACGACGTCGGAACGTATACGACTTCAGGCGTCGCGAGGTGTGTGTGTCCGAAGTACCCGTATTCTCCGAGTAGCTCGCCATGATCACTGGTATAGATGACAAGGGTCTCTTCTCTGAGCCCTTTGTGTTCAAGCGTCCGGAGGACACGCTTGAACTCTTCGAACGAGCGGCCGACACCGTTGTAGTAGTCTCTTCGCGCCGTTTCCGGCTCCGACGACACGCGCCAGAGATATTCGAGAGCGGTCTCGTTGCGGTATTCGTAGTCGTCCCAGTCGAATCCGTCGTACGGCGCGTGGCCACCGGGCCGACGCGCAACGTGGACAAAAGGGGGCTCGACATCGTCGATCGATTTCCGTGGAGGATTAGCAAACATTTCCGCAATGCTGTGATTCATTCCGCCTTGAGCAGCTATCGAAACTTCGTGGCTCTCAATATCGAATACTGAACGGACGTTCGCAGGCACAGAATGCTTGAAGCTGTGGATATTGCTGTTCGGTGGTAACAGCCCGGTCAACAAACTCCCGAATGACGTGGGCGTGTGTGTTGATGCCGCAATCGTCTTGTGGGTCTGCCCGATTTCCGCGAGATCATCGTTAATTGCGTTATATCTGACGGCGTCGTCAACGTATATGAGAACGTTCTCTACGTCGATCTCCATGCTACCAGAGGGTGGCTACCACAACAATATAGTAAAGACACCCCTACGAGGTATGAAACAGCACATAAAAAACACTCTCTGGTGATGGGACAGGATATCTACCTAGAACAGGTCATTTCGTAATTACTCCACTTTTGATCGAGTTGAGGGTCTTCATCGCGTTTTTCGCCGGCTTATAGCTAAATCTACCCCCGAGCGCAGCGAGTGCAAACAGCCACCTGTCGGTTCGAAACGGCCAGTAATACACTGATTTAACCAGTTGCGTTCTCGCATCAGAGTATGCTCTGGCACGTAACGCTTCCTGTCCAAGAATGAACAGCAGTGACGCGAGAAAGGCCCGCTCGTATTTTCGTCCGTATCTCGCAGCGAGTTCTCGGTGTTTCTCTACCATTAATGGGTAGGAGATATCCCGCTTCTCAGCGTAGTTGTTGCTGATTCGGTCCGTTTCTTCGGGACAGTTCCGATATGTCAGTACCTCGGTAATCACGCGAAACTCACTATGTAGCGAGAGCCGTATCAGCCACTCTCTGTCTTGCCAGCTGGGAAAACGCTCGTCGGGGAGCCCGGCCTGTGGGATGATATCAGCCGCGACCATCAACGTCGAGAATTCACCAAACGACTCTCCCAGGAGGAGGTCTTTGGTAACATTCCCTTCCACCGTGAAGATAACGTTCCGTGTGTAGTCCCCGTAATCGTACTCACATCCGGTGTAGACGACGCCGACGCTGTCAGCGCTCTCTTCCATCTCAGTAACCTGTCGAGCAATCTTTTCGGAGTCCCAGGCGTCGTCGTCATCTAACAACGCGATGTACTCGCCTTCTGCCCGTTGGATTCCCGTGTTCCGTGCCTGATTCGCTCCCCTGTTCTGTTGGTGACGAATACAATTGACTTCGATACCCTCCAGCGACTCTCCGGCAAGTGTATCGGCTGCGGGCTGCGGGGAATGATCGTCGACGACGATGAGTTCGATATTTGAGTACGTCTGCTCTGCGACGCTCCGTGCTGCATTCCGAAGCTTGTCCGGTCGCTTGTATGTCGGGAGGACAACGCTGACGAGCGAATCTGGCATATGGCTGGTGGTGTCGGTATCGAAGTAAAGTTAGTGTCTGGCTATTCGTGGCTCTGCTGCCTAATTTTGGGGCGCTACGGACCACCCAGTAAACCCACCGTTGGTATAAACCTTGTTTGCCGTTGGATCGTTGTGCATCCTCGCCAGGCTGTCTTCACCGTATCGGAATAAATATTCCTGTTGGTCCTTTGTATAATACGAGGCAGTGTGTTGTTTGACATCGTGTGTCTTCGTAACTACATAACCTCTGCCAAAGGTATCAGAGGCGATTACATCCTGGCTGAAATAGCCGAGGTTCCGAGGCAAGTTATTGTTCATACTGAAACTCTGTGGGTAGTAGCGGGGATGGTTTGTGCCTAAGACGAACGCTTCCATCTTATGTGACGTATCCATTGCATGGATCGGAACGCCTTCGTCAATATTCGCTGCCATGAATTGGGACCCATCGTACTCTGCGTAGGTCATGTGACGGTTTGGCTCGTAGGCGGCACTTGCAGCGAGACAGGCACCTAGAAGGATGAGTACGGTCAAAGCAACGGTGCTTACCGAGTTGCGCCTGATAGCGCTATGGATGAGTGCCATCCCAACGAGGACTGCAGCGAACAGGAGGGCGTATCTGTTTACTCTAATTATACCCTTCACAATGAGATTACTGAGAAGGAAGATCGCCGCGACACCGAGCCCTGCGACGAAGTGAACCGAACCGAAACCCCAGTCGTACCGCATCTCCCTGAAGAGAAACCAGTACAGGGTCAAAAGGGCGAATGCGCCGGCGATAGCGAAGTAAATTGTAGTCGACCCGTACAGCGTGATGAATTTCTCGGCGAGTTGTAGCGGTGAAAACTGAACTGAGCCGGCTCGCTGTACCTCTCTAGCTGCTGGGTTCATGTCGTCCTGTGCTGCAACGACTTTTATTATGGCTTGGCGTGTCTGACCGAAGTTGGTGAGCCAGGCGAATAGGAGCGGAAGGAAAGCCACACCAAGTCGCGGACTGAGTCGCGGAGTGGACGATTGAGAAAGCCATCCGAACAGCCCGGAATACACAGAGGTTAACAGTAATATACCTAGCATAAACAGGGTTGTCATCGGGTGCGAGTAGATGATGAACAGGCCAACCAAGAGAATCAAGAGGAGGTACTCGTTGTCGTTACTCCGTCGATACAGTTCTGTGAGCGTGAGCAAGACCGGAACGATCATAAATGAGTTCATCGCCGGGTGGTTTGAGAGATGGAAGGTCGTATAAATGAGAGTGCTACCGGCCGCTAGTCCGGCAGCCAGACTTCCCCGGTTACCCGAGAGCGTTTTTACGAGGACTCCGATTCCAATGATCTGGATCGTCGTAAACAACAACGCAACCAGATATGGCATCGCGTCAATCGGGACACCCAGCATCGCCATCTCGGCCATCAGCACATGTTCACCCGGATACCAGATTCCGGGAAGAGATCCCGTTTCGAGGATCGCCTTGACATCGCCGAAGTGTTGCAGTGCATCTGCTGTCCCCTGTCCATAGAACCGATAGCCGCGAGCTTTCGGGAGGAAGAAATACAACGCGTAGTTTGAAAACACGAGGCCAAGACCGTGTCGCCAGTACCTCGTTTGTGTGATAGCTGCTGCTATCAGTGTCAATATGCCGCCAATCATGACCGAATAAAAAGTGAACCAGAACAGCTGGGACAGCCCATCTACCAGCGAGGTTTCGTATCCGGTTACCGGTTGAATGGACAGGAAAAGTGCGCTCTCGATGACAAGGATACCGGACAGGAGGATGACCAGATATTCCTGTATGTCGCGGTTGGCGAACTCAAAGCTGTCAAATGACTGCTGATCGAGATTAGTCTCGTGACTCATTTATTACCCTTCTGACGCGCTACGCAATGTGATATCCACGCCTTTGCGGATCTTGCGTACGGTATATATTAAGTAATCAGCGATTAACGAGTCTGAGGCCATCGCCCCTACCACAGTCAGGCTCTCACCAGCGTCAATAGCCCACCTGAACCGCAATGACGATTGAGCCACGAAAACGCGACATTGCTGTCGAGCCGTGCAACCCGAATCAGTCGGTACTCGATTCGCCATGCGTTCAGATCTCGTCTTTGATCACAGGTGTGGGACTGCTGATCGACTCCTTCTTGTCTCGAGTCACGGAGTCATCGATTTCAGCCACTTGGCCCAGTATTTCCGTTGTTTCTTGTACTGTCTCTGCCCAGTTATAGCGCGTAGTGACGATTTTTCGACCGTGTTTTCCCAGCTCTGAGAGCCGATGCTCATCGCTGAGCAAATCAGAAATCGCCGTCGCGAATCCCTCAATATTGCCGACTTGAACTGTCTTTCCCGTTTGGTTAACTATTTTCGAGGTCTGTTCAAGATCGCTGGCAACGACTGGCGTTTCACAGGCTAACGCTTCGATAACTGTCCGTGGAAAGCCTTCAGTCCGACTTGGCAAGACGAACAGGTCCGCAGCTCTGAATACCGATGGCATCTGTTGATATGGGACCCGCCCCAGAAATTCCACAGCATCTGTAAGTCCCTTGTCAGCGACTGTCGATTCGAGACGGTCTCGAAGCGGGCCATCGCCGCAAAAAAACAGCGAGGCGTCCGGACAGTGCTTTCGTATCGAATCGAACGCAGCTAACACGTCCTGGGGCCGCTTCCCATCGACTAAGCGGCCGACAAAGACGATTGCCTGGCCGCTCTGGTTCACAATATCGGGATGCTCCTGTCCGGCAGGTGAGAAGCGGTTGGTATCTATTCCGTTGTTTACAACCGCGATGTCAGCGTCGACACCGATATTACGGAGCTTAGATTGCTCGACATCGGTGTAGCAAAGCGTGACATCGGCCGAATCATATGTCCACTTGCCCAGCGTCCGAAGGTGTGCACGCGAGAACCAGAACGGACCTCGTTGTGAGTTGAGGCCGTGGCATGTGATTGCAACTGGGATATCGGCCATGCGGCAGTACAGAGCGGCCACGTTACTTGAGAAGAACAGGTGAGAGTGGGTATGAACCACGTCGAAGTCTTCCATACCACGTAGATCACTGACAGTGTTGGCGAAGATCTGATTCCCGAGGAGCTCTAGCTTCGGCGGTTGTTTGATTAGAGTGTACCCGTCTTGATCAGTGACCTCTCGCTCTTCCACCCCGTCCGAGACGGTCAAGACGGTGACCTCATGCCCCATCGCAGCCTGATCACGGCTCAGAGCATGTATATGATATGGCGCACCACCGACGGTTTCGGGGAAGATGTCCTGGGCGACCCGGAGTATATGCATTTATGTCGCCCGACTCTTGCGGGTAGACGGGTATAGTTAACAGTCGGTTTTTTGAGTAATATGCCACTATAGCCAGTACAAGACACCAAATCGTGGTGTATAGTCACACCGGCTCCTGACTCCGTATTCCTATTCGAGGACGCCCTGTTCTTGCATACGTAGCGCCCAGTGTTTGAAGACGTATACAGTCCAGAGGAACCGCGAGTGATCGTGGTTTCCATCGACGTGCTCTTCGAATAGGTCTAAGGTCGCCGCTGTATCGAGAATGCCCAGATCGGTAGAGCGGACCGTCGAGACGAACTCATCGGCAAGTTCGTGTTTGAACCACTCACCGATCGGCATGTCGAACCCGTGTTTGTTTCGCTGTAATATTGATTCCGGCAGTAGATCATCGAAGGCTCGTTTCAGCACACGTTTTCGATCACGGCCAGTTAGTTTGTGGTCTGTTGGGAGACTGAGTGCATACTCAACGACAGCAGTATCGAGGAACGGAACACGTACCTCAAGTGAATTGTACATACTAGCCTGGTCGACTTTCGTGAGCATCTGATCCGGGAGCGATAAGCGGGTATCGACAGCCTGTATCCGTGCCAAACTCTCCCTGTCAGTCAGTTCGGGGGATATTGCGGCGTGCTGTGACCGGAGAGTGGTCTGCCCAGCTTCGATCGGGTCGACGTTCGTCACGGACTGGATAGCGTGGTCGTCGGATACGCGCATTAAATCGAAATGTCGTTCCGGGACCGATCGTGCTCCGCTCCGATTTATGAACCATTGTCCTTTGTATACGGCGTCGCCGACTGCAGTCCCACGTGAGGCTGGTAGTGCGTTCACAGCCGGTTCGACGGCGTATTTCCGTATTTGAGATGGAAGCGCCCGATAGTATTTTGACAGAGACTCGACTCGGTACTTATCGTACCCAGCAAACAGCTCGTCGGCACCATCCCCTGAAAGTGCGACCTTGACGTTATTTCTCGTGGCCCGAGACACAGCGTAGCTCGGCATCAATGCCGGGTCGGCGAAGGGTTCCCCCAATTTATTCAGTACAGCCGGCACGGACTCGCGTACGTCATTCGCCGTGAGCGTGATCTCGTGATGGTCGGTGTTGTGGAAAGACGCCACCTCTCGTGCCGCCCAGGATTCGTCGAATCGATCCTGATTGAAACCGACGGTAAACGTCTTGACGGGATCGTCAAGGAGTTGTGCCATCGCTCCGACGATTATCGTCGAATCGATTCCCCCACTGAGGAACGCGCCGAGTTCGACATCAGCCATCAAGCGCTTTTCAACCGCCGATTCGACGAGCGAGCGGAGATGCGAGGCAGCAGTGTCAATATCGGGGTCGCGGAGCGTTATCGATGGATCATGGTATTTCTCGCGGTGGATACCGTCGTCCGATATGAGTATCCGCTCGCCGGGCCGGACCTTCGAGACATTGCGGAAGGCCGTTTTCGGTGCCGGAATATAGCCGAATGCGAAGTACTGGGCCAGTGCGTCCCTATCAATGCCGCCGAGGTCCATATCGCTCTCGAACAGCGATGGGAGCTCGGAGGCGAACGCGAACTGGTCGTCCGTTTCGGCGAGAACGAGCGGCTTGATACCCATCGGGTCACGGGCCAGTAGCAGGCGTTCTCGCTCACTGTCCCACAGAGCGAACGCGAACATTCCATCGAGTTCGTCGACGAAGCTGGGGCCTTCTTCTTCGTAGAGGTGGACCAGCACTTCTGTGTCGGTCTCAGTGGTAAATCTGTGCCCAGCGGACGTGAGTCGGTCCTTGATATGACCGTAATTATAGATCTCTCCGTTGAAGATGACGGTTACTGTACCGTTCTCGTTGTGGATCGGCTGTCCGCCGCTCTCGGGGTCAATGATACTGAGTCGTCGGTGTGCGAGTCCAACACTTCCATCTCTGAAAATCCCGTCGTCGTCAGGACCTCGGTGACACTGACAGTCGTTCATACGTTCAAGAACATCGGTTGCAGGTGAGCCAGATCGAATATACTGACCACAGATTCCACACATTGTCCGCGTAATCTACTGCGATGCTCAAAATTATACCCTCCCTACATGGGCGAGTCAGATGCACTATCATCCACTCTACGCTATCCACATCGGGTGTCAGTCCGTTGTAAAACTCTCACGGGGCATTTCTGTCCCGCTACGCGGCCTACATGAACGATTCGAGCCATTCGAATCGACCAGAGCACTGCAGGAAAGTTAGAAACGCACCCCGAGAATCGGCGTAGGGTGAGTATAAACAAGCCCGCTCACACAGACTGTGAAACTAATGGAAGACACTGGGCCGATAGCGTTCTTCGTTCCTTCTCTGACAGTCGGTGGCGCCGAGCGTGTGACAGTTTCTGTTGCGAACGGGCTCTCCAAGCGCGGATACGAGGTCGACCTTGTCGTGTCGTACAACGAGGGAGATTTCCGGACCGATGTTGCCGGAAGTGTAAACCTCGTCGACCTCGGAACACAGCGGATACCGGGGGTAGGAATCGGTGCGAGTATTCCTGCTTTCGTGCGATATCTGCGTCGACGGTCTCCCCAGATACTGTTCTCACAGATGACATATGCTAACGATATTCATATGATTTCGCAGATTCTATCTGGCGCTGATACTGTCACTATCTCGACGATCCACAACACGCTCGGGATGCAGGAGGAACCGAAAGAGAAACTCGTCCAGTGGCTGCAGCGTCGCCTCGCACACCAGTCAGACCAGTTCGTCGCCGTTTCGGAAGGTGTCGCTGAGAGCATCGTTGAACACGTCGGCATCGACCGCAAGAAGGTGTCCGTTCTCCACAACCCGGTCCCTGTCAATGAGGTACGGGACCGGGCAGAGGAGTCCGTGGAGCACCCTTGGATCGAGGCTTCGAACCTTGACGTCGTCCTCGGTGTCGGACGTCTGGAGAGAGCGAAGAACTTTGGATCGCTCCTCCGCGCTTTCGAACGGGTCCATGCCGCTCAACCAGACACGCGTGCGATAATTGTCGGTCGCGGGTCGAAGCGAACCGAACTCGAAACCCTCGCGACCGAGTTAGGCATCGACGACGCGGTTTCGTTTCCCGGTTTTGTCGACAATCCGTACGGCTACATGGCGGGTGCGGACGTCCTCGCAATGTCTTCAATCCACGAGGGACTGCCGACCGTACTTATCGAGGCACTTGCCTGTGGATGTCCGGTCGTCTCGACCGATTGTCCCAGTGGCCCGGCGGAAATCCTCAAATGCGGTGAGTACGGCCCACTCGTGGATGTCGATGACGATGAGGGACTCGCAGCGGCCATCCAGGCGACGCTCGACGATTCACTCCCGAGCGACGTGTTGGTTGAGCGTGCGAACGATTTCGCTCCGACGGCCGTGATCGACCAGTACGAAGCGTTTATTCAAAACTTCGCATTAGAGGAGGTCGCTGATGGTGTCGGTAACCGATCCGAGCCGCTCACCACCTCCTGAGTGGCTCTGGCAGACTAGCCATCAGAACAGTCTGAAACCGACTCCCAGACTCCTGTCGTTGTCAGTTCACGTTATGTCGACCCAGATGTGAGTCTCACGGTACGCGTTCTCAGTTGTGGGCTGATCCGGGAGACTTCCTCTGTACAACAAATACGTCAACCGCAAGCGCTCCCCCTCTAGTACCGGCGTAACCGTGTGACGCTGCAGCCAGCGGTCTCCAGCCGCGGTCCGGTTGTTATAACTATCGAGACGTGTACGCTCTATTACCTCTCCTGTCGGCGCAGTTCTGGCCAACTGCACAACGACGACGTACTCAGTTGTCTCCATCTCGTGGTTGGTGACAGTGAAATACATCTGTTCGGACTCGCCCATCGTGATCTGTTCCGGATAGCCACTGGCCTCCAGATCGCCAGTCTCATTCTGGGTCAGCAGCCCGAATTCTGTGTACGCCTCGCCGCGCTGTGGCTGGGCCGCGACCAACGTCACGCTGGCGAATGTGACGAGGATCGCAACACCGACAACGATAGTCCCTAGCTGTATCCCCTCCCCGTCGGAACTTCCGCTGGCGGCCCGCGAGTTTCCGAAGGGCATCGAGGGTTGACCGAGGCTCGTCGGTGTCCTTTGGCGACGCCGATACCACGCGATCACAGCTGCCACCACAGTTACGATAGCAAGGGTAGTAACGACTGGTGTCGGCCGAATCGGCCACGGTGTGAACTCAAGATTGACTCCGACGATGATTGCCAAACAGATACTTGCCACAACTGAGTACAGCATCCGTTCTGTGGCGATCAACCGGTGGTTCTCGTACTCCGGGTTCCAAGTCGGAAACAGCGACGCGACCACGGCATAACCCGGAACGAATAGCAGAAACGGGAGCGCGATGGCCGCGAGGGAAACTCCGTCAAGAGACGACAATGTTGCGAGGAGCACAACTGCTGTGTACCCAACGGCAGCAAGCAAATCGACAGTCGCTGGCAAAGCATCCGACCACCTACCCATACGTTCCGCTCACGCCGACGCCATAATAAGTAACAACTGCATACCCGTCTTTGATGATGTCGCTTGCGGTGTCAAAGAGCGACGTACCCCCGCCAGATGTGGTTACTCTGATTCTGTTCGAGAGAGGTACTTTTCGTGTAACCGCCAGATGCACCCACGAAGTAACAGAAGGGATAGTTTCGGAACGAACGAACTGTATCTGATTCCACTTGACTCGTCGCCATAAAATGCCTCCATCGGCACATCCTGAACGGTCATGCCGTTCGCGTCTAAGTGGATTAGCATATCGTTCAGGAACCCGTAATCGTTAAACAGGTCGTTCAGCGAGAGTTGTTCGAGCGCCGTTGCGGAAATTGCGGTGTATCCGTTCTGAGGATCGCGCATTTTCCAGTGTCCGCTTGCGATCTTTGTCAAAAACGTGAGGAGCGCATTCCCGAAAAACCGCCAGTTGGACATCTGAGTACAGTGGCGTCGCGATATCAAGCGGTTTCCTTTCGCGTAATCCGCTTCCCCTTCAACGACTGGGTCGAGGATCTCATTGAGGATGTTCGGATCCATCTGACCGTCGCCATCAAGGACTGCAACCGCGTCCATGCCACTCATAAGCGCGAGATCGTATCCGGTTTGGATGGCGGCCCCGCGACCGCCGTTGGTCTGATGACGAACCGGGACGATACGCTTGTCGAGGAACGTCTGGCTTTCAGAAACCGTTGTTCCGGCCCCATCGGCGACAGCTATTTGTTCTGCGGAATCATCGGTCACACCCGCCTGATTTACTTCGGCATCCACGTATTCCTTGATTTCGGTCCACGTGCCATCTGTCGAGCAGTCATCGATAACAAACACCTGATCGACATACTCCGGAAGTGAGTCGAGGACCTCACCAATGAACCCCTCTTCGTTGTGTGCCGGAACGACGACACCGACAGTTGAGCCTTTGTACACTCTATGTCCCCCCTGTTGGTAAGTGGTCTCGCTTCGTTTCTATGAGTTGTACAGCACGACTGCATGGCTGGAGCGAGTCCGGTACGGTATGCATAGAGCTACCGAAAAGGGAGCTACTCATCTCGGGTCGGCCTTCTTGCCAGACCCACGCGCCAATAGCAACCTCTGATTCAGTGATAGTCATGGTAGGTCGTAGGGCCGCTCACCGGCCACCAATGGGGGCCCTCTCTGTCGCCATGTTGGACAAATCGATCTATTGTTATTCCTTACTTTCCAAGGTTAGCGGTCATATACAGTGAACTGTCGGATCGATAAATATCTCGTTAGGCCGATTCGGAAAAGCGCCTGCGTACGGCGATTACTATTGTTAGGGGTGAGTGGTTATTCGAATTGATCCTGATACGTCGTCTTGATGTCCGCCTTGCGACTAGCGGTTAAGTTCTCGTACGACTTCCCGTATGTGTCGTTGGCCAGTTCGTCCCAGGACTCGATTCGGTCACCGGAATCAGTCTGGAACTGCGCATCGAAGTCTGCTTCGACTTTCTGTTGGGTTTCGATTTCTAATCCTGTGAAATTAAACTTTTCCCCAGCTTTCACATCGGCACCGTACTCTTGCCGGGCGATCTCCTCACGCGTACGCACCTCTGCGGCCGCAAGGCCATCCGCGAATGGTTGACGCTCATGAATCTCTTCGACCTGGCGCTTCGTTTCACTGCTCACCTCATCATAGTAGTATCCGTACTTGTCCTGAGTTATTTCATCAAGCGAAGCACGGTCACCATCAGAGACACTGGTACTTCCGCCGGAACCGCTGGACCCGCCGTCTTTTGCCCATGAGGGCTTGACCGACATAGCTGTTGACGCACGCGCGTCTTCTGAGTAAATGCCATAGACATACGTCTGCAGACTCAGTGGTTCTACGGGGTAATCCGTCGAGTCAGTTACCGTGTATTCAATCTCGAACCGAACACGAGTCGACTCGCCGGGTGCGAGCGTGACGTTTCTGTCGACTCCATAGGCTTCCGGTCGATCATCGTCATCGCTGTCGATGCGGTGCTGGATCAATTGAGTTCCGGTGATTTCACCGGTGTTCGTAGCGTCTGCGGAGAACGCAGCCGTATCACCGACGTACAGGACATTCGGTCCAGCCAAATCCGACACCTCAAAATGACTGCCCTGTACCGTCATCGAGACGGTCTCTGTGCCGTCAGCGGTTCCAAGCGAATAGTTGTGTGTCCCGCGGCTCAAATTCGTCGTATTCACTCCAACGGACACCGTTGTCGTTTCGTTGGCAGCCAGTGAAACGGAGCGCGAATAGGTGGTGTTCATAGAATCACTGCGGAGCGTGACGTTTTCGCTCCCGTCCACGTCACCAACGTTCTCGACGATCGCTGAGACATTGGCAGTTTCCCCCCTCGTTACGTTGGCCGGTGCAGTCGTGTTCTGTACCCGGAACGTCGCCGGTTGCTGGACATGGAGTGTTCCGGTCGTTGTTGTGTTTTCGGTGGCGACCTTGTATTGATATCGACCAGGTTCAAGATCAGCAGTTCGGACCGTAGCAGTGTTCATCTGGCTCTGGCCGCCCGCAAGTGAGTGGACACTCTCGTTCAGCGTTTCAGAACCGGAGTACTGGCCGTTTTGATCCGCATCGACAGCGATTCGCACTGTCTGGACGCCGCGATATGCACCGACATTGGTCAGGTTTGTTCGTATAGAGGCGTTCGTTCCGCGGACGATTGTAGCGTTTTCAGTGGTATCGTCGAGTACAAACGTAGGCGGGGTGAGGACAGCCACACTCCCAGTTGACTCCGGGGACGATGATTCACCGACAGCAATAGCGTACGTGTATTCCCCGGAGCTGACTTGATCAGGCTCGACAGCGAACGTCACGTCCGTCGATTCTGCAGCCGAAACCTCGACTTGTTTTGTTGCTACCGTTTCAGAGGGCTGTCCGTCCCCGTTCAATCGTAGCGCTACCTGTTGTGTTGTCGTTTCCGACCCCGAATTTGTGATTTGCAATTGCACACGCAACGGCTCATCCGGCCGAATTTCGGTCGGAGATTGCACAGTACGTATCTCCAGTTTGTCCTCGCCGACAGCGGGCCCCGAATCTACCGGTCCATCGGCGAACCCACCGATTCCAAGCCCCAGCGTAGCGCCTCCAATGAGTAACAATCCAGCGACGCACCCAATCAGTAATTTTCCGTAGCCTATGGACAACATGCGTACGCAGGTATGTTACAAATCATTATTGTTACGGCTGCTATACCAACTGGTAGACACTCTTTGCATTCAATGTCGAAGAGCGGATTTCCACAGGGGTGTCTCGGAATGGGTAACATCCGTTTACCACCAGGCACGCCCACCAAAGTGGAACTTTCAGCCAGAGTCGTAGTAATTCGATACCGTTCCTTGGCGTTTCAGTTAAACAACTACCGTTAGCTGAATCTATAGAAAGCACACCGGCTTGTGATCAAATATCAGGGTTGGTGTAATGAGTAGTGTATACGCGATATTCCCACATCAAATGACAGGTTCGATTCGAATCGAAAACAGGAATAAAGACGGTTCTAAGTCGACGCGGCTGTGCAATCCTATCAGTTCGAGACCGAGAGGAGACAGTTACGCCATGTTCTTCCGTTCGATTGTTTCCCAAATATCGACACCCTTCTCGGTGATGTCGTACACGCGCCCTTTCTTCCGATCTTCGGAAACTAATAGGTCGACCAGTTCCGACTCACGGAGTTCTTGCAGGGCGCGCGAAACGTGAGCAATGCTCATTTCCCTGTCGTCCGCAATTAACGACGGTGTCGCAGGGCCTTCTGACAACCGGCGGAGAGTCTCGACTCGATACCGTGAACTGATTACGTAGCTCACTTCGTCCCACTGATCAAAGTCTGCCATCGTATCTATTCGTATGCACGAGTGTACCAGCTACCTTCTTTGGACACAAACTCGTGTACGGTGATATTCCATGTGCCTGTGGTTAATTGTTTCGCTCGTGTCTCTTGGTCTCGCTTCGTAACCATACACGATTCCGATTGAGTACCCTGCATACTGAGTATGTGGTGAGTAATATCGCACTTCCGCTCAATTCATAAAACGGACATTTCAGCTACGTGTTCGGCAAGCAGGCGCCAAACGATCAACGACAGATACTGCAAAGTTTGGAGAGTTCCATTCCCTGACGACAGCCCAGAAGAGCATCTTATCTGGGACTTCGTCCCTGCAGGGATCTCTTTGCGTCCAGATAGCTGTTCGATTGGCACTGATAAGATTGCGTTACTTACATCGTCCAAAGATACGGGGCATATACGCTGCGATTTATCCTGTACGATCTCAAGGATGAGTAACGTGTAACCGTAACAGAGAACCGCTCTCAGGGCACTCACGGGCATTCTACGTATTTTGTGCACCTCAACACACACTGTGGCAGATCTTTGTCATTGATCGCCGAAAATTGATTCTAAGAACACTGTTACTCCCGGAATACCCAAACAACTACCGACTACCCCGACGGTAATCAAAGGAAAATTATCTAACTGATTACATAACAAAGTATTAAGTGGCAAGGTGATGTTGATTTGAAATGCTGGCTGACAGCGTAACGCTCCGTCGATACAGCCGGGGGGCTGTGTGAGCGCGATTACAGACGGGTGGACGATGTCGCAGCACACAGGAAGTGGGTAAATATGGGAGTCAAAGACACCGCACAAACGAAAGCAGAACCGAATAATAAACTAAGCGACGAATCTGTTCCATCGTCAAAAGGGAAAGAGGGCAGTGCGGACCAAGCGGCGTCACAGGAGCAGGACGACTCGGGTGCATCTCTAGACGTCATTTTTGAAATACTGAAAAACAGCCGCCGCAGAGAAGTCCTCCACTTTCTTCGAGAACGAGGCGAACAGGTTTCTCTTGGAGAGCTCGCAGAACACGTCGCGGCCATCGAGAACGAGACTACAACTGATGCGTTGACGTCGAGTGAGCGCAAGCGCGTGTACGTAGGACTGTACCAGTGCCATCTCCCGAAGATGGACGACATCGGTGTCGTCGATTTTAACCAAGACCGTGGCCATATCACCCTTACCGAGAAGGCAGACGACTTCGAAAAGTACCTCAACCGCTCTGAAGAGCAGGAGGAGGGTCGACAGTGGTATCAGTATTACGTGGCCGTCTCGGTGCTCGGTGCGATGGTCCTAGCCGCCTCTGTCGCCTTCTCACTTCCCGGGAGCATGGTTTTAGGTCTGTTCTCCCTGGTAGTAGGTGTTGCAGGCGCATGTTCGGTGTATCACTGGTCAGTTGAGCGGGAAGAGGCGAACAGCGAGTAGCCTGATAAGAGCGGTTTGATGCCGCTCGCAGTTTTTACCTAGTACGCATCACGAGTAGGCTATGCAGAGCAATACACTTGGTCGCCGGCAACGTATGTTCGTGCTATCGATGGAACCGGGTCTGGGTCAACGACGATAAGATCGGCCCTTGCCCCACACTCCAATCGGCCACGATCGTACAGACCGGCAGCGGCAGCTGGTACAGTAGAGACACGTAATACCCGGTCTTTGAGAGAGTCACCGGTTTCGGTGAATACGGAGCTAAGCAGTGATTGCGGACGAAAGTCGCTACAGAGAATGTCGACAACACCGTCTCTGATCGCCTGAGACGCATCGGGCCCGTCCCAGAGACTCCCACCGCGAACCACATTCGGCGCACCCATCGCAACGCTCAAGTTTAGCTCGGTTGCACGCTGTGCAACACGGTGGGAGAGTGGATATTCACTTATCTCTACCCCGATAGCAGCGGCGTTGTCCACACTCGAAACGGTTTCATCGTCGTGTGAGGCGACTGGAATATTCCTATCGCTCGCTAGCTCTGTGATTTCTCGTGCACGCGAAATTAGTTCTATTTCGGAGAGACCATTGCGGCGTGTTTCGAGAGACTGAAGGCTTGACTCTGAGACCCCATCCGGAAGATTATAGCGTTGTGTAAGTGTATTTTCGCCAGCAAACTGGCCCGTTCCGGGAATGTGTGAGACAAGGGATACGAGATCGCCCCCTGATTGGATTTCTTGCGAGACGGCGTCGACAGCCGTTTGGTTGGTGAGTTCACACCGCATATGGAGTCTGTTGTCGATCCTGGCACCGGTTTCGTAGTTGAAATCCCGGATATACTCGGCCAAGCGACGGGCTAGTTCGATACTCCGGTTATCATCTGGGATGTCTTCGAACGCAATGGCATGATACTTTGTCGTAACTCCCGCGCTGGCATTGGCAATATCACATCGGTCCAAAGCGACCGTCGTGTCAACGCGCTCACCAGCTCTCGGAAAAAGGTGCCGTTCGATATCATCACCGTGAAGATCAACCAATCCAGGTAGAACATACTTCCCCGTCGCGTCAATGTCCGGGGAGTCATGAGATTCTGCTTCCACTGAGACTATTTTTCCGTCAGAGAATACTACTGTCCCGTTCTCAATTTCGCTAGTCGGCGTAACAACGGTTCCTCCCGAGATCAGTGTTCGATTTGCATTGTTTTTCATGCGATGTAGCTCCCTAGAGGGTTTACCAATGTATTTACAATCGACTTCGCCAAAACATGAATATGCGCTTACTACGGCTATTCTACAGTCGGATATAGAGTACATATTTATATGTAATTAACAGCGGTAGCTGTTGTGCTAATGAAATAATGGGAGACGAGTTCGTCAATCACTACCATCGGTTGTTAAAGACGGACTTAGAATACTCCAACAGTTCTCAGGTTTGAATAGAGCCTCCGTCCAGCGGATTTAAACATATGTAGTGTTTCACATAGTTTATACAAATGTCAGAACGTCTTAATTACTAAGTTATGATTATATAATACCTTCACAGAGTAGACAATTTGCGCGTAATTCTGGCGGATTCATGTCCATTAGGATACACCTACCCACATAATACCGTATTAACTGTTTGAACGAGCGCGTTTGAACAGTGATTTCTTTCTATTTTTTCCATAGTGAGAAAGAGTATAATAGCACCTACCTGAGGAAGAGAGTCAGTTGTAACAAGATTACTGCACAGTACAGCGACTAACTCCGGCGACATCACCCGGCCATCAGTGGTGGACACAAAGACGGCCGAACCCAGACACAATCAAGACTACGTCGGTCGGAGTTGTGAAGTTTTTAATATTTTATCACCACTGTCATGGCGTTTGTGTGTTCAGAAACCGAAGTTTTTAGCGCAAAGGTTTAAAATATAGCTGTATGAAAGACTGGATTGATACGTATAACGAGCGTGACTGGCAAACCACCACGGACGGAACGGTTCGATACGCACTGTTAGGACTTGGCTGGTGGACAATCGACCTGGCACTCCCCGCAATTCAGGACTCTGATCTGGGTGAAGCTACGACGTTTGTCAGCAGTTCTTCGGAGAAAGCTAAACGTCTCGCCGATGAGAACGGTGTGGACCACGGGATCAGTTACGAAGAGTTCCACGACGGGGAAGCAGCCGACAGTTTTGATGCCGTCTACATCGGGACACCGAACGCCTTGCATCTGGAATACGCCGAGACAGCCGCAGAGTTAGACAAAGCGGTCCTGTGTGAGAAACCGATGGAGTCAACGGTCGAACGGGCCGAAAAAATGGTTGAGGTCTGTGAGGCCGCCGCTGTGCCGTTGATGATTGCCTACCGGATGCAGACTGACCCCGCTGTTAGGCGTGCAAAAGAACTCATCGAAGACGGATTCATCGGTGAGCCAGTATCCGTATACGGAAACAATAGTCAGCCGCTGCTTGAGATGAATCCGAACACGGACCAGTGGCGGCTCGACTCGGAACTCTCGGGCTATGGTACCTCAGTGATGGACTTAGGGATTTACTCGATCAACACGACTCGGTTTCTGCTCGACCGGGAACCACTGGCAGTGCAGTCACAGATGGATTCTTATAGGGAGGCCTTCGACGATGTGCCCGATGAACGCTCCGGGGCGCTGCTTGGGCTGGAAGACGGTATCAAAATGGTCACGACTGATAGCCAGAACGCCCACAGTGATACGCAACTGAAAATAACTGGGACGGACGGGCAGATCGAACTCCGTCCAGCATTCCATGGGAAAGCAAAACTCCATTTGTCTCGAAACGAGACGACAGTAACTGTCGAACACGAGAGTTTTGACGCGGAGGACGAAATGCGGGAGGAGTTCGACTACTTCGCTGACCGCGTTTTGACTGGTAGCGACATTGGCCCGGACGGCCGCCACGGACTCCAAGATATGCGAATCATCCGGGCAATTCACAAAGCCGCAGAGAGCGGCGACGTCGTCAAACTGTAACTGACTCATTCGAGTTTATTTGATCTCATCGCTTGCACGTTGTCTTGAGATTTATCCAGTTGACGATCACGACTGTCGTGTTGGTCCAGTCAAGACGGCGTACAGCGCGATCGCAGTATAATACTCGAGATCGGAGAACAGAAGCGACCCTCACATTGGTTTTACACACATTGTATCGGGTGCTTAATCACCATCAGCGGTAAATGCTATCAATAATCCGACTGATTTGTTTGGGTAGACGTGGCGAAACCCAATTTGAACTGGTCGGCTTTGTTTGGACGCGAGCAATAGCCAGTTAGTTTCGTTAATGACGCTATAAATCAGCCACTCAATTAAACTGTAGGTGTAGCCTCCGACAAATCGATACAAGAGGGTGATGGTCTACAGAATGGTATGTTCTCTCAACAATCCGGCGCGTTCTTGGTTGAGTTTAGCGGGGTAGTGTATCTCGGGGACGGGGCCCTATCGGAGGCGGTCGAATCGGTGAATCGGCTTGGTGAGCGGGACAAGGAACTGCGATTGCTGACGAACGACCCACGCTTTCAGCGTCAGACGATCGCGAACAAGCTTCGGGAGGACCGACGCGGAAGAAGACGAGATCATCACGTCAGGCTGGGCGACTGCCAACCACCTCGGCCAACAGGATGTAACCACGCTCCTTGAGCGCGAAAACTACAGCCTCGACGATTGATCGTCGATGGTAGGTATCGTCGTCATGGCGAACGTTATGCGCCATATATAGCGGGGAGAACTCTCAGTGTTTGAACACTGGCCCAACATGGGGCTCCGGAAGTTCATCCGGAGTCGTCTCAATCAGACCTTTGTCAGCGGTCACAGTCTGTAGCCGGTCGAGATTCCGGATGGCCCCCCGCTTTCCGCTACCCCATCCGGAACTGGAAATTTGCTCTGGAAGTCATATTTAGATGATAGTCGTACGAGGATTTACACTGTACCGCACCAGGTATCGCATAAAAAGGCTCTTGCTCACAGCTGAAGCCAAGAAGTATAATAACACCCGTACAGATGTTATTATTTGCCGCCAGCGAACTCGATAGGCTCTCAACGGCCGCTGGTATCAGAAGGTCGTATTTGAGACAGCAATTATCTGATGGGACGGCACGAATATCATATTCAGGTCAAATATAAGTCCGATCTTATCACCCAAGAGCATTCAGCCACAATGTAGAATAATATAGTCGTAGAAGTGCAGCCGCACACAGTTAATCTTGGCTATAGAAATAAGATTGTTCCTTTCTGTATTATAATCGTGGTTTCAATGTCTAAATAGATTATCGGCACATCCAGAGTAATCATATTTCACACGTTCTGAGTATACGATAGTATATCCATAACCTATAGGTTCAAATAGATAGTATTCACAGACAATTTTGAAGAACATATCATAGATCAGAGCTAGTCAAGAAATATCCAGTATTCCTACACGAGGGCCATCTGGTTAATCCGAAAGCCATATACACCATATTAGGCCAACCTAAAATATGGACGAGACAGACGGAGCAAGTAATCTCACGCGGCGCGACTACCTCTCCGGCGGTAGTCTGCTGCTCGGCACGTCAATCGTAGCCGGTTGCTCCAGTAACAGTGGCGAACCGTCCAGTACAGCAACATCGAGTGGCAAAGAGACGAGCACAGCAACCCCGTCAGAAGGCAGCTCCTACGTCGCCTCGCTTTCCCCTGTAGGGGAAGTCGAACTCGATTCCGTCCCGGAGAACGTCTTCACGATGTACAATCAGTATGCAGACATGTTAGTTGCTCTTAACCACGGTGATGCAGTCAATTCAATGTTCGTTCCAGACATGGCTGGGCCATCGATGAACCACTACTACGAACGGCTTTCTGGTGTCTCTTTTGAGTGGGAAGGCCTTCCGAACCCCTACGATAACTTCAGCAAGGAGTTCTTCTACAGCCTCGGTAGCGACGTTCACTTCCTGGACCCCGCATGGGCGATTACCCAGGAGAACTGGGATATGGGCGATATCGAGGAAATCGTCGACAATGTCGGCCCCTTTTTCGGGAATTTCTACAGCGGAACACACGGTGACCCGCAAGAACCCTACAGTGAGAGCTACCAATATTACACGCTGTGGGAGCTTTTCGGTCGTGTCGCCACCGTGTTTCAGGAGCGAAGACGTTACAAGCAACTCAGAGCCGTTCATCAAGAGCTCATCGAGACCATCAAGACGAATCTTCCACCCGAAGAAGATCGACCAACCGCAGTTCGGGTTACACTTGGCGACGGCCAATTCTGGACGTATCATCTGAACCGACCGGGGTTCTGGCTCGCCGACACACGTCCGCTCGCTGCCAACGACGCCTTCGGGGAGGAAACATGGGACGGTCTTTGGGGTTCGGTCGGCTATGAGACGATGCTAGACGCGGACCCCGACGTAATCCTCCACCTCTGGGGGATGACACCCCGCTACGACATGAACAATGTCCGCGAGAGGCTTGCGTCACACAGCGTTGGAAGCAATCTCGCGGCGGTAAAAGACGACCGCGTGTACGCACACGGAATGCGATATCACGGCCCGATCATGAATCTTTTCCAGATCGAAATGACCGCAAAGCAGCTGTACCCCGATATCTTTGGCGAGTGGCCGACCTACGAGAACGGAGACCACTATCCAGAGATTCCATCGGATGAACAGCTTTTCAGCCGCGACCGGGTTGCTGAGATCATTACGGACGGGTGATCAGTCGAGACGGTTCCCGGATCGCATAGCCGTTATGGCGTACTCCAGTCGTACCGCATGACGAGGTCGTCTTCGTCGATCTCACTGGCAAGTTTGTCCACGAGCTCGTCCCGTTTGAGGTCGCCGAACTGCTCCAATTCGTAGGGTTTGACCGTCACCGGCGAGGACTCACCTTCGGCGATGCTCTCTTGCAGTTTGGCGACGCCGTAGATGAGTGCCTCGGGGCGGGGCGGACAGCCTGGGACGTGAATATCGACCGGAATGACTTGCTCCGCACCTTTGATGACGTTGTATCCTTCCTGAAACGGTCCACCGGAGATGGTACACGACCCCATCGAAACGACGAACTTCGGCTCGGGCATCTGGTCGTAGACGCGCTTCATCCGCGGCGCGAACTTCGAAACGATGGTCCCCGGGACGATAATCAGATCTGCCTGTCGCGGTGATGCCCGTGGGACTCCGGCAGCAAAACGGTCGAGGTCGTGTTTCGTTGCGAGAGTGCCCATCATTTCGATGGTGCAACAGGCGATACCGAACTGTAGCACGAACATCGAGGACCCCCGGACCCAGTTCATGAACGCGTCGAATTTCGTGAGGATGAACGGAGACGAACCAAGCACCTCTCGAAGTGTAGAATTAAATCGGTTATCCACGCTTCTGCCGGAGCATATCTGCTCATCAGACTGTGCGTCGTCCATACTCTGCCGATCACTGCTCATGAACAGAGACAGATAGATAGTGAGAGCGAATACGCGAACTGTCGTACACACTAGTGTGTTTATCAGGGAGCCACCACCAGGGCTCGTCCGTGAGATATCTCCGCTTAGAGATTCAGTATGCACCGGAGTATCAGCGTCCGATGCACCGCTTTATGACCGAAAGCGATGCAATCAAGCGCGAATGGCTCGTGACGTGGAAAGTCGGGGTCGAGGACGGGATCGCCTACACACTGTTTTATGTCGTCGGTGATCGCGAACCCTACGAATCGGCGCTTTCTGCGGTCGAAACCATGGAAAGCTACGATATCACACCCGTTCGGGACGAGGCATTCTACGCGTTCGTTCGTGGCCGAGAAACTGACCAATCACGGCAGTTCTACGCGGCGTTCGAACAGCCGACGCTAATGGTGGTCCCACCGGTTGCCTACCGACCACACGGAGTCGTATTGTTCGATGTCGTCGGGGAGCCTGCCGCTCTCGAACAGGTTCGGAATGCCCTTCCCGATGGAATAACGGTAAATGTCCGGAAGGTCGGGGAATACGATGCCAGTCCCGGAACATTCGCCATCGACTTGACCTCACGCCAGCGCGAAGCGCTCGCCGCAGGACGGGATGTCGGTTATTACGACGTTCCACGAAATGGGAGCGTCGAGGACGTTGCCGAGGAACTCGGTTGTGCCCCCAGTACTGCATCAAATCACCTCAGAAAAGCGGAGGCACGGCTTGTTGAACGCGTGTTTAGATAACAAATATGCAGAAGCAGCAGGTGCAGATTCGCAACTCAGCACTAAACTGCTCAAATAGGAGGGCAGTGATAGAACGTAGCGAGTGGGTTAACCGGTTTTCCGATGACTGACAAGCGAGCAGTATGATAGAGGGGACACCACAGTGTCTGCAGTAACACTGCGTTAGAACATCTCTATAGCCGATTTACTGCGGACATTGTGGCGTCTGACCGAGACGTATAGAGAACACCTCCGAGTGGACACCACGATGTCCGCTGTTCTACTGGCCGTTTGAGAAATCACGAGGGGATTACTGCGGACATCGTGGTGTTAGCCGTTCCTGGACACACCACGATGTCCGCTGTTCTGGTGGAAATTACGGGAAAACAGCGGACATGGCGGTGTGTGCTAAGGCAGTAGGAACGCTATGAATCACCGGCAGAGAGGCTGAAGGGTGTAAAACAATCAAGCAATGGGAGGTGATACTCCCACCCCACTTTGTCCGCTGTTCTTCGAGGAGGACAGAGTGGGGGGAGGGAAGAGACGGGAAGATCTGGTTCGTAATGGAGTTCGTCTATGCTAGAGATATCTATGAGTAATGCTGTAGTGTCTTCGTCTACAGCTTTCTAATTGCACTACGGTCTAGCTCTCTCTAGACTATTATAAACTTTTCCTTTATTCATAGTTCATTTCTTCCCCCCTCCCCCTCTTTTCTAGTTACTGCGGACATAGTGGGGTGGGAGGGTTCCGCCATTCTTTTATAAGTGGCAGAACAGCGGACACTCCGGACACTGCGGACAGGGGTGGTTTTATGTGGGTTCCTTCCAATAAATCAGGCAACGACTATGGGGATGTTCGAACGCGACACTGAGATCTACTTGGATCGGGATGCGCTTCGAGAGGACTATCAGCCTGAGAATCTCGTCGGGCGTGATACTGAACTAAACCGGTATCGAGCAGCTCTCCAGCCCGTAATCAACGGTGAACAGCCTAACAACATCTTCCTGTACGGTAAAACAGGGGTCGGAAAGACTGCCGGCACGCGATATCTGATCGACCACCTTGAGGAAGACGCAGCGAAATACGAGGATATCGATCTCACGGTGAAGATGCTAAACTGTGATGGCCTCTCCAGTAGTTATCAAATTGCTACCCGACTCGTCAATGAATTCAGGGACGAAACGAGCCAGATCAGTACGACGGGGTATCCCCGTGCAACGGTGTATGATATGCTGTGGACCGAACTCGACTCCTGTGGCGGGACTATCTACATTGTGCTCGACGAAGTGGACCACATCGAAGACGACAGTATCCTCTATCAACTCCCCCGTGCGCGAGCGAACGACAATCTAAGGTCTGCGAAGATCGGTATCATCGGTATCTCGAACGATTTCTCTTTTCGTGATGACCTCTCTCCGAAAGTCAAGAGCTCACTCTGTGAAGAGGAAATTCAGTTCCCCGCATATGATGCGAAGGAGCTGATCCAGATCTTGCAACAGCGTGCTGACGTAGCGTTTCACGACGGCGTCCTCGAAGACGGGGTCATCGAACTGTGTGCTGCGTACGGAGCGAAAGACGCCGGTGACGCACGGCAGTCACTCGACTTACTCATGAAAACGGGCGACCTGGCCCGCGACAAGGATACGGATACGATTTCGGAAGACCTTGTTAGGGAGGCCCGCGACGTTCTGGAACGAGGCCGGATACAGGAGGGTATTTCAGGACTGACACAACACGGTCATCTGGTCGTGTACGCAATGGTTACGCTTGATCAAGAGGGGAAGACGCCGGCCCGGACGCGGGATATCAGACCTCGATATACGAATTTCGCCGAAAAGGCAGGGATCGATCCGCTTGTTCCACGCCGGATGCGTGATCACCTCGGCGAGCTGTCGATGTTAGGTATCATCTCGGCAATCGAGCGGAACGAGGGACGACGTGGGGGAACCTATCGCGAGTATTCTCTCGAGATGGACCCGGAGATGATTCTTGCAGCACTTGAGAAGACTGTCGACGATGTTGGAATCCACAAATCCGTCACTAACCTCGTTGATAGCGAAGCGACGCTTTCGGACTTCCAGTCCACTTAGGAACGGCGGACATGGTGGTGTCGAAACCGGTTGATACGTAGCGGTTTTCAGGATATAGAACAGCGGACACAGTGGTGTTGCTACCGGTGATCGGAAGCTCCCGTATTTACTCCAATGGCGTATAGAACTACGGACACGGTGGTGTCTAATAGTACCGACTCTACCTTTGGTGCGATGATAACTACCGTGGAATCTATAGATATTGTTTTTGAGAATCAAATCTGTATAATATGTTTACAGCTAACTCCCCGTTTCAGGAGAGATGCTGGATACTAGCTTTCTGCGTCAATCCATTGCTTGTTCGAAAATCAGAGACCATCTCGTTCATCACTGGGAACGAATTTTTCATGTAACTATTCGCACCGATTACCGTAGACTATCTTGGTCTGGACCGTCCGGTGGTAAAAGTCTGCAATTCAGGCAGTGGTTTTGAGATATATCGGCAGTGGGATGCTATGCAGCGCGGCTACCAACTCAGGCTAACCGTCCTGGTCCTGACGATTAGCTCTTTCTTGCGCGGCTGCTGTTAGTGCCTGACAGCCGGATCACACCGTCAGCCCGAACTGTCACGATAATGTTACGGTACCGAAAGGTAATGTTCTGGCTCGCTGATCCGATTGACTGGTCTGGCTGTGTACCGAATAGTAGTGTCTCAATGGCATCGATATCGATGTAGTCGTGTAACGGCGACTCACGATACGTTCCTGTTCCCGTCTGATCGGCAACGGCCTGAACAATGACCGTAGCAAGTTCTTTATCGCTGGTTGGATCGTACTGAAGTTCAGTTAGAGTGCTGCTCGGTGCCGCAAATAGTCTCTCATCCCCAGCAGCCCCATCGCTCTGACTATCGTCGGTCATCTATCTAGCAAACAACTGGAACGCACATATAATACACGTATGAATATTCGGGCATAATAATTACTATCTTCAATCTAATCTTGAAAAGTTAGTAACTATTCTACTAAGCTATACGGTATAGTTATATTAGACTATATCGACCAGTCAATACACATACGACGAACATCCGTGACCAGAGTGAGATACATATGGTAACAATAGTCATGAATTCTGCGGTAGTGTCTGTTTGTTGAAGGTGTCCGCCTCCATGCATCAACTATCCAGACGGCAGCTACTCGGAGCCGTGGGTTCGGGATTGATCGCACTCGCCGGTTGCAGCAGCGATCAAAATAGTGAGTCAGACGAAACAGAGAGTGGCGGCGGAGCCGAACCAACGCCTGATCAAGGTGAGACAACCAGCACGGATGCATTGTCGGGCAGCGGAAACGATGATAGATCGACACAGTTCGGACAGGTCACGCAGTTCCCAGAATCGTATGCGATGACAGCCACTATGCAGTCTGAGGGACGGACCATCGAGATGACTGGTCGTTTCTACCAAGGGGATATGTACTGGTCGTTTGACCAGCAAGGACAACAGATGGAGATGTACCATATTGGGAACAGTACGTACACCGTTGCTGGGGGGCAGTGTCTCCGGGGAACGATGCAACAGGGGATGGATCGCGATGAGGTTGATCCGGGTCGGTTCGCCGATCAGCCGGAGGCAAATTCAGACCTCACGCCGGTCGGCCGGGATACCATCGATGGCGAGGAAGTATTGGTGTATGAAATCTCTCAGGACGGCTCTCAGGAGCCAGTGACATACTACGTCCTCGCCGACTCCGGGTATCCGCGACGTATTGAAGCCGAGTCAATGCGGTGGGATTTCCACTCGTGGGGCTCAGTCGAGCCGATCCAGAAACCCGAAGGGGACTGTCGGTCGATGCCCGGTGACGGCATGACAGCTGACGGGGGCAGTTAATCGATCAGCCAGACGTTACTCAGCGTGGCTCTCGGAGAGTAAACAGTGCTCGACATACCGCCGGAATTCGGCTCTCACGTCGTCGATCGTGTCCTCGTCGCTGGTAATCCGTTCCGCCTGAATACCGACTAAGACTGTGTGAAACAGTGCGGCTGTCTGCGATGGGTCTTCGACATCAAATGCACCGGCATCAACACCCGCTCGGATGACACGGGCGATCTGCTTTCGAATAAAGTCATCACTTCTGCGAAAGAGACGGTTGTAATCATCGTCGTGTGCTGCCTGCGCCCGCAACTCAATCACAGCCTGAGAAAACTCGACATCACTGTTGCTGCTGGTCCCAAATATTTCGTCGATGATGACCTCGATATACGCCTCGGGAGACTGGTTGGGAAGCGGGACTTGATTTTCGACCTGCTCAAGCATATAATCAAGAAGGTCTACTAGCAACTCGTCTTTATTATCATAGTGGTGGTATATGAGTGACTGACTCTTCCCGAACTCGTCACCTATCTTCGAGATAGTCAGCTCCGCATACCCGTGCTGACGCAGTGCATAGAAGGTGGCTTCGAGGATCTCCTCGCGGGTCCCTTCCGGGTTCTCAAAAAAGGATATCTCGTTAGTCATCTTTACATCGACCGTTCTCTGCTTGAACGGTACGGTTCAAATCACTCACGGTTCTACTGTTTCCTCGTTGTCGGCCATGTGGCCAGTCTGGGGCCTCGTTTTCATCACTGGATTGAGTAAGGACAACTGTTCGTATATAGCCATGCAGTTGATTATACATTCAATAAACTTAAGCGTATTGTTGACCCTTGTCTCAAGGGTGAACTGGACTGCATTCCCGTTCTTTCCGTTCGTATATCTATTATGCGTATCGTACCTCTAAGCCCCATTTGGAGGTCTTTGTGGACTTTGTGTCGCAAACAGCTAGAGGAACCGAAAATCGAACAGCCCGGGTTTTGATCGGCTGATTGTTCCTAGCCGAGCCTAAGAGATACGAAAGCACTATATGTGATTGAACGTTTAGTCAACCACAGGAATGACGACTGGCAAACGAAGAATTTCGAAGCCGTTTATGACCACCAACGAATCGCGGATTGAATGGAAGCCTTACTAATATGGCATCTAACGCACAGAAGCTGCTACTCTTGGCCGTAGTGGGGATTCTTGTAACTAGCGGAACGGCAACCGCTGCGGTCATTGGGAGCCCCGATATCGATGCAACGCTCGAAGACGACACCGTCGCCCCTGGTGAACAAAAGACGATAGAAATTTCGCTGGTCAACACTGGCGATCTTGAAAGTGGCTCAGCCCAAAATCCGGCGTTGAACAGTGAAGTAACAACAGCCAAAGGGCTCACTGTCTCGCTTGGTTCAGGGGATGCACCGATATCAGTCAAGAACTCGAAACGAAGCCTTGGAACGTTGCAAGCGGGGCCGAAGACTACGGTTCCGTTTACGATCAGCGTGGACGATGACGCCAGTTCCGGAACGTATGATGCACAGCTACGATTGGATTACAAGCACACGAGCTACATTTCCGAAGGAACAGGTGCACGGGACGAGGACCAAACGAGAGAAACTGTAGACATTGAAATAGATGTCACCGACGACGCCACGTTCAACGTAACTAATGTCGAATCGGACGCGCGCGTAGATTCGACAGGAACAGTGGCGGTCAGTGTGGAAAATACTGGAGACAGTCCTGCACGGAACGCTGCGGTAACCCTTGAATCACGGAACCAAGACCTCACAGTGAGTGGCGGGTCTGCAACCTCACGGTTTGTCGATACATGGGAAACGGGTGAGACCCGGACGTTCCGGTATCGCGTGACGTCCACAGAAGCTGCAGAGCCGGAGTCGTATCAATTCGATTTGTCGGTGGCATTTGACAATGAGGACGGCCTCAGAACACAGTCGCCAAGTCAATCCGTTGCAGTTGCACCCGACCCTGAACAGACGTTCTCGGTCGTCAACGCAAGTAGCTCCGTTGCTGTCAGCAATACAGGGACGTACGAGGTAAATCTACGCAACACGGGGCCGTTAACGGTCAACGACGCCGCTGTCAAGTTCACTTCACAAAACGCGGACATAACGTTCGGCCAGAGTCCTTCGACGACTGCATATGTGGGAGAGTGGGAGCCAGGCGAAGTTCGAACAGTCCGTGTTGATGCGACAGCGAGCCCCGACGCTGAAGACAGAAGCTACGCTCTGTCGGCTACCGTACAGTACGACGATCAAGAAGGCGATACCAGCGCGTATGATGATGTCCCGATGAGCATTACCCCTGCGCCTGAGCAGAACTTCGGCGTATCCGACATCGAGGCGTCACTGCAGGCAGGTGAGGACGGCTCACTGAGTGCAACCCTCACAAACACCGGAACCCGTGACGTGGAGAACGTCGTCGTCTCCTGGCAGAGCCAGCAGTCAACACTGTCGCCAAAGGAGACGCAGTATGCTGTCGGAAATCTCGATGCGGGCGAATCGGCCAACTTCAGCTTTGGCGTTGACGTGTCCAACAGCGCAGAGGCAGGCGCCCGGCAGTTTGACTTCGGCGTGAGCTACCGCGACGATAACGGTGACAGGGTTGACGCAGACACACTCGAGATTCGTTCAGCAGTGGCTGGTAGTCAGGACGAGTTCGACATCGAAATGCAGAACGCAACGCTCGGTGTGGGGCAGGACCGGTCGATTACGTTTACGATAACGAATACGAAAGACAAGACGCTGACCAGTATCGAAGGGAAGGCGTTCGTCAATGATCCCCTCAGCAGCAGTGACGATGAAACGTTTATCGCTGAGCTGGAACCCGGTGAATCAGAAACGGTTTCCGTTCAGCTCTCAGCGGGAAGCGATGCACTGGACAAGACGTATCCGCTCAATCTTGACTTCCAGTATGAGACGCCTGACGGGGACAAACGGGTCTCAGATACCTACAGTCTCCCAATAGAAGTCACCGACCAGTCTGGAGGCGGCGGAACGCCACTGTGGCTTATCGGTGGCGTTGGACTCCTCGCAGTCGTTGGCGGCATCGTCTGGTACAGGCGACAGTAACTCCCTGATGCTAACGTATATGTCACAATGTTAGACTATCAAAAATATATCGACATCCTGGACGATTGGATTGTCAATCGTGACAAGACAGTCGTTGCTGCGTTCATCGTTGTAACCCTCGTTCTGTCGGCAGGGTTCGGCATGACCGCGACTGACTCGGGGACATCACAGTTCACTGAGGGCGTTCCTGCACAGGAAGCGTCCGACGAAGTCAATGACAATTTCGAGCGCGAACCATTCGGTGAGGGGACCGGCACTACGACGCTAATCCAGAAAGACACGAATGTCCTGTCGAAGCCGGCGATCCTCAATATGCTGAAAGCCCAGAACCGGCTGACACAGCGCGAATCACAGGACGTCGTCGGAACGACGAGTGTCGCACAGGCCGTCGCACAGACGCTTGCACCAGACGCGGAGACACTGCCTGAACAGATCGATGCCGTAGAAGCAGCCTCACAGTCGGAAATCAAATCGGCTGCTCGAAAGACGCTCGAGCGCCAGGCAGGGGTCGCAGGACTCCTCAGCAACGACCTGAACCGACAAGAACCGTCGGCATCGGCAACATTGACGACTGTTACACACGAGGTGCCAGGTGTCTCAAACAGTGCTGGGACACAGGGGACATCACCACTGACGCCCATTCAGCAGGAAGCAGAGTATATAGTCAGTTCGGTCGACGGTGATATCTCTGTCTTCGGCAGCGGGATCATCTCTGCAGAACTGAGCAGCGTCATCTCCGATTCGCTGGGACTCGTCGTCCCAGCCGCCGTGGTCCTGATTCTGTTCTTCCTCATTATCGCGTACCGGGACCCGTTTGATCTGCTCATTGGTCTCGTCTCTCTGGCGATGGCGATTATCTGGACATTCGGGTTCATGGGATGGGCCGGTATCCCATTCACACAGATGTTGATCACAGTCCCGCCGTTGCTTCTCGCCGTTGGAATCGACTTCGGGATCCACGCCGTAAATCGATATCGCGAAGAACGCGTCGAGGGGATCGAACCGACGCCTGCAATGCGGACCGCGACAGATCAGTTACTCCCGGCGTTTTTCATCGTAACTGGCACGACAGTACTGGGATTCGCCGCCAACGGGACCAGTCAGCTTGGTCCGATCCGCGACCTCGGGTTCGTCGCCAGTGTGGGAATCCTATTTACATTCCTCATCTTCGGTATCTTCCTGCCAGCGCTGAAGCACTTCACGGACCAGCAGCGGGTGCGATACGACCTCCCCGAATTCAGTACCGCTCCGATTGGCTCTGAGGACTCTGCAGTCGGTAAATCGCTGACTGTCGGTGTCGCAATCGCCCGCCGAGCCCCGTACGTATTCTTCGCCCTCGTGCTGGTGTCTACGGCAGCCATGGGGGCGTATGGGACTGGAATCGATACCCGGTTCACCACTGAGGACTTCCTCCCACCGGAGGAGAACCCCGGATACGTCGAGGTCCTGCCGGAAGCTGTGGCGCCGAATGAGTACACAGTCACGAAACAGATAAACTATCTTGAGGACAACTTCGAGAGCGGCGAGAGTGATACAGTAACCGTATACGTCGAAGGGTCGTTGCAGGACGGAACAGCGCTAGAGGAGATCCACCGGGCGAATCAGGACCCACCCGACTCCTTTGTTACAACCGGTGGGAGTGCAGATTCGACTAGTATCCTTACCGTCATTAACCGCTACGAGCGTGCTTCACCGGAGTTCCGACAACTCGTCGCACAGAACGATCAGAACGGAAACGGTGTCCCCGACCAGAATCTTCCGACCATCTACAACGCGCTGTATGACTCACCGTACGGCGACCGGGCAGAATCGTACATGACTGACGACTACACGCGCACGCGAATCGTGTATTCTGTCGAGTCTGATGCGAGTCAACAGGAAGTGACAGAGGACACAAGAGCCGTTGCCGATGAGTTCCGGATGGAGGCGACCGCAACCGGCAGCGTTGTGGTACTCAAAGCCGTCTCGGATGTAATCGCAGAATCGGCGTACATAAGCCTGGGTCTCGCAATTGTCGCGTCTGCAGTGTTCCTGTTGTTCGCGTACTGGCTACTTGAACGCCGTCCCGGGCTTGGGGTTGCGAACCTCATCCCGATACTGCTCACCATTGCCGCCTTGGCTGCGACAATGCGGTATCTGGACATCCCATTTAACGTCCTCACCGGAACGACGTTATCGATCGGAATCGGGCTCGGTATCGATTACTCCGCCCACCTTGTCCATCGGTTCTCCGAGGAGTACCGCGGCGACGTCGGCTTGCTCGAAGCACTCGACATCAGCGTCCGGGGAACAGGTGGTGCGTTGGCCGGCAGTATGGTCACCACGACATCTGGAACCGGAGTGCTCGTCCTCGCAGTCGTCCCGATCCTGGGGCAGTTCGGGTTATTGATCGCCCTCAGTGTGCTCTATTCGTTCGTAGCGTCCATACTGGTGCTCCCAACCTCGATCGTCATCTGGGACCGCAGCCGTGGAACGCTTGGGACGCTACTCTCGTCGCGCCAATCGCGGAGCGTGAACTGATGCGGTCCACTCACTTCAGCTCCTGTTCATCTGGGCCCGGTATGACCAAACTGACCAACTTAGTCAGAACCGCTCGGGGACAGCGTTCGAACAAGCGGTACTGTACTGCCACCCCAGCCACAGTCAGGGAGGACGACTGTCTATATGACTAAAGAGAGCGACGCTCTCTGTGAAACTGAAAAGGAAATCATGCACGCAACTCACAGAGCGCTTGTTAACAGTGGGTACGCTGCGCTCTCGATATCGCGTATCTCTGAGGAACTTGACAAGGCCAAGTCGACGATATACCACTATTACGACTCGAAAGACGCCCTGCTTCTTCGGTTCCTCAGATTCACTGTGGACCGATTCGAGGAGACGATCAATACCAGCATCGGTGACGATCCGAAAGAAGACCTCAACCACATCATCAGGACACTCCTCCCGTGTCAGCTAACCGAGGAGAGACGCCAGCTACACAGCGTTTTAGTCACGCTCTCCCCGCAAGCGCTGGAGCGGGAGGTATTTCGCGAGCAGTTCACCGAGATCGATACTCGACTCGCTACAATCATCGAAAAAACTGTTCGCCGAGGCGTTGAAGCTGATGTGTTTCGCGATGTTGATCCGACGCACGCGGCCGAACACATTCTAGCAACGGTCAAAGGAACCATGTATAGCCGCCTCACGACCGACCGTGAAGCCGCGACGGCCGCATCGAAAGCGTCTCTGTTCTCGTATATCGACTCCCATCTGGTTTCGTAGCTCCTGCCAGTCTGGCACCCGTCAAATTACCTCTGTTACATGATCCGGATCAACCTCATCGACAGGCTGTTCTCCTGTAGACTACGAAGACTGAGAACGTGTCGAGAACCGGTGTTTTTCGATAGTGTGTTTCCAACCTGAAAGGAAGGGTAGCGGAGCCGACACCGTTCAGCCCCGAATTACTGCAGTTAGTAGCCGAGGTGTTCTCGGACGAGGACAACGGTAGTGCGGTCCTCTTCGAGCTCCTGACGGAGGATGAGTTGTTTGGCAATCGCGGAATCGACGCCGTAGGCCTCCTTCGCACGCTCGTTTTCGAGTGGGTACGCAACGGTTTCCAGTCGGTCGAGCGCGTCTTCGAGTGTCGGCACGATCTTGTTCACGCCACTGACGATGACGACGTTACTGGCCGCGAACGGATACGCACCGATGCGGCTCCCCGAACGGTCCGCCGCGACGAGTTCGCCGGTCTGGGAAATGCCGTTGATGCCTCCGAGGAAGTAATCCGCCGTCTGTGACTCTCGGCGGGCAGCCTGGCGCTTCGCGTCGTCGTCGATACTCCAGATCTCGTCGGGGAGGCTCTCCCACTCGTGGTCCCCCTCGCTCAGGTACTCGACGAACCCGATCTCTTCGAGCGTCGTCGAGTGGCCGTTCATCACAGACGCCTCTGCGGGGATGAGTGACTGAAGTTCTGCGAGCGCATCATCAGTCGAGTCAACGACGATAACATCGAACCCGTTTGCCTCTAGGTTCTCGACGGTCTCCTCGATGGTCTCCTCGGAGGCCAGCTCGTCCAGCGATTCGTCGATATCCGCGTCGTCTGCGTAATCTGATTTCTGTTGAGACATATTGTGTTGTGTGAGTGTGTCAGCATCAATACGGAGGTGTAGCTCCCCCAAAAGTACTCGCGGACACCGGTGTCAGGTAGTTACATCGGTGATACCCCGATCGCCTGTCAGGATGTGACACATGGCTGTATTCTGTCCGGAAACAGCACGGGGTATCTGATTGATGACTGCGATATCAAATACTGAAAACCGGGGGGTAGCATATATTGCGCTCCATTCATCATGTTACGCTATCAATGCAAATGACTCGTAAGGAAACTACAGACACTATTGGGACACCCTCAAAAATGGTTCTGTTCTGCCCGGACTGTGATTTTGAGAGTGGTATGATCGGGGGAGACTGGGATGTTTCGAGTACCGGATATACGACGATCTATCACTGCCCGCAGTGCCAGCACTCGTTCAGCGTTTCCAATCGCTGGTGACATCTGAGCAGAGCATGGACGGACACATAGCGGCTCGGTATTTTACGGGCTGAACATCGTACACACTGTGTTACGTCGAAAGGAAGGAATCACTAATCTGTTTTAGTCTCACCTGGCAAGATACCAATCGGGAGCCAGTGAGCGGTGGCATCACTACTCAGGCAACACAGAATCGACATCGCTGATCTTGTCATCAGACAGACCGGGAGTACGACAACTCTGTTTGTTGGGATAGCCGAACGGTTCCCCCGCCCCGGCTCCAATGTCCGTACGGCTTGGTCGCTCACAGCCAGATGAGCGCATTTGATAACACCGAAAACCGGGTTACCGCGGGAAGCGAGTCTCAGTCGTCGCTCGGCACGGTCTCGACGGATTGCTGTCTGTCGTCCTGCCAGCTAAAGAAGCTTGCCAGCGCCGGCCCGGTGATGTTGTGCCAGACGCTGAACAGCGCCGGAATGAGTGCGGCTGCAGGCTCAAACAGCGTCGTCGCCAGCGCGACGGCTAGACCGCTGTTTTGCAGCCCCACCTCGAACGCACAGGTCCGAACGCGGTCGCTCGACATCCCAGTTACTCGGCCGACACCGTATCCTGAGCCAAGCCCGATAGCGTTGTGCGTGACGACCGCCACTAGCACGAGTAGGCCAGCAGTGAGAATGTTGTCCACGTTCGCACCCACGACGCCAGCGACGATGGCGACGATGGCGGCGACACTGATAACCGGGAACACGTCGGGACCTATCTCAGCGGCTTTCGGCGAATAGCGATCCAATAGATATCGGATCGTGAATCCGAGCAACACCGGAATAATGACAATCTGGATGATGCTCTGGAACATCTCCGCGAAGGTGACATCGATCTGCTCACCGAGGGTAAACACTACCCAGGCCGGCATCACGATCGGTGCTGCAAGGGTCGTAAGGGTCGTGATCGCGACAGATAGGGCCACGTCGCCCCGACCGAGATACGTCATCACGTTCGATGCGGTCCCACCGGGAGCGGCACCGACCAGAATGAGACCGATACCGACAGCGTCCGGAAGGTCAAGTAGGACATACAGTCCGTACGCAGCGGCAGGCATCACCAGCCACTGCGTGACAGCACCGATGCCGATATCCACAGGCTCCTCGATTAGTCGGCGAAAGTCTGTCGGCTGAAGCGTCAACCCCATCCCGAGCATTATCAGCCCGAGTAGTGGGGACACGTAGTCCAAAACTGGGACAAACGGGTCCGGCCTAACGAGAGCGATTCCCGCCAGAAGGATTACCCAGACAACGAAGTACTTGCTTGCGGCCCGACTCACCGCTCGAAGCGTCGATATCGAAGTCACATATCTGGATGATGAACAATGTAAAAAAGGTTTACTTTGGGCGACTGTAATGCCGGATAACGAAGATGAAATACAGGACAGTTGCTGGTTCTTCGGAATGTTGGCCAATCGTCGGGACCGGGAGTGACCTAGATTTTGACTTGGACATCTAGTGCTGAGTCCAGTAATACACTCGACATCACACGTGTTTAGCGTCTCTCACCAGAGTACGCCATCGGGACACTGGGAACGCAATAGAGTGGACCAGGTAATCACGTTCTTGCACGGGTGAGTATACCAATAAATATAGCACAGTATATCCACTACCACACAATTACACCTTCGCAGACCCGCAGGTCTCTTTTGTGATATCCCCCTTAGGATTCGATAATGCAGTACACAAGCTGAAACACTACCACTGTGTTTTTATATGTGGATACAGTATTGATTAACAGAAACAATACTATGGTCGACCACGAACTTGCTCAGACACTGGATGTCACAGCGAAGAACTGTTCGATGCCGGAAATCAAGGCGAAACAAACTATTGACGAGCTATCGTCGGGTGAAAAAGAGGGTAGGGACGTTCTCAAGCATTATGTCCGCAAAACAGAGTAACACGATGACTATGGGGCCTCAACAGACGGCTACCGCCGATAAGCCACCAGACTACGACAGGAGTAATTCCGACAATAGTGTCGACTCGGGGCCGGCCTCCCAGCACACGACCGAGTCCAGTTTCCAGTTGCTCATCCCCCACTCATGACACGGGTATCAAACAAGGATGTCGACGCGACCGACTCGACACATCGGGAAGTCGGCGAGGGCCTGCTAGAGGAGGATATGGGTCCGAGTTCAGCCATGGCCCATCTTTATCGCGGCGAGATCCATCGGATGAAGTTCTGGCGCGAACGCCTCGACCGGACCACCAACTGGGCAGTGCTGGTAATCTCTGCAATCCTCACGTGGGCCTTCTCGCGGCCGGACATCCCTCATTACATCCTCTTGATCGGAACGGCCACGCTAGCAGTGTTTCTGTTCATCGAGGCTAGGCGATATCGAGGATACGACATCTGGCGAAGCCGAGTCAGAACACTGCAGGCAAACGTCTTCGCCTACGGGCTAGACCCAGCTGCAGGCGTGGCCGACCCGGACTGGCGCAAATCACTGAGTGAGGATTATCGACAGCCGACAATCAAGATCAGCACCGAGGAAGCTATCGCGCACCGACTCCGGCGAGTGTACCTCCCGCTTTTCACCGTCTTGCTAACTGCATGGCTGGTCCGAATCACCGTGTTCAGTCCTGGCCTGTGGACGGAGAGCGCCGCTATCGGAATGCTTCCCGGCGTCGTCGTCATCGGCACTGTCGGACTACTATACGCCGCTGCAATCGCAATCGCTGTCCGCCCCAGAACATGGCACGCAAAAGGAGAGCTTCGGTCTGAGGACCTCCGTGGATAAGGTAGTGATTGGCATTCGTCGAAGTCCCACAGAAACATGTGGCAATGGTACATGCTGTGGGTCGCGTCGATAACGAACGCGAAATAACCGGTCAGTTCATCTGGCCTCTACACCAGTGTTGATGCACTATTAGAGGATTTTTCGCTATCCAAATGTAACTAACTGGAAACTACGATTAGTAGCACATACCAATCAGGCTGGGACATGACGAATCAACCTTCGGTACTACTGCACCGGGATGGGCACCAGTACAGTACTCCGGCTACAGTAGAGGAGGGTCACCGGTGACCACGCTTGCACGCAATATCAGTTCCTGGCTACTCATCGCTACTGTGGTGGCTACCAGCGGGACAGTCGGGACGACAGTTGCATTTCAGGATTCTGCACAGGACATACAAACAGAGAACGAAGCTCTCCACGCTGAAAACGAGGAATTGCGTGAACAACTGAGCGAAACCCGGGAAGACGAAAAGGCCGCAAAATCTCGTGCTGAAGATCTCAACGAACAATTAAAAACACGTAACGAGGACGTAGACACACTTGTTTCGGAACTAGAAAAGAAAGAAAAAATGCTAAATGCTAGCCAAGCCCGGCTCGCGGAGTCCCGAGAAAACCGAGCGGGCATGTCACGGTCCGAAATGAAGAAACGGCTCGATTATCTCTGTGCACAGCCGGAGAACAGGGATCGATTTGGGTGTCAAGAGTTTGGTCCTGGTGAGTGACAACTGAGAGCTTGGCCCTCAAGTAAGCCACATTTCAGAACCCCTGAGTCTGTTCTATCCTATTGGCTGTGGCCATTGTACGATCTCTCCCACCCCGTGTGCTGAAGTTCTTCACAGAGGTATAGCCAACGGTGACTGTTACGGGAGCTACTGCACGTCATCCGGAATACCATTCTGTAGCTCGGTCTTACCTGCTCATTGGTGCTCTTAGAAGAGGATAGGGGTCCGACGGAAATCTGTGCTTGACTCCGCCATGGTGTCTCACAACCTCGGAGGATAGATTTGTTGTGTCCCTTTCTATCGGTGTAGGCGGTAGTGAACTACTCGATCAATACAGCTGCATATCGATTACCGATCAAGTGTCAAGAGATTATGCGGCCCGGTGGACACCGAGAGGAACACAGCGGAATGCAACACGTCTGTTCGCCCGTCGAAAAGCGTTTTACGTGATTGTCTGCTAGGTGATTGGTGTACTGATGGAGCGGAGTATCGAAATCTCAGGCAACTCGATCGTATACCTCTTCTACGCGGTTTCGCTGGCTATCGTCCCGGTTTTGTTCTACTTCGTCGTATGGCCGCTGGATAATCTCACCAGCCTCGCTGCGGCTGGCGTACTCGCCGTGCTGGCTCTCGTGGCGGTGGCTGATTTCTGGTACTGGAAGACCGGCAAGTTGCGGGCACACCTCAGTAAAACTGCGAAGCGGGACCTCCCGTACGACATCACATACACCCCCTTTGCGGACCCCGGGCATATGGCCAAAAATTCCTGGCACAAGGCGGTCCGTCGCTTGCGTGGTGAGGACGACGAGGACGACTAATCCCTCGACTGGACATCTGCGCATCGAAATGGCAGTGCATCACCGGACAGAAGCTAAAGAGAAGAACGGCTCTGCTGAAATCAACAGCGGCTGATACAAATGAGGTGCTGTATAGAAAGGCGTGGATAGGTCACCAGTTCGGCACACGATTTCACCGACTCGAATTGGTCAGTATAGAGGATATACGTACTTTTTGAGTAATCAAAGGCAGGGCTTGCAATGCGAGACGTGTGGACTGGGGCTGTCAGCCGCCGTGGCGGTAGGCAGTGCCCTTCGTCACGACTCGTCGTCCCGGTCCCGCCAGAGCAGGTAGTCAAAGGACTACCGCGTCCGGTTGTTCTACTTCGTGTTCGCGGTACTCTTGTACAATATCTGGCGGCTCACGGACTTCCTGCTGAAAGCGGGTGTCGACGACGGGATGGACTACGAACCAGTGTTGACCGCAGGCGAATGCATCGAGATCCTCGTTTCGGCGTTACTCCCACCCAACTGACCGGCTGGGCGCTCTCTGAGTCCGCTGCTCGTGAGTGGCGACACTATTCAGCAGCGCCTGAATTCACGATATTTCTCACGTATATCCGACAATTGCCTCCATACCCGGTCGATATCGACCGTTGACCGCCGAGAAAATCACGACTCGAGGCAGATTCGTCCCAAAAACGAGCGTATCCTCCGAAACAGTGGAGTCTACAGAATCCAATTTGGTATAGCACCATATGGTTTATGCGCTGCGGTAATTCAATCGCCAGTATTTGTCTTGTTGTGGGTTTCTGCATGAGAAAACAATACAAGACAAACTATTAGTTGCACGATGAATATGCGCTACATACGAAAAATCGGCGATTCAGACGAACCAGCTAGACCAGTTCGTCGGTTGCTGCCGCTCCACCCCAAAACCAATGAGTAAAATTCGCTACTCAACCATGGACTTCGCTGACTGCGAGTCTTTCTATCACGAAACAGTCGTACCGACGATGGAAACCGATGGATTGGATCCGACCGCTGAAACCCCCACGTACACTTGGCTGAACCGACAATTCCCGGGATTCGTAAAGCACCTCCAACGGCGATTTGACCTGTCTCCGGGGCAGTTCTACGATGAAATCGGAGTACCAGTAGCCACGACTCCATCAGGATCATTTGACTTCCTCTCTGACAACACACAGCAGGCCATCGAAGCGTACCTCGACGAGCTTTCGACTCGACGTGGGCGTGCTGACGCGACGATCGACACACGGCGGTCGATTCTACGACGCTACGCGAAAGTATATACCAATATCCACGATACAAAAGATTTGCTCGCACCGCTGGAGAATCCCGACGAACGCGTTGCAGAGATGGATCGGGTAGCGGCGACGTTTGATGCGATGGACCAACTGGACGATGCCCTGACGACGCTTGCGTCACGGCGAAAATACGTTCAGGACACACGGCAGTTCTACAAGCACCTGGTGATGTTCGGAAACGCCGCGTACAATCCACTCGCTGATCTCGAAATCCGGTTTGGGTGGGATACGACTCCGTCCTGGAACAACAAAGCACTTGATAGAAACGCTGTCCAGCAGCTGTATGCAGCAGCGACTGATCAACGAGACAGATTTATGATGGTCGCATGTTGTGGTTGGGGGCTTCGCCCGAGTGAAGTTGCATCACTACATATCCGGCAGCTCAACCTTGATCCGGACGATGATTCCCATCCGTACATAGAGTTCGGTGACGGCGAGCGGAAAAACGGTCCTGGGACCGTGGCTCTGCTGGCCGGTCTGGAGACAGTAAAGCGCCGTATAGAGACGCTTGACGGTCCAGAGTGGAGTGGCTATCTCCTGCCCTCTCCGTCTGCAGCTACTGGCCATCTAACTGCCGAAACCATCCGACGCCGGTTCAAATCAGTGGCCGAGGCCGCAGATGTCACTGTCGACGGCGCCACACCAACGCCGAAAACTGGCCGTCGATTCTGGTATACTACGTACGGCGCTGCTGTTAGGCGAGTTGCAGAACGGTTTGAAGACGTCGCAGCGGAGCAGGGCTCGGCGTCTGCACAAGTCGTACTCGATAACTACCTCTCCGAGTCTGAGGCCCGGTCTCACCGACGGGCGGAGATGCGCGAGACGCTTGCAGGGCTGTTCGTCGAGTAGCCCACGTTTTGCAAGCCCGCTTCAGGAGGCGGCGTGTGGCTATACTATATAGCTATACCGTCTGACTAATCTTTATATCTGTGCAGTGAATCCGATACGGTATGCTGACCTACACCGTGTACAGCGAGGCCGGCGGTGTCGGCAAGACAACGATGGCGGCGAACCTCGCTGTCGCCGACGCCCGTGCTGGTCACGACGTACTGGCAATCGATATGGACCCACAGGAGGGGAGCCTCTCGTTCCTGTTCGACGTCGCGGACCACCGAACGGACTCAGAGGCCGATAGCTTAGTTCGGCACCTCGTCGAACGGCCACGCGGGCCGTTCGCTGACCTCATTGAGACCTCCGAAGGTGTCGATGTCCTTCCCGCACACAACTCTCTTGAGGTGCTTTCGAAACATCTGCGGCGTCGCGAGGAGGAAGCGGCGGACTTCGGTGAGAACTGGAACCCGAACGTCCAGCTCCTTCGTGTGCTAAAGGACGCGGGCGTTCCGTCTGAGTATGACACTGTCATCATTGACCCGCCTGCGACCGCAGACGTGAAACTGTACAACGCCTTGCACGCGACGCGGAACCTCGTCATTCCATTCGAACCAAGCGGAAAGGGCCAGCAGTCTGTCGAGGGTCTTGCAGATCTCGTCACCGGACTCGAAGACACGCTCGATATCAACGTGGGCGTGTTAGCTGCCGTACCGAACCGGTTCAAAGGAACCAACGATCAAGAAGAGATGCTCAAACGGCTCCGTTCGGAGTCGTATGATATTCCGGTCGTGTTCCGCGAGCGAACGTCCTTGCTCGAAGGGTGCTGGCGCAAACAGTGTTCGGCGTTCAAATACATTGAAGAACACCGGAGCCGGGAACGTGAGTATGAAATGGAAACGCTGGAGCAGTTCGAAGAACTGGCGGCACACCTCCGGCAGACCCGGGAACAGGAGGCAACAGCATGAAGTCCGGCTCCGGCGACGATCCGTTTGCAGAGACGGATGCAGATACAGAACCGGAATCGGATGGGCAGCAGGATGAGGTGACGGCTACCGAAACTGAATCCAGTGACGTACAAACTACGGCCCAGCCTGACATCCCATACAAATTCCGGCGGGACTCCGTCAAGCAGGATCGCAAACAACGGCCGATTTTTATCCGGCCCGAGGTTGAGGAGCGGGAGTCCACGTTCCTCCGCAATTTGGAGGACGAAGTCGGCGAAGACGTCTACAAGACTGACGCGCTTGAAGCTGCTCTCGTCGTTGCTATGGACAATCCGGATCTTGTCGCCGAGAAGCTCCGTGAGTGGGGGTACGACTGGGAGCAGTCAACTGCTTCCCGCTAACTCTCTTTGCTTTCTGACGGAAATTAGCGCTGTCGACGAGGAGCTTCATTGGTACTTCGCCGGTGGTCTTGTCCGATACTCGTTGTTCTGAGCCTTCCCTGTCGAATGCAACTGGAGCCGATAGTTGTGCTGGCTGACTATATTTGTACACTCGCTTGCTCGACTGGCTTTTGCAGCTATACTTATTGGCCATAATTACTGACTATGTTGTATAGCTTAGCTGGTTGGCTATTCTGAGTAGCTATACTAGATAGATATATAGGCCGGTCATTTTTGATCGCTATATGTTCTCGTCAGCCCCTCTATGTGGTACCGCAAGCTGATAGACTGAACGTCGAATCTTGACTGAAGGCGCTAGATGAAGGTTCGGACAGCACTCAGAATATCTGCAGGCTGCTGCGGTTCGAAGCTCTCCTGATACTCAATGTCTGACTTCGCTAATCGAGCTATTCCGTCTAACCCGATGGTGTGATGAATGGGCGATACTACACCGGTGATAGTTTTTGTCCAGAAGTTCTGGCACAACAACCTGCGTTTATACGACTCTCCCTGCACGAAGGAACGCACAGCAGCTCGGCCGGATTGTGCCGCATGAACCATTCCAAAGCCCGTCAGGCGGTTCGCCAATCCGATGGCATCACCTGCAATATGTACTGTGCAGTCGTTTAGCTCGTACGAACAGTGTGAAATACTCCGCAAGCCGTTTGAGACGTCCGTTCCGCTGTACAGGGCCTCCCGCTCTGGGGGCTCAATGTCGATTTCCGCAAGCAACTGTTGCATATCCTCGTACAGTTCGGCAGGGGACTTGCTCTCCCGACAACCAAGACCGACAGTTGCTTCGTCTGGCGATTGGGGCACGATCCAGAGGAAGTAGTTCTCGTACGCAAGCGCTCTTGGTTCGGGATACAGATGGGAGAAGTCGGCCTCTATCCTCCCGCTCAGCGTCGGACACGCTACGTCATACGACAGGGGCGTAAACCGACTCGAAATCGGGAACTGACCGGTGGCATCAATTAGCAGATCTGATTCCGTAGATAGCCTTCGGAACTCCGATTCGTCGACTTCTGTGTCCTCTATAATCTCTGTTCGTTCGAGCGTGCCTGCCCAGTGTTTCTCTAACTCCCCTCTATTCAATATCACGCCATCGGGGACGTTTATGACAGTCTTCCCGTCAGAACCGACAAATATCCCGGTGTTAGCTTCTCTGACGTAGCCCGGAACGTGCCGATCTAGTGGCACTTGTGAGTAGTCCCAGACCATCTCCCCCCATGCGTCCCTTCGATCACCGCTGTATGTGCCCTTATCGTAGAGTTGCACGTCCGATGTGACCTCTTCAGCCAGTTGGGCTGCCGCCAACCCGGCGAATCCCCCTCCGACGATAGAAACTCTCATACTGTACCATTCGAGGGTAGCTATTTCAAATATCCCATTGCCCGCCCGTATTTGACGCCGTTTCCACGCCACAACCGACGTTTGTCTATCGACCAGCGTAGTGCTCGTGTGGTCCTCCCTGTTTTGGGAGTCCTGTTTACACATCACCAAACACAAGTTAACATCTGTGAATAGAGCGGTCAGGGTGAACGGAGAGAGACTCGATAGCCGAGGTCTAACAGAATATGTGACAATATAGCTGATAGATCGCATCGGAAACTCAGTCACGTCTTTCTACCTGAAGGACGCTGAATAGGGACCCTGACAGCATCCGGCCGGAGAAAAGTAGCCGAGTCCAGTAGCAAACTCACGAATCGTATCAGCTTTAACCAGTTCTGACGATAATATATCCAAGGACTCTGCTCATACAGCTACTATCAAAATTCGGGTAGTAAATTCAGCACAAAGACCAATGAGTAGCCACAATACAGCATTATATCAATCAATAAAGTTGTAAAGCCGCTATTCAACACCTAAAATGCAGACGCCGACATTTTGGTGTCGTGAGACATTCACATGGTCGTCTTCTCATCAAATTATACCGTGTGGGGGTAACGAATGTACCACTGTTATTATGTTGCGGCCGTGGCCGTTCTATTGGCTCTGAATGTTTAGTCCCACTCCGGCCACGCTCCGCTGCTCGCATCACATGAATCGACTGAGAGGTCAGAGATGTGGTTGCTGATGAGCGGAACAATGACGGTTGGTGTGGTGTCTTTGAATGTCGGCTGCGCAATCGGCTGAGACTACCTGAGTTGTTGGATGGAGACAAACTCCCATCTTACCGTCCTGCACGGGACCGATTACCCCTTTTTCTGTGCATTGAATATACCGAACAAAATCCCGGTAGCTCTGATCCCCGCTGCACTGGCTGGCGTGTGGCTGAGGCCATACAGAAAGAGCGCACGAGGTGCCGTTGTCGGCAGGGGTGTTCCCTCGCGTTAACACGGAACTCCGATTCGGAATTAACGAATATAGCAGAATTGCAAGCCGCTATGCGTCGTTTTAGGCAATACTCGCTGCGACTGTTGGGCCTGATAAAGAACGTGTGAAATGCGGCGCTACATCACTGCCGTGTGCGATATCTGCGCAAAGAATCTTTGTTAACGCTCCGCAGAAGTGACCATGGTATTTGATATACGTGAATACTACTCATCGCTGGCGGCTGCGGACTCCAAATTGATCTCGATGATGTTTGCTGCCTCCATCACCAATTCCGGAAGATCACTACGGAGGTATTCGCCGGAGAGTCGCATTTTCGGTGCGGTCACGCTGATCGCACCACAGACTGTTCCGTCCACGTCCTGTATCGGAGCGCCTACGGATCGTAGTCCCCTGATTTCCTCCTCATCGTTTACTGCGTATCCCCTATCTCGAATGTCCGCGAGTTCTTCCCGCAGTTCGTCGGGTTCAGTGATCGTCTTTTCTGTCTGCTGAACGAGTCCCTCAGCGGCCACTGTTTCAGTGACTCGCGCTTCGTTGAAATGTGCCAGCAGCGCTTTTCCGGTCGCAGTACAGTGGAGATACTGCGGGGATTCCCTGGTTCGTCGTTGGTAGTCCACGGCCACAGTCGCGCCCCCATTGTGCTCGTATAGCGTTACCTCCCTGTTCCGGTACGCAACTGTGAGGTGGACCCATTCGTTTGTCTCTTCGGCGAGGCGCTCTACTTCCTCTTTGCCGTGCTGATAGAGGTCGACCCGATTCCGGACGCTCTCACCGAGCGGTATGAACCGCAGCCCTAATCGATAGATGCCATCTGATTTATCGATAAAGTCCTCAGCAACGAGTGTCTGTAGATACGTATGTAGTGTACTTTTAGCAACATTTATGTCTTCACAGAGATCGGATAGCGTCGCCTCAGACTGTGACTGAAGTTCACGCAGGATCTCACTGGCAGTCTGCATTGACTTGATTCGTCGGGACGGTGGTTCGCGTTCAGTCATGTGTTGATCCTCGTTTATCATGGTTATATGATTTTGGTATATCGAACGCACAGTCTGTTGCTGGTTCCTTTCAAAAATACGGATCAGACTGGGACGATCTGTCTCGGCGCAGCGGATTTCGAAGCACAGTCGGATCCGGTCCAGACATCACGACTGGCTGCCCCCTTCTCTCCATGAACTTTTATTAATGATGGTGTCGATGGGGCAAATGACATGCGCTGTTGCCACAGCCGGTGTAGTCGCCAAACTACTCGTATAGAGTCTGAAAAACCGATTCGTCTCTCATCAGAAGGGACAGACCCTGATGCAAATACATCGCTGCGCAACCAGCGGAATCGAGATACGTAATAGAATCAATACGTATGAGTTCTGAATTCGACATCAAGCTGTACGACGACATCGACCCCGAAGACCGGCCCTCTCTGGGGGAGGCGCTGATACCGATCATCGGGATGCTAACCGCACTGGGCATAGGAATCGGAATCTACGGACTTGACCCGCAGTTCCCCCTCCTCTGGGGCATTGCCTTCACTGGACTGTTCAGTTACTACCGATTCGACATCTCTTGGGACGAGATGTATGCCGGGATCACACACACGTTGCTGATGGGTATTCAGGTCGTGTTCATCCTGTTTATCGTCTATGCGCTTATCTCGACCTGGATACATGCTGGAACGATCCCGACGCTCATGTACTACGGCCTTGACCTGCTGCATCCGATAGTGTTCCTCCCGCTCACAGCGATCATCACTGCGGCGATAACGTTTGCTATCGGGTCATCGTGGACCGCAGCGGGGACGCTCGGTGTTGCCTTCATCGGAATCGGTTCGGGACTCGGGCTCCCTGAGCCGATGACCGCAGGTGCAATCCTCACGGGCGCATACACCGGTGACAAGCAGTCACCGCTCTCGGACACGACAAACCTCGCTTCGGCGGTGACGAACACCGATCTGTACGATCATATCAATGCGATGCGGGCAGGGACGTTTCTTGCCTTCTCCATCGCTGTCGTCCTGTACGCCGGCCTCGGCATCCGCGCCTCAGGGGCCATCCCTGTCGACCGGATCGCTGAGATCCAGACGGCACTTACGGGTTCGTTCACGATTTCTCCGCTCGCGTTCTTCCCACTTATCGTGACATTTGGGCTGGCGATCTACGGCATCTCCGCAATTCCGGCTCTCGGTGCCGGTGTCTTTGCCGGCGCGATAACCTCGGCTGTGCTTCAGGGCAACTCGTTCACGTCGGTCTGGACTGTCGCACAGAGCGGGACAAGCCCGGAAACGGGGATGGAGCTCGTGAACGGCCTCCTCTCGAGCGGTGGCATGGTTGGCGGTGCATGGGCGGTAACAATTGCTATCGCCGCACTCGCACTGGGCGGCTTGTTCGAGTGTACTGGAATTATCGCCGTCTTAGCTCATCATCTCGGTCGGCTCAGCAGGAGCGTCGGAAGTCTCACCGGCATTACGGTTCTGTCGTCAGTCTCGATGAACGTCCTTGCGGCAGAACAGTACATCAGTATCGTTGTTCCCGGCGTGACCCTGGGCAGTCTCTACGAAGAGAAGGGGCTCAAGACCGAGAACCTCTCGCGGGCGATCGAGTCTTCCGGCACTGTCACAAGTGCGCTCATTCCATGGAACAGCGGCGCGGTGTTCATGGCTGGCACGCTCGGCGTCAGCACGTTCCAGTATGCGCCTTACTACTTCTTGGGCTTCCTCTCGCCGCTCATCCTTATTCTGATGGGAGTTACGGGCTGGCAGATCACTTATACTGAGACTGATACCGACGACCATATGACGAGTAACGTGGCTGCACCGGCAGATAGCGACTGAGGGCACCATTTGAAACAAGTAACTAAGTGAGAATCCGAACCCAACTCGGAATCTACAGTATCTCTCCGTTCTTGGACCTGTTGCCTACTGGGTCCAGCTTAGTAGGACACGAAATACAGTAATTGACACAGTTTGGCAGGGAAGAACAGTCGATAGACCGGAAGCCTCGAATTACATAGGGTATCTGGTTTATTATGAGAAGTATCAAAATAATTTTGCTTGTGGGGCCAAGTGACGACTCCACTGGAAATAAAAACAACAACATCTCTCATTCTAGCGAATAATGCCAAATCTCGGGAGGCGATGGCTTTGTGTGCCGGTTTAAGATACTAACAGATCCACTTTCACTTGATCTCGTGGATAAACAGCGCCGCAGGTATCTCTGTGTTAAAAGCGGTAATAGGGGCCTTGAAGACGGCGGATATCTAAATATGCTCCTGCGTTGAACGGCTAGTTCATTCTGAGTTAGTGGCTCGCCACGCGAGCGGAGACAACACAATCACTGGAACACCTACCAAATAGCAATACAACTAGCTTATAGTAAAATATCACACGATCACAACAGAGTCGGTTCCGATCGAGAAGGAACCGTGCAGGACTTATTTCACTGCTCTGTGGCCGGTAGGTCGACACCTGTCGCGCGTTCTCTGAGTGAAAACGGATGAGATACCTGACGGTCGTACTTGGGGGGGGCGGAACTGGCAGTAACTATTGCAATCTAGCCCACCATACGTTATAGATCACTGATTCAGTTGCCCTACCCCGTTTAGACCACGACAACACGGTCGGTTTGCCAGCATCCACGGAACTCACCGACGGACTGTACTGACAGACCGAACTCGTACGTGGTTGTCCGTCCATTTGGCCCGGTAATCGTTACCCGCTGCTCAGCGTAGTTCTCGTCTTGCTCGACAGGCCCTCTCACGGCCTCCTCGAAGTCGATCATGGGACGGTACTGTGGTGACTGGACCATGGCTATGAATCGGTCAAGCGGGCCAGTAGAGCGGCGGTTGGCGGGGGAAGCGAAGTTGTATGCCGTCATGATACCCGCGTTCTCAAACGGGTCGTCGTTCGTTTCCAGCGCGTCAAGCTGGAGGGCGACGGCGTCACCGGGGCTGTACGTCTCGCTGGGTGTCGGAAGGCCGGCCACCGGGTACTCACGTTCAGACATTGGCATCGTGGGACGAGCGCGTGTCTGTAACAGGTGCTGTATCAGCATGAATGGCACGTCTGAGCAGGTCCGCGCAGGACACCGACGGGAGTTTGTGGTACCGATAACTAGAACAGTCCACCACGAACATGGCCACACTCAGGGACGCAGTTATCGAAACAATGCTGCTTGACGAGAAGCAGTTTCGCCGGCGGCTACCGGACCTCGTCGAAACACATCAACTCCGGAGTGTTGACCCGGAACCCGCTGACGAGTCACCGGCCGCTATCCTTCAGGACCTCGATGGGTTCGAGCCCGACTCTGTAACGGCGTTTGAGCGAGACCTGATCGCCAGAATGGTTCGACTCGGAACGGTGCCGGTGGGCCTGACGCTCACTGGTCCGGCGTATCAGGACAATCCAGTCCGATATGCGACACAGACGTTCCAGGAGATGACTGGGTACTCGGTAGCCGCGCTTCACGGCGAGAACCTTCGATTGCTGCAGGGACCAGCAACAGACCCCGAGGCGGTCGCCACGCTTCAGGAGGGGATCGATATCTGGGAACAGCGGACCGTCGAACTATGGAACTATCGCGCGGACGGCACACGCTTCAGAAACCGGGTGACGATAGTGCCACTCACCGGTCCTGACGGCTCCATCACGAACTGGCTCGGGGTGCAGAAAGCCATCGACACAACAGACGACTAACTATCGGTAGCACTACAGAACGATACGTCCCATCACGGGTACCCAGTCAGCCTGCAGTATAGAGTAAATACGCCAATGCCGTTGTCATCCCGGTAGCAATCAGCAACGCCCATCCGGTTAGCCGGACACGTTTTCCGTACTCGCTCAAACTGCCGTCTTCGGTTCCGAGTATCGTGACGAGTTGACTCGGATGCCTGAACGGACTCGGTGGTTTTGGGGCAGGCAGTCGCTGCCGGAGCTGCCGGTACTCGGTGAACGACCAGATGCTGTACAGACACAGCGAGAGGATCATCCCGACCCAGAAGCAGAACGCTGCGATCAGGGGGAGTCCGACCGGACCCAGAAGTTCTGCCTGTATCCCCTGCGGTGCCCCTCCAAATCCACCAGTATTCAACAGGCCGAAAACTAAGACGACCATCGAGAGCCAGAACCCGGCGAAACAGATACCGAGAAGCTGTTTCGATAGCCGGTGAATAGTCGCTCCGTGACGGGCAACCCATGACTTGCGAGGCGCTGGCTGTCTCTCACTCGCAGGGCGTAGTTCCTGTTTGCCCGGGTTCTCAGCCCCCAGTCCAGCTAGCACACCGATCACAGAGAGAACGCCGCCGACGGCGATGGCGCGCAGTGGGAACGGTGTCCGCTCCCGAATCAGGAACGCGTCGTCCGGGTCGGCTGGTGAGGCGTACGCGCGGGTCGTTGTTCCAGACTCGTATGACTCGACTACCGACTCCGCTTTGGACCGGTCGGAGTATGTCCGGATGCCTGTGCTCGGGAACACCTGTTCGCTGGTGTACGTTTCCCCCTGATACCGGTACGTGTAGTGAATCTCCGGTTCGTAGTCGATCCCCCGACCGCCGTCCAGTCGGTCGACACGAGCGTCGGTGATGGTTGCCTGGACGGCCACGGCGTTGTTGACCGCCTGGGACTGCTGGACGTAGTCGTACCCGCCGAACCCGAGAAGACCAGCGGCAAGGAGCAGCAACAGCGCGCTCTTCCGTGAAAGGTGGAGGGTCGTGATTCCGAGCGGGACCTTCATGTCAAAAGACAGTATTGTGTCCCGCTCGTATGAGCGTAGCGCTCGAAACAAAACACTTCACGGGCCGGCCGGCTTCTATCTGAGAGCGACCGAATCAATACGCTATCGGTCGTCGACCTTTCCGTCACGTCGGTCACGCTTTCTCGCTTCCGGGTCCCGCTCTGCCGGATCGCCGTGTCCGCCGCCACCGGGCGTTCGGACGGAGACGGTCGATCCAGCTTCGACATCCACGGAAGCCTTCGCGGGAACCGGCTCGCCGTCGACCAGATTCTCCCCCGTCGCACCGTCCTCGCCACCATCGATTCCAGCAGGAGCCGTCCGCCGCCGCTCCGTCAGGAGGGACACGGTGGCATCTGTCTCGACGGTGACGGTGCGTTCGAGCCCCAGCCCGCCGCGGTATTGGCCGTCGCCGCCGCTTGATGGACGTAGTGCGTACCGTTCGACCCGGAGCGGATACTCGGTCTCCATCGCTTCGACGGGCGTGTTGAGCGTGTTCGTCATTCCGACCTGTACGCCATCCATGCCGTCTTTCCCGGGTCGGGCTCCGAACCCGCCGCCGATAGTTTCGTAGTAGGTAAACTCACCAGTTCGGTCGCCGATGATGAGGTTGTTCATCGTTCCCTGTCCACCGGCGGGAACCCGGTCGGGGACTGCCGTGGCGAGCGCCGCCAGCGTGACATCCATGACGCGCTGGCTCGTCTCGACGTTGCCACCGACGACTGCGGCCGGCGCGTCCGGGTTGAGCACTGACCCTTCAGGCGCGGACACAGACACGGGTTCGTAACAGCCGTGGTTCGGCGGAATCTCCGGGTCGGTGATCGCCCGGACGACGAAGTAGACCGCGCTCTTCGCGACTGAGAGCGGCGCGTTCAGGTTGCCCGCCACCTGATCAGCTGTCCCGGCGAAGTCGACAGTGATCGAGGCTCCATCGATGGTGACGGCCACCTCGATCGGGATATCGGCATCAGTCACGCCGTCGCCTTCGAGGATATCCTGCGCTCGATACGTTCCGTCCGGGAGCGCGTCGAGTTCAGCCTCGACCCGCTCGCGGGAGTACTCGATGACAGCATCGAACGCATCGAGCAGGGTCGGCCCGTGTTCTTTGAGGAGTTCACCGATGCGTTCCTCTGCTCGTTCGTTTGCGGCGCGCTGGGCCCGGAGATCCGCCTCGCGCTCGTCCGGTGTCCGGACGTTGGCACGGATGAGGTCGTGGACCGCCTCGTTGGGTTCGCCGCCGTCGACGAGCCGAACGGCGGGCAGGCGGAGCCCCTCCTCGTAAATCTCCTTTGCACCCGGTGGCATACTCCCCGGCGAACTCCCGCCAACGTCGGCGTGATGTGCCCGCGAGACGGCGTATCCAATCACCTCGTCGTTTGGTGCGATCGTCGAGACCAGCGTGATGTCCGGGAGGTGCGTCCCGCCGGCAAACGGGTCGTTGACGATGAACACGTCGCCTGGCTTCGGGTCCTTCTGCAGGACGATATCCACCGCGTCGGGCATCGCGCCGAGGTGGACCGGGATGTGTTCTGCCTGTGCGATCATCCGACCTGACGCGTCGAAGAGCGCTGTCGAACAGTCCTGTCGCTCCTTGATGTTCGGGGAGTACGCTCCGCGGATGAGAACGTGGCCCATCTCGGTTGCAACGCTTTCTAGCTGGTTCCTGAGGATTTCCAGCGTCACTGGGTCGATCGTCTCCTGTTCGTCAGTCGGTGTCGTGGCTTCGTCGTTCATGTGTCGCTCACCGCTGCTGTCAGTGTTCCGTCATCGCGCACCTGGACGTTCCAGGCCGGTGGGATGACGATTGTGCTCTCATCGCCCTCGACAATGGCTGGCCCGTCGATTCCGCCCTGTGGTGGCAGTTTCGATCGCTCGTAGACCGGCGTCTCCTGAACGGCGTCGGCGAACACCGCCTCACGGGACCCCTTGTGTGGGTCGCCAGCGGCAGTGTACTCGACTGGCGGTGCAGTCCGTTCGACGGTCGTTGTCACGCGACAGTTCACCAGTTCGACCGACTCGTCCGCTCGGTAGCCGTATGCGGACTCGTGGGCTGTGGCGAACCGCTCGCGGGCGTCCGCGGTGTCGAACGGCCGGTCGACGTCCACGGTGAGTTCGAAGCTCTGGCCGGCGTACCGGAGGTCGGCAGAGCAACGCACTGTCGCCGTTTCGCGGTCGCTCACCTCCGTCAGTAGTTCTTCGGCCAACTCCTCGTAGACGGCCTCGACATCGTCGGGATCGACCGCATCGAGCGACCGCTGATACGTCCGTACCGCGTCGCGCTTCTCGTCGGCTGCGAGGAGGCCATATGCCGACAGCACGCCTGAGGCGCGCGGAATCACCACCCGGTCGATATCAAGGCTATCCGCGATGGATGCCGCGTGCATCGGCCCGGCCCCCCCGAACGCGGCGAGCCCGAACTTCCGCGGGTCGTAGCCGCGCTCGACGGTCACGGAGCGAATGGCTCTGGTCATGTTCGCGTTCGCGACGCGGTAGACGCCACGGGCGGCTTCTAGGGGCCCATCGAGCCCCGCCTCGTCGGCGAGATCCGAAAGCGCGTCGTAGGCGGCATCCGCATCGAGCGAGAGTTCACCGCCCAGACTGGTACTTGCGCCGATATAACCCAGCACGAGGTTCGCGTCGGTGACGGTCGGCTGAGTCCCGCCCTTCCCGTAGCAGGCGGGGCCCGGGTTCGCTCCGGCGGAGCGCGGTCCGATACGGAGTGCGCCTCCGGCGTCAACCCAGGCAATGGACCCGCCACCCGCGCCGACTGTTTCGACGTCGACCATCGGCGTCTTGATCGGGCGCTCGTTGATGACGCCCTCCGTCGTCCGTTCGGCTTCGCCATCGCGGACGAGGCTCACGTCGCTAGATGTCCCACCCATATCGAACGTAACGAGCCCGTCCTGTTCGTCAGCCGCCATCGACCCTGCCCCAACGACGCCAGCAGCAGGGCCAGAGAGGACGGTCGTCACAGCGTTCCGCCTGACAGTGTCGGCGTCGGTGATGCCGCCGTTCGCCTGCATAATTCGGGGCTGTGGAATCCCGAGGTCCCGCGCACGGTCGGTCAGACGGCTGACGTAGTGGTCAATCGCCGGCCGGACGTACGCGTCGACGGCCGTTGTCGACGTTCGTTCGTACTCGCGGAACTCGGCGAGGACTTCGTGCGAGGCCGAGACGGGCACGTCGAGTTCGTCCCGCAGGATGTCTGCGACGCGTGTTTCATTTTCGGGGTGTGCGTACGCGTGCAGGAGCGAGACGGCGACGGACTCGACATCCATCCCGCGTAACTGCTCGGCGATTGCCCGGACTTCGTCCTCGTCGACGGGCTGTTCGATACCGTCGGTGGTCGTCCGTTCGGACACTTCGAAGCGGCGGCGGCGGGGAACCAACGGTGTCGGCTTTTCGGCCGACAGATCGTACAACGACGGGCGGTCCTGCCGACCGATCTCCAGAACGTCCCGGAACCCGTCGGTCGTGACGAGTGCGGTCTTTGCGCCGTCCTCTTCGAGGAGCGCGTTGACTGAGACAGTCATCGCATGGGAGAACTCGCTTATCATCTCAGGATCGATGTCGGCCGCTTCGCAGGCCTTCTCGATCCCGGCAATGACGCCCTCGCTCTGGTCTTCGGTACTCGGGACTTTCGCGGTAACGAGTTCGCCGTCGAGCGACAGCGTCACGTCGGTGAAGGTGCCGCCGACGTCGACACCGATCCGCCGATCTCCCATCTACAGCACCCCCGCGACGCTGAGCAGGGTCCGAACCCCGAGCCACACGACGATGAGCGTCACGATCACGCCGAGGGCGTTCGCTATCGACCCGTTCGTGTACTCGCCGAGGAGGTCCCGCTGGTTCATCGCGTATATCAGGAATACCGCGACGATCGGCAATAAAATCCCGTTGACCACCTGTGCGAACACAATGATCTGGACGGGACTGCCGCCCAGCAACACCGAGAGAACCCCGACACCGAGGATGGTCCCCCAGACGGCACGGAACTGTGTACTCTGCATATCTGAATCCCAGCCGAGTGCACCTGTGGTCGCCCACGCGCCCGCGAGCGGTGCTGTCGTCGCGCTCGTGAACCCGGCGGCGAAGATGCCGATACTGAAGAACAGTTCGGCGTACGGCCCGGCAATGGGCCGGAGCTGTTCGGCCATCCGCCCGATATCGCTGATCTGCGTTCCGGGCTCGAATGCTGCGGCCGCAGTCACCATGATCGTAATCGTGATGACGCCGCCTGCGATGATCGAGAGCACCGTGTCGATGCGGGAGTGGCCGATATCGTCGGGACCGCTCCACCGCTCTTGGACGTTACTCGCGTGCAGGAACAGGTTGTACCCCACGATTGTCGTTCCGATGAGGCCGGTGATGAGGTACAGCGACCCCGAGGGGATACCGGGGACGAACCCCATCGCAATCGCACTGGGGTCGGGACCGATGAGGACCGCCGACGCCACGAACGAGAACGCCATCACGGCGACCAGCCCAATGAGCGCTCGTTCGATCAGCTTGTAGCGCCCGGTGTAGAGCAGGAGTCCAGCCACGAGTCCCATCACGACGCCCCAGACCGTCGAATCGATACCCGTGATCGTGGCAAGCCCCGCGGCACCCCCGAGGATGTTCCCGGCCTCGTAGGCGGCGGTCCCCACGCCAATCGCGCCGACAACGAGAAATATACTCACGTACTCGACGACCTGATTGTCGAACCGCTCCCGAAGTGCTTCGCCGAGTCCCTCTCCCGAAACAAGGCCCAGCCGCGCACTCATCTCCTGAAGAACAATCGTGGCAACGATCGAGAAGACCATCGTCCACAGTAGCGCGTAACCAAACTCCGCACCGGTGACGCTCGCAGTCGTGACCGTGCCAGGCCCGATGAACGCGGCGGCGACCATCGCACCCGGACCGACGGCTTTGAGTCGTTCTGTAATGCTCATGATTGTTAGCTTTGATATCCACTGTCACGGTCCCAGCAGGTACTGAAAAACATTGTTAAGACCTGTGTGTGGCCGGAACATCGGTCGTATGAATCCTACATCTGTTTCACCAAGTGTATGAACTGGTAAGAAATATCCAACCCTCTGGTTCGAGTCGATTTGCGTCCCGGGCGGGGGTATTCACGGCTGTCGTTCCTTCAACAGTACTTTCGATACGCTCTCTTCGATCTCGATTTCGAACGGGAGGTCGGTAATGCTACCGTGGATGAACCGGATCATCAGCCACCGCACCGACTCGGATGGAAACACCACGTGGAAACTCCCCTTTTCGTCGCGTCGAACGGTCAGGAACCCACAGAGAGAGAGCCATTCGAGCACGTCTTCGAGTGAATCGAAGCGCTCGGCGTACTCCTGCGCGTGGTACTGTGCCACCTGATCGATCATTTCGAGAATCTCCTCGTCCCGCTCCTCCGGGTCGGGAAACTGGCTCAGGAGTGCGTGCAGGAGGTCGATGTCCAGCAGGACGTGCTCGCCCGTCGAGAGCATCTCGTAGTACGTCTGGAGGTGGTCGCTGTCGCTCGCGTGGGCTGAGTCGAAGTTTGCCGCGTAGAACGCGATCGCCTCGCGGATCAGCTGGCTTTGACTTTCCCCAGTCCGGTCGGTCAGACTCTCTAACGTCTCCTTGGTCTCCTCGTCGAGAGAGACGGTGACGCGGTCGGTTGGCATAGTGTTCCTCGTCACTGGATGGCCTTAATATCGTGTCGTTTGGTGACAGAGGGCTCGAAAACACGGCAGCGAGAACGGCAGCCAGATGTGGTCCGAACCCGTTACGGCCAGGTGCCGCGCTGCTCGCCGGCGTTCATGACCCGCTGGAGTGCGACGACGTACGCGGCGGTCCGGAGCGACGGGAGGTTTCGCTCCTCGTAAGCATCAACGAGGTTCCCGAACTGCTCCACGATAATCGAATCCAGTTCCTCGTTCACTCGCTCTTCGGACCAGTAGAAGCGCTGTCTGTTCTGGACCCACTCGAAGTACGATACGATGACGCCACCCGCGTTCGCGAGAATGTCCGGGACAACCAGCGTCTCGCGGTCGCTGAGAACGTCGTCCGCTGCGGGAGTGATCGGGCCGTTCGCGGCCTCGGAGATGACGTCGGCAGCGATATCATGTGCTAGGGACTCGTCGATGGCGTTCTCGAGTGCGGCCGGAATCAACAGGTCGACGTCGAGGGTGAGCAGTTCATCGTTCGTGAGTTCCTTCGCTGTGTCGGGATATCCGACGACGCTCCCGGTTTCGCGTTTGTAGTCCTTGACTGCGACGGGGTCGAACGATTCGTCGCTGTAGACAGCCCCGCTCGAATCGGACACGGCGACGACGTTTGCACCCATCTCGTGAAGGAGTTTCGCTGCGATCCAGCCGGCGTTCCCGTAGCCTTGGACCGCGACAGTTGCGCCTTCAATCTCTTTGTCGAGATACTCGAAGGCTTCACGCGCTGCGACGACCGTCGAACGCCCGGTCGCTTCGACGCGACCTTCGCTGCCACCGCTTGCGAGGTCCTTTCCGGTGATGACGCCGGGCTCGGTCGTGTTTTCGAGTGTCTCGTAGGTGTCCTTGATCCAGTTCATCTCGCGCTGGCCCGTGTTGACGTCAGGTGCAGGCACGTCGCGGTCGGCCCCAATCAGTGGCGTCAGCTCCTTCGCGAACGAGCGGGTGACCCGTTCGAGTTCGCTCTCCGAATAGTTGCTCGGGTCGATGACGATGCCGCCTTTTCCACCGCCGAGTGGGATATCGCCCGTCGCCGTCTTGTAGACCATCCAGCCGGAGAGCGCCTTGACCTCGTCCCGGTCCACCTGCGGATGATAGCGGATCCCGCCCTTGTACGGGCCGCGATCACCATTGAACTGGGACCGGTATGCACGGAACACCTCGACCGACCCATCGTCCATCTCAACAGACAGGTTCGTTTCCAGTATCCGCTCGGGCGTTTTCAGCCGTTCCAGCTGTCCCGCTGAAATGTCTAAATATTGTGCTGCTGCATCGATCTGTGTCTGTAGACTCTGGTACGGATTTACATCAGACATGTATCCACGGGATTCATAGAGATACCAAAAGCTACCCATTTCTACCAGTAAAATTACTATATTATTCGATATAGCGGGGGCTATCAAAGGGAGCTCACAGCGGCATTCGGGTCAGAAACATTCAGCCTATCTTCCTGTTCTTATCAAATTTTGTCACTACTGTGTTTCCTGAAAAATCTGTCACCCGAACAGTGGTATCCGTATTGAGTGCCACAGCGTCCGCAATCTGTTCCGTTCCACGTACTGGAACGTCGACCCGGTCGACGTCCGGGATCAGACAGTCACGATGCTCTGCACGTTCGAGCAGGACGTCGCCGCTGGGGAAATGCCAGACCCGCGTCACGGATCGGAACAGTGGCACCGACGTCGGCGCTTCGACGCGCCTGGTAGCTCTCTTCTCCGTCAAGCGACGTTGTACGTCCATCATGGCTGGGCTGAATCGGCAGGAGCTATTCGCTCGCGACCGCCTGAACGACAGGCAGGGACCGACCGTGTCGGCGTCTGTGTGATGTCCGTCATGTGTCTTCGCGAGTACCGGCCGTCGACCGATGGCACTCTATCGAAACGACCACGGGAATGAGGAAATACTAAATTGTTTAGCAACGAAGCCCTCCGGACACCAGGTGTTTACTATTGAACCCTCCATCCAAAACGCGGCAACTGAAGCACCCCTTCCCCAACCGGTGGCGAGAACTCGCACGAGTAGCCACGTATCGCGCTAGTGACCTCAGTGATCGGTTTGTGACCGGGAGAATCAGATGAGCGACGCCGGGAGTCCACTCGACACAGCGCAGGTTCTCGTTGTCGGTTCTACAAACTGGAGCCAGCCGCTCTCAGCTGCTCTCAGCGCGAGTACCGAGGCCACTATCCACACCGCTACGACGACAGCGGACGCCCTGGATACCGTTCGGCAGCAGTCGGTCGACTGTCTCGTCACGGGAGAGACACTCGACGATGAGAGTGGCATCGAACTGGTCCGACAGCTCCGGGACGTGGCTTCGGACCTCCCCGTCGTCCTCGGGACTACGGACGGAAGTGAAGCCCTGGCGAGCGAGGCAATTCAGGCCGGCGTTTCCGACTACGTTCCCCTGTCAGGCACAGACGGCCTGCGGATAGACGACCTAATCGAGCGAACCGAGCAGACACTCCAGTCCGCTCAGCGAGCGATCACGCAGCGCGAACGGGCACGGCAGTTCGACGCCGTCTTTCAGGATACACAGACGGCCACGTGGGTCCTCGACCCGGATGGCTCGCTCGCCCGTGTGAATCAGACGGGCCAGGCGATGATCGCCGAGGCCGTGGACGCGGTCATCGGTGACCTGTTCTGGACGCTGCCGTGCTGGTCCCAGTCCGAGGCGACAGAACGCGATATCCGGAAACTCGTAGAGGCCGCACGCGACGGGCAGTTCGGTAACGCGGTCGTCCACCGGCCGACCACAGCCACGGACCGCGTTATCGAGCTTTCAGTTCGTCCGGTCCGGAACGACTTCGGCGACGTCACCTCGATTGTAATCGAAGGGATAGACATCACGGAGCAGGTCACCCTCGACCGTGACCTCCGCCAGTCCGAGGAACTCCACCGGGTCACGCTCAGCAATATGACCGACACCGTCCTCATCACGAACGAGGACGGGGAATACACCTACGTCTGTCCGAACGTCCACTTCATTTTCGGCTACACCGACGACGAGATCCGCGGGCAGGAAACGATCGACACACTCCTCGGCGAGGACCTGTTCGACCGTGCGGAACTCGCAGAGAAGGGCGTTCTCAAGAACATCGAGTGTACCGTCACTGACAAAGCGGGCCACGAGCATACACTGCTGGTCAACGTCCGCGAAGTCGCGATTCAGGGCGGGACGCTGCTGTACAGCTGCCGGGATATCACGAAACGGAAACAGCGCGAGGAAGCGCTGGCGACGCTGCAGGAAACCGCACGGAAGTTCCTCTACACAGAGACCAATCAGGAGATCGCTCAGCACATCGTTGATGACGTGCTCAGTGTGTTCGATGTCTCCGCGAACGCCATCTATCTGCACGACGCTGAGACGAACGAACTCCAGCCTGTCGCACAGTCACAGGCGATGACCGAACACCATGGGCCACTTCCGGCCGTCCGCACGAACGACGACACGCTTCCGAGCCACAGCTTCGTCAACGACGAGACACTCGTGTTCGACGACGTCCACACGTCGGACCGGCTGGAAAACCGGGCGACCGACCTCCGTAGCGTCATGTTCATTCCGCTGGGCAACCACGGCGTGTTCGTCAGCGGCTCGACAGCCGTCGGGGTGTTCGACGACGTGACGCAGGAACTCACCGACCTGCTCGCAGCGACCGCCGAGGCTGCTCTCGACCGGGTCGCCCGAGAATCTCAGCTCCGGGAACAGGACCGCGAACTCCAGCGGCAAAACGAGCAATTGACCGCCCTGAACCACATCAACAACACGATTCGGGAAATAGATCAGACGATCGTCAGCGCCGAAACACAGGAAGAGATCAACCACACTGTCTGTGAACGGCTGACTGATACGGACCGATTCAAGTTCGCGTGGATCGGGAGCGTCGACCCGGGCGGTACTACCGTCGAACCGCGAGCGTGGGCCGGCAACGAACAGGGGTATCTCGACAGTCAGTCAATCGCCGTCGCGGATTCCGAGACCGAGCCCGGGGGCCAGACGGCTGCGACCGGCGACGTGACGATGATCCCTAACGTCGCCGCCGACCTCCGAAACGCGCCGTGGCGTTCTGACGCGCTCACCCGTGATTTCCTCTCGGTGTTGAGCATCCCGCTGGTGTACAACGATCTCAGGCACGGGGTCCTCACCATCTACGCGGACACGAAAGACGCGTTCGACGAGACAACGCGCACAGTGTTGCGCGAACTCGGCGAGACGATCGCCTCGGCGCTCAGTGCCATCGAACGAAAACACGCGCTGCTCACGACATCGGTGACTCGCGTCGAGTTCGACATCGATGACGAGCGATTCCTTCTATCGAGACTCGCCCGGTCGGCGGGATGTTCCCTCTCCTACGAGGGTGGCATCCAGCACGCACCGGCTGGTAACAGCGTGTTCGTCACGGTCGAAGACGCTGACGTGCAAACGGTTGCGGCGGCTGCGGCGGACATGACGTCGATTGACGACGTGACACAGATCAGTGACGACGACGCCGGGAGTGGCGTTCTGCGGCTGGAGTTGTCACAGCCGTTCCTCGCCTTAGAACTGGCCGACCACGGTGCTATCTTCCGGGCAGCGACTGCGGACCCGGACGGGACGACACTCGTCGTCGATGTGCCACAGAGCGTCGACGTTCGAAACATCGCACAGTTGGTCGACAGCACCTTCTCCGGCGTCGAACTCAAGCGCAAAGAGACGCTCGAACGGGGCCTCGAGCAGGACCGCAGTTCGGAGTTCCTCACGGACCTCACGGAGCGCCAGCTCGAAGTGATTCAAACCGCCTACTACAGCGGCTACTTCGAGTCACCGCGTACGAAGTCCGGTGAGGACATCGCAGCGATGCTTGAAATCTCTCCGCCGGCGTTTTACCAGCATGTCCGGACTGTCCAGCGGAAGCTGTTCACTACACTGTTCGAAGATCGGAGCGTCTCGGGCCTAGAGTCGTGAATGGGGTTTAATAATAAACAACCCAAGACACTCCTACTTCTTTGTTTAACCTCTGAATATTCCTTTGATGTCCTTCTATTCCTTAATCGAGTACTGGCGGTCGGACACCGCCACTCGTGAATACACATGAGAGATGTCGAGCAAGACCACGACGAGGAGACACCGTACGAGTGCTTTGCGTGTGGCAAAGTCATCACTGCAGAGAGCCAACCGGAGAACTGTCAGGACTGTGGCGGTGAAATGCGCAATCGACTGACACCGCTGGAATAACGATGGGATCGGAACTGAGCTCCGCTTCTCTTTCGGAAGACTCGTCGACGCCGCCCGAGCCAGAATCAGCGCTCGAAACAGCCCGTCTACAACTCCACCGAGCCGCGGACCACCTCGATATCGACCCGAACATCGTCGAGCGACTGAACCACCCGCGAAACGTCCACGAAGTCACCGTTCCGATTGAGCGGGACGATGGTACAGTCGAAGTATTCACCGGGTATCGAGCCCAGCACGATAGCGTCAGAGGACCGTACAAAGGTGGGCTTCGCTATCACCCCGATGTGACGAGGGACGAATGTGTCGGACTCGGGATCTGGATGACCTGGAAATGCGCGGTAATGGACCTCCCTTTCGGCGGCGCAAAAGGGGGTATCGCCGTCAACCCGAAAACGTTGAGCCGAGACGAGAAAGAACGGCTCACCCGCCGGTTTACACAGGAACTCCGCAAGGTCATCGGCCCGAACCTGGACATTCCCGCCCCGGACATGGGAACAGACCCGCAGACGATGGCCTGGCTGATGGACGCCTACTCCATGCAAGAAGGCGAGACGATTCCGGGTGTCGTCACCGGGAAGCCGCCGATTGTCGGTGGGAGCAAGGGACGCGAGGACGCGCCCGGTCGGAGCGTCGCGATTATCACACAGTTGGTCTGTGAGTACTACGACCAGCCACTGTCGGAGACCACGGTCGCAGTACAGGGCTACGGCAGTGTCGGCGCGAACGCAGCACGGTTACTCGACGAACGGGGCGCGACTGTCGTCGCGATCAGTGACGTGAACGGGGCAATGTACGACCCCGCCGGAATCGATACGGCGACAGTGCCGTCACACGACGAGGAACCGGAAGCGGTCACCGAGTACGCCGACACCGTGATTTCGAACGACGAACTGTTGACGCTGGACGTCGACGTCCTCATCCCGGCCGCACTTGGGAACGTCATCACCGAGGCTAACGCGGACGACATCGCCGCGGATTACGTCGTCGAAGGCGCGAACGGACCGACCACGTCCACTGCTGACTCCATCCTCGCTGACCGAGATATCATGGTGATCCCGGACATCTTGGCGAACGCCGGCGGCGTCACGGTGAGCTACTTCGAGTGGCTACAGGATATCAACCGTCGGTCGTGGTCACTCGAGCGCGTGAACGACGAACTCGACGAAGAGATGCGGGCGGCCTGGGACGCAGTCCGGACGGAGTTCGAAAACCGCGACATCACGTGGCGCGATGCGGCGTACATCGTCGCCCTGTCCCGTATCGCGGAGGCCCACGAAGCGCGTGGGCTCTGGCCGTAGGACTGGTTCTGTCGGTTCCAGCGCTGTCACTGTCGGTGCCGAGAAACCGCGACCGCCGCGTCCCTCAGTAGCGGAACTCGAACCGTGCTCCGCCGGCAGTGCTCTCCGTCACACGGACGGTCCAGCCGTGTGCTTTGGCGATGTCCGCCACGATCGAGAGTCCGAAGCCAGTGCCCCCTTTGGTAGATGTCACGCCGTGTTTCAGTACCTCCTCACGCTTCCCCGGCGGAATCCCGTCGCCGTCGTCCGCGACGTAGAACCCGCCACGGCCGTCTAGTTGCCCGACGGTTACTGTGACATCTTCTCCACCGTGTTCGATAGCGTTTCTAAAGAGGTTCTCGAACAGCTGCGTCAACCGGCCGGCGTCACCAGCCACTGTCGGGACCGTGTCAGCAACTGTCAGCGTTGCTTCAGCGGTGTCGACGTATCCCCAGGCCTCTGTCGTCACGGTCTTGAGGTCGACCTGTTTCGTATCCGTAACTGTGGTCTCACCGCGCGCTAGCGTAAGGAGGTCGTCGATCAACCGCTCCATGCGGTCATGCGCCGCCTCGATCCGGTCTACGTGACTGAGGTCGCCTGTCTCTTCGACGATGTCGAGAAACCCGATGGCGATGGACAGCGGGTTCCGGAGGTCGTGGGCCACGACACTGGCAAACTCATCGAGCCGCTCGTTCTGTCGCTGGAGTTCAGTTTCCCGGCTTGCCCGTGTGAATGCCGCCTCGACAGTCGTACCCAGTATCTGGAACAAGTCCACGTCTGTCTCAGAGAACGTTTGTTCCTGTGTCGTTCCGACGCCGATCAGCCCAAACTCGCCCAGTGGCACGAACAGGCCACTCCTGAGTTGTGCGTCGGCCTTGCCGAGTGTCACTTCGGACTGGAGGTCGTCGTATTGACGCACCTCCGACGTTTCGAATGCCTCCCACGCAAGCGCCTCTCCGGACTCCAACTGCGGGAGTTCACCGAGCAGTTCTCCCGTGGCAGCACTCGCCGTCAGCGGGACGAGCTCGTCGGCTTGATCGGCATACTCCCAGATACCGGTGAGCTCGAATCCGAGAATATCGACGGCAGCCTCGACAGCGATGTCGCCGATTTCGGCACTTGACTGTGCACCACTGAGCCGCTGTGCTGTTTCCTGCAGTGAGCGGAGCTTCGACTCTAACTGCTTCTGTTCAGTGATATCCTCTAGAACAGCCAGTACGCTCGTTATCTCTCCGTCGGGAGCGGTGATTGGTGCAGCCGACAGGAGCAACTCTAGTTCCTCACCGGCCTTCGTCTTCCGTTGTACTTCCTTGCCCCGGATTTGATCGCCGCTCAATACGCGCTGTCGGTGGGACTCAAATTCAGCCTGCTGCTCGTCCGAGACCATTGGATTGCCCTCGCCAAGCACCTCCGCCCGTGACCAGCCGAACATATTCTCGGCCCCATCGTTCCAGCGGATAACCGTCCCGTCCGTGTCCATTTCCATGACAGTGAGTGGTGTCGCTTCGATGAGTGATTCAAGTCGCTGGTTCGTTGTTTCGAGTTTGCGTTGTCGCTCGACCTGTTCGGTTACGTTGCGGGCGATGCCGACGATCCGGACGATTTCGTCTTCGAGGATGACTGGTGCGAGGCTCGTATCCCAGAACCGTGCATCGTCAGCGATGTCCAGTTCTTCACGATACGAGATCGGCGCACGCTCCTCGAAACAACGAGTGTAGTTCGCCGCGAGTTCGGCACCACGTTCGTCACCGAAGATTTCCCGTGGTGGTTGTCCTCGAACCTCGTCGGTTGTGAGTCCAGTCTGTGCCTCGTAACCGGGGCTGAGTCGAGCAAACTCGAACGCTGGCTCGTTACCGGCCGTATCGACGTCGAGCATGAATATGGCGTCACCGGAACTGTTGAGTAGTGCCTCGTACTCCTCGGCAAGTTCCTGGTGTGCTCGTTCCCGGGCTTTTCGCTCCGTGATATCCTGAAAAACCCCCCGAAGCACGGGCTCATCGTCCTGTGGGTCGTCGACGCGTTCTCCCCACGCCCGAACGTCGCGCACGTCGCCGTCGGTCCGAACGATCCGGAGATCGATGTCGTACGGTTCTCGGTCCGCAATCGTCTGCTCGACTGCCTGCGCAATCTCTTCCCTGTCGTCAGGGTGATAAAAACCAAGTGCGTCATCGAGTGACGGCTCGTACTCGTCGTCAACCCCGTGAATCCGACGGACGCCGCCAGACCAGTCGAGGCTGTCCGTCGATGGAAAATACTCCCACACACCGATATCTGCGATGTCTTGCACCCGCTCGAACAGGAACTCCTGGCGCTTGAGGTCGGTCTGTTCCTGCATCCGAGATATTTCGGCGCTCACAAGCTCCGAGAGTAGCTTCACGAACGTTTGCTCAAGCGCTCCGAAGGGCGCGACTCGCGTTGTCGGACTCGAAAAATTGACCGTTCCGTACCGGACTCCATCGACGATGAGTGGCACGCCGATATACGATTCCAGCTCCAACTCACGATACGCAGGGTGGGTTTCTTTGCCATCAGCGACAGCATCTGCGAACGAGCAGACTGCATCTGTCCCGACCACCTCCGCGCAGTACGTCGATTCGAGGTCGAACTGGTCCTCGGATTCGATTTCCGTATCCGGGGCGTGTACTGCCCTGACCGTGTAATCATTGCCCTGAACGTGTGAGACGATTCCGATGTCGAGCCCGAGTGTCCGACAGCCAAGTTCGAGCAATTCTTCGAGACGTGTCTCGGCCGAGATATCGCCCCTTGCCATGACGCTCTGGAGGTCACGAAGCGCATCTCGCTCCTGCTCTAACTGTCGTTTCGCCATGCTCTGTTCGGTGATGTCACGGGCAACGACGAGCACCTGTCGGCCATTGTTGCTCCGGAACGGTGTGACGCGGACATCTAACGTCCGCTTGCCGCCACCGGTCGTCACATCGAGTTGCAGGTCAGTATCGTACAACCCCGTAACGCCACCGTCGGTCTCGATATCGTCGACCGTCGATTCGACCGCCGCTGTGAACCGGTCCGCATCGGAATCGGATATCCGATCTCCCACGACCGTTTCCAGTTGCTGTCCCGTTATCTTGGTCGATCCGTCTCCGGTAACCAGTCGTCTCGAAGCGGTGTTTGCGAACTCGATTGTCCCTTCGTCATCGAGAACGAACACAACGTCGTGGATATTTTCGAGGATGGCTTCACTGCGCTCTAACTCCAGTTCTCGTTCCCGCTCCGCCGTGGTTTCTCGTGAAAAGACAGTCAGACCGTCATCGTCGGGAAAGGCTCGTATTTCGACCCAGTAATCGAAGGGTTCGCCAATGTACTGTTCGAACGACACCGGGTCGCCGGTCTCCATCGCGGTTCGGTATTTCTCTTCGAGTTTCGTTCCAACTATCGAGGGAAACTCTTCCCAGATGATCGTCCCGACGATAGCATCGGGGTCGCGGTCGACACGCTTTGCCATCTTCTCGTTTATGTACTCGATGCGCCATTCGCTATCGACGGCATAAATCGCGTCAGTTGCCCGCTCCAGCGTTCGCTGGAAGCGGTCGGACAGTCGCTCGGCGGCCGCTTGTTTGCGAGCGGCCTCAGTGAGCGTTTGGATGCGACTCGCCAGCAACTCGAAACTGTTCTGGCCCGAATGGATCGGGACGTAATCGGAGACGCCCGCCTTGGTTGCTTCGCTCGCGATTCGCTCGCTCCCTCGACCAGTAAATAGTATTGTCGGTACTTCGTATTGTTCAGCTTGTAGCCGATCTAGGAGATCAATTCCCGTCCCATCCGGCAATGAGTACGATGTGACTACACAATCGATAGTCGAAGTTACAAGCAAGTCGAGAGCAGCCTCTATACTCCCGACAGCGGTCACGTCAAAGACAGTTGAGATATTCAGGAGTTTCGTCTGCGCCAACTCAGCAAAGTCACCATCGTCGTTTATATACAGAACACGGATGGAATCGGGAGTCTTGGCACCTGCATAGACCATTGCTATAGCTATGTATCGAGCTTTTATGAATCACCCGTACTGGTTCTTATATATGATATTTTGCCGGGGCAGCTAGCTTTGTGCTACTCGATTACTCCGGCGTTAGGTGTTCAACCAATTATATCATACATTTACTGCAAATCACATGAGGCGCCATTCGAATACCAAAGTATATAATTTGATACTTGGGTCGGCAACTTTATCGCTCGAAGATAGGTACATTCGATATTGTGTCAGAGCTGCCGAATATTGTTGTGCTTCATATTGATGATGAACCGGATTTTTTAGATGTAGCCTCGGAAATACTTGCACAGCAATCCGACCAACTCAACGTTGTACCTGCAGCGAGTGCCGCTGAAGGGCTTGACCGACTTGATGAACGCTCCGTTGACTGTATTGTCAGCGACTATCGGATGCCCGAGAAAGACGGCATCGAACTTCTCAAAGCTGTCCGTGAAGAGTACCCTGATCTTCCGTTCATCCTTTTCACCGGTGAGGGGAGCGAAGCGGTCGCAAGCGACGCTATTGCCGCCGGTGCAACTGATTATCTCCGGAAAGGACACGGAACAGAACGATACGAACTCCTCGCAAATCGCATTGAAAACGCAGTCGAACAGTACCGAACCAATCAGCGCGCTGCTGAACTTGAGCGGGTTCGTGCGCTCGTCAGTAGCATCGATCAGGCGCTCATCCGAGCGAGTTCGCTATCGGAAATCAAAACTCGCGTCTGTGAGATCATTAGCGACTCTGAGCCCTATCGGTTCGCCTGGATAGGGGAGCGAGATTCCGAGACAGACCGAATCGAGCCACAGACCTGGGCCGGCGTCGAGGACGCGTATCTCGACACTATCGTCGTCACTGCAGATAACTCCCGGACAGGACAGGGTCCCGCGGGGACGGCCGTCCGGGAACGACGCATTGCTACGGTACAGAATATTCAAGATGACCCGGGATTCGAGATCTGGCGAGAGGAAGCACTCGATCGCGGTTATCGAAGCACTGCTGCGGTTCCGCTAGAATACAATAACACTCTGTACGGTCTCCTGTGCGTCTATTCGTCCCGTCCATTTGCCTTTGCTGAGGGCGAACAGGCATTACTCGGCGAACTCGGGAACAGCATCTCGCACGCTATACACTCGCTGAAAATCCGGGACGAACTGCGCGCAGAGCGGACGTTTATCGATCAGGCACTCGATTCACTTGCCGACATATTCTACGTCCTCGATTCTGAAGGCAACATTCAGCGCTGTAACGAACAATTCGCGACGATGGCCGGATACACTGATGAGCAAATCGCGGATCTCGACGCCGTCACTCTTTTTCCGGAAGACGAACAGGACGCAGTCGCGGAGGCGATCGAGGAGGCGCTCACAACTGGGCAATCGACAATCGAAGCGGATTTTCTCACTGCGGAGGGGAAGCGTACTCCCCACGAGTTCACCGCCGACCGCCTGACCGATCAGGACGGTAACCTCATAGGGCTTGTCGGCACCGGTCGGGACATATCCGAACGTATAAGACGTGAACGGGAACTGCAGGATCAAAAAGAACAGCTAGAGCAGTTTGCCGCTACTGTCAGCCACGACCTGCGGAACCCGCTAAACGTTATCCAAGGTCGGCTGGAACTCGTTCAGGCCGAACATTCGAGTGATCATCTGGCTGTGATCGAAACAGCGACTGATCGGATGGAACGGATTGTAGAGGACCTTCTCTGGCTAGCACGGGAGCACCAAGAGATCGGGTCGCTGGAGCCTGTTGCGATCGACGCAGCGGCTGAGGCCGCGTGGAACCTCGTGTCTGACCCTGCAGACGAGGCCGAACTATACTGCGATTACGAGGCCGAGACTCAGCCACTGGTCAAAGCTGATACCGATCAATTTCGGCATCTGCTCGAAAATCTGTTCAGGAACACGATCGATCACGCTGGCTTAGATGTCACTGTTGTCGTCGGTATCTTCGGTGACACCCCCGGATTCTACATCGAAGACGACGGCCCTGGAATCCCCGCCGAGGACCGCGAAAAGGTGTTCGAGGCTGGCTATTCGACTTCCGAATCAGGGACTGGTCTGGGCCTCAACATCGTCAAACGAGTCGCTGACGCTCATGGCTGGGACATTCGCGCAACTGAGAGTTCGATGGGTGGGACACGATTCGAGATCACGGGTCTCGAAACTGTGGAATAACCCACTATTCTGAATCTCTCCGTTCAATACAAAGAACTCGGAAAACCACAGGAGTTAGCACAGATGCAACGGTCAATTCACATATGGTTTCCAGTCCCTTCCAACAGAGATGGATACACCCCGAGTACGTCGCGACCGTCGTTGGTGTCCTTGCTACCGGTGCACTAGTATTCTACAGCGCAATCACTCAATCGGGTCCCACAGTTGAGGAAATCATATTCGTGGTGCTTACGATTACAGTGCCGACTACTGTTGCTTACGAACTTGCTTGTCGATGGCGGTGAGTGATTCCGAACGCCAGCCCGACTAACAGCGGGGTACCAGCCGGGTCCTATCTATACTTCACGACGCATGAGTGGTAGTTTCCGTCGCGTGGTCTCCGCTAATAGGCCAGTGTTGTGGTCGTCCGCAACGCTACAGCCAGCAACCGCCGTCGCTATCGGTGGTTGTGATGGCCCTCCCTAGCTGTGTGGGGGTATCGCCCACCTCTCGATGCTGCGATTGCGGAAGCTCAGTGATCGCAGAGCGAATAAAATGAGATAAAACGTCACAACGATTTTTTACACCAAGTACATTCCATTTCATAGGGTTCTGGTCCCCGCACCGCCCTCATTGAATCCGATCACGTTCATCAAACGGTCCGGGTCCGGAACCCGTTGTCGTGGATGTTGACTCCAAATGGTGCGGACGCTACCCCCCGGCTGCCCACCATTCTCTTGCTGTTCGAATCCGGGTGTACTCCGAACGTGAGCAGATGGGACTAACGCTAGCGAGAAACGAGTGGCTTGCGACAAAACCAACAGACGGCGAGGGGATATCACAAGCACTTTATATACACTCCTATCGGAGCTAGGTGGGTTCTGAGCCCTGTCCAATCGCGCTGGATTCTCCCGCACGATTGCTTCGGGCTGGAATCCGTCGTCGGTTTCGACGACTTCCGATGGTACGTTGCACCCCATCTCTCCCACCCCCACAGCAACGTCCCATCCTTTTAGATGATTGGCGGAGCCGTGCGTTCCGGTGATGACTGCACTGAAATTACCACTATGATAGGAGTTACCACAAAAAATATGTCGAACGGTGAATTACGATTATATGGGTTCTGGTCCCCGCTTTGGGCCCTTTCCTACTTTGCGCCTACTCGCCCCCCCCATGTCTCGGGTCCAGAACCCATCCGTGCCTCTGACTGCAGTGGGTGGCACACACGGTGCCCATCGCCACCCGTCATCCGCTTTCCTACAGGAGCGCAACACCTACCTTTTCCAACCATGCTTCTGAGGGAACTGCTGTTACTGTGAGTCAGTAGCTTCGCTCGCTCTAGTGAGGATATCTGCGAGTTCCTCGCGGTCGAACAGCTGTTCGCCCTCGGGAATCTCTGGAAGTTCGCCAGCGGTGATCTCGCCCGGCCACTCACCGAATTCGTTGGGATAGAGCTGCTTTCCGAGCATCTCCGTCTGGAAGAGATTGATGATCGGACCCTGATAGGCTGACCCGCCGACGTATAGTCGATCCTCCTGAACGGCGGTGAGTTCCTGCCCCAGCGAACTGTCCCGCATCCCTTCGACTGTCTTTCGGAGCGCATCCTCGCCGTTCCAGTCGCGGTAATTGACGCCGAAGTGGAACACGAGCACGTCAGGATCGACCTCCAGCAGTGCCTCGTAGTCGACCTGGATCCCGGACTGGCCATCGTACTCGCCCTCGAACGCGTCGACAATGCCGAGATCTCGGTACTGTTTTTTCCCGTATGCCTTGTCGATCTCAGTCCTGGGGTTGTAGGCACGGAAGAACCCCTCGTTGTCGGGGTTTATTTGCGCGTTGAGCAATCCGACGCTCGGACGATCGGACGCCGGTGGAACGCGCGACCGCATCTCCCGTAGCGCCTGCTCGTAGAGGGTGTTGATAGCAGCGGCTGTCTCGGACTTTCCGAGCAGTGCTCCGTATCTGCTGACGAATTCGGGGATGTCGTAGTAGGCGTAGGACTCACCACCGGGCCAGGTGGGCCAGTCGTCGCCGCGTTTGCGGCGGCTGGCGTTCCCAAAGAAGGGCCCAATCGAATCGTTGATTTCGGAGATATCGCCCCCGTCAGCACCGTAGTACGAAATGAATCGGTTCGGGTCAGTAGCGAACAGGTCCGGGTCGAGTTCATAGAGAACCTCGGTTCTGAGCGACCAGTCGTCTGTCCGGACCAACTCCAGCGACTCGGGATCGGGGACGTCTACGCCGGGAAGCTGGTCGTAGAAGCCGGTGAACCAGAACTGGTTGCCCTCGGCGGCGATGAGCTTGTCGGCCTCCCCCAGTGCAGTCAGGATGTCCTCCTCAAACCCCCACCCGCCGACAATAGTCTCCGGACTCGACTCAAGTCTGAGGTTGCCCACCGGCGCCATCGTCCCTGAATAGGACCGGTCAGTCTGTGTCCGGGTTTCATCCGACTCGGTACCTCCACTCGAAAGCCCAGTACAACCTGCGAGCGAGCCAGTGGTCAGCAGCGCGGTCCCGTACTTTACACACTCTCTCCGCGTCGACCACATTCCGTCCTGATTAGTCTCCGCCATGAATTTTAGTCCAGCCTAAAATAACAAATACCCTTCGATTTTTAGCCGGCCCTAAAAATGAGGGAGCCCAGCCATGCGAAACGAGTCGTGGTTGCCGGGACGAGCGGGGCATCTCTAATCCGAGATCCTTTTGTGCTAGGAGGGGTTCCGTTAGCGGGGTATGAACGAGTTACGTACTGGATTGAGTTATGGCGACGTGCTTCTCGTCCCGAAGCGGTCACCGGTTGACAGTCGGAGCGACATCGACCTCTCGACGCCGCTTACGCCGACCATCGAACTGGACACGCCGCTCGTCTCCGCTGCGATGGACACCGTTACGGAGGCGGAACTGGCAATCGAGCTTGGACGGTCTGGCGGGTTCGGGGTACTACACCGGTTCCTGACGCCCGAGGAACAGGCCGAGCAGGTCGAGCAGGTGAAAGAAGCGGGCGAACAGATCGGCGCAGCAGTCGGTATCAACGAGGACTATGTCGCACGGAGCGCGGCCGTGATTGCAGCCGGTGTTGATGCACTTGTCGTCGACGTGGCCCACGGTCACCTCGACCGGTCGCTCGATGCCGTCGAAACTCTCGCCGAAGAATTTCCCGACACCGACCTCATCGCCGGCAACGTCGCGACGCCCGCGGGTGTCGAAGACCTCGCCGCCGCTGGGGCCGACTGTGTCAAAGTCGGTATCGGACCCGGGTCCCACTGTACCACCCGGAAGGTCGCGGGTGCTGGCGTCCCCCAGCTGACCGCCGTTGATGACTGTGCCACGGCCGCCGAAGATCTGGACGTTACTATCTGCGCGGATGGCGGGATTCGCACGTCCGGTGACGCGGTGAAGGCCCTCATGGCCGGGGCAGATACCGTAATGCTCGGGAGCCTCTTTGCCGGCACAGAGGAGGCACCCGGGGCGGTCGTCGAAGTCGATGGCACGCGGTACAAGCAATCACGAGGGATGGCGACCACTGCGGCGGCCGAGGACCGTGATGACAAGCAGAACAACGTCAGCGCCGACGAAGGCGTCGAGGCACTGACCCCGTACAAAGGCTCGGTCACTGCTGTGGCCGAGGAGTTCTGTGCTGGCATCCGCTCCGGGCTCTCCTACTGTGGCGGGCATACAATCGCTGCGGCCCGCGACAAGGCGGAGTTCATCCGTGTCGCTCAGAGTGCAAAGGAGCGCGAGGGGTTCCACACGGACCACGACTGGGAAGGCGTCAACGTAGAGAGTGAGGCAACCCAGGTCCGCGACGCCGGCACTGAGGCGGCTGCCGACAGCGACGACTAAACTGCTATCAACGACTGAACGGGATAGAAACGATAACGATGCGCCAATAAGCGCAGCGAGGTAGAGATTCCGTCGGGCGTTCAAAAACTGGACCACCAACAACGACGGAGATTCTGTCTATACTGGGGCAGCACAATCGAGCAGTGATCGGTGCATCTCTCGGGAAGTAATTTTCATCCCGTGAGCGATACTCGACCCGGTCCCCAGTTCATAGCCTACTTGTCGAACTGCGCTGTCAACTGTTGCTGTGTATCCAGTCCCGTCTGAAATCGGGTGATAATCTCTGACTGGTGCTTTGGACATGCGAGCACAGCGACAGCCCCATCCTGAACCTGAATCACTGGCTGCTGTGGATTGTGCACCGCCAGGTGACAACTCGGACAGCTAACGCCGCCAGCAGGTCTGTAGTCTAGGAGTTCAGCGGTGGCTGTAGTCGTGTACCCGCAAACAGACCTGAACTGCGTCAAGTGATCAGTACAGCCTACAATCGGAACTGTTAGCTGATCGAGAAGCAGGAACGACGGCAGACCATCAGGAGATTGCAGTGCAGACCGACATGCGTCGCAGTGAATTGGCGGATATCTCTCGTGTTCGTCCGACGGATGCGGCAGGGACTCTCCGGGAACCATGATACGTAGGGTAGCTTCGAATTGAGTACCCACACGGGTAAGTGATGTGCCTAAAACGCTCATCAGGCACCGAATGGTCTCTCACGGCGGTCAACCGGTCCGTTTGCACGCTGGGGAGCCTTATCTGCCTGCGACTGCACGCAGCGTAAGTAGACCAGTAGCCACTCATCTCATCGCCGTATTGACTGCCAAGAGATGCTCGGCGTCCGCTGACGTCGTCCGTTGAAATACGGACGCAGGTAGAGAGACGGTTCTGGCAAGAGTCGGTCGCGTTGCAGTGCCGAACTGCATACTGCCGCCGGAACGTATCAGTTCGACCTTCTCAACCGTCACTGGAGTTTCCCCGGCTCCCCCCTACTCTTGTGTGGTAGCCGCTGGCGTTCGCACTTCCACTGCCGAATGCTTGTACTCTGGAATCTCGGCGACGGGATCGAGCGAGTCACCGGTCAGGGCGTTTGCGAGCGGGTCCAGATAGTGGAACGTACAGAACACGACTCCGGGCCGAATGGTCGCCGTCACAGCCGCCGACACTGTCACGCTGCCACGGTCGTTCTCGACGACGACCGTATCGCCGTCCTCGATACCGCGAGCGGCGGCATCGTCCGGGTGGATCTCGAGGACATCTTCCCCGCGCATTCGCATGAGCGTCTCCGACCGTCGAGTGAGTGCGCCGCTGTTGAAGTGCTGGAGCACGCGCCCCGTCGTGAGAACGAGTTGCTCCCCGGTGACGGCATCGGCCGGCGGCGTCGGCGAGACTGGGGCCAGCGATGCGGTTTGCTCGCCCGACGCGAACGTCTCCGTATGGAGAACGTCGGTTCCGGAATCGGCGTCCGCCGGGAACGGCCACCGCTGGTAGCTATCACCGATGCCGTCGTAACTCATCCCGGCGTACAGCGGATTGGCTCGCGTTAGCTCTTCGAAAACCGCTTCCGGTCCGTCGTAGTCGAACGCGTCCGACTGGCCGACCAGCCGCTGACCGAGGTCCGTGAGGATATCGAGGTCACGGCGTGCGTTCCCGGGCAGATCAGCGTTCGGCCGCATCCGCATCACCCGCCGATCCGTGTTGGTCACGGTCCCCGCTTTCTCTGCCCAACTGCTTCCGGGGAGCACGACATCGGCGTGGTCGACGGTTGCAGTCTCGAAGAGGTCGATGACGACACAGAAATCGAGCTCGTCGAAGCCGGCCCCGACAGAGGTAGCGTTTGGCTCCGTGACAGCCGGGTTCTCGCCGAACACGACCGCAGCCTTGATTTCGTCACCGAACTGGTGTGTCGCAGTCGTCTCCGTCAGGCCGGGTTCGCTCGGCGGCTCGACGCCCCACTCGTCTGCGACTCGCTGTCGGGCATCCGGGTCCGTAACGGGTTCGTAGCCGGGGAGCACGCTGGGAAGTGCGCCAACGTCGCCGGCCCCCTGCACGTTGTTCTGGCCACGGAGCGGGTTCACGCCGGTGCCTGGGCGGCCGACGTTACCGGTCAGCAGCGCGAGGTTCAACAGCGCGTGGACGTTGTCGGTCCCGCACGCGTGCTGGCTCATTCCCATCCCGGTGATGATTGCCGCTCTATCGGCCTCCGCGTACGCTCGGGCCGCTTCCCGAACGGTTTCCGTGTCGACGCCGGCCACGTCGGCACCCGACCCGACGTCGACATCGTCAAGGTGTGCTGTCAGGTCCGCGTAGCCGGTCGTCCGTTCCTCGACAAAGGACTCGTCGACGAGCCCCTCGTCGAGGATGACCTTCGCCATCGAATTGAGGAGCTGGATATCGTATCCAGGACGGACGTCGAGGTGGATGTCGGCAGCATTGGTCGTGTCTGTCTCGCGCGGGTCGATATGGATGAGTGTTGTTCCGTTGCGAATTGCCGGTAAGAAGTACGAACGAAAAATGACAGGATGCTGTTCAGCCGGGTTCGCCCCAGTGACGAGCAGACAGTCGGTTTCCGCGAGGTCATCGAGCGTGTTCGTCATCGCCCCGGCACCGAACCGCTCGCTCATCGCGGCGACTGTCGACGAATGACAGAGGCGAGCGCAGTTGTCGACGTTGTTGGTGCCGAGCATCCGCGCGATCTTTTGAAACACGTAATTTTCCTCGTTCGTGCAGTTCGATGATGCGAAGAACTCGACGGCGTCCGGCCCGTGCTGGTCGATGATTTCCGTGAGTCGGTCGGTCACGCGAGACAGGGCGGCCTCCCAGGGTGCAGTGGCGAAACGCCCGTTCTCACGGACGAGTGGCTCGGTCAACCGATCTTCGTGTTCGACCACGTCGTACGCGGCCCCGCCCTTTGGACAGATCTCTCCTTTCGTGTTCACTGGCCCCGCTGTGCCGGTCGCCTTCCCGTTGCCCGCGTACTGTATCGTACAGCCAACGCCACAGTACGGACAGACAGTCTGCTCGGCCCGGGGGTTTCGGTCCTGGTTGGTGCCCATTTGTACATTGAATGATAGGATTGCAGCTACAAGTAGTCCATCGGTAAAACGTAGGCGGGTTTATGAGTGGAGCAATACGATGGCTCCCGAACAGCGTCAGGGCTGGCTTCCGGCATGGCAGACCGTGTGTGGGTGTGCTGGCAGTTTCGAGAGGTACACCACATACTGTAATGGGGCACCACTCGTAGTGCCGATAGATGCGACCAGCCCTGACGACTGTGCAGTTCTTTGCGCTACTCGCAGTAGTTCTCAGTACACTGGTTCTCGCTACGTCGTTCGCCGTCGATACAACCAGTGCCCGCCCCGAACCAGTGGCGTTCGATAACACTGTCCAACGTGGCATCACGATGGCCGACGAACAGATCGCCCAGAACCGGAGTATCAGTGTTCCGCGGGCGCAGGTCTTCTACTCACAGTACCGCTACGTTGTCGGCTACGTTGGCATCGATCAGGCTGTGACAGCACTCACGGAACCGGGGCACGAGCAGCAGTTCGGGTACCCACTCGTAGTGTACGTTTCCGACTACAGTGACCGGCCGGTCAGATGCGGCGACGATGGCTCGCTCCGGACCGCCACACCGCCGGACTGGGTCGAAGCCAATCAGGCCCACTACGTCGTCGACGGCTCAGCGCGGGTGCCATCCGGACCGGCGGTTGTGCCGTTCGCCGACCGGGACGACGCAGAAGCATTCGCCGATAGCTGTGGCGGCCGAGTCATCGATTGGGAGGGTCTCAAGGGACACTCGTTCGACCTCGAACAGGCGGCAGCAGTCCGAGAGCAGGTCGGTCCGCGGCGAAACGATACGAACGCCACCGTACTGGCGGCACGACAGCGGCGAAATCGGCCCGTCTCGGTCGAAGTCGGAACCGATGCCCCGACGGTTCAGGCGGCTGTTGATGCGGCCCCGCCGAACACGACGGTCGTCGTCCCGGCCGGCACGTACGAGGAGCAGGTGACGATAGACAAGCCACTCACCCTCAGCGGTCCCGGAGCGACGCTCGACGGGGGTGGCAACGGCACAGTCGTGACAGTGACCGCCGACCGGGTCGGTGTCACCGGGTTCGACATCGTCGGCGTCGGAAACACGACGGTCGGCGACCCAACGCAGAGCAACGATAGCGCCTGGGACGCCACCGTCACGACCGCCTACGGCAACAGCGACGCCGCCGTGACCGGTCGAAACGCGTCCGAGCTCTACGTCGCGAACCTCACCGTCGAGACGCCCGCAAGCGGCGTCGTTCTGCGGCGGACACCCGGAGCGGTCGTCGAGAACAGCACGGTCAACGGGACGGCAGACTGGCAGGACGGATTCATGGGCGTGATCGGGATGCACGGGTCGATCGTCGTGCAGGATTCGGTCTTCAACGGCGGGCGTGACGGCGTGTACCTCCACCGAGCCGACGGGACCGCTGTTCGGAACAATACGTTCCGGGACAACCGCTTCGGCGTCCACCTGATGTACACCTCCCGGGCGCTTGTCGCGGACAACGTCGCCCGAGGACAGGAGTACGCCGGCGTCGTCGTCATGACGAACCCTATGGCGAACGCCATCGTCGGGAACGACGTACGCCACTCCGGCAGCGGCGTCATGTTAGCCGGCTCCCGGAGCTATATTGCACACAACGTGGTAGTCGACACTACTCAGGCAATGTCGACAAACGCCGACCGGTCCCTATACGAGCACAACGTCCTCTACGGGAATGACATCGGCGTGCGGGCGTCGACAGTCGTCCCGTCGAACATCGTCACCGAGAACGATTTCATCGCGAACGACCGCCACGCCATCTCAGGACCGGGACCGCTACGCGTGTACACGCACGAAGGTCGGGGGAACTACTGGAGCGGTGCGTACGACCTTACTGGCGGGGCTGCCCCGGTGTTGGCCCAGTCCTACTCGCCCACTGATTCTGTCGACCGCCGTCTCCATCAGACCGACGCTGCGGTCGTCCTCAGGTCGGCACCGAGTGTCCGGGGTCTCCGGGCGCTCCGCGGAACCACGCCCGGCTTTCGCCGGGGAAGCATTGTCGACAGGGCACCCCTAACAGACCCTGCGAATCCCGAGACTGTCGAGCGCCTTCGAAACGAGACATCGAGTGTGGGGGCGTCATGACTGGCGAGACGTACCTCACGGCGGACGATATCACGAAAAAATACGGCGATGTGACAGCCGTCTCGGAGGTGTCACTCGACGTGCCCTCCGACGCCGTGACCGGGTTCATCGGCCCGAACGGCTCGGGGAAAACGACGCTCCTGCGCGTGCTTCTGGGCGTCGAGCGGCCGACCAGCGGCACCCTCTCGTACGGCGGGCCTGAGGCCCAACGCCAACTGGGCTACCTGCCACAGCGGCCGACTTTCCGGCCCGGGTTTAGCGTTCGGGAGACTGCCGCATTCTACGCGGACCTCGTCGACGACGATCCAGACCGACTGCTCGAACGTGTCGGCCTCGAAGAAGTCGCTGCCCGTCCCGTATCAGGACTCTCCGGGGGGATGACGCGTCTCCTGGGAATCGCACAGGCACTGGCCGGTGACCCGCCGATCGTGATGCTCGACGAACCGGCGAGCGGCCTCGATCCGGCAATGAGTCGGTTGATATTCGATATCGTCGAGTCGATTGCCGACGCCGGTCGCGCTGTGGTTCTCTGCTCGCACGAACTGCCGCTCGTCGAGGAGACGGCTGACCGACTGGTGGTCCTCGAATCCGGTCGCCTCGTCCGAACCGGATCGGTCGAATCGCTCCGGGAACAGACCGGCGGGCCGCTCCACGAGACGTTCACGGCGCTCCTGGAACAGGACAGAGCCACTATCGCCGCTCCGGAGGGGGAGCAGGCATGACGGAGAGCAACCGGTTCTGGACGGTCTTCGTCCGAGAGGTACAGAGTGCAGTCAGGACACGCACCTACATCGCGCTCGGTGTGGTCACGGGGATTGTCCTGTTCGGCCTCGCCTATGCCGGTGGCGGCCCCGCCGGCGGCTACGTCCCCACTGTCGTCGACACGCTCGTTGCGGTCGAAGTACTCGTGCCGACGCTTGCTTTTGCGGTCGGCTATCGCGCGATCGCCGACCCTGCCGTCCGGGGAGAACTCGATATACTCGACACTTACCCACTCTCGACGTGGTCGTACGTCGGCGGGGTGTACGCGGGTCGTGCCCTGCTGTTGCTCACTATTGTCGTCGTCCCGTTGCTGGCCTTGGGTATCAACGTGGCGACGACCGCGGGTCCGGAGACAACGGTGTTCGCGAGCCATCGCGGCGTCGACTCGCCGTTCCTGTTCATCCGATTCATCGCGCTGACGGGCCTGTACGCGCTCTCGTCGCTGACTATCGCGTTCTTGCTGTCGGCGCTCGCCGGCAGTCGGGGCCGAGCGCTCGTGCTCGCACTCGCTGGACTGCTTGTCATCACCGTCGGAGGCGACTTGGCGGTGTTCGCGGGGCTCGATAGCGGTGTCACCACGAGCACACTCGGCGGTGCGCTCGCTATGACCCCGGCGGGAGCCTACCGCGGACTCGTGTTCAATCAGGTTCTGTACGTCGCTGTTCCGGGTCGGTCAGCGTTCGTCCCGACGTGGGTCGCCGCCCTCTCGCTCCTGTTCTGGTGGGGACTCACATTCGTGGGGGCGATGCTTGCGACGGATGCGGCCTGAGTCAGCCGTCATCCGTTGCGGCCGCGAGCCCATCGTCGACCAGCCGCGTGAACCGGTCGATGAGACGGTCCGTGAGCGACGGACGGACCGCCGAGAGCAGCCGCCGCGTCTCGTCCGGGTCGGTCAGAGCGACGACGACACGCCCCCGTTCGCCATACGATTTTTCGAGTATCTCTGCGTCAGCCAGTGCAGAAACGTGCCAGGAGACCGTACTCCGGGCGACTCCCAGCCGGTCGGTCAGTTCGTCTGCCGACAGGGACTCCGCTTCCAGCAGATGCAGGAGAATCGTCCGCGCAGTCTCTCGCCGGGCAAACGCGAGCACACGTCGCTCCCAGGGACCGTACTCCTGGCTGTAATAGTGCGTTTTGCCCTGAACCTCCTCGGCGACGACGTCGCCGGCACGGCGTAGTTTCCGCAGGTGATACTGTGCCTGCCCAGTCGCGATATCGAGATCCGCTGCAAGCGCGTTGAAATGGACTCCCGGTTTGGACTCGACGTGGGAACGCACTTGCTCAGTAACCGTGGACATAGTCTTCAGTACGGCTTTCCAGCCTCCGGGACAACAGGGTATCGGACGTTCTCACTCCGCGGGAACTCGCTTACATTCCACCCACCAGTTCTCGGGTTATGTCCTCGGCAGGGAGGGTCTGGCCGCCGTACTCTTCGGCGAACGACTCGGCGTCCGCGCTGTCGCTAAATGGAACGATAGCGGTTCCCATCGCGCCTTCCACGTCGGAACTCGCGACGACGGTGAGAGTTTCAGTCGAAGCGAAGGTTTCTCGTCCCAGATGTCGGGAGATGATGGTCTTGCCCCCGTCGGTCTGGGTTTCGTAGTCAGTTGTACTGTAGTCGGTCAGGAACGTCTCCGCCGGCGTCCACCCCGACTGTTCTTTGGCGAACCGGTGCCGATACGTACAGGTCGTACTGCAGAACCGTGCCGGCGGGTCGTGTCCCTCGGGCGTGTTGTCCTGGTAGTACGTTTGACCGGTTGGTCCCGGGTGCTGGTCGATGACCATCCCACACTGGTCACAGTTCTGGCCGCTTTCGATACTGACCGGTTCTATCTCCTCACTGGCCCCCAGACACCCCGAGAGCGACACGACTGTCGCGGTCCCGACGACGAACTGCCGGCGTGTCAGGGCTGGTGCATAGTCAGACATACTAGATAATACAATAGACGACATCAAATGGTTCATGGTGTGACCGTCGAAACGCCGGTCAGTCGGGGACGCTCGGCGGCGAAACCGAATAGATCGCACTCAGCACCAGCAGCGCGATGAGGAAATCGAACCCGTGTTCGGTGAGGTGATGTACTACCATCGGGACAGCCCCGAGGACAGTCCCGATGCCGACCACCGACCGAAGGACCAGCAACCCGATAGCGACAGTCAACAGAACGTACGGCCGCGACCGGCGTCGGTGTGTACTGGCCGCCGCGACAAAAAACAGCGCCACCGTTCCAAGCGTAGCGAGTCCCAGCACGGCAATCAACATTGCGGATTGACCAGGACTAATCCAGTCAGCCGTCGGTTGGAACATCTCTCAGGTCACGTTTCGGGCGGTTGCACTGGAATCGGTTTCGGTCGCGGTCGCTGTCGTGCCCGAATCTTAACGCCGAGGTGAGTGCTCCGAGACAGCTTCTCCGGTGTATGCTCGTCTGAAAGGTCTCTGTGTCACTCACTCAGGTAGCCACCAGTACCGGGCGTCCCGCGTTCTGGACAACTCGGTCGGTCACACTTCCGATCTGGTCGCCTTTGCTGTGGGAATGGCCGTGGTATCCGAGCACGATCAGGTCGGCGTCGACTTCGTCAGCATAGCTGATAATCTCCACATACGGTTTCCCGTGACAGCACCGAGTGGTGACCTCGACATCGAGTCCGTCGCCTCTCTCAGCGATTTCCGTGAGCTCTTTGTTCCCCCATTCCTCGATCTCGATAGTTTCCAGCTCTATGCTGCTCAGTGCTGGCTCAGCGTGTTGATCCGTATCGACAACAAAGACTGCGTGAAGCTCGGCACCGTGTTGCTCGGCCTGTTCGAGCGCGTGTGTCGCTGCGCGGTTCGCGTCAGCACTGCCGTCGGTCGCAACCACAATTGTGTCGTACATACTAGAGGAGCTGGTCGCCATACTATTTCAATCCGCTGACCATTCTCAAACACCGATAATCTATTGTTATGTATGGTGAGCAGCCACAGCGCAATCAGTCGGATTTTGCTAAAATACCGTATTTTCAATCGCTTAAGCGCCGTTTCCTGTCACAGGCCAGCCACAGTCACGGTTCGATGTTCTCCCGGAAGTCGGGTGCCAGTCCGGTTTGTCGGATACCGGCGAGATCTGTTATCTCGAACTCGTAGAGTGCGACCCCGCCGGAGGTGATGGCCGCTTGGAGCGTGTTGGGTCGCCAGGCGTTCTGTGTCATCGCCGTGATATCCGACCAGTCGTCCTCCGGCACACTGCTGATATCGCCGGCAAGCATCACGCTCTGCCACTCAAACTGGGTGTCGATGTCATAGACGAGAAACCGGCCACGGCCGGCCCGCTCAGTCAGTTCGGCTTTCCGGCTTGATTCGCCGAGGAGGTAGGTGAAATAGAGGCATGCTCCGTCATCAAAGCCGTACGATAACGGCAGCAGATACGGGACGTCTGTCGTCGGCAGCCCCAAGACTCCGGTCGAGTGTGTCGCGAGGAATTCCCGAATCGCTTCGTCGTCCATCTGTTCGAGTCCGTACTCTTCTAATTGGTCGATTGTCATAGGTCGCGTCTGATCATCCAGTTACGTATCACGAATGCAACCCCACGATAAAAAAAGTAGAGCGGACCTCTCTGAGGGAGTGGCTGATCACACTACAGATACTGTCATCTCTCCGGAATCAGGCTTAAGCGGTATATGACCGGCGCCGTCCACGACCACGGCCAGCGGTTTGACTGGACGTAGTTCGTCGACGCTCGCCGAAATAGAAAGGGCTGAACCGTCGGACGTAGCGTCCCACGAACGCGTCGTTGTTGACCTGATGCATACAGTAGTCCCGGCCGCTGAGTTTTACGCCCTCCGCAGCCAGCTCCCCGAAAGTGAAGACGAGGAAAACTGGCGCGAACTCTTCAGCATAGTTGATGCCGGTGGCTAGGGCGAGGCGGAAGAGGCGCAAACCAGTGGTGGTCCACAGTAGTCTACTGAAGCCCTTCAGTAGGACAGTCAGTAACAGCTCTCATGTCGCTTTCAAACGAATATATCTCTAATAGAATCTGGTAATAACTGTACAATTGTTACGCCCACCCCTCATACTCTGGGAGATACGCCGACGAGTACTACCGGTAACGCAGTCAAAATATTCGAGACGCCGATCTCAGCCGCTGGATTTCTAATAGCGTGAGAATCGCGACTGCAGTTTATTTACTGACAGCAACAATTCGTAAACACAGCAATGTTCAATTCAATTCTGATCCCGACTGACGGCAGCGAACACGCGACCCGGGCCGCCGAGCACGGGGCAGCCCTGTCCCGTGCGTTCAGCGCGAGCCTGCACGTCATAGCTGTCATCGATACGAGACCAGCCGGCGGGCCATTCAGCGGTGACGATCTCGAAGACGAGACACTTGACCGCATGACGGCCGACGCCGAAGACACAATCGCGGCTATTACAGACGCAGTGGACGCCGCCGGAGCGATACAGACGACTATCCGCACGGGGGATCCAGTTGACGAGATTTGCGCATACCGCGACGATCACGATGTGGACATGATTGCTATGGGAACACACGGCCGCACAGGCGTCGGGAGATATCTCGCCGGGAGCGTGACAGAGAGCGTCGTTCGGCAGGCCGATGTCCCTGTTCTCACCGTCCGTGCAACCGACCGGAGCCGCGATACTGCTCCCTACGGCGATATCCTCGTTCCGACGGACGGAAGCGCACCCGCAGCGGCTGCAGTTGAGCCCGCGTGCGAGATTGCAGCGCAGTTCGACGCCCGCATTCACGCTTTGAACGTCGTCAATCTCAGCAATATCGCAACCGGCTCCGAATACACGCTGCCGAAAGACCTGATCGAGTCCCTGGAATCGCAAGGGGAGACAGTGACTGAGCGGATTGCGGCACGAGCACGCGAATCCGGAGTGGAAACTGTCACACGGGTCGTCAGTGGATTCCCGGCAGCAGATATTCTTGAGTACGCTGAGGAGAACGACATCGATCTGATCGCTATGGGAACAGCCGGTCGGACCGGTCTCAATCGGTTCCTCATGGGAAGCACGACAGAACGAATCATCAGACACGCCGACATGCCTGTACTCGCAGTCAACGCCCGAGACCAGCGCGTCGACGAATGACAGAACACGCGGTCTGGTCTGTTTGCGCCCGACCGAGTACGGTCTCTGCCGTCTCCTCGGCAGGGCAACAGTCAGATGCGATGCGACCGTGCACTTATTGTTATTCCTGACGTGACACTAACTATGTCCGCGGACAACCCGGTTACATTGACCGACGAGGAACGGGACGCGTTTCTGGACAACGGGGGGACGGGCGTCCTCTCGCTCGCTGCCGGCGACGCACCGCCATATTCGGTTCCGGTTTCGTATGGGTACGACACGCCGAACACCACCTTCTATTTCCGGTTGGCTGTTGGGACGGAGAAGTCGAAGGGCGAACTCAGCGACCGCTCGGCGACCTTTGTGACGTATCGCGAGACGGATACGGGGTGGCAGAGTGTGGTCGCCAGCGGTCGGCTCGAAGACGTCGAACGGGAGGGAATCGAGACGGAAACGCTAGAAGGACTCGAACACGTCGAAATTCCGCTGATCGATATCTTCGAACGCCCGCTCCGCGAAGTGACCTTCGAATTCTACCGTCTCGTGCCAGATGACCTGACGGGACGGACCGAACCCTAACGCGGGACGGTTCGTGACAGTACTCGCTCATCGCTAGTCTATTACCAGATCCCGGGATACGACGCTCACATCTGCGCCTCGGATCTCCGCTTGTCCACTCATTAGGGGTGCGGTTATCACGAGTCCGATACGTCTCCTCAACTGTCGAAACCAGCGGCTCAAGGAAGAACCGCCGTACTGTGGAGACAAACATATATCAACATAGCGGCAGATCAGACTTCCATGCCCGAAGCCGCCCACACGCAACCAACTACCGACGTTCTTTCGGGGCTTGACAGCGAGCGCGATGGAATATCGCCGGCAGAGGCCCGAGCTCGGCGCGACAGACACGGAGAGAACGAAATAACGCAGGGGAGCGAACGGACACCGCTCGACATCGCTGTCGCCCAGTTCGATAGCGCCCTTATTTGGGTTCTCGTCGCGGCCGCGATACTGTCCGTGTGGGCGGGCAACGCTATCGACGCAGTACTGATCGCCGTGATTGTGGTCGGGAACGGCCTGTTCGGCTTCGTTCAGGACTACCGCGCAGAGGGCACACTCGAATCATTGCGGGAACTGACCGCTCCAACCGCGACAGTCAGGCGCGACGGACAGTCCGTCGAGGTCGACGCGACCGAACTCGTTCCGGGCGATGTTATCGAACTGGAGAGCGGCGACGTCGTTCCAGCCGACGGTCGAGTGATTGACTGTCAGTCTCTGGAGGTAGACGAAGCAGCACTCACCGGTGAGAGTACGCCGGTCTCGAAGGGAACCGATCCGGTGGCCCCCGATGCACCGCTTGCGGAGCGCGAATCGATGGTGTACAAGGGGACGAACGTCACGCGCGGTTCGGCTATTGCCGTCCTCACGACAACTGGGATGGACACCGAGGTTGGGTCCATCGCCCGACAACTCGCGGACACAGCGGAGACCGACACACCGCTACAGACCGAACTCGACACGCTCGGGCGGACGCTCGGCGTCGGCGTGATGATCCTCGCTGTGCTTGTGGTTCCGCTCCTCGTCTTCCAGGGGACCGAACTGGTTCAGGCGGCACTCACCGCGATATCGCTCGCCGTAGCCGCCGTTCCCGAGGGATTGCCAGCGGTTGTGACGCTAACGCTGGCCCTCGGTGTTCGGAAGATGGCCGACGAGAACGCGCTCGTGCGGCGCTTGCCCGCCGTCGAGGCGCTGGGGTCCGTCGATGTCATCTGTACGGACAAGACCGGGACGCTGACCGAGGGGCGAATGTCGGTCAGTCGGCTCTGGGTCAACGACGCTGTTGTCGACAGTGACGAGATGAACGGGGAGACCCTACCGGACCGCGTTGCCACGGTGCTCTGTGCGGGGACACTATGTAGCGATGCGACGCTCGAAGAGGGCGATCCGACGGAGCAGGCCATCGTCACGGCGGCTGATGAGTCCGGAATCGACGTCGAACGCCTCCGTGAAGAGCACCCGAGAACGGACGAGATCCCGTTCTCGTCGGAGCGCAAGTGGATGGGTACTGTTCACGGTGACACGGTCTACGTGAAAGGCGCACCTGAAGTAATTCTCTCGAAGTGCGCCCGTGTCCTCACCGATGCCGGACCGGCGGACCTGACGCCTGACGGAGCCGAGCAGATCAGGGAGCAAGTCGGGGCGTTCGCTGACGACGCACTCAGGGTACTCGCAGTGGCGTACACAGAAGATGCCGACGTGGTCGAACGCGATGATACGACCGGCGAGGCCGACGATGTCAGTGACGACCTGATCTTCGCCGGGCTGGTCGGCATGATCGACCCGGCCCGCGAGGAGGTCGCCGACGCTATCGCGGCGACCGAGCGTGCAGGCGTTGGCGTGAAGATGGTCACCGGTGACAACGTCAGGACCGCCGCAGCCATTGCCGGCGAACTCGGATTAGGCCAGCGCGTGATGGAAGGCCGCGACGTCGAGGACTACTCCGATGAAGTGCTCCGTGACCGTGTCGAGTCTGTGGACGTGTTCGCACGCACGTCCCCGGAGCACAAGGTCCGGATCCTGCAGGCGTTGCAGGCAAACGGTCACACCGTCGCAATGACAGGCGACGGAGTCAACGACGCACCGGCGCTGAAGAACGCCGATATCGGCGTCGCGATGGGCGTCCGCGGAACTGACGTGGCCAAACAGGCTAGCGACGTTATTTTGCTGGACGATAACTACGCGACGATCGAGCGGGCAATCGAACGCGGACGGGCGATTTTCGACAACGTCTGGAAGTTCGTCGGCTACCTGCTGAGTGCCAACGTGGCCGAAGTCGCCATCGTCTTTATCGCTTCGCTCTTTGGCTACCTCGTCCTGCCGGCGGTCCAGTTGCTGTGGATTAATCTCCTGACCGACGGTCTGCCAGCACTCGCGCTCGGGGCCGATCCCAAAAGCGATGACGTGATGCAGCGACCGCCCAGAGACCCGAATCGGGGAATCATCGACCGTGATATGCTGGGGCTCATCGGGGGGACCGGTGTAATCTCGATAATTGTGATGCTCGGACTGCTACTGGCCACGCTTGCCGGCGCACCCGCAGTCACGCCCTACGCGATGACGATGGTGTTCACCGGGTTCGTGTTCCTCGAATTCGAGAAACTGTACGTGATCCGCTGGCTCCGGGAGACACCGACGCTATCCAATCGGTGGCTAGCGTCCGCAGTGGGCGGGTCGATACTCCTGCAACTCGCTGTGCTGTACACCCCTCTCAACGTCTACTTCGGGACGGTCCCGCTCGGACTCACTGATTGGGGGTTGCTTGGTGGTGGCCTCCTGCTTGCCCTGCCGTTGTACCTCGCTGTCGCCAGCGGAGTGAAGCGCCTGTGACGCTCCGGGCGGTGTCCCTAGAGCTGTCCGTTGAGTACTTTCGCGGCGACCAGCACCGGGTCCCAGACGGGGCTAAACGGCGGTGCGTACGCCAGGTCCAGTCGTTCGAGTTCGTCGATGGTCATGTCTGCCTCGATGGCCGTCGCGAGCGTGTCGATACGTATCGCTGCCCGGTCTGCCCCGACGATTGCGCCGCCCAGCAGGCGACCACTCTTCCGGTCTGCGACCAGCGTCACGTCGGTGTCGTCGCCGCCGGGGTAGTACCCTGACCGGGAGCCGGCCGTGACTGTTTTTGATACCGGGTCGAAGCCGTTCGCGCTGGCCTGCTCGTGGTCGAGGAGGCCGACGCGACCGCATTCAAGGTCGAACGCCTTCACGACGGCTGTCCCGGCGATGTTTCCGACGGGCGAGGGGTCGCCGGCGACGGTCTGCCCGATTGCGCGGCCGGCCCGGTTCGCGGTCAGTCCGAGCGGCACCCAGTCAGGCTTGCCGGTCACGGCGTGGCTGTCCTCGGCGCAGTCTCCGGCGGCGTAGACCCTGTCGACGCTCGTCGCCCCGTACTCGTTGACCGCTATCGCACCGGAGGCTCCGAGTTCGACTGGCGTGTCCGAGACGAGGGTTGTGTTCGGCCGGATGCCGATACCGACCAGCGCGAGGTCCACATCGGTCGTGCCGTCGCCGTGTGCAACCGACGCGACGTGCCCGTGTTCGTCGCCGGCGAGTTCCTCGACGGCGGTGTTCAGATGCAGTGTCACGCCCTGTTCCCGGAGGTGGTCGGCAACGCGTTCGCCGACTGCTTCGCCGAACGGCGGCAGGAGGTGGCCCGATCGCTGGAAGAGGTGTGTCTCGATGTCGTGAGCCCGGAACGCCTCGGCCATCTCCACGCCGACGTAGCCGCCGCCGACGATGGCGACTCGCTCCGGTGGCTTCCACTCTGTGTACTTTTCGACGAGCGTCGTATCGACGTATTCGATACTCGTGTCGACGGCAGAGTCGCCGGGCTTGGAGAGCGCGGCGCGGACCGCGGCGGCCGAATCGAGCCCGTGCATCGTGAACGCGCCGTCGAGTTCCGCCCCCGGTATCGGCCCGGTCACCGCGTGTGCGCCCGTCGCGACCAGCAGGTCGCTGTATGGCTGGCTGAACGTCTCGCCGTCGTGGGTGACGGTGACTGCCTCGGCGTCGGTGTCGACGCTGACGACCTCGTGGTTCCGACGGAGGTCGATCCCCCGTTCGGCCGCCTGTTCGGGCGACAGCGAGAGGAGGTCCGTTAGTCGCTCGACAGTCCCTTTGACGTAGTAGGGCGTCCCGCAGTGGGCATATGACACCCACTTGCCCTTTTCGAAGACAATCACGTCACGGTCCGGTGCCCCGCGAGCGAATTTGCTTGCGGCGCTCAGCCCGGCTGCGTCGCCGCCGATGACTACGAACGGGTCCGTCATACTGTCCGTTGCGCCGCTACGGTACTTATGATTGAGTGAGGGACAGGTAACTCCGTGAGTTACTGCTAATAATCGTGTCCGGGACGAATTCGACGTAGCCGGCTGGTGGCTCTTGCGAAGGGCGCGCAGGGCCTTGGATACAGCCGTGTCGTGTTTCGCTACGGGCGGCCAAACGGAACTGTCGTCGGGATTAGAACGTGATGATCTCGTAGTCGTCGTCGACAAGCGAGCGAATGCTCGGGTGGCCGTCGTGCTCGTCCAGCGTGACGAGCCCGGAGTCGGCGACGGCGTCTTCGACGCCGAACGCACTGGAACAGTAGTCACAGACGGCCGTGTCGTCCTTGACGGTCTGGTACAGTTCATGGTAGTCGCTGTCCTCGTCTTCGAGTTCCGGAATCCACTGCGTTCCGGCCCCATCGAAGATGAGTTCGAGGTCGTCTTCGTCGTTCTCCGCGAACTCCTTTGCGGCTTCGAGCCCGTTTGCGAGTCGGCCGAGATTCTCGTGTCCCTCTGTCCCTGCGAGGATGATGATGGCTGCTTTCGTCATTACGTACTGTAATAGAACACCCGCCAATATATTACGATGGGGTGCGTGCGACGGCGCTGGACTCGCACCAAGTGTTTATAAATCAGAGCCAGTCGGGCAGTGAATGGGCCGAAATACGGGGTGTCGTCTACAGACACTATGGACGGGTGTACGATGCGGACTAGCCCTTAGCGACCGACCCGCTCAGTGTGAGTGGCCGCTGTCCCCCCGGCTGAACTGCCCGGAGAACCCCCGCTGTACGACTTCCGAGAGCGCGGGATGGATGTGGACGGACTCGCGGATATCCTGTACCGTTCCCGATCCGGTTTTCATCGCCACGACGACCTCCTGAATGAGGTTCGACGCTTCTGGACCCATGATGTGACAGCCCAGTATCTTTCCGTCGAGGTCGATGAGTGCCTTCAGGAAGCCGTCGGCTTTCATCGCACTCCCGCGAGCGGTCTGGTCAAACTGGTACGTTCGCGTCGCGAACTCGCGCCCGGCGTTTCTGAGTTCCTCTTCGCGCGCGCCGACGCCAGCCACTTCGGGGGAGGCGAAGACGGCGAACGGCATCGCGGTGTAATCAACGGGTTCGAGGTCGTCGCCGAAGAGGTTGCGGGCGACGGTCTGTGCCTCGTGGTTCGCGCTGTGTTTCAGCAGGTACTCCCCGACGATATCGCCCAGCGCCCAGACGCCGTCGGCGGCCGTCCGCAGGTACTCATCGGTTTCGACGAAGCCGCGGTCGTCCGTCTCGACACCCGTCACGTCGAGGTTCAAAGTGTCTGTGTTCGGCCTGCGCCCCGCAGCGACGAGCAGTTCGTCCCCGGAGACGGTCACGCCACCCGCATCCTGTACCCCGCCGTCGTCGCCGTACTCGTATGGATTCGCCTCGACGGTGACCGTGCCGTTGCTCTCTGAAGCAGCGGTGGCCGCGTGACCGGTGTGGACGGTAAAACGGTCAGCGTACCGCTCTGTGAAGGCCTCGGCTATCTCCTCGTCGGCCTCGGGCAAGAGGTTCGGTCGCCGTCCGATAATAGTCACGTCGCTTCCGAACGTCCCGAAGAAGTGCCCGAGTTCGGCCGCGATGTAGCCGCCGCCGATGATGACGAGGTGATCCGGCGGGGACTGTAGCTGGAGGGCCTCTGTACTCGTCAGGAAATCCACGTCGTCGATACCGTCTATGTCTGGAACCGAGGGCCGCGTCCCGGCGGCGATGAGCACCGTCTCGGCCCGGACCTGTGCGCCCTCGTCCGCACCGCTGACGACCTCGACGGTCCGGTCGTCGACGAACCGGCCCTCGCCCTCGTAGAGGTCGTGGCGCGACGAGGAGCGAAGCCCCTCCCGGATCGACTCTGAGTCCGATTCTACGTCCTCGTTGACCTTGCGGACGATTTCGGCGAAGTCGACACCGCTGACTTCGGCATCGATATCGAACTCGTCGGCGCGCTCGACGGTCTCCAGCACGTCGGCGTGATACAACAACCGCTTCGAAGGGATACAGCCACGGTTGAGACACGTCCCGCCGAGGGGACCTTTCTCGACGACCGCGACCGATTGCCCCTGGTTCGCGGCGGCGTTTGCCACGTCTAACCCGGACCCGGAGCCGATGACCAGGAAATCAACCTCGTTCATATGAGCCCTGTCACCGTCCAGCAATATGAACGGTCCGCGGAAATGTTCCCCACATACTAACCGACGAGTGGGAAGCACTGTTCCTCAATCGTCGATCCGGAACCGTCTCACAGCGTCTGCCTGCTGAGAATGCAAAGCAGTAATCACTCGCACACGTAGAATCTCCCTCGGCTGTGGTCGTACTGTCGGACGAAGGCGTACAGTCGCCGCGAGCGAACTGGAGCTGGTCGATTATCAGCTATGCCGACGTGAGTGGAAATAATATTGTATAACAAATACAATAGTGTACAATACTACTCGTCTGATGAAAATAGTGACAACCATCCGACCACCGGCAGAAATCCGCTCGGCCCAGGAGTGACAAAGGGGAATTGAGAGAAGACGGCGGCGTTAGCTTTCGGCAGTAGGGGCTGAAGTGTCGGACTGTTCGTACTTGTTCTCGAACTCCTGAATCAGTTGGCCCATCTTCGCGTACCAGTCGTTGAGCATCCGCTGCATCTCGTCTGCGATCTGTGACGGGTCCGTCGGCGAGTAGACGTGGTAGTAGCCGCCCTGGTCGTAGTTGATCTGGTCCTTCTCGATGAATCCCGTCTGGAGGAGCCGCTGGACGGCGCGATATGCAGTCGAGCGCTCGCGGTCGACCGCGTCGGCGAGTTCGTCGACGGTCAGTGGTTCGTCAGCCTCGACGAGCGCCCGAAAGCATTCTTTGTCGAGTTCTTTGAGCCCGTGGAAACATTCCAACAGCCCCTCACACTGCATATCCCGGCGGAGCTGTTCAGACATCGAATCTGGCATCGTTATCACCTGTTCGTAGCCGCTACGCGGTAATAAGACTTGTGTACGGTTCACACAAATGCACGCACGATCCGGCAAAAACTGCCCTCTGACGGACGGATGAGCGCGTTCATAATATACCTGCTACAGACCACACCGAACGGCTAGTCTGCGCCCGTCGCGGCTGTCTCGCGAGTCTCGCTCCGGGTTCGCCAGTAGCCTTGGAGATACGCGCCGATGAACATCCCGGCGAGCGCCCAGAGGATAGTGACGTTGCCGATACCGAGGCTCGCGTAGGCGGCCCCCGGACAGATGCCGGACAGTCCCCAGCCGACGCCGAAGATGGCACCGCCGACTAGGACGTTCCGGTCGAAGGGCTTCAGACGCCGTTCGAAGGTATCGCCAGTCAGCGGCGCGCGGCCGAGGAGGCGGGGCGCGAGGAAGAAGGTCACGCCCGTCACGGCAGCGCCGCCGAACATCACGAACACCAGCCCGAAGTCCTCGAACTGGAGGAAATCCAGAACGACTTCCGGGCGCGCCATGTGGCTGTACGCGAGTCCGAACCCGAAGACGAGGCCGCCGACGAGAATCAGCGGCATGAACGCGGGGTGGCGGTCGTCGCTCACGTGTCCCTCCCCCGGGTCGCTCCCGTTCGCTTGTTTCGAGACTCTCGCTCCGCTCGACTCTCGCAGCTCACGGACTCACCCCCAGTGCGGAAACCAGTTGTGCAGTGATGATGGCGACTGCAAGGAACGTCAGGACGCCGATAATCGACGTTTTCGACGCTGAGCCGACGCCACAGACGCCGTGGCCCGACGTACAGCCTTTCCCGACGCGTGTTCCGATACCGACGAATAGCCCACCGAGGAGGAGTCGCCACGGCTGGACGTCGGTGGTCCATGCGCCGCCCTGATAGACGACCGCGTACACGGCCGCCCCGAGGATGATACCGAGCGTGAACACGACGCGCCAGTCACGGGAACTGACGTACTGCTGGAACCGGGACCGGTCCGAGACGTACGACAGCGTCGACTCCAGGAACGTACTCGCGCCGGCGCTGATGCCGGTGCCGAGATAGATGACGACAGTCCCGAGCCCGACTAGCAAGCCACCGACGGCGTAGCGACTGATGCCGTTCGGAAACAGTTCGGCGGTTACCTGCAGTGGGAGTGCCTCAATCACCATTGGCGTGGTTAGTCACCCGCAAGGGATTCCTGGCTAGCGGCGCAGTTGTTCGGCCCGAGTTCCAGCGTGAACGCTTCCTCGTCGTCGACGGCGTTCTGCCCGAGGTTCGTCGCGATGATCTCCTCGTAGTTGGCCGGTCGCGGCGGCATATCCGAGAGGACGAGCTCGACGAACGCGTCCTCGTCCATGGTGAGCGCGTCCATTTCTTCGACGAGCTCACCGATTGGTGCGGTAAAGGTACCGTCCTCGGCGGGCTCGGCGGCGTCGCTGAAGTGCGCACCGCCGACGAGCGTGTCGTCGGGCAGGGGTAGCACGCGCTGTTGAAGGGACTCGTAGAGCATGCGTGCGGCTTCGGGCGCGCCCTCGTCGCCCTCTTCGAGGTCGGGGCGAGCGACGCTCTCGATGAAGAGCCCGTCGCCGGTTGCGAGCAGGCTCCCGTCGACAAGGTAGGAGGTCATCCCGGTCGTATGGCCGGGCGTGGAGACTGTCTCGATAGTCGCGTCGCCGACGTCGAACGTGTCGCCGTCTTCGGCGGTCGTCAGGCCGTCGGCGTCCTGCCGAGCTTGCGAGGCAGGGCTCGTGGAGCTTTGCTCCGCGGCGTAGGTGACGCCGCGGTCGACGGCAGCCTCTGGAATGACGCCCTCGACGCCTTCCGCGTCGAGGTCGCGAACGCCGGAGATGTGATCGGCGTGGATATGCGTATCGAGCGCGTACTGCAGGTCGACGCCGAGGTCGGCGGCATCTTCGAGGTAGCGGTCGGTGAACGCCCGCAGCGGGTCGATGATAGCGGCCTCGCCGTCGTTGTAGAGGAGATAGCCGAGACAACCCGAGGACGGCCGCTGGTACTGCAGGAGCGTGCCGGCGCCGTCGTAGCGTTCGACCTCGACGGCCTCGTAGATACTTGCCCACCCGTTCATGCCGTCTTCGAGATGGTTGACGTCGTAGCCGTGTTCCGCGAGTGTGCCTGCGACGTACTCGCTTGCGCCGCCTTTCGCGCACAGGACGGTCACTTCGCGGTCGTCGGGGACCCGGTCCAGGACCCCCTCGTCGATGTCGTCCTCGAGGAACTCGAAGTACGGGACGTTGATCGACGTGACGTTCTCGCCGTCGATGCGCCACTCGTCGTAATCAGATTGCATGCGCGCGTCGAGGAGCATTACGTCCTCACCGGCGTCGATGCGGTTTTTGAGCGATTCCGGATCAGTCGATTCCACGTCAACGTCCGGTGTCGGAAAGTCGTCAGCGTTCATGTTGTGCACTCGTTTCTACCGGGCGGATACACAAAAGCATTTGCATAGTAGTGCAAATACTAAACAATACTATTTGCCGATTCAATCTATGCAGGTGCCCAAAACGGCCTATAATGGGCTTTGAAACGATCATCGCCGTATATGTGGGGCGACAGTTGTTTGCCTAAAACCCAAGAACCAACAATCTTTTACTTGACCGGATGGTATTGTGCGATAGCTCCAAGACAATCTAACGGAGCAAATAACCAATGAACGCTGAATTTGACATCGCGGAGACGCTCGACGTGAAAGGCGCATCGTGTCCCATGCCAGTGGTGAAGACGAAGTCGGCTACCGACGACCTCGACACCGGCGACGTCCTCGAAGTACTGGCGACTGACCCGGGAAGCATGAGCGACATCGACGGCTGGGCCGCCGGCACCGAGGGCGTCGAGCTCGTCGATCAGGAGGAGGGCGACGACGTGTACAAGCACTACGTGCGCAAGACGGAGTAACGATGAGCACGGACACACCAGACGCGCCATCCGACGATGCTCCCTCCGATGATCCGCCATCGCGCGCGGAGCTGGCCGCCCGCGTCGACGAACTGGAAGACGCGCTCGACGAGGCAACCAGTGCGGACGACGCAAAGAAGATGAGCATCATCGCGACGAAGGGGACACTCGACATGGCGTATCCGCCGCTCATCCTGGCAAGCACTGCGGCCGCGTTCGGGTACGAGGTGACCGTCTTCCACACGTTCTGGGGGCTGGACATCCTCCACGAGGAGCGCTCGAAAAACCTCAAGCTGAGCTCCGTGGGGAACCCGAATATGCCCGTGCCGAACGCCGTCGCCGCGCTCCCCGGCATGGACCGCGTGACGACGAAGATGATGGAGAAGAAAATCGCGGACAACGACACCGCCACTATCGAGGAACTCATCGAGACGAGCCTCGACATGGGCGTAGAGTTCCAGGCCTGTCAGATGACCATCGACCTGATGGACTACGACGAGGCCGACTTCTACGACGGCGTCACCACCGGCGTCGGCGCTGCGACAGCACTGCAGGACATGGCTGACGCCGATATCCAACTCCTCGTCTGAAACGACTAATCGCGCAAAGGTCTCAGGTGGCCAACTATTCTGCTTTCCCCTCGGCGCGCTCACGGCCGACTGCGCCGGCAAGCGCCAGCAAGTAGCCCAGCCCGTACTGGACGTCCGGGTCGCGTAGCCCGCGAAGCAATCCGATGGGGCCGACCGGCTCGGGCGGATCGCGCTCCGCTTCACCGAGGCCCGCCAGTAGCGTCTCGATACCGTCACGGGTGTCGTCGTCTGCTGCCGTCTGTGCGACTTCGCCGAGCGCGGCACCTGTGCCAGCCAGCGAGGTGACCATCTCGTCGTCGAGTGCGGCGGTTGCCAGCGAGCCGACGT
>NZ_JBTWBG010000029.1:0-872 GCF_054850705.1 Haloarcula sp. H-GB5 | reverse complement strand
CACCTTCCTTCATTCTGCTCGACACTTCCGACCGTCTCCGTATTTAAGCCGCGGGGTCGTTTTGTGCCGCGCCTGCCAGCTGGGCGCGCCGGTGGGCGCGCTCGGTGTTTTCCATGTCTTCTGAGGCTCGACACTCTTGGTCAGCGGCGGCTGTCGGCGATGCACAGCAGGCTGAGTACATTGGGTTCCTTCACCGGGAACCGTTCGTAATCGATGCTTACCGGCTTGGATTCGCCGTCGGCGTTCGCGAGGATTACTCGTATCAGTCCAAACTGCGGAACGTCGACGTCCCGATTGAGATTCTAGACAACGACTTCCGGAATCCAGACTTGGACCGGTACATCGAACGCTTCGAGCAGTACGAGCCGTCGGTCGGGATGCTTGGCGACGCATACGACCAGCAGGAGGCGCGCCGGTACAACCAAGCCGCACGGGAGCTGAAACGGAAGTTTCCGGAGACAGAGGCTATCATCGTCCCGAAGTGCCGCGACGCAATCGACGTGATCGACGACGACATCATCTTGGGCTATCCGATGGGCTACTCCGACCAGACCGCCGACGAGTACACGGATATTGTGGACTGGCGGGGGCGGCGCGTGCATCTGCTGGGGGCAAGTCCCACGAAGCAGTATCCAGTGATCGAGGAACTAACCCAACCACGGGTCACTGGGGAGGAGCCAGCCGATATCGTTGGCGTTGACTGGAACGGGGTTCATTTGGCGGCGCTTCACGGCGAGTATTTTTCGCCACACGGCTACGGGAGTGCGGACCACCTCTCGATACGGGAGACGGTTCAACAGAGCTTGCGGCATATGCGGTCATACTGGAAATCGCGGGGGGTGTGGCCGACCGTGGAGAAAAACCGGTCCCCA
>NZ_JBTWBG010000028.1:0-932 GCF_054850705.1 Haloarcula sp. H-GB5 | reverse complement strand
TACGGTCGTCGTTCGCTAAGAATCGCTCCTGTGAGCGGGCCAGCGCTGCCGACGCGAGGTTCGGCATCCGAACGCCCAGACAAATCCGCGCGGCCTCGACGAGCGAGTCCCCAGAAATCACTTCGCTGTCAACGACTGGTGTGTCCGTCGACGGAAGCACCCGTCGGGCAGTCGTTCGTATCTCTGCTGGAAGACTGTCGATCTCGACTGGTTCAGGACAGAGCTGGCCGTCGACGCCGTACCGGATTCGCTTCTTCGAGATGAGCGGGTAGCGGTAGGTGATGGCCCCGACCAACGTGTCCTGAAAGTACAGCCCGTGGTGGGTGAGGTTGACCGACGGCAGCGACCCCATATAAGAGTGATGCGCCTCGTAGACGGCGGCTGCGGTCTCTCTGTCGATTGGCTCGACGGCGACATGATCGGCAAATCGAATCCCGAGAGGTGCCGTGAACGGGTCACCGTTGGCGTGAATCGGACAGGAACACTCCCCTGTGTCTGCTGGCGGGCGATGCTGGAACGACTGTGTTCGCGTCGATGCTGAGTGTGTGGACATCCTCGCACCCGCCAGAGGAACAGAAAATCGCTATCGAGTTACCACGGGGTGATCACAATGCCTGCGTCTGGACCTTCGATATACACTGGTTCGCATCCTCGGTAGAAGATCGTGAACCGCTCAGGCTGATACGCAGGATGCTTCGCAAGCGTTGCGATTGCACGGCTCACGTCGGCTGGCGGGAACTGGGGGTCACCTGACCGGAAGGCAAGGCGACCAGACTGGAGTACGTCCCACGACTGGAACTGGTAGTCAGCTGGGGGAGTGAACGTTTCTCGGGCTGTTGCGACAAGATACTCAGCACCGTCGACAACCTGTGCGGCTATCGGATAGCGGGCAGACTCCGGACGCACGGTGATAGCTCCATCGAGCGCGGGGG
>NZ_JBTWBG010000027.1:0-932 GCF_054850705.1 Haloarcula sp. H-GB5 | reverse complement strand
CACGGTCGTCAGCCTGCAAGAATCGCTCCTGTGAGCGGGCTAGCGCTGCCGACGCGAGGTTTGGCATCCGAACGCCCATGCAGATACGCGCGGCCTCGACGAGCGAGTCGCCAGAAATCACTTCGCTGTCAACGACTGGTGTGTCCGTCGACGGAAGCACCTGGCGGGCAGTCGCTCGAATCTCTGCTGGAAGACTGTCGATCTCGACGGGCTCGGGACAGAGCTGACCGTCGACGCCGTACCGGATTCGCTTCTTTGAGATGAGCGGGTAGCGGTACGTGATAGCCCCGACCAACGAGTCCTGAAAGTACAGCCCGTGGTGAGCAAGGTTGACCGATGGCAGTGACCCCATATATGAGTGATGCGCCTCGTAGACGGCAGCCGCAGTTTCTCTGTCGATTGGCTCCACGCCGACATGATCGGCAAATCGAATCCCGAGAGGTGCCGTGAACGGGTCACCGTTGGCGTGTATCGGACAGGAACACTCCCCTGTGTCTGCTGGCGGGCGATGCTGGAACGACTGTGTTCGCGTCGATGCTGAGTGTGTGGACATCCTCTCACCCGCCAGAGGACCACAAAACTGCTATCGAGTTACCACGGGGTGATCACAATGCCGGCGTCTGGACCTTCGATATACACTGGATCGCACCCTCGGTAGAAGATCGTGAACCGCTCAGGCTGGTACGCAGGATGCTTCGCAAGCGTTGCGATTGCACGGCTCACGTCGGCTGGGGGGAACTGCGGGTCGCCTGACTGGAGGGCAAGGCGACCAGACTGGAGTATGTCCCACGTCTGGAACTGGTAGTCAGCTGGTGGAGTGAACGTTTCTCGTGCTGTTGCGACAAGATACTCCGCACCGTCGACAACCTGTGCGGCTATCGGATACCGGGCAGACTCTGGACACACAGTGAGAGACCCATCGAGCGCGGGGA
>NZ_JBTWBG010000026.1:0-950 GCF_054850705.1 Haloarcula sp. H-GB5 | reverse complement strand
CTGGCAGAGACTTGACGCCGGCCACGACGCCGTTGAAGTGGCCTACGTCGCTGACAACCATGGGACGCCGTCGGTTGCAGCCGTGTTTGAAGCCGCTGACGGCGATCTAGAGGCCCACGAGTTCACGCTGGAAGCGTGGGACGAGAACGATGGGAATCCTCGCGAGGCCCGACTGAACCGGTACTGCGTCACCACTGACGGCGACGGGGCCTACGCCCGTCTTCGATCACATCTGCTGACCTTCGAGGTCGAACCGATAGAGCGACTTGAAGTGTGAGTTGATCTCGCTCTGAGTGCATAGAATACCGACAGTACAGCTGGTTGTATTCTGCTCTGCTGAATTGCTTAGAACATTGTAGGAGCCAGTCATCAGGTGCGGACCAGAACGTGATTGTATCTTAGTCGCTTTTAAGCGCTTCCTCAGGGAGCAGTATCTCGGGCCGTTGGCGGCAATCTGCAGCCCGCGCGAACGCTCTAATTCGATCCCACTCGTCGGGTGTGAGGTTGCTATCCATAATTGACAACTACCTGTTTAGCGTTTTAATATCTTCTGTATTCATATAAAATAAAAGGAGGTTAGGGAAAGCAATGAGGACAAACTAACCTCAGGAGAGTCCCTACGACACCCCCTTGAGACCGGCTTTAGTCCCAGACTTAACACACCGTATTTCGAGTGAAAATACCATCGCTGTCTGGTGGTTTTCTCCGGAGACAGTGATGTGCGCCAATTCTTCAGCGATTAGTCGCCCAGACTGTGAGTTTTTGCACCCCAGTCGGGTGCGGGGCGGTCCAGTGAGAGCGTCCCGACAGTACCCATGGCATCGAAGACCACCAACAGCGATCAGACCGGAGAACAGCAATCAGCATCCAGCGAAGCGCAGTTCCCAGACCTCACAGTCCACGCCGAGGGGACCGCAGATCGACTTCGGCGCGTCAATGAAACTGCGAAA
>NZ_JBTWBG010000025.1:0-1605 GCF_054850705.1 Haloarcula sp. H-GB5 | reverse complement strand
AGAAATCAATATCGACGGGATAACGCGCACTATTGATCTTGAGGCGGTTGAATCGCTCCGCTACCCTGTCGAGATGCCGGATATCGACATCCCGGCAACCGTCCATCTGAGTCCAGACGATATCTCGCTCGGTCTCGACGCAGCCGATATGCTTGCCGACCGGTTTGACCTCTCTGTTGACGCCGATGCCGGAGAAGTGCGGTTTGCGGCAGACGGCGACACTGACAGCATGACCTACCGGTGGGACGACACCGATCTCATCGCCTTCGAGCCTGCGGATGTCGAAGTGAAACTGGACTCATCGCTGGTCAAATCGGCGAATGCTGGCCTGCCAGACGGCACGAATCGGGTTCTACATATCGGAAACGGGGTGCCACTCGTGCTGAAATCGGAGTTCCCCGACGCCGATGGAGCGATGCAGTTCGTGATCGCGCCGAAGCTCCCGAACTGACTCAGTTTCGAGCGTTTTGCGGAAACGGTGGTGTGTCTTAACCAACACCGACCCCCATACTTTCCGACTGTTGGTTAGCGCTATTTTTGCGTCTCCCCGGTCGGGTGAGGGATTTCCTTCATGGACCCGACCGAAACAGTTCCAGACTACGAGCGCTTCGAGCGCGAACAGATCGCCCAGGACCGCGACCGGCAGCGTCCCGATACTGTCGAGATCGACGAGCCACGAGGCCGCGAGGTCGTTACCAGTCTGCTTGACGAGGGGCTGGTTGAACCGATTCCAGAACAAAACGTCTTGCAGCACGTTCCGTCCGGACAGTGTTTCGACTCCGACGTGGCGCTGGTGTACTTCCACAAGGGCTGGGAGGCTAGAGGCGAGGAGTAGCCGACTCGCAGACTAACCAACACAGTACCCCACATTCTACTCAGTGTTGGTTAGCGGCAACGTCTCTTCTCTGACGCGGCGTACTGGCACGTCCCGAGAGTTGATACCCTATCAGAATTTTCCAAAGCGTATGGACCGCACCGACTGGCCGACACCCGGCCCGAACGAGCCTGTCCCGGCATGGGACGAGTACCGGCAGCTGCGCGAGGCCGTCCACGACTACCTCGATCACGAGCCAGAGGACCCAACGTGGGCGGACATTTGGAAAGCACTCGGCGCGATCATGGGCGAGTACCAGCGCGATGCGTTTGCCCAATCCTTCGACCTCGATGAGACTGCCGAGACAGCCTGCATACGCCGTCTCATCACGGGCGACGACGAGTGCCCGCACTCGCCGCTTGACGCCGACACCGACCCAAACGGACCGCCTCACAGCCCGCCAGCAGACGACCACTCGACGCTCTGGCTTGACGATGGCGAGCCGGCGTTGTACTCGATGCACGTCTATCCGGGGAATATCGAGCGATTGGATTCCACAGAGCCGCCCCACAATCTCTGGTTCGACGTCTTCGAGTTTGCCGCCGAGTGGGGACTAGAGGTCTCGATTCTCGCAAAGTCATGGTACAACCTTGGCTCGGCTATCCACGTCGTCTTCTATCCGCCGGAGCGGTACAGGTAGCCAGCTCACCTCGCTCAGTCAGCAAGTCGACTTTGTGACCCCCAGTGGAGGTGCGGGGGCGTGCCCGAGAGCGCGTCCCGAAGATAGACCG
>NZ_JBTWBG010000024.1:0-1609 GCF_054850705.1 Haloarcula sp. H-GB5 | reverse complement strand
GGAAATCAATATCGACGGGATAACGCGCACTATTGATCTTGAGGCGGTTGAATCGCTCCGCTACCCTGTCGAGATGCCGGATATCGACATCCCGGCAACCGTCCACCTGAGTCCAGACGATATCTCGCTCGGTCTCGACGCAGCCGATATGCTTGCCGACCGGTTTGCCCTCTCTGTTGACGCCGATGCCGGAGAAGTGCGGTTTGCGGCAGACGGCGACACTGACAGCATGACCTACCGGTGGGACGACACCGATCTCATCGCCTTCGAGCCTGCGGATGTGGCGGTGAAACTGGATTCGTCGCTCGTCAAATCGGCGAATGCTGGCCTGCCAGACGGCACGAATCGGGTTCTCCATATCGGGGACTCAGTCCCGCTTGTGCTGAAATCGGAGTTCCCGGACGCCGATGGAGCGATGCAATTCGTGATCGCGCCGAAGCTCCCGAACTGACTCGGCTCCCCGTGGTTTTGCGGAGACGGTGGTGTGTCTTAACCAACAGCGACCGCCATACTTCTCGACTGTTGGTTAGCGCTAATTTTGTGTCTCCCCGGCTGGGTGAGGGGATTTTCCTCTATGGACCAGACCGTTCCAGACTACGAACGCTTCGAGCGCGAACAGATCGCACAGGACCGTGACCGACGGCGTCTCGATACCGTCGAGATCGACGAGCCACGAGGGCGTGAGGTGGTTACCAGTCTACTCAATGAGGGTGTGGTCGAACCCGTCCCAGAACACGAAGTCTTGCAGCACGTTCCGTCCGGGCAGTGCTTTGACTCCGACATGGCGCTGGTGTACTTCCACAAGGGCTGGGAGGCTAGAGGCGAGGAGTAGCCGACTCGCAGGCTAACCAACACAGTGCCCCATATTCCATTCAGTGTTGGTTAGCGGCAACGTCTCTTCTCTGACGCGGCGTACTGGCACGTCCCGAGAGTTGATACCCTATCAGAATTTTCCAAAGCGTATGGACCGCACTGACTGGCCGACACCCGGCCCGAACGAGCCTGTGCCGGCATGGGACGAGTACCGGCAGCTGCGCGAGGCCGTCCACGACTATCTGGATCACGAGCCAGAGGACCCAACGTGGGCGGACATTTGGAAAGCGCTCGGCGCGATCATGGTCGAATACCAGCGCGATGCATTCGCGCAAGCCTTCGACCTCGATGCACCTGCCGAGACAGCCTGTATCCGGCGTCTTATCACGGGCGACGACGAGTGCCCCCACTCGCCGCTTGACGCCGACAGCGACCCGAAGGGGCCGCCTCACAGCCCGCCAGCAGACGACCACTCGACGCTCTGGCTTGACGATGGCGAGCCGGCGTTGTACTCGATGCACGTCTACCCCGGCAATATTGAGCGATTGGATTCCCAAGAGCCGCCCCACAATCTCTGGTTCGACGTCTTCGAGTTTGCAGCCGAGTGGGGACTAGAAGTCTCTGTCCTCCCGAAATCGTGGTACAACCTTGGCTCGGCTATCCACGTCGTCTTCTATCCGCCGGAGCGGTACAGGTAGCCAGCTCACCTCGCTCTCGCTCAGTCAGCAAGTCGATTTTCTGTCCCCCCAGTGGAGGTGCGGGGGCGTGCCCGAGAGCGCGTCCCGAAGACAGACCA
>NZ_JBTWBG010000023.1:0-1837 GCF_054850705.1 Haloarcula sp. H-GB5 | reverse complement strand
AGCGGGAGTCCGGTGGCGGCTGTCGACAGCCATTGCATCCGTCTGCGTTGTTTTGATGTACGCTGCCGTCTGGGAGTCTATCTCGACGGAACTGCTCATGTCTCCGTTGGCGTGGATTCCCGTGGTTGCGCCACTGGCTGGGATTGCCTACGGACTCATAACCGAGCGCACTGAGTTCTCGCTGCGGAACCTGCCCTCAGATCCGCGATTGATGGTCCAGCGCTTCCGTTGACGAGATATACGCCGACAACTGGTCCACGACCGAAGGGTCGAACGAGTCAGAAACGTGTCGCACGTTCCACAGTCCAGACTGATACACCTCAGATTTCGGCGAGTGATATCCAAGCCAATCGAGGTCTGACGGTCCTGCAGATCGACGATACCTCGACACCATCGCGATAGCGTTTGACTCAATCTCGGCTCTGTCGCACTCGGGTCCGGGCTTGCCCGGAACGTCAACCCACAGAAACGGCAGATCCCGGATGTACTCCGACACGCGCTGTTCGAGTTCGTGTTCCTGCTCGCGAACAGCGGTCGTTTCGGCGTCGGGATTCGGTTCGCCCCAGTGAGGATACTCGTCGTGCCAGCCATGTTTCTCGATCAGCGCCCGTCCAACGTGCAAGCGAAAAATCGAACCACGATGGTTGCCACCGCCGGCGTACTTTCCGCGAACGTTCCCTCGGTGCTGCCTGAGTCGGTTCCAGAGCGTGTTCGACGAGCCGGTACTGACGCCGACGGTGCCGATTCGGGAGAGTTGCCAGTCGACCGCTGTCGTTGCCCGAAGGTCGCTTGCTGGCGAGAAAAAGAAGTACACCCCTCGGTCGGGCCACTCTAACCGCCCGGTCACGTCTCTGAGGTAGTACGGCCCTCCGACCTGGTCACGCAACTCTGCTAAGACACTCAGAAACTGTCCGACAGGACTGCTATCCGACGCTGCTTGTGAACGCATATTCGACTCCCTCGCCCATCAGGGGAGTCACAAAACACTCCTCTCAAGCACGTCTGGAAAAGCACGACCGACTGCTCAGCTGGCACCTTCGACGGCGTCGATCAGCCTCGCAGCCGTCTTCGAGATACGGTCCAGCCGGTCCCGCAGCGTCTCCGGTGCGTCGCCGTCCCACGCCGCCAAGTAGAACGCCGAGTTGTCGGGGTCCAGCCCGAAGTGACGACTGACCACGTAGGCGACTGCCTCGGCTTCGACTTCGCGTTTCGACCGCTCCGCCTCATCCTCGACATTGAAGTGAAGCTCTGCATGGGCGAACTCGTGAATCAGTGTACTCGCGAGGGCGGCCCGATTGTCTCGGTCGACCGCTTCGACCATCGGATTCGTGGTCATGACGTTCCGACGCTCGCAAACGCCCCGTGCAGACCCATGCTCCCACTCTTCCGGAGTGACGATTCTTGCGTCGACGCCGATCTCGTCGGTCGCGTCCAACAGGTCCTCGACAAGTCCATCCGGGTCGCCGTGTGCTTCTGTCTCCAGTTCGGGAAGCGACTCGCCCTCGGTCTGGGAGATATCGAACACCGACGTTGGCCGGAACCCGACCAGTCCCCGATGCCACTGCTCAGGGTCTGTCGCGTCGTACTCACAGTCCGTGTTCTCGTGATACGACGGCGAGTTGCCACATTCGGGGCACTTCTTCGTGATAATCGGAGCCCAGATCCAGATGGCATCCTCGCCTTGCTGGACGTAGCGGTCGAACTCGTCTTGCCACGTATTGTACCCGGCGACTCGCGTTGCCTCGGGACACTGAAGCTTAATGAGTAGCGTGTTCCGTGCTGAATAGTCGTGGAACTTGCTCTGCACATCGAGCCACTGCTGGAACTGCTCGCTGGC
>NZ_JBTWBG010000022.1:0-1837 GCF_054850705.1 Haloarcula sp. H-GB5 | reverse complement strand
GGCGGGAGTCCGATGGCGACTGTCAACAGCTGCTGCATCCGGCTGCTTTGTTTTGATGTACGCTGCCCTCTGGGAGTCCATCTCGACGGAACTGTTTATAACTCCGTTTGCGTGGGTTCCCGTGGTTGCGCCACTGACTGGGGTTGCCTACGGGGTCGCAACCGAGCGTACTGAGTTCTCGCTGCGGAACCTGCCATCAGATCCGCGATTGATGGTCCAGCGCTTCCGTTGACGGGATATACTCTGATAACTGGTCCACGACCGAAGGGTCGAACGGGTCGGAGACGTGTCGCACGTTCCACAGTCCAGACTGATACACCTCAGACTTCGGCGAGTGGTATCCAAGCCAATCGAGGTCCGATGGCCCTGCAGACCGACGATGATGCGACACCATTGCGATGGTATGTGACTCAATCTCGGCTCTGTCACACTCGGGTCCGGGGTTGCCCGGAACGTCAACCCACAGAAACGGCAAATCCCGGATGTACTCCGACACGCGCTGTTCGAGTTCGTGCTCCTGCTCGCGAACAGCAGTCGTCTCGGCGTCGGGATTCGGTACGCCCCAGTGGGGATACTCGTCGTGCCAGCCGTGCTTCTCGATTAGCGCCCGTCCGACGTGTAGCCGGAAGATCGACCCGCGATGGTTGCCACCGCCGGCGTACTTCCCGCGAACGTTCCCACGATGTTGCCGGAGCCGGTTCCAGAGCGTGTTCGACGAGCCGGTACTGACGCCGACGGTGCCGATTCGGGAGAGTCGCCAGTCGACCGCTGTCGTTGCCCGAAGGTCGCTTGCTGGCGAGAAAAAGAAGTACACTCCTCGGTCGGGCCAGTCCAATCGCCCGGTCACGTCTCCGAGGTAGTACGGCCCTCCGATCTGGTCACGCAACTCTGCTAAGACACTCAAGAACTGTCCGACAGGACTGCCACCTGACGCTGCTGTGGAACGCATATTCGACTCCCTCGCCCACCAAGGGAGTCACAAAACACTCCTCTCAAGCACGTCTGGAAAAGCACGACCGACTGCTCAGCTGGCACCTTCGACGGCGTCGATCAGATCCGCCGCAGTCGACGAGATACGGTCCAGTCGGTCCCGCAACGTCTCTGGTGCGTCGCCGTCCCACGCTGCGAGGTAGAACGCCGAGTTGTCGGGGTCCAGCCCGAAGTGACGACTGACCACGTAGGCGACTGCCTCGGCTTCGACCTCGCGTTTCGACCGCTCCGCCTCATCCTCGACATTGAAGTGAAGCTCTGCATGGGCGAACTCGTGGATGAGTGTACTCGCGAGGGCGGCCCGATTCTCCCGGTCGACCGCTTCAACCATCGGATTCGTGGTCATGACGTTCCGACGCTCGCAAACGCCCCGTGCAGACCCATGCTCCCACTCTTCGGGAGTGACGATTCTTGCGTCGACACCGATCTCGTCGGTCGCGTCCAACAGGTCCTCGACAAGTCCATCCGGGTCGCCGTGAGCTTCTGTCTCCAGTTCGGGAAGCGGCTCGCCCTCAGTCTGGGAGATATCGAACACCGACGTTGGCCGGAACCCGACCAGTCCCCGCCGCCACTGCTCGGGCTCTGTCTCGTCGTACTCGCAATCAGTGTTCTCGTGATACGACGGCGAGTTCCCGCATTCGGGGCACTTCTTCGTGATGATCGGAGCCCAGATCCAGATCGCGTCCTCGCCTTGCTGGACGTAGCGGTCGAACTCGTCTTGCCACGTATTGTAGCCGGCGACTTGGGTTGCTTCGGGACACTGGAGCTTGATGAGTAGCGTGTTCCGGGCCGAGTAATCGTGGAACTTGCTCTGCACATCGAGCCACTGCTGGAACTGCTCACTGGT
>NZ_JBTWBG010000021.1:0-2074 GCF_054850705.1 Haloarcula sp. H-GB5 | reverse complement strand
TCAGCCACCAGAGGAACAGAAAACCGCCGTCTCAGTCGAGGCCGGGGAGTCGCTCAGCGATGATGACGCCGCCTCTCGGCCCCTCGAAGTACAGTGCTGTGTGTCCACGAAAGTAGATAGTGTAGCGGTCTGGAACGTACTGGTGGCCGGGTGAAAGCGTCGCGATGGCCTTCGACAAGATCCGCGCCGAGAACAGTGGGTCGCCGTGGTGGTTCGACAGGCGGCCAGATTGGAGTGGGTCCCAGCTGTCGAACTCGTGGTCCGCTGGTGGCGTCAGTGTTGTCCGTGCCGTTGCGATCAGGTAGTCAGCCCCGTCGACAACTTTGGCGGCGGTGTTCGTTACATCTGGAATGAATTCCACATTCCCCCCGAAGTCGGTCATCGGCTCGTTGTCCCAACGCAATGCTTCTGGATGGCCGGCGACCGGCACTGGCGGGCCTCGGAAGCCCTCGCTTCGGATATGGGACTTTGCTTTGCTCTCGCAACCGAATGTCTCCCCGCAGGTACACTCGAACGATTCATCGTTGCGATAGTAACCGTCAGTATCCTGTGAGCGGATGAGTTCGCCGTCGTCGTCCATGTAGATGGTATCGACATACCCCCACGAGTACGACACCTCGATCTCGTGCTCTTGACTGGGCTTGCTGAAGTCGAAGCCGGCTTGCTGGTCTGGCTGTCCGTCCTGCGTCTGAGTCGGATCAGTTTCCGTCATCCTCTCACCCGCCGGAGGAACAGAAAATCGTCAGGCTCAGCGCGTTAACCAACAAAAGCGATGAGTGTTGGTTAACACAGTCGGTATCGTGGGTTTGCGTGCTATCCACCCTGTCCTCCTTCCCCGCCGTCGGTCGCGAGACTCGTTTGTCTCGTGGCAAGGAACCGTTCGGGGACGTTCTCGAATGCATCCAGCCCAACCTGCTCAGTCCCCTCGACGTCGACGCCACTGTGGCCTGTTTGCCACGTAGCAGAATCGCGCTCGAAGCCGCCGTCAAAGGCCGAGAGTTCTGATCGTCGGGCTGGAGCCGCTGCTGCCGAGAGTTCTTCGGCACGGTCTGAAAGCCAGCCCATCTGGTCGAACATTCCGTCGAAATCATGCTCCTGAAACGGGAACCGGACGGTTGCCTTCGGCGGGAGGGCAGTGTGTGTCTCCCGGCCAGTCCGAATCGCAGTTGGCCGTCCGTCGAAGATGTCGCGCTCACGCAGCGCGTCGACGTAGTCGCTGCCGGCGAGAACGACCAACTCCCGACAGGGTGACTCCTGTTGATCGGCTGCGTATGGCCGCCGGAGCCAATCGCCCAGTGATGAGTGGACACGGAGCGCCCACTGATCTAGTCGGCTCTCAACTCGGTCCCCTGACGGCAGCCGGTAATGTGGCTCTCCCTCGATGGGTTCGCCGCGCAGGTCCTCAATGGTCGTATCGTACGGGGCGACCGTCTGCCGGGGCATCAAGATCCCGTGTTCTGCAGAGAGAACCGCCCAGGTGTTCGCTCGTCGGTCAGCAGTTCGAGCCCACTGGACAGCTGCCTCGGCATACGATCGTTTGACCGAGAAGTACGACGAAGTGTAGAGATCGCGAACTGCAACTGGCTGGTCGGTTTTCGCATCGCCGCATCCAATCAGTACGAAGCGGCCACGAGTCCGCTCAGTCTGTGTTGAAGCCATCTATGTCTCCCTCATCCAGAGAGGGAGTCACAAAATTAGGAGCCAGAGTCAGTAGTTGTGACCGTCTGGCAGCGCTTCAGGCAGATGTGCTTCTGGGTGGTCAGCAGGTGCGTCAAGTACCTCGGGCATGATTTTGCTTGGATCCAAAATTGCACGGTAGTTCTTCCGGACTGGCGTGGCATTCCGTCCGCATCCGGAACATTCTCTCGTACCGTTGTTTCCGTAGTCCCGAGCCTTCGTGCAACCGCAATTCGGACAACTGTACTGTGGTGCAGTCTCCTGTGACAGTTTCGCGCTCATAACTGGAACTCCCTCATCTCATGGGGAGTCACAAAATTCTCTGAGGCTGTCCGGTCGGCTCTAGCCGTAGACCTCACTGGGAGTGAGTCCTGCTCGGTATTCTACCCTGTCTCGC
>NZ_JBTWBG010000020.1:0-2342 GCF_054850705.1 Haloarcula sp. H-GB5 | reverse complement strand
GTGGACGAGACTTGACGCCGACCACGACGCTGTTGAGGTTGCATACATCGCTGACAACCACGGGACGCCGTCGGTTGCAGCCGTGTTTGAGGGGGCTGACAGCGAGTTGGAGGCGCTTGAGTTCACGCTGACGGAGTGGCAAGAGAACGACGGCAATCCTCGCGAGGCAAGGCCAAATCGGCACTGTGTCACGACTGACGGTGACGGGGCCTACGCCCAACTCCGGTCGCATCTGTTGACCTTCGAGGTCGAGCCGATGGAGGCACTCGAAGTGTAAGTTACTCCAGCGGTCAGCACATATATCTCGGGTAATATAAGACTGCGTCAGACGATATCAATGGATGTCTCGGGACAGGTTTTAAAAATACCATGTATTTTATATCCGTGCGATACAGAGTTCCAACTGGTTCAGGACGGGCCCTAGTGAATTACTGGGTGCCCTGTTCACATCAGGCCAGCGGCGGCACTCTCACATATAGTGGTGCGCTCCTAAGGGACTGTACTGGATGTCATCTCTTTCAGCTAGTACCTCGTCAAGCCGTCGCAGCTCGCCGAGCGGGATATGCCAAGCTTGGTATGGGGCACTATTTGCGAGACCGAACACCGGTTCAATTCTGTGGTCAAGCGCGAGTTCAGACAGAGCAGGGAACTGGCAGTTCCAGAGATGCCGGAACAGGCGGAAATCTTTCTGGATCATATCTCCTGTAGACATGAACCGGACTGTAGGTGCGTGATCGCGCTCCCCGTGCTTTGCTTCATGACACCGCCTGCACTCTGTGGCTTTATTACGGATCGTATTCGGGCCCCCTTTTCCAACCGGGATAACGTGGTCAACATCTAGGTGTGATATGTCGTCGAATTTTTCTCGACAGCAGATGCAAGTGTAACGATCGCGCTCGTGAACTGCGAGTTTAGCCTGATACGTCGAACTGTACTGTTTGTCGGGTGCGTTCTCGTCTTCGCCTGTTGCGGTCTCATTTTCCATACTCATGGCTGGTCGGGTGTCGAGTCGGTGAGGTGCCAGTTGGTTCAGGACGGGCCCCGACTTCGATGATTTTGTCGCCGTCGGATACGACAAGAATTACTGGTGCATGAGGAACAAAAAGCTTCCCGGTCGGTGGTATACTCAGTGTATACATTTATAAATCACCAACACATATAACCATCTCAAAGTTGCAGATATTAAAAACATTGGTAGAATACATACACAGAATTTATGTTTATAAATGAAATATCGCGTTTATGACTCCCAACGACATTTCATATGGAGATAGCGTCGTGGTAGAACGTTTTGGGGATGATATCGTTGTCAACAAGCACGACGTCTCAACTATCATTTTTTCCAGCTCTCGACTTCTAGAAGCAGAGTTGCCATTGACAACTGCTGATTTAGATTACAATCCGTGGATCATATCTCGGTATTGGGTTGACACCCCACAGCATCACTACGTATTTTCGAATTCTTGGACAGGTGCAAAACGCCAAGCGCTCTGTTGGGCCGCAATAATGCAGAAGACTGGTCTCAGAACGATGGAATCAGATTCTAACGTAGTCCCCATCGAGGTCGCTACTCTTGGAAAACCATACATCGCCGCTTATCTCTACGCAGTCCATGAATTCGAAATTGACGAGATTGCAGAAAAACTGGATCTCACAGAGCAAAGCGTGTCTCAGTACCTGACCGATGTCGGCAAATCAAGACGATGAATCTGCTTGCTGCCGTGACCACTAACACTCGTCACCACGATGGGACTGGTTCGTTCTGCTCTTGAGAATAGCGCCCACTGAGCGAGGATTGAGCGCCCTCGGTTCTGAGATCACACGGATCACCCGCTTACGAGCAGACTCAGATTCAACTTGTCTAGCACCCACCGCTACTCAACAGAGCAATAGAAAGCAAGCAAGGCGGCGGCACCTATAATGAGGGGTTTTAGTGGCTCCAAGCTAGGGTCCGTTCTCTTAATCCAAGTGTTTTTGAGTGAACTCAGTAATGGGACCATAGAAAATATACAGGTTGTGCCAATTATAAATATAGGTCGTCCAGAAAAGACTACGCTCGATACGCAGGTATACCCTCCAGTTTTCACTCGTCTCCGCAGATGAATAAACTATATTCAGCGGCTGATCTCATAGACCAAGACCCATTTTTTGGCCCCCAGTCGGGTGCGGGGCGGTCCAGTGAGGGCGTCCCGACAGTACCCATGGCATCGAAGACCACCAACAGCGATCAAACCGGAGAACAGCAACCAAAAGCCGATTCCACCGAAGCGCAGTTCCCAGACCTCACAGTCCACGCCGAGGGGACCGCAGATCGACTTCGGCGTGTGAATGAACCCGGGAAG